>NZ_FWDP01000001.1 GCF_900169305.1 Marinilactibacillus piezotolerans | reverse complement strand
GCAGGACGTTGCCGTGCAGCTCTTTTTTTATAGTTTTTATTTTTGATTCCGCAATAGCTCAGTTGGTAGAGCGCGCGACTGTTAATCGCGTTGTCGCAGGTTCGAGCCCTGCTTGCGGAGTTTTTTTTATACCCTTTTTTTGTTTATAGTCAACTGATGTTGAAGGAGCTTAGCTGGAGTAGCTAGGCTCCTTTTTTTGGTTAAGAGTGGTGAGAATACGCCAACATCATTTTATGTAAAATGAAACAAGCGAGATTCTCTAATAGACAATAGTTACCATTACCATATAGAGTCTATAGGAGGAAACTACCTTGCTTCAGCCATGTGGTATTGAAAATCTACTGAATATCCAAGACTCATTTATCACATTAACTCAACTGTCTAAAAAGACCATCAAAGGTAAACTATGAAAGTAAGTCGATTTTTCTTGAGAATATTAGCTTTGATCCATATTACTTTAAAGGAATATGCATAAATCAATGAAATCTCACCCACATCGTTGTTTAGGCGAAAACTGTTTTTATCAATGAGGACTTTAATATATTTTTGGAGTGCATGGTTGAATGTTATTTTTAATACATATGCTTTTAATTATTTCTTTGTTACGACGCTGTGCAGTGTATAAGAAGGGTTAATGAATCGCTAATAGAAACATTTTGCTATAGATATCTAGTTTCTTTGCAGAATATAGGTACATGAGTTTTATTTATAAAATCTGTGCTTTACAATTAACCAGTCTACAAGGACACTTACTAGGTCTATAACTGGCTCACTTAAACGCTGCTGTATTCATTCTGTCAATATTAGATGTTATAGAATCATTTAAGTGTTTTACAGAGTTATTTTTAGTGAATGCCATTTTAATGTGCTCCTTTTTCCATTAAAATCAATAATGATCTAACAAATACACTTATTGTTAGTTTAGTGAGAGGCCTAAGTATAGATTGAACAGCAGAGGAGAAAGAAAAGATAGGGGGCAACAAGATGATAGGAGTCTGTGAGTGATATGAACTAACTTTACCCCCTGTGTTAGGCAATAGTAATTAGAGTGAATGCTGAGTTTAAACCATGATCTACAAAGAATGAGCTGAAAAAGTCTAAAAGAGGAATTATAATATGACGCTGTCGCGTGTAAAAGTAAAGTGATCTTGTCACAGATGATAATAAGCAGCAAAGTTAGGTAAGAATAAAAAGGAATTTGTTTTCCACTATAGAGAAAGGATGATTTGTAAAAAGCAAATTACACATAAGATAATTTTTTATATTAAGCATAAGTAAATTAGTAGTATCAGCATTGTGAAAAACAAAAACGCAGGATATAAATTTTTGTAGTAAACTATGTAATTATCAAATGCCATAAGTAAAGGTAGTTAAGCGGCTATAACATGTAAGGATTGCAAGCACATAAAAAAGTTCAGTATAAATCAAATGACCAATAGACATACTAGTGAATACAACTTTATTTAGGGTTAGTCCCAGGTTGTTTAAATGAAGCGTAACCAGTTAATAGCAATGTGAATTGTTTATTGAGTGCATAACAATTTACGGTTTATATAAATTCTGCTATAATCTTCTGAAAATAATAATATAGTAAGCGATGCTCAATACAAATGAACAAAGTGGTTAAAGTTGTAATGCAAGTAGATGTTGCCACGAGAAGATATCGTTGCAACACAAAATTATTTCTCAATAGTATAATGAAGTATGCACTAAAAGGATAATAAATAATGATGGCGAGCAGAAACAGTTGTCCATCAATTAGCGCTTATAAATGCTTAACAAGCCAACCATTGTATAAAGTGTATAAAGAGAAAAAGCCGCGTGCAGCTTATAACCCAGATGACAATCAAACGTACTAAAAAATAACGAAAGCTATATTTAAATAAAGTGAAATTAAGTATTGACGTCGACCGCAAAAAGATGATATTATACAAAGGTTGCTGATAAAGACAGCAAACGATCGATTCAATCGATTGAAAAGATTTAAAAAAAAGTTGTTGACGAATAATCGATACCGTGTTATGATAAATAGGTTGCTGATTACGAAGTCAACTAATCGATAGATTGATTAAAACAACTTATTTCAAAATGGTTGTTGACAGCGAAACGACAACATGGTATGATATAAAAGTTGCTGATAACGAGGCAACAAACATTGGAACACCATGAATACAGTAGATCTTTGAAAACTGAACAAAGTAAAACAACCAAATGTGCAGGGGTCTTCGATTCTTTATGGATCAAGACAACTATCGAATGAACAAGGTTCATTCAC
>NZ_FWDP01000002.1 GCF_900169305.1 Marinilactibacillus piezotolerans | reverse complement strand
ATGTTGGTCTAAGCGTATGCGGTGTTGTCTAACATGTGAGTGAAAAAGGTCAGCTATCTAGTTTTCAGAGAACAAGGTTCTCTTACAACAGAAAAGAGTCATTGTGCGGTAATGATGGCGGGAAGGATCCACCTGTTCCCATTTCGAACACAGCCGTTAAGCTTCCCAGCGCCGAGGATAGTGAGGGGTTTCCCCTTGTGAAAGCAGGACGTTGCCGTGCAGCTCTTTTTTTATAGTTTTTATTTTTGATTCCGCAATAGCTCAGTTGGTAGAGCGCGCGACTGTTAATCGCGTTGTCGCAGGTTCGAGCCCTGCTTGCGGAGTTTTTCATTGCAATGAAATAATAGCAAGCCGCTTTAGCTCAGCAGGTAGAGCGCATCCATGGTAAGGATGAGGTCACCGGTTCAAGCCCGGTAAGTGGCTTTCTTAAGGCAGCGTCTATATTATGGGCGCTGCTTTTTTGTACTGTAGAAGGTAAAATTGTGACTCTGAAAACGCAGCGTTTAATCAAGTAAGAGACTTTTTAGAAGTTGTCACAACATTGAATTTGATTATACTGATTAGTGAAATCTATAGGTGCCAATTCAGAGGCAGCGTCCTGTGACGCTGCCTTTTTACTGTATATAAGAACTTTATAGACCACAGTAAATAAAAGTAAATAAACTGGAAGTCTATTTTTTATGGATAGTAAGAGGATAGAAGCAATAATGAGTGCAGCGCCCAGTAAGCTGGGTAAGGAAAGAGCGACCGGATAAAAAGGATAGGCGATTACTGCAGAGATCAATGGGCTAAACGAGCGAGTAACAGTGACTGTAGAGAATTTCAGCCGTTTTAGAGCTTCGTATAAGAGCAGCGTACCAAATAAACCAGTGCAGAGAGAAGACAGGACGATTAAGCCTATACTGGGTATAGAAAAGGATATTGCGAAATCAGTAGTAGTGAGTCCATTGTATATAATGACGAACAGCAGTGTAATACAGTTATTGGTAAAGAGTATTGAATTTGATTCTTTATAAGCTGAGAGCTGCTGTTTGATATAGATATTGGTTAATGCAAAAAAGAAAGTATACACAAAAGCAAATAAAATTCCTAGAGGATGGACGAATAACGAACCACCTCGATACATAAAAAGAAAGATTCCTATTAGCATCATGAACATCTAAAATCCTTCTCTTTTTGTGAAACGCTCTTTCAATATAAAGACGGAAAGCAATAAGGCAAAAGCTGTGTAGGATTTTCCTAAAAATCCTGATTCTACAGGGGACAATAAGTTGTTGCTGATGAATAAACAATTACACCGACTGCATTGAAAAGTATTTAAAATCACATTAGGGTGGACAAGATGATTTTGAATATCTGCCATTTATTTTAAATGCCTCTAATCTGCAGTCCTTTAACATAGTAAACAGCAAGGCATTAAAGTCAACTTGTCTAATTTGGAATATGAATAAACCGGGTTTGCAACAGCAAAAGGCATTTAGAAAAATGGTATATGAGGCAATAGACAAACAGAAGTTAATTAAGGATCTGGGCTATCCAAGGGACATAGCAGTAGAAACTTTGCTCAATAAGCATCAGGAACATCAGGATGATAATGAACAACTAGAAGGGTCGTCTTTTTCATTGAGAAGACCTGTTCAGTTAACCTTGCTTACTTATCAATTAGAGCCGAATACAGCTGATGTTCAATGGATCAAGGAGCAATTGGCGGTTAAGGAAATTCAGATAGAGGTCTTGAATGTGCCGTTTGAAACGCTCAACCAGCATTTGTCGAAGGCTGATTTGATTTATACTGGAACAACGATCAATCCTTCATTAACGAATCGTTTTTATACGTTTTTATTATCTGAAGATAGCCCTTTTAGATATCTGTATCAGAATATGCCTGACCTGGAAAAGCAGCTATACAGCAGTTTTGAACTAAACAGCAGGAAACAGAGAAGTGCAGCGTTACAGCAAATCGAGCAGTCACTGATTGAAGAAGCAGCCTTTCTGCCTATCTATTCAACTTATCTGCGTGGTGTGATCCATCAAGATTTTATGGGAGTAGAATACGGATCCACCGGTATGTTATCATTTGATAAACTATTTTATCTGTAAAAAAAGGGTTGCCTTTGAGTGATGTCTCAAAGGTAACCCTTTTAAATCGTCATATGGAATTATACAACTTCTTGAACATTGGTTGGAATGGTTCCGATTTCTCCAGTTTTACGCAGAACCAGTTTGGTAATGACTGGACCGGAAAATTCATAAAGTAAGGTAGCACTTAAGACAACGGTTCTGATCTGATCGGCATATTCAGGCAAAATACCTGCTGAGATTGCAATCAGACCAATTCCTACCCCAGCTTGAGGAAGGAGCATGAAGCCTAAGTAATTTCTAACTACTTTAGGGGTTTTCATAATCATTGAGCCGATATAAGCGCCTGTAAACTTACCGATGATACGGAAAATCGTGTACATGATTCCAATCAATCCCACAGCAGGAATCAAGTGAATGTCTAATTGAGCCCCGGCAATCACAAAGAACATTAGAAAGATTGGCGGTGTAATACGATCAGAAAATTCTCCCATTTGAGGAGCATCTGAAGAAATATTGGTCAATACAGTTCCGGTCATCATAACAGCCAATAGTTCTGACACTCCAAGACCAACAGCAAGGCTGCTTGTAAGGAATACAAAAGCTAATAAAAATGTTAACTTTTGTCCAGCAGTTTTGGAATACTTCAATGGGTATTTCATAATTAAACCAGTAACCGCTCCAATAAACAGTGATAGGAACACACTAAAAAATGGTTGAACGATAGAAGTTAAAAGATTGATATCTTCTCCCGAAGTATTCACAAGAATCTGAACAGCGGTAGAACAAAATCCGAATAAGATCAAAGCAGTAGCATCATCTAGAGCGGCGACGCTTTTAAGGGTTTCTGAAACTGGGCCTTTTGCTCTATATTCCTTCATAACCAGTAAGATAGAGGTAGGAGCCGTTGCAGCAGCGATCGCACCCATAATTAAAGCAAATGGCAGATCTGTTCCGATAAAGAGCAACGATCCAGCCACTAAAACGGCTGCTAAAGTTGATTCGAAAGCTGCTATAAAAAGAGGGGTAACGCCAACTCTTTTCAAGTAACTTGCTTTGAAAGATAGTCCGATCGTAAAAGATATAAAAGCTAAAGATACTTCAGAGACGACATCCATACTTTCAAGGACTGTTTCAGGGACAATGTGAAAAAAAGATGGTCCGAGCAAAAGGCCTCCAAAGATATAGCCTGTTACAGTCGGTAATTTAATTAAAGCAGCAAGATGCCCAAACAAAGACCCTACAATCAAAAGGAGGGCCACATAAAACAAGGTATTAAGTTCCAATTTATACTTTCCTTTCCCGAGTGATGTTCATTAGTGCAGCCCTTCAGTGAAGATGGTTGGAACGGCGAATAGAACACCAGTGTCCGGTTCAGACAGATCTCCAATGACTTCAGTGACGACTTTACGGATTGTTTCAATTTGCGATTCATTGACAATAGAAAAAATCATTTTATTTTCAGAATGATCAGATATCAGTAATGGACGCAGTGTAGAAAGAATTCTTGTTTCTTCTACTTTCGATAATTGTTGAGCCATTCCAACAGAGTTTAAAACTGTAGCAGAATCAACGCCTACATTTGTAAGTTCGAGTAACAGCTCATCTAACAGTTCTGTTTTATTCAGAATCAGCACAGCCATAACTTTTTGATTATTTCTCATTTCAGACATGCAGCATTCCCTCTCTTTTAGTAAGTAAAAAAGCCTTTAGTGTCCCTAGCATTATCAGTTTACTCTTCTTTTTTTCAATGTCAAACGGTTTAAAGAAATTATCAAAAAAAACTTTATTTAAAGCGTTTTATCGATATATTTAAGTCATTTGAGAAAAAAATCAGAAAATAAAATTAAATTTATATTAGAATAATGTATCGAATTGACATTTAATTTTCTTTTTTTATCCATACATCAAGAAGAGAAAAAGAGAAATTAGAAAGTTGAATTTACCTAAAAACAAAATAAAAGCGGTTAACCATTCATTTATGATATATTAGAATGGATATAAATAAAGTAGGAGGAAACGGAATGGACTTTACAAAAGGAGAAAATCGATTTTATAAAGAAAAAAATGGACAGCTGCTCGCTGAAGTAACGTATGTTCCAGATCCAGAGCAAAATCTAGCAGCCATTGATCATACATTTGTTGACCCTTCATTAAGAGGTCAAGGGATAGCGGAACAATTAGTCGATAGAGTAGTCGAAGAAATGAAAAAAGAAGATAAAAAAGTCAAAGCCGTTTGTCCATATGTCGTTGATCTATTTGCCCGCAAACCGGATAAATATCAGGATATCAACAGTGATGAATAGAAAAAATAAAAAAAATATAAATGGTGTTGACAATGGGGGCATTTCATAATACAATATATCTTGTGCTCAAAAAGTACAGAAAAGATATGGCCCCTTGGTCAAGCGGTTAAGACACCGCCCTTTCACGGCGGTAACACGGGTTCGAATCCCGTAGGGGTCATTTAGATCTTGAAATTTTATATAAGTCTCGCTGCTGTAAAAGTACGCCGGCTTAGCTCAGTTGGTAGAGCAACTGAATCGTAATCAGTGGGTCGAGGGTTCAAATCCTTTAGCCGGCATTGATAGAATTTCAAGAATTGACGGAGGGATAGCGAAGTGGCTAAACGCGGCGGACTGTAAATCCGCTCCTTCGGGTTCGTAGGTTCGAATCCTACTCCCTCCATTATTACTATTGGGCTATAGCCAAGCGGTAAGGCAGCGGGTTTTGATCCCGTCATTCCCTAGGTTCGAATCCTAGTAGCCCAGTCTCAAAAAGCTGTGTAGCGTCTGCTATACAGCTTTTTTTAATGAACAGATTCATGATGGATTTGTGATAAATTTCCAAGTAACATACGATTAAAGCGAATAGATGTGATATACTAATTTCGTGCATGTTTAGAATTAGGAGGTGACGTTCATGCCCTTTGATTTTATAAGAAACTTTGACTGGTCTCAATTCTTTACCTTGAGAACCGGAATCAATATCGTAGACATTATCATTGTAGCCTTTTTTATCTATCAATTAATTAAGATTGTACGAGGAACGCGAGCAGTTGAGTTGTTGAAAGGAATCGGTGTGATTTTATTACTGAAACTTTTCAGCATGGTGCTCCAGTTGAATACAACTGAATTTATTGTAGATTTTGTGATACAGTGGTCTGCGCTTGCCTTGATTATTATCTTCCAGCCGGAGTTGCGGAGAGGGTTGGAACATCTAGGCAGAGGGTATTTATTCGGAAGAAGAAAGAAAAGCAATCCAAGCGAAATGGTCGTCGACAGTTTGGCGCAGTCTATCCAGTATATGAGTAAACGGAGAATCGGAGCATTAATATCGATTGAAATGGAAAGTGGGCTGGACGAATATATCAAAACGGGAATCCCGATCGGTGCAGAGATTTCATCTGAACTGCTGATCAATATTTTTATTCCTAATACACCTTTGCACGATGGGGCAGTCATCATTAAGGATTTCAAAGTAGCTACTGCTGCAAGTTATCTCCCATTATCTGAAAGTCCGGCCATCCCTAAAAAATTGGGAACAAGGCACCGGGCAGCAATTGGATTATCAGAAGTGACAGATGCCATCACGTTAATTGTATCTGAAGAAACTGGTGAAATCAGCATTTCTAGAAACGGAAATCTAATTACAGAAATGAGCAGTAATGACGTTGTGGAGTACCTAAACAAAGAACTCGTTATGACTGAGAAGGAGAAAGAGACACAAGGACCGATCCAGCAGATCATTGAATCGGTGCGGAAAGGAGTGTCTGGCAAGTGAAATGGAATTTAGATAGTAAGTGGTTTACACGGGGCGTGGCGTTGTTTTTTGCCATTCTGCTGTTTTCATTTGTATATTATGAAGAAGAATCTAGAAACTTATCTACAAACCCTACAGATGGGGCGAGTATTACCGGATCTGAAGTCATTGCAAATATGCCGATCGACATCAATGTTGATCGGGAACAGTATTTTGTGTCTGGAATCCCAGAAACGGCAACGATTAGACTGGAAGGCCCGCAAGCCATTTTAACTCAGACTTTAGCGACACAAAACTTCAGTATTGTAACGCCTGATCTGAATGAACTTGGACCGGGTACCCACGAAGTTCAGTTAGAAGCAGAAGGATTGAGCAATCAGCTGGATTATTCAATCAGTCCTTCGGAATTTACACTGACTGTAGAGCAGAAACAAGTAGAAGAATTTGAAGTTAGAGCAGAATTTAATGAATCGGCACATTTGGCGGAAGGATATACGGCTGGTGAACCTGTCCTTTCCGAAGAAATCGTTACAGTGTCAGGTGCTGAATCGACTATGGAACAAATCAGTGATGTTATGGTAGTTGTCGCACCAGAAGAATCAGACATTACAGAAGATATACAATTGACACTAAATGTACTGGTCTTGAATGCATCTGGAGATCCGCTGAACGTCAATATCGATCCGCAGCAGATTGAAGTTACCGTACCGGTTGAAGGAACACAGAGAACAGTTCCGATTGTATTGAAAAAAACCGGTACAGGAAATGATGCTTACGACTATAACCTGGAATTCTCTCAGGGACAGCCTGAAAATGTAACGGTCACAGGAGAAACAGACGCATTGGAAGCATTGAACAATTTCTCGGTTGATGTAGATATCTCTGGCATTACTGAGTCAACGATTCGGACAGTCCCGTTGACATTGCCTGAAGGAATAACAGGAACAGATCCTGAAGAGTTGGAAGTTTTGATTCGAGTTTCCCCTAATGAAGAGGAAACCAGCGGAGATAATTCAGCAGAATAAAGTCAACGTACCTGATTGAAAAAGGAGAATATAAACGAATGGGAAAATATTTTGGAACAGATGGTGTCAGAGGCATTGCGAATGCTGAACTCACACCAGAAATGGCCTTTAAACTTGGAAGATATGGCGGTTATGTGTTAGCTCAGCATACTGAAGATGAAAGACCTCGCGTGCTGGTTGGAAAGGATACACGAGTTTCCGGCCGTATGCTGGAATACGCTCTGATTGCAGGATTACTTTCCGTAGGGGCTGAAGTGCTTAGACTAGGCGTATTGACAACTCCTGGCGTTTCTTACTTAACCCGTCAGCAAGGAGCCACAGCTGGAGTCATGATTTCTGCTTCACACAATCCAGTTCAAGATAATGGAATCAAGTTTTTCGGTGCAGACGGATTCAAATTATCAGATGATCAAGAGCAGGAAATTGAAGCATTGATCGATGCTGAAAAAGATACTCTGCCGCGTCCTAGTGCAGAAGGTTTAGGAACATCTGAAGAGTATAAAGAAGGAATGCTGAAATACATTCAGTTCTTAACTCAAACGATATCAGGAAATCTATCTGGTCTGCATGTTGCGCTGGATGGCGCAAATGGTGCAGCAAGCCCACTGTTGAATCGCTTATTTGCTGATCTGGATACAGACTTCGATGTGACGGGTGCTGCTCCAGATGGTTTGAACATTAACGCAGGTGTCGGGAGTACTCACCCAGAACATTTAGCAGAATTTGTTAAAGAAAAAGGGGCAGATGTTGGACTATCTTTCGATGGCGATGGGGACCGATTGATTGCTGTAGATGAATTAGGCAATATTGTAGATGGGGATAAAATTCTTTATATCTGCGGTAAGTTCATGCATGATGAAGGCCGTTTGAAAAAGAATACTATTGTATCAACCGTGATGAGTAATATTGGGTTTTATAAAGCAATTGAACAACATGATCTGGAATCTGTTAAAACCCAAGTGGGTGACAGATATGTTGTAGAAGAAATGCTTAAAAATGGATATAATCTAGGTGGAGAGCAGTCTGGACATGTTGTATTCTTGGACTACCATACAACTGGAGATGGATTACTGACAGGAATTCAATTACTGAATGTTATGAAGCAGACAGGTAAGAAACTATCTGAATTAGCTGAAGAAGTTACAACATTCCCGCAAAAACTAGTAAACATCCCTGTTACAGATAAGCATAACGTTATGGACAATGATGCTATCAAATCTGTGATCGAAGAAGTAGAAGCGGAAATGAATGGAAATGGACGAGTACTGGTTCGTCCAAGTGGGACTGAGTCACTGCTGCGCGTCATGGCCGAAGCAGAAACAGAAGAAGCCGTTACAGGCTACGTTGAACGCATTGCTGATGTAGTTCGTGCTGAAATCGGAAAATAATAACAAATAGAACAAGCTGAGGTTCTCTTTTGAGTGCTCAGCTTGTTTTTTTGTACAAATTCTTCTTCGAGGACCGTAGCATTTCAAAAGGGCGACAGGTATAATGGAGAGCGTAAGTTCCACCTACATAGAGAAGAGAAACTGAATAGAGGAGAGAGAAAATGATAGAGTTAGAAATCCTGCAAACTAAATACACATCACTACTTAGAAAATTGGAAGCATCTGATAAAAATGTAGACACTTGTGGTAAAAAATATGCACAGGCGAAAGTTCATTATAATGAGGAGACAAAAGACTTAGAAAAAATAGAAGAACCCTCTTTTGCGCACTTTGTTCGTTCCGTTATCGGTTCACAGGACAAAAGAATGGAAAAAGAAAAGCAGGAACAGATTCAAGCGAGGTATCAGCTTGATCAAGCAGCAGAAGAACTGGAAGAAGAAAAAGCCAACTATGCGAAGTTGGAGTTGCAAGTTGCCCAGGCAAAACAAGCACTAGAAGAATTAAAAGAACAGCTAGCCGCAAGCAATCCTGAATATCAGATGTTGCTGAATGAAGAGTCTGCGAAGCGCATGGAATGGCGCCAGCAGTTAATTGAAGTAGAAGAAGCCTTTCGTGCAGGGGAAAGTATTTTAGACCGAATAGAATTTGCTCATGAACATTTAAGGTCAGCTCAGAACTGGTCCACCATGGACATGATGGGCGGCGGTTTTTTTACGGATATGATGAAATACGATAAGATCGATAAAGCAGAAGAATTGATGGCTAAAGTAGACTCTGAACTAAGAAGATACCAGATAGAACTGAAAGATGTGGAATATGAATGGGAAAGCAATTTTGAGTTTATTTCCAACGGACATCGAACGATGGATGTGTTCTTCGATAATATCTTTTCCGATATTAGTAATAATACGAAGATCAAAAACAATATTGCTGGATTAATCACGCTGCAAGATCAAATTATTGTCGTGCAAAATCGATTAAAAAAAATGGATAAAGAACTTCGAAAGCAAATTGAGCTATCTGAACAATTATATCAATAAAAATCAGTCTTAAGCAGGATGTCCTCGTTGAAAAAACTACGATAAGATGAAAGTATCAAAATAAGTATTCGAAGTTTTAAAAAGGGATGAGGACATGGATAAAGAAACTAAGATGTTATTTGAATTATTAAACAGTTCGGATCACAGTAGTCAAATGACGGCATTTCAGCTTCTCTTAGAGTCATTGGAGCGCCCTGTAGACTGGGTTTATAGAGTATGGGACACCTTAGTCTTTGAATTAGAATCTGTTGAAGCAGACCAGAGAGCACAAGCAGGACAACTTCTGTCTTACTTAGCAATCAGTGACACAGAATTCAAAATGGAAGCAGTATTTCCAAAAATCTGGCAAGCGACATATGATCAGAACAGGGCAGTTGCTGACACCATTTTACAGGCTACCTGGCGGATCGGTCTTGCAAGTCCTGAACACAAAACAATACTGCTGCAAGCGTATAAATCTCGGTTCAATGAAGCCGTCTCTCTCGGTGAAAAAGGTGAGCAGATTTGTTTAACAATATTAAGGAACATGAAAAAACTGTATTTGTCAGAACAGGAAAAACAGACTTTGTCACTCCTGCGAACGTAGATCATACAGGACGAAAATCAGATTAAAATAAATGCAAATGTTTCATTTAAATCATTTTTCACTTAAAATAACTGTGTTTATCTGGAGGAGAAAAAAAGCATGTTGCCAACCGGGGAAATTAAAAGAAGAGCAAGAGAACGACTGAGCGGGAACTGGAAAGATGTTGCACTGCTGAGCATTATACCGGTAGTTATAGGAATGTTGTTTGCGGGAGGCATAACGGAGACGCTTGAAATATTTGGTATGGGTGCTCCCACTGATGCAGAACTATCTGAATTTTCGCTTTCATTTTTTATTGATATAAAGGAAATTTTAGTCAATATAGCAACGATTTTATTTACGACAAGTATCGCCTATACTTTGCTTGATTTAGTAAGATACAACGACTACACTATTGAACCTTTAAGTGATGCTTTTCGTGTCATCAGAAAAGGGTACACGATCCAAGTGCTGGCTATCGCTATTATTACATGGGTATTTACAATTCTATGGTCTTTTCTATTTATTATTCCGGGAATTATCGCTAATTTTGCCTATTCTCAAGCCTATTACATTTATAAAGATGCCATAGAGAACGGCGAAAACTTGTCTCCGATAGATTACATTACAGAAAGCAAAGAATTGATGAGAGGAAACAAAGGACGACTTTTCATCTTAGAACTCAGCTTTGTCGGATGGCATATTCTTGCACTGTTTACTTTTGGACTAGGGTATTTGTTCCTGTCTCCGTACATTCAAACTTCAAAAGCTGTATTTTATGAAGATTTGGTAGAAAGTTATGACGCTTCTGGATATGAGGACGCTTTTTAGGCAGATTGCATAATCTGAGAAATATAGTATCATAGAATCACGGATTGAAGTAAAGGAGAAGGAATATGCCGGAAAAAAAGATGAATGTAGAAAGTTTTAATTTAGATCACAACAAAGTCGCTGCCCCTTATGTAAGAGTAGCAGACCGCAAAACAGGTGCTCACGGAGACGTCATTGTGAAGTATGATGTCCGCTTTTCGCAGCCGAACAAAGAGCACATGGATATGATGGCTGTGCACTCTCTAGAACATTTGACAGCAGAACATATTCGCAATCATGCGGATTATGTGATCGACTTTGGTCCCATGGGCTGTCAGACAGGTTTTTATCTGACAGTATTGAACCATGAGCATTATGATGAAATTCTAGACGTATTGGAACAAACGATGCAGGACATCTTAGAAGCAGACGAAGTACCTGCCAGCAATGAAAAGCAATGCGGCTGGGCTGCCCACCATACGCTTGAAGGCGCAAAAGAAGTTGCCCGCGACTTCCTGGCAAAACGTGATGAATGGTCAACCGTTTTTGCTGAAACAGCAGAACGTTAAGTACTATGAATGATTGAAATCAAATCAAATCTCCTTTTTCGCTTTAACAGAGTGAAGAAGGGGATTTTTAACTTTTTAACGTGATTAAGCGAGATAAATTTAGAGAAAAAGAATAAGTCGCCGAATAGAGGGAGAATACAGTGAGATAAATTTGGAGCAAGAGAATAAGTCGTCGAATAGAGGGAGAATACAGTGAGATAAATTTGGAAAATGAGAATAAGTCGTCGAATAGAGGGAGAATACAGCGAGATAAATTTGGAGAAAGAGAGTAAGGTGCCGAATAGAGGGTGAATTCAGTAAGATAAATTTGGAGCAAGAGAATAAGTCGTCGAATAGAGGCAAAATACAGCGAGATAAATTTGGAGCGTGAAAATAAGTCGTCGAATAGAGGCGAAATTCAGTGAGATAAATATGAAGCGAGAGAATAAGTCGCCGAATAACGGCTTAAAGGAGCAGATGGATTTCTTAAAAAAGTACTGCTTTTTCTACAGAGGCTATTTTCAGGAAGCGATGCAGACTGTCCGACTTTTTCTTTTACAAGAGAATGATATAATTAACTCAGTCAAAAGAAATGGGGAGATTGGAATGACACAGCAATACATAAATTTGGATGAACGATTATTAAAGACATATGACGCGTCTTTTTCCAAACATGGTGTTTCAGGAGAGCGGTTAGCTGAGAGATTAACGGTTTTGGCGAACATTGGATTAACCGAAGATGAGGGAGCCAAGCGTCCAGGTTTTTCACTGCTGGAAAGAGAAGCGAAAGACCGGGTGATAGAGTGGATGAAAGAAGCAGGGCTTTCTATTTCAGAAGACGGTGCCGGAAATATATTCGGAAGAATGGAAGGGAAAACTCCTGAGAAACCGGCAATCATGAGTGGATCCCATGTAGATACTGTTCCAAACGGTGGACATTTTGATGGAACAATTGGAGTACTCTCTGCATTAGAAGTTGCGCAGGCATGGAAAGATACCGGCTATACACCTGAAAAACCTTATGAAGTCGTCATTTTTACAGATGAAGAAGGGTCCCGTTTTAATGGTGGGCTGACGGGCAGTGAAGCAATGGTCGGAGATACAGATATGGAAAAGACTCTGAAGAGAAGAGATTATGATGACCGTTTATTCGGTGAAGTAATTCAAGATGTAGGATTAACCGTAGAAGGATACAGTGCTGCGGGAAGAGATCTAAGTGAAATAGAAACGTTTGTGGAAGTTCATATTGAACAAGGAAAGAAACTTGAAAAAGCAGAGCTGCCTACGGGAATTGTCACAGGAATCGCAGGACCTTACTGGTTAAAAGTGGTATTTACTGGATTAGCAGGACATGCTGGGAATACGCCGATGGATGATCGGAAAGATGCATTGGTTGCGGCCAGCGCCTTCATCCAAAGAGTGAGTACCTTACCTCGAAAAATTAATGAAACAGCAGTCGCAACAGTAGGAAATCTTCAAGTTAAACCAAATGGTACCAACGTGATTCCAGGGGAAGTGATATTGTTCGTTGATATTAGAGATATTGCTTTTGACTCAAGAACGGAATTAGTCAATAAAATTATTGAAACCGGACAAGATATCCAGAGACAAACAGGCGTAACCTTTGCGCATCAATGTGTGCATGACGTGCCTCCTGTACCAATCGCAAAAGAACGTCAGGCGCTTTTAGCTGAAAGTGCACGCAGATCAGGCATCAAACCGTACTATTTACCGAGTGGAGCTGGACACGATGCAATGATTGTTGGTCGGCACGTTCCATCTGCCATGCTGTTTGTACAAAGTAAAAAAGGAATCAGTCATAACCCTGAAGAATGGTCGGAATTATCGGACTGCGTACAAACTATCCATGTTTTAAAAGACTATATCGAACAACTACAAAAGTAAAATAAAAATAGCGTCAAGTTCTCTTCAACAAGAACTTGGCGCTATTATATTATATTCAGTCCATTATTAGTCTCGGCTTCTGCCGCTGAAAATTAAAATCAGACGCAAAACACTTAAGAATGAAGCAATTGCGGCAGCGATATAAGTTAAAGCTGCGGCATTCAAAACTTTACGTGCTTGCGGAATCTCTTCTCTGGATAATAATCCCTGTGTTTCCAGAACTTCAATTGCACGATTTGACGCATTAAATTCTACAGGTAATGTGACCAGCTGAAATAACAACGTCAAAGAAAACAACAGAATACCGGTAGTCACTAAGAAGCTTCCACCTTCACCTAATAAAAATCCTAAAAATAAGATTGGGAAAGCGGCAGTCTGTCCAATATTTGTTACTGGAACCAAGGAAGCACGCAATCTTAGGGGGCCGTAGTTATCACGATCTTGAAGAGCGTGGCCGGCTTCGTGAGCGGCAACACCGATCGCTGCAACGGATCTTGAATTTCTAGTCGTATCAGACAATCGCAGCACATTATCTTTGGCGTTGTAATGGTCTGTCAGGTTCCCACGGATCCCTTCCAACCGTACATTTTCTAAATGCGCAGCATCCAGTATTTTACGGCAGACATCTGATGCTGTAAATCCGTTTTTACTGGTGACATTGCTATATTTTCGGTAAGTGGATTGGACGTACATACTTGCAAATCCCGAGATGACCATTCCGATAATAATCAAAATAAAGGTAGGATCCCAGAAAGGTATAAAGAAAGGCATAATATTGACCTCCTATTCAGTCGTATATCAAGTTTACTATATGTTTCTTCAATATCTATTATATCACAAAATTAAAGTAATTACAGCGATCTTAAAAGATCAGGTTTGAGGATTTTATGAAGAAATACGGAAAGATTTTTCAAAAAGATGGTCTTGCCTTATTGCTAAATTTTTGATAAACCGATACTATTAAATTAGTAAATAAGAATCTGATAAGAAAATGGTTAGAAGATATAGTCGCAGACTTTTAATTAATGATTTTTTCTGAAAAATAAGAATCTACTTTCCTATTTGGTGTTTATTTGCCTATTTTACATAAGAATATCATCAATTTATAGAGGAGGAACTATTTTGTATGAGATACTGTCAATTTGCAGATTAAACTTGGCCATTTTGCTTAAGGACAAAGTCGCGTTCGGGTGGACAGCTGCTTTGCCTACTGTGCTGTTGATGATCAATCGTCAGAATATCAGTTCTGCGTCGGAGACTATTTATTTTTTGATCTATATTTATTTTAATGCGTTTGCCGGGATCGGTGTGTATGTGCTGAGGGAAAAAGATTACGGAACACTCTCGACCATCTTTTCGATTAAATGGATTCCTGTTCAATACTTTCTCGGTACAGTGTTGACTCAAATACTGTTTAGTATACTGTGTGCCATGCTATTCAACATTGCATTGGTCGTGCTGACCAATGTTTCATTATTGTCGGCTGTATACGCGGGACTGATTGCTTTAGTTGTCTGTTTGCCTACTGCATTTTTGTCTTATAATTTGACTCTGATTAAAGGGATCCATTCATCGACAATGACCTCTATACTGAATGTTTCGTTTTTTGGGTTTTTTATTTTGCTTTCTTCAAACGCAAATTTAAATCAGTTTAATCCTTTTTATTTACTAGGGACTTGGGCGGAAAGACTTATGCACTTTGAATTTCCTTGGGAAGCTGCTGTTTTCACTATCGTCGTAGTCATCCTCAGCATTCCTAGTATTCTATTTTTCCAGCCGCTCTCGGTCGAAAGGAGATAAAAATGATTACAGTCAGTCGCTTTTACATAAAAGGAATAGAAAAGACAGTTGATTTTACGATTCAAAATGGAGTGACTTTTCTTGAAGGGGATAATGGGATTGGAAAGACACTCTTTTTGGACCATTTGGCGAATCTTCGAAAGTCGAGGACGGGGGTGTTAACCGGAAATGAGTCGGTTGTCTATATGCGGCAGACCTTCGACTTTAGTTTTCGGTTGAAAGTCTCTCAATATATTCGGTTCATAACATCTCTTGACCGAAAACAGGTCACAGATTTCAAACAGTTTCTTGAAGTATATGATATTGATTTGGATCTGGAAAAGATAATGAACCGAAAAATCGGGATGCTGTCGGGCGGAGAACGGAGATTTTTGTATTTGCTGACGATTCTCTGTATTGAAAAAGACTGGTATTTGCTGGATGAACCGTTAGCTAATGTAGATAGAAAAACTAGAAGACAAATGATGGATGTCATTCAAAAGAAACGTGAAGAAGGCAAAAATTTTGTCATTACTTCGCATATTGATTTAGATCTGGATAATATCCACACCATCAACTTCAGTCAATTAACGGAAGTAGAACCACCTTATCTGACTGAAGCTGCAGAATAGAAAAGGTTAAAAAGGAGGCAGACCAATGTACATTATTCTGAACTGATCCAGATTAATTTATGAAAAAGAGGGATTAGATGCAGGCGTTGATCGTCTTAGATGTACAAAAAGGGTTAATGAAAAGAAAACAATTTGAACGACAGCAAAATAACATTACAGCGTTAATGAAAGATTTCAAAAATCGACAGCAAGTCATAATAGCGACGCAGCACTTGCTGCCGGGATCCGGAAGTATATTTGATCCTGAATCAGAAGATAGTCAGCTGGCAGAGGGGATTGAGAAAAATAGCGATCTGGTTGTAGTTAAATCTTCTCCGAATGCATTTTCCAGTCCTGAGCTATCTGAATACCTTGTAAAACACCAAGTGGACCAAGTATTTGTGGTCGGATTCAATGCAGAATACTGCTGTTTGTTTACGTCTATTGCAGCGAGTGATAGAGGTTATAAGGTAACGTATATTGAGGATGCTTCCGGTACAGTGAACGATGAAGACACTTATGAAATGAAAGGGCTGGATATTGTAGATTTTGTCGGCAGTGTTTTAGACTGGTCGGATGTAGTAGAAGTGTTGTATATGGAGGAATATATAGAGCAGTATCAATAAGTAAAAAAGTTAACTTAAGGGCAGAATAAAATGGCAGAAAGAAAATTTTCTATAAAAACACTCTTTGTGGGGGTTGCTGGTATCGTCGGATTGATTGTAGTAGATGGTGTTATTCTCTACAGCACAGGACTAGATGTGTCTGGATGGGTCGTTCAATTACTGGAGACCGTGTTCGGATAAACTTTAAACCCTTTATACTAACAGAAACACCTGAATGAAAAGTCAGGTGTTTTTTTACGCACCTGGCATGGGCGATAACTTGATGATGAAAAGCCGCTGCAGGATAGGCAGTAGGAACTGTAAGCGAAAGACAAAGGATACTTCAGTGATGCGGAATCTGAAGTCGGATACAAAGGGTCGCACTGACGAACCTCTTATTCTATCAACTGGGGCAGCAAAAGAGATCGAGTAGCAAAAATGAGCGGTGCATTCTATCAACTGGTGCAGCAAAAGAGACCGAGTAGCAAGAATAAGCGATGCATTCTATCAACTGAAGTAGCAAAAGAGACCGAGTAGCAAAAATAAGCAGTGCATTCTATCAACTGAAGCAGCAAAAGAGACCGAGTAGCAAGAATAAGCAGTGTATTCTATCAACTGAAGCAGAAGAAGAGGTCGGGTAGCGAAAATAAGCAGTGCATTCTATCAACTGGGACAGCAAAAGAGACCGAGTAGCAAGAATAAACAGTGTTGTTCTTAATCGGGAATTCTGTAGGATATGCCGAATGGTAACTTACTTAAATATAATATTTAGTAAATTTACTTGTTATTTTTTACTAAAGGGTTTACAATGTAGTCACTACTAGGAGAAATGAGGGAGCAGTATGGAGAAAACACAGTTATTAGAGGGATTCAAAAAAGTGTTTGGTGCACCTGGAGAACGAGTCTTTTTTTCACCCGGAAGAATCAATTTAATTGGTGAACACACAGATTACAATGGCGGGAAAGTTTTTCCTTGTGCAATCACGATGGGCACTTATGCTGTCGTTTCTATGCGAGACGATCAGTCTGTATATGCCTATTCAGCGAATTTTCCAGATGATGGAATGCTGAATTTTGAGTTGGCGGATATTGAGTACAATAAAACGGACAAATGGACCAATTACTTAAAAGGCATGTTTCTCTACTTGCAGCAAAAATTCGGTGAGCTGCCCAATGGATTGAATATGTATATTTATGGAACGATTCCAAACGGTGCATCACTGTCCTCCTCCGCTTCCTTAGAAGTGCTGACAGGAGTCATCATCAGAGAATGCTTCAATTTAGATATCCCTCAACTTGACATTGTCAAACTAGGGATGAAAACAGAAAATGAATTCTTAGGCTTGAATTCAGGGATTTTAGATCAATTTGCCGTAGGAATGGCCAAAAAAGAACATGCGATGCTGCTGGATACCAATACGCTGGACTATGAACAAGTACCAGTGGAATTGCCGGATCATAAAATCATAATCATGAACTCGATGACACGCAGAGAACTCGTAGATTCTGAATATAACTTAAGAAGAGAACAGTGTGAAGAGGCATTGAAACAGCTGCAGACAGATATAGATGTTCCGTCACTGGGGTCTCTATCGGCAGAAGAATTTGAAGCACACAAAACTTCTATTCAAGAAGATGTACTGCTGCGCCGAGCGAAGCATGCTGTTTATGAAAATATCCGGACGAATCAAGCTGCAAATGCCCTGAAGACCAGTGATTTAAAAACGTTTGGGCAGTTAATGAATGAATCACATCGTTCCCTGAAAAATGATTATGAAGTGACGGTAAAAGAAACAGATCTGCTGGTTTCATTAGCTTGGGAGCAATCCGGCGTCATCGGTGCACGAATGACAGGCGGCGGCTTTGGAGGGTGTTGTATTGCTATAGTTGAAGATGCGAAGGTAGACACGTTTATTGGTCAAGTAGGCAAACGTTTTGAACAGGAAATCGGGCATTCAGCAGAATTTTATATTGCTGAAACAGCGGACGGAACAAAGGAATGGGATGCCTAATGAATCAGCAACCTTTGAGCAATCAGAAGATTGATGCAACAATTGCTGCTTTTATTCAGTGGCACATTGATCATGAGAAAGTCGACCCGCTAGACCGGATTTATCTGACCAATAAATTATTGGAATTATTAAAGAAAAAGGAATTATCGGATCCAGAATCTTCTAATGAACTTTTTCATGAATCTTCTCATTTAACTATGCTGGATGATCTTGTTGAGTATGCAGTGGAAGTGGAATTGATCGAAGATTCAGCATCTGCGCGCGATGTATTCGGTGCAAAAATCATGGATGTCGTGACACCGAGACCGTCAGAAGTCAATAATCGTTTCTGGCAGCTTTATGCCAAAAATCAGCAGCTGGCAACGAATGATTTTTATACCTTCAGCGAAGAGAGTAATTATATTAAAACCAGAGAAATCGCAAAAAATATTGAGTATACCCATCCAACAGAGTATGGAGACTTGGAAATTACGATCAACTTATCGAAACCGGAAAAAGACCCTAAAAAAATTGCGGCGGCTAAACAAACGCAATATTCGTATCCAGTCAATGCATTGTGTATGGAAAACGAAGGGTACGCCGGTCATGAGAGTCATGCAGGGCGCTCAAACCACCGGATTATCCGACTGGAAGTAGCCGGAGAGCCTTGGGGATTTCAGTATTCTCCGTATGCTTACTATAATGAGCATGCCATTTTTCTTTCTGAAGAACACCGGGGAATGAATGTTGGAGAGCGTGCAATCAAAAATCTGTTGGATATCTTAACGATATTGCCGCATTATTTTGTGGGCTCAAATGCCGGATTACCGATCGTAGGCGGATCGATTCTTTCTCATGATCACTATCAAGGTGGTCAGCACACTTTTGCGCTGGAAAGAGCGGAAATGGAAGAGACCTTTCAACTAAAGGACTTGCCGCAAGTAAAAGCCGGGCTGGTTAAATGGCCGATGTCAGTGATTCGGCTAAGCAGCAAGGATCAGTCAGCGATGGAGCAGGCAGCGAAAAAGGTCATGGAGACTTGGGATGAATACGATGATCCGTCGGTCGATATCCAGGCATACACAGGTACAACGCCGCATAACGCGGTGACCCCCATTGCCAGAATGAGAGAAGATCAGTTTGAGTTGGACTTGGTGCTGCGGAACAACCGTACTACTCAGCAGTATCCAGATGGCCTTTTCCATCCGCACCCAGAAGTTCAGCATATTAAAAAAGAAAATATTGGACTAATTGAAGTTATGGGACTGGCGATTCTGCCTCCGAGACTGGAAAGGGAATTAGCGGAGGTCAAAGCTTTTCTTATGGGAGAGGTCGAGACAGTCGATCCTATCCATCAACCATGGGCTGATACATTGAAAGAACCGGCAGAGAATCTTTCATCTGAACAGATCGATCTGCTTATTCAACAGTCTGTGGGCGATATTTTCTTAAAAGTACTCAAAGATGCCGGTGTGTTTAAACGGACAGAAAAAGGACAGTCAGCCTTTCTTGATTTTGTTGAACGATTGAAAACTGTATAATAAAGATAAAATCTACGTATAGTTAACAAATGATCAAAACAGCAGGAGGAAATGAAGTGCAGATTACGGCAAAAACTTTTGGTATGTTTCAAAATCAGGAAGTAACAGAATATACACTGACAAACACGAATGGTGTATCTTTATCTGCCATTACCTACGGAGCAATTGTTACGAAAATCATGACGCCGGATAAAAATGGTCAGATCGCAGACATTACCCTTAATGTTGAGTCACTGGAAGATATGGTAGCGCATCGTCCATTTTATGGGGCCGCGATCGGACGAGTAGCCGGACGAATAACTGACGGACAGTTTGAGCTGGATGGACAGTCGTACCAGCTTGACGTAAATGAAAAAGGCAATCAGCTGCATGGCGGACCGTCCGGATTAGATACGAAATTATGGTCTGCTGAAACGAAGTCAGAAGACGATGCAGCCAGTATTCTCTTTACACTTACGAGTCTGGAAGGGGAAAACGGCTATCCCGGTAACCTGGAAGTCCAAGTGGAATACCGATTGACTGAAAAGAACGAGTGGATCATTCAGTACACTGCAAAAACGGATAAACCAACACTGTTTAATCCGACCAATCATATCTACTTCAATCTGACAGGGGATATTAAACAGCCGATTCTAGATCATACTTTGCAGCTGGCTAGTACAAAATACGGTACATTGGCGGACCGTAATCTTCCAACAGGTAAATTGGAAGACTCAAAAGGAACGGCTTTTGATTTTTCAGAACCTAAACGATTAAGAGAAGCTGTATTATCTGATGATTCTCAAATCAAACCGGCTTCCGGGTTGGATCATCCCTTTGTGCTGGATCAAAAAGACCAGCCGGTGCAGGCGATTCTTTCAGAAATAAACAGCGGACGCCGAGTAACGATGACGACTAATGAAGAAAGTGTCGTAATCTTTACGCATAACAAGGTAATGGATGCCTATACTATAAAAGGAGAGCCGGCGCAGCCGTATGCAGGTCTTACACTGGAAACTCAAGCCTTGCCGGATGCGATTAATCATCCTGGATTTGGAAATATTGAGCTGAGACCAGAAGAAACCTACCATTCTCAAACGACTTA
The DNA here is from genome assembly GCF_900169305.1 of Marinilactibacillus piezotolerans. GTDB lineage: Bacteria > Bacillota > Bacilli > Lactobacillales > Carnobacteriaceae_A > Marinilactibacillus > Marinilactibacillus piezotolerans_A. The sequence goes on along the minus strand of NZ_FWDP01000002.1, from coordinate 361,764 downwards.
CCGGTTTGATACCATTTAATAAAGAAAAGCCGAGCCATGCAGATCAGTCAAAGAAAGAGATGCTCTAACGGGCATCTTTTTGTATAATAGAAAAGAATTTGATAAGAGGAGTGAATAGATGGCCACATTAAAAGACATTGCTGAAAAAGCAGCCGTCTCCACTTCAACTGTTTCTAGAGTTTTGAATTATGATCCTACCTTATCTGTAGGAGATGAAACAAAAAAAAGAATTTTTGAAGCAGCAGAAGCATTGGAGTACAAAAATCATCGTAAAAAAGCTCCGCAGAAAAACAGCAAGCTGGCAATCGTTAACTGGTATACGCAAGAAGAAGAGCTGAATGATCTTTACTATTTGTCGATTCGATTAGGTGCAGAGCAGCAGGCACAGCAAATGGGGTACGATATCGTCAGAGTCTATCACCATGAAGAAGAAAAAATGGAAAAAGACTTGTCAGGCATTTTAGCCATTGGCAAGTTCAGCCCAGAACAAGCAGCAAAGCTGCGAGAGCAAGCACCTTATATTTGTTTTGTAGATTATATTCCAAGTGACCGGGAAGACGATGCCGTTCTGATTGATTTCAAGAAAGCAATGCGTCAAACCATTGATTATTTAAGAGAGCAGGGTCATCAGAAAATTGGGTTTATAGCTGGAGAAGAATCATATAGTGACCAGTCTGGAGCCTGGATAGATCCTCGTACTAAGCTTGCAAAGCAGTACTTAGAAAAACAAGGTATTTATGAAGCATCTTACTTCTATAAAGGGGCATTTCGTGTAGATGCAGGGAAAGCAAACATGGAGAAAGCAATCCTGCAATTCGGCAAAGACAATTTGCCTTCAGCCTTTATAGCCGCCAATGATGCGATTGCGATCGGATGTCTGAAAGCTTTGAGTGAGCAGCAAATCAATGTTCCGGAAGATGTTTGTGTAGTCGGCTTCAACGATATTTCTACTGCTAAGTATATTACGCCAGCCTTAACAACGGTTAAAGTTTATACCGAAGAAATGGGACGCAGCGGTATTCGTCTGTTAAATGAACGAATCCAAGAAGGTAGAGAAGTCAGCAAGCAAGTGATTCTCAGTACAAAACTGATTAAGAGAGAAAGTGCCTGACAAAAAGGAGAACTAGACTAAGTCCAGTTCTCCTTTTATTGGATTTCTCCTCTTTTTTCTTTTACTAGCTTTCAAAGGCATTGTCTTGGGGCTGGTACCCTAATTTCACTCGAGCCTGATCTATATCTAATCGTGGGAAAGAATTATTAGAGATCCCATTGACTAACAAATAAGGCTCTTCAACAAGCTCTGCTTTCAAGCAGCAGTCTATAAGATGATTCATATCTCGATAAGTGAAGAACTTTCCTTTAGAATAAAAATCCGCTTCGGGTGAAACATCTTCTCCAGGAGACTTATAATCACCGATTCGGATACCGATAGATTCAATGCCTTTTTTGTAGGCGTAATAGCTGGCCAATGCTTCCAAGAAGACTTTCGATACTCCGTATAAATCATCAGGGCGAGGTACTTCCGAAGTTTTGACCTGTACATTGTCTGGATAAGCATCGCTTGCATGGATAGAGCTGGCGAAAATGATTCTTTTCACTGTGTCGGATTTTTCTGCTGCCCCATAAAGGTTCTGCGGCAATTTATAATTCAGGTCCAGCAGACCCTCATAGAATTGTGCACCGGCATCTGGGTTGCCCGCCAGTTGTATGACATACTCCACGTCATCCAGCAAATGATCCCATGACTCTACTTTAGATAAGTCCTTTTCAACGATTGTTGCGCCTTCCTTCAGTTCTTCTGGGAAGTCTGAAAAATCAATATCCGCTAGGACTAGATCATAATTTTGCTTCAAGTGTTTGACAAGCTCAATGCCGATCGTTCCGTTAGCTCCTGTAATCATCAGTTTAGTCATATGGTTCCTCCGAATAAGTAAAATTTGATTAAAATGGTTGAATCTAAAATGTCCACTTTCAAACAGAAGCAGCTTTTTGAAAGTGCACCTTAAAGATTTGTTCGAATGTTTCTAATTTTAAACTATATTTAGACCAGATTAAAAACTTAATATGTTTCATATACTGAGCGTTTTCTATCTGTCTTGATCGTGATCTTCAAGTGCTTTTCCGTAAGTTTCTTCTTCCTGCCCCTTTACTTTCTGGCGTTTACCTTCAACGACGGTTTTTCTGTCTTCTGAAATTTTGCCGTATTGTTCTTTAGCCTCACCGGCAACTTTATCCGTAAGCCCGCTAAGTTTGTTTTTGATACTTTTTGAACTGTCTGCCACTTTGATCACTCCTTTCTTATGTTCTATATACAAAATAGATGAAAATACTAAAGCTATGCTCAAAGTTTAGAACTCTAGCTTTAAAATTGCAAAGAATACGCTTAAATCAAGTAGTGATTTGGTTTCTCAGTCTGCCGAATTATGCTAAACTATAAGAAAGAAAAGGAATACAGCAAGGAGAAACCAAATGCGCATTTTAGCAATGGATACATCAAATCAGACAATGAGTACTGCAGTGATTGAAGATCAAAAGATATTGGCAGAAAGAACAATAAATGTTAAAAGGAATCACAGTGTCCAGATAATGCCGGCTATAGAGCAAGTGCTGAAAGATGCAGCATTAACGCTGGAGGACATGGATCGTATTGCTGTGGCTAAAGGTCCGGGGTCTTATACGGGTGTGCGCATTGCTGTAACAGTAGCCAAAACTCTGGCGTGGACTACTTCGACAGAACTCGTCGGTGTGTCCAGTTTAAAAGTGCTGGCAGGTAATGCTTCACCGTTAGATGAGTCTCTAATCGTTCCGATTATGGATGCGCGAAGAGGTAATTTATATACAGGGCTGTACACCTTTAGAGAAGGTCAACTGCTTCAGCTGGAAAAAGACAGGCATGTTTCAGCAGAAGAGTGGGTAGAGATCGTGGCAAGAAGACAACGGGAGTCGCTCCAGCCAGTACAAGTCATCGGTGCAGACTATATTAAGTATCAAGAACTCTTTGAAAGCAAGCTGAAAGGCAGTCTGCTGACTCTGCCTATGTACCAACAGCTTCCCAGAGCCAGTGTAGTGGCTTGGCTTGGCTTGAAAGAAGCACCAGTCGACGTACATTCATTTGTACCAGAATATACAAAGCTGACAGAAGCGGAAGAAAACTGGAAAGAGGCAAATCCTGATCAAAAAGGAGGAAGCTACATTGAGAAATATTAGACAGTGGCTGATGGAAAAAATCCCCAAATCTTATCAACAGCTTCCTCTGCCGATTGCAGAACGAGTAAAGCTGACACAGTCTTTTTATGCTCTCGATGACCAGCGATTTCTATCCGTTTCACTGGCAACAGAAGAACGAGTAGAAGATATACTGACAATTGAGAAACTTTGTTACGATGGTCAGACACCTTGGAATCGGGCAGCACTGCTGCATGAGATCCGTTACAATAGAAATGCTTTTTATATTATCGTAACGGATCATGGTAAGCCTGTAGCTTTTATTGGTTCATGGTTTGTCGCTAGTGAAGCCCATATTACTAATATCGCAACGATTCCATCTTATGAGGGCAAAGGAATCGCTACATTTCTGATCTCGGAGTTAAAGCGCATTGCAGAGTCCGAGAATATGACGATTTTGAGTTTGGAAGTGCGGGTGTCCAATAATCGTGCGCAGCGGCTTTATGAAAAAATCGGGTTTAAAAAAGGGATAATCAAAAAAGGATATTATGCAAATGACCATGAAGATGCTTTGGAAATGGCAATGATGCTGCCAGAAAAGGTTGTCCCTCAACACAGTCAGGACTAAGGAGCAAAAGGGATGAAAGATTCGAACCAGCGTAACTTAACATTTCGCTTATTGGGCTCGGAAGAGACAATTTCCCGGAGATTATACGAATTGTCGAATGAAAGTTTTGAACATGGATCCCCTTGGACGGTTGAGCAGTTTGAAGAGACAAGAGCTATTTCTCATTTGTTCTATCTTATTGCTGAGCTTGAAGGCGAACTGATAGCCTTTCTCAGTGGTTCGATCGTCAAACCAGAAGCAGAAATTTATAATATCGTAGTCAGAAATCAATATAAAAGACAGGGAATCGCTTCTGAACTGATTGCTGAAACAAAGAAAATTCTGCAGGAAAATGAGATAACAGACCTGTTCTTAGAAGTACGGGTTTCCAACCGTCCGGCAATCCTGCTTTATAAAAAAATGGGATTCATTCCTGTTGGCGTGCGCAAGCAGTATTATTCGAACCCGCAAGAAGATGCCGTTGTTTTAAAAAGTGCAGTATGAAAGAGAGTATAAAATGACTATAAAAAAAGTATTAGCAATAGAAACTAGTTGCGATGAAACGAGTGCAGCAGTTATTGAAAATGGGAATCACCAGTTGTCTAATGTTGTGGCTTCCCAAATCAAAAGTCATCAAAGATTCGGAGGCGTAGTTCCTGAAGTAGCCAGCCGTCACCATGTTGAGCAGATGACGCTGGTGATGGAAGAAGCGCTGAAACAAGCAGGGGTTTCCTATGAGGATCTGGATGCCGTTGCTGTAACAGAAGGACCAGGTCTGGTAGGAGCTTTGCTGATCGGTGTTAACGCAGCTAAAGCCGTCGCTTACGCACATCAGCTGCCGCTGATTCCAGTCAATCACATTATCGGACACATTTATGCTAACCAGTTAGTCCAGCCGCTTAAATTTCCGCTGCTGGCACTTGTTGTCAGCGGAGGACACACAGAGCTGGTCTATATAGAAGCACCAGGGCATTATGAAATTATTGGAGAGACAAGAGACGATGCTGCAGGAGAAGCTTACGACAAAGTCGGGCGTGTGTTAGGTGTACCTTATCCTGGCGGGAAACATATTGATGAAATGGCGCATAAAGGAAAAGACACATACCATTTTCCAAGAGCTATGCTTCAAGATGAATCCAATGACTTCAGCTTCAGCGGTCTGAAAAGTTCTTTCATTAATACGGTGCATAACGCAAAGCAAAAGGGAGAAAAACTGGATCCTAATGACTTAGCAGCCAGTTTTCAAGCAGCAGTTATAGAAGTATTGGTGAAAAAAACGATTCGCTGCGCCAAAGAGCAGCCAGTTAAACAAATCGTCTTAGCAGGCGGTGTAGCGGCCAATAAAGGACTGCGAACAGCATTGAAAGAAGCCGTCGAGCAAGAGCTGCAGGATACTGAATTGCTCATTCCGCCGCTTTCTTTATGTGGAGACAATGCCGCGATGATTGGTGCCGCTGCTTTTGTAGAATCCATTAAAACGGATCAAATCGATTTAACACTAAACGCTCAACCTGGATTGACTATATAAAAAAACAGCTTTGCTTCTGACTTGATCTCGCTGGATCGGGCAGAAGTAAAGCTGTTTTTTACTGGTTTTCTTCTTCTTCAGAAGCAATCAGTTGAACTCCGCGAGCAGGAACGGGGGTAGAAAAAACGATCTGAGTAGATGTTTTACCGAACTGCTGCAGGTTATTGATAAAATCATCCAATTCTGTTGTGGTTGGATATGCCACCTTGATCAGCATGGAGAATTCCCCAGTCACACAGTTGCATTCCAATACATTGGTGCAGTGCTCGATGTAAGGATAAAAGTCCTCTTTCTGATTTGGGCTCAAGTCCAAGTGAATAAAGGCTTGGATATGATACCCCATCTTTTTTAAGTCAGGAGCTGCAATGTATCGCCCTAAGATGCCCTCGTTTTCCAGTCGATGAATACGAGCGGAGACAGCCGGAGAAGATAAATAAGTTTCTCCGGCGATTTCTTTTAGGGAAGCTCGACTGTTTTTTTGTAGTATTTCAACAATTTTCTTGTCCATTTGGTCCATGACTGTACTAGCTCCTTTATTAACGGTAAAAATATCAGATAAACTATAAGTTGCGTGAGGTCTATTTAGTATAAATTATTTAGAATAACGTGGTTTAATTATACCTTACTGAAGGTGAAATGCAACTTGATTTCAGCTATACCATTTGTATGGATAAATCATAAAAAGACACAACTTAAAGCTTCTGTTGTTAATATAGTATCAACAGAAAACAGCGTTGATGAGACGAATTTATTCAGTCTCGTATGACTCCAGTTCCAAACTAGCTGCTTCCCATGTTTCCAGAAGAGTTTCTTGTTCTTTTTGAAGAGCGTCATGCTGTTCAGTTAATTCTGCAGCTTTAATCGGGTCATCATAGATGGCCGGATCGCTCAGTTGACCTTGGATATCTTCCAAGGCTGCTTCGCTTTTCTGCATCTTCTCTTCAAGGTCTTCAATGGTACGATTCAATCGACGGATTTCTCGCTGCTGTTCTTTTTGTTTCGCACGATCATGACCTTGCGAATGTTTATTCAGCGGTTCGGGTTCCTGAGGAGAATTGCTTGCAGTCTCCTGTTTCATCTGCGCGAGGGCTTCCAGTTCTTCCTTTTTCTGCAGGTAGTAATCATAGTCTCCCAGATAAAGAGAAAGCCCGTCATGAGAAATTTCGATGACTTTCGTAGCCATTCGATTGATAAAGTAGCGGTCATGCGAAACAAACAGCAAGGTACCTTCAAAATCAATCAAGGCATTTTCCAGTACTTCTTTGGAATCGATATCCAAGTGGTTGGTCGGCTCATCTAAAATCAAGAAGTTATTTTTATCCATAGCAAGTTTGGCTAGCGCCACACGAGCTTTTTCACCACCACTTAAAGAAGCAATCGATTTTTCAGCGTCTTCTCCTGAAAACAGGAAGCTCCCCAGCAATGTCCGAATGGATTGTTCGGGAATCGTCGGATGCTCATCCCATAATTCATCAAGCACGCTTTTATTGGAGTGCAGCAGGCTCTGTTCTTGGTCATAATAGCCAATGTCGACTTTCGTTCCATACTGAATCGTTCCTCCAAGTTTGGGCAGCTGCCCTACGATTGTCTTGAGCATGGTCGTTTTACCGACCCCATTAGGTCCTACTAAAGCGATGGCATCTGTTTTGCGGATATCCAAATCGATATGAGCAGAGAGCGGACTTTGATCATATCCAATCGCCAAATCCTCGGTCTGCAAAACGACACCGCCGGATTCACGAGCAGTATAGAAATTAAAGTTTGCAGACTGTTGGTCTCCTTGAGGTTTATCCATTTTTTCCATTTTATCCAGCATTTTCCGTCTGGATTGAGCGCGTTTAGTAGTTGAAGCTCTGACAAGGTTGCGATTGATAAAGTCTTCTGTTTTCTCAATTTCTTTTTGCTGCTTTTCGTACTCTTTCCACATTTTCTGGATCTGTTCAGCTTTCAGTTTTAAATAATTGGAGTAATTCCCCGTGAAACGCTGGACTTTTCCGTTACTGACTTCATAGACTTCGTTCACGACTTTATCTAAGAAATAGCGGTCATGAGATACAATGAGTAAAGCGCCGGTATAGTTCTGAAGGTATTTCTCCAACCATGAGAGTGTATCAATGTCCAAATGATTGGTTGGTTCATCCAGAATCAGCAGGTCTTTTTTCTCCAGCAGCAACTGAGCCAATGCTAGGCGGGTTTTCTGTCCACCAGACAGTTGACTGACCAGTGTCTGGAAATCTTCTTCATAAAAACGAAAACCGTGCAGGACCGAACGAATCTCACTTTCGTATCCGTATCCGTTCATCTGTTTATACGACTCCTGCAAGGTATCGTATTTCTTTAAGACGTCTTGATACTCGGTATCATTTTTTATCAAATCAGGCGAACTCATCTTCATTTCCAAAGATCGCATGTCTTTTTCCAGCTGTATGACTGGTTCGAAGATGCTCAGCATCTCTTCCCAGATCGTTTTGGCAGACTCCAGACCTGTATGCTGATCTAGATAACCGATCGTCAGATCTTTTCGTTTATTCACTCGGCCAGCATCTGGTTCTTCTTGACCGGATATAATATGCAGCAATGTTGATTTTCCGGCACCGTTTCTGCCGACCAAGCCAACACGCGCATTTTCTTTGATTTCAATGGTTACATCGTCAAATAAAACGTCTGCTCCAAAATGACGGGCAACTTTTTGGGTTTGTAATAGAATCATAAAAATTCCTCATTCTAATGGTTGTTCAGATTTTTTTCAGGGTCATGTACTTTTCTAAGTGTAGCATAATCTTTAAATGATAAACAGAGAAGGCGTACGCTGCGACTTCGGTTTTATGGATAATGAAGACGATTGACTGGATAAAGAAATCATACATCGCCAGATGACTTATCGTCGGCATTTCACAAGCAGACGGGATTTCTGTTTGTTTTTAAAATAACTTTGTGAATAACATACTGTATTTGTGGTCATATTAGCTTTCATTTTGTGAAAACCATGATATAATAGTTAGTGAAATACCTTTGTTGATTGTGAAGTTAGCGTCTCAAACAATACAATGAATGCTTGTATACTAAGAGTATTTGTAAAATTAAAGGATGAAGGAGAAAAAGTATGGTAGAAAAAAAGATTCCAAAAGCAACGGCTAGAAGGCTACCGCTGTATTACCGTTATTTACGCTTTCTCCATGAAGCTGGGAAAAGCCGTGTTTCTTCAGCTAAGTTGAGTGAAGCTGTAAAAGTAGATAGTGCAACCATCAGAAGAGATTTTTCTTACTTTGGGGCATTAGGTAAACGCGGATATGGATATGATGTAGAAGCGTTAATGAATTTCTTCAGTAAAACACTGAACCAGGATCGCTTGACGAACGTCGCATTGATCGGTGTTGGTAATCTGGGACAAGCCTTACTGAATTACAACTTTAGACGAAGCAACAACACCCGCATCAGTGCTGGATTTGATGTAAATGAAGAATTGATCGGCACTGTACACCAAGGAGTTCCTGTCTATCATATTGATGAAATGGTGCATCAGCTGGACTTGCAGCAAATCGATGTGGCAATTTTAACGGTTCCTTCTAATATTGCACAAGAAATGGCGAACAAACTGGTAGAAGGCGGCGTGAAAGGGATTATGAACTTTACACCGATCAGAGTCAATGTGCCGGATACTGTTCGAGTTCATAATGTTGACTTGACCAACGAACTGCAGACACTGATTTACTTTATCAACTACTATCAAGAACTGGATGAAGCAGATGACAGTGTGATCATTGATGAAGAGACCGGAGAATTATTTGTAGAAGAATAATCTCAACTCATGAAATAAAAGAAGCAGCTGGGAATTCCCTCCTCTATAGGAGTTGAATCGCCAGCCGCTTCTTTTTTATTTTCGGTTATTTTTTCTGACTTTGATGTAAACGCCTGCTAGTCGAGTGCCTTGCACAAAATCTCTTGTTGCAAGAAAGGCAAAAAGCAGAGAGACTAACTCCCATCCATTTAATCCCACCATATCAAGGGTAAAATAAAACAGAACGATAAACATCACATATTTAAATCCAATATAAGTCAAAATCTGTTTGCTAGTCATGCGTACTTCCTTTCAAAAAAAACCTTACTTAATTTATTTGAATGATATTCGAGATGGCTACAATGGAATTCATCAGGCAGTGGGCAATGATTGGTGTCCAGATATTCTTGGTCTTATAGTACAGCCAAGAAAATACTAATCCCATTGTTGAATAAACGAGGATACGTCCATCAAAATGAATCATTGCAAACAAGAGCGAGCTGACGACAGCAGCTCCCACTGCCCCGATCTTTCCAACTGCCATTCCGAAAACAGCTTTCCGGAAAACAAATTCTTCCATAATAGGACCGGCAATTGAAGTCAGTAAGATAAAGTAAGGATATTGCTCAATGATTGCCAGCAAAGTCTGTGTGTTTTGAGAGTCGATGGGTGTGCCGAGGAAATTGATTTCAATAATTGCAGCAGCGCCTTGAGCGAATAAGGCAATGAAGACGCCCAGTATACCCCAGGTAATAATCATCCCACCGTCTTGACGGAAGGGCTGCTCAAAGGAAAGAGTGAAATTTCTTTTATGGGTAATGTAGATCATGAGAATTGCTCCAAGTGCAAATAAAAGCATGTTAGTCCAAATTACTCCGACTGTCCGGATGCTTTCCGGCAGCAGTTGACCGACAATGACTGTCAGAAGCTGAACCAGGATATAAAGTATAACGATCTGCAATGCCGTATTTCTATTTTTTTGTACGTCCATTTATTTCATCCTCAACTGATATAAAATGTGTTGTGTATTTTGACAATACTATAAAACTAACATAAAAAAGAAGGGTATTCCAGATAAGATTTTTAATCATTTTTTTAACTTCAAAAGGCTTGCATGAAATTCCAGTTTTGAATATACTAAGTAATGGAGTTAGCACTCTAAGGGTTAGAGTGCTAACACGAATATGAAACAACTAAAAATCAAATGGAGGGATAACACCATGTTAAAACCTTTAGGAAATCGTGTTCTTCTTGAGGTCGTTAAAGAAGAAGAAAAAACTGTCAGCGGATTGGTATTACCAGAATCTGCAAAAGAAAAACCTCAGACTGCAAAAGTTATTGCAGTTGGTAACGGAAGACTGCTGGATAACGGAACTCGTGCTGAAATAGAAGTTTCGGAAGGCGACAAAGTCATTTTTGAAAAGTATGCCGGTTCAGAAGTCAAAATCGACGGAAACGAGTACTTAGTTGTTAAAGACTCGGATATTGTCGCTATTGTAGAATAACGATTTAAAGCAGTTGTATTTTATTCGTGTATATTGAAAAAAGAAGAAAGTCATAAAAAATACAGAAGAGGTGACCAGCATCATGGCAAAAGAACTTAAATTTTCTGAAGACGCACGTGCAGCAATGTTACGCGGTGTAGATAAATTAGCAAATACAGTAAAAGTAACGTTGGGACCAAAAGGTAGAAATGTTATTCTAGATAAATCTTTTGGTGCTCCTCAAATCACCAATGATGGTGTAACCATCGCGAAAGAAATCGAATTAGAAGAACAATTTGAAAATATGGGTGCACAGTTAGTAGCAGAAGTAGCCAGCAAAACAAATGATATTGCCGGAGACGGAACCACTACAGCTACTGTACTGACTCAAGCAATCGTTACGGAAGGTATGAAAAACGTAACAGCCGGTGCGAACCCTGTCGGTATTCGCCGCGGTATTGAAAAAGCGACTAAAAAAGCAGTAGAAGCACTGCATGCAGTGTCTACTAAAGTTGAAGGAAAAGAATCTATCGCTCAGATCGCAGCCATTTCTTCTGGAGATGAAGAAATCGGTACACTGCTTGCTGACGCTATGGAAAAAGTCGGCAGTGATGGTGTCATCACAATCGAAGAGTCTCAAGGAATCGAAACAGAACTAGACGTCGTCGAAGGTATGCAGTTCGACCGTGGATACCTGTCTCAATATATGGTGACAGATAACGAAAAAATGGAAGCAAACCTGGATAATCCATATGTACTGATCACAGATAAGAAAATTTCTTCAGTACAAGATATCCTTCCAGTCCTTGAAAACATTATGCAGCAAAACCGTCCACTATTGATTATCGCTGATGACATTGAAGGTGAAGCTTTACCAACACTAGTATTGAATAAAATCCGCGGTACATTGAACGTTGTAGCAGTGAAAGCACCAGGTTTCGGAGATCGCCGCAAAGGTATGCTGGAAGATATTGCGATCCTGACAAACGGTACAGTAATCACGGATGATCTAGGACTCGATCTGAAAGATATGACGATCGATCAACTAGGGGTTGCCGGAAAAGCTGTTGTCACAAAAGACAACACTACGCTGGTTGAAGGTGCTGGAGACAAAGGCAGCATTGAACAACGTGTAGGCATGCTGCGCGCTCAAGCAGAAGAAACCAACTCTGAATTTGATCGCGAAAAACTGCAAGAACGAATTGCAAAATTAGCTGGTGGAGTAGCTGTCATCAAAGTCGGTGCTGCTACAGAAACGGAAATCAAAGAACGTAAATTACGTATCGAAGATGCTTTGAATGCAGCTCGTGCAGCGGTTGAAGAAGGCGTGATCGCCGGCGGAGGTACTGCTTATATCAATATCTTAAGCCAGCTTCAAGAAATTGAAGCAAAAGGTGACGAAGCAACAGGTGTGAAAATCGTGATTCGTGCTTTAGAAGAACCGGTACGTCAGATTGCCTTTAATGCAGGTCTTGACGGAAGTGTGATTGTTGAACGCTTAAAACATGTAGAACCAGGCATTGGCTTCAATGCAGCTACAGGCGAAATGGTCAACATGGTCGAAGCAGGAATCATTGATCCGACAAAAGTAACTCGTTCAGCATTACAAAATGCAGCATCTGTGTCAGCACTTCTATTGACCACAGAAGCAGCTGTTGCCGATATTCCAGAACCAGAAGCACCGGGTGCCGGTATGGACCCAAGCGCAATGGGCGGAATGATGTAAGGTAATTCACAAGACATTTAACAAAACAGTTCAATAGAACCTTTAAAAGTCGTGTCTGATTCGGGCACGGCTTTTTTACTATGGAACTGAGAGATATGGTAGAATAGAAAAAATAGTCCAGTTACATATATCAATGTCAAAAAAGTACTGAATAAAAGCGAAAAGCGGAGGGACAAACATGGGAAAACAGACAGTAGCAATCGTAGGATTAGGGGCACTTGGGATCTTGTATGGTCAACACCTTTCAGAAGCACTGAGAAAAGATCGTGTCAAGATTATAGTGAATGAGGAACGCAAAAAAAGGTATGAAGCACAAGGGGTAACACTGAACGGAGTGCCCTGTGACTTCAATTATGTTTTAGAAACAGAAATTGGAACGCCGGCAGATGTAGTAATCGTCTGTACAAAATCACTCACACTCGACAGCGGTATGGAATCTATGAAACATCAAGTTGGCGATCAGACAACGATTTTGTCATTGATCAATGGCATTTCCAGTGAACAGATCTTGGGGGCAAGATTTGGACAGGAAAAAGTCATACCCACGGTAGCCATCGGAATGGATGCCACTAGAGAAGGGCAGAATGTACGGTCGAAAGTCAAAGGCTGGCTGCAGATCGGAGCCGATACGCCTGAAAAGGAAAGCAGACTGGCAGAAGTCAGTGCACTATTCGATGAAGCAAACTTTCCATATACCATAGAAGAGGACATTACGCTGAAGATCTGGGAAAAGTTTTTAATGAATGTGGGCGTAAATCAAGTAGTTATGGTTAATGAGACAACCTACAGAGGGATTCAAACAGGTGGAACTTACCATGAACAAATGCGGGAAGCGATGGCGGAAGTTGTAAAAATCGCTCAAGCAGAGGGGATTCCACTTACTGAAGCACACATCCAACAGGCGATCGATATTATTGATACAGTCGATCCTGAAGGTATGCCTTCAATGAGACAAGATGGATTGGCGAAACGGCCGACAGAAGTAGAATTGTTTGCTGGAATGATTTTGGCTAAGTCGAAGCAGTATGGGATTCCAACTCCAATGAATGATGTTTTGTATAAAAAGATAAAAAAAATGGAACAAAAGTTTTAACTAACGAATAGTAAAATCCAAAGCAAGAGGTAAGTAAATAATGGAAAAGGAGCTGGGATTATGAGGAAGATCGGATTGATTGGCGGCATGAGTTAGGAATCCTCAACTGAATATTATCGTTTAATCAATGAAAAAGTAAAAGAAGCGTTAGGAGGACTTCAATGACGGCAGAGCAATAGACAGTTCTGATGTTGAGCGTTATAGTAAAGAGGCAGAAAGGTTATGAGAAAAATGCGTGCATGGACAGTAAATGAACCAGGTTCAAGAGAGCAGCTAATTATAGAAAACAGAGATATACCAGTACCTAAAGAGGCAGAACTGCTGATAAAAGTAAAAGCAGCGAGTATAAATCGAACGGATACATTAACGAGACAAAATCCATCTCTTTCTAAGCCGTATCCAATCCTTGGGGTAGAAGTTAGTGGAATAGTGACTGAAAATCGGTCGTCGGACTCACGGTTCAAACCCGGATCGAAAGTAGCGGGGCTAGTCAATCATGGAGGATATGCGGAGTATGTAACAATGCCTGCGGATCGTGCCATTTTATTTCACGATTCTCTATCGATGGAAGCAGCCGCAGCTATTCCAGAAGTCTTTTTAACCGCTTATCAGACGTTATATTGGTTGGGGGAGCTGGAGCCTAAACAGAAAGTACTCATTCATGCCGGAGGAAGCGGAGTAGGAACTGCTGCCATCCAACTGGCTAGACAAATCAGCGATGCAACGATATTCACAACAGCGGGTCATAAAGATAAACTGTCTGCAGCGAAAAGCCTGGGTGCAGACCACATTATTAACTATAAAGAAGAAGAGTTTGATGAAGTAATAGCTTCCATAACTGAAAATCAGGGTATCGATGTTATTTTAGATTTTGTGGGGGCTTCTTATTGGGAGAAAAATCTGGCGAGTTGTGCAGAGGACGCAAGGTGGATACTTATTGGAACGTTGGGTGGAACGGAAGTGAGACAAGTTTCGCTTATGGAGTTGATGCAGAAACGAATCTCTTTAAGAGGAACGTTGCTGACACCTAGAAGTGATGCCTATAAGGCGAGGTTGACTAGAGAATTTGTAGAAAAAGCAATGCCTTTAATTGAATTTGGTACCATAAAGCCGATTATCCATTCAGTTTTACCTTTTGAAGAAGCAAAAGAAGCACATCGTCAAATGGAAAATAATGAAAATACAGGTAAGATTATTCTTAAAGTATCAGAATAATTACCTATTTAAAAAGACTGCTCAGTTCTCTATAGGAGATCAAGCGGTCTTTTAGCATATCTGTATCATTACAAAGGCATATAAAGCTCATCAGCGAATCCTACGTATTCATCTATTGCGGTATAACAATATTACAGTTCAGAGGTTAGAAAAAGTATCAGATATAAAAACCTTCTCATGAAAGAGCTTTTTACAACAAACTGAATGAAGTTTTATTTTGAAAGATACCGTTGAATTTAAAAGGAATCAGAGACTATTGGTAGAGTATAAAAATAGAAAAACTCCGCCCGTTAGTTTAATGGAATTAAACTAACGAGCAGAGTCTATTTATTATTTTAACGTGTTTTGTATAACTCAACGATCTCTACTGCAAGATCCTTAAATGTAATGGCATTCATTAAATGGTCTTGACCGTGAACCATTAACAGAGATAACTCAACACTGTCGCCGGATGCTTCGCTGGTCAATAGACCGGTTTGAGAATTATGTGCACGCGTTAAAGCTTCGTCCGCTAATTTCAAGCTTTCTTCAGCTGCTTCGAAATCTTTTTCTTTTGCTGCTTGGATCGCTTCCATCGCATTACCTTTAGCGTCGCCGCCATGCATGATTAATCCCATAATGGTTTGCATTAGTTCTTCTTGATTTGCTGACATGATAAGACCCCTTTTTTGAATATCTTTAAGGCTGAAATCGATTGATGAAGGTTACTTGCTAAGTGATAAAGCTTTATCCAAAACGTTTTTACCGTTCATCATTCCGTAGTCTCTCATATCAATGACTT
Source organism: Marinilactibacillus piezotolerans (assembly GCF_900169305.1). GTDB lineage: Bacteria > Bacillota > Bacilli > Lactobacillales > Carnobacteriaceae_A > Marinilactibacillus > Marinilactibacillus piezotolerans_A. Next base: position 346,387 of record NZ_FWDP01000002.1, on the reverse strand, counting down.
CAACTGGAATGTCTTTTCCTTCAACTTTTGTTTCCATTTGTTTTTTCAAGAATTTTACTTGTGGTCCTAACAGCAAAACGTCTACTGGTTTAGAAGCCAGATAGTTGTCTGCTTCATTAGCGGATACTGCAAAGATATCTGTTTCGATTCCTTCAGATTCAGCAGCTTTTTGCATTTTCGTAACTAGCATGCTGGTACTCATTCCAGCAGCACAAACTAACATAATGGTTTTCGTTGACATGATGAACTTCCCCTTTTTTGAAAACTATTTTTAGATCGTATACGATAGATGCAGCCTATTAAAAAGTCCAAGATATCTTTTAGTGTGATACATTGAATCCGGTTACATTTATCAATAATAATAAATGCAAGTCAGGCTTCTTTTAAAGACTCAATAGCACTTCATTGAAATCGTTTACTTCTTATATATTATTTATACACTACTTTCAATGAAAATTCAACACAAACTATGAAAGATTATCAATATTTTCAGTTAAATGGCGCAAGTAAACGATAATTTGTACGAATTTCGTTTGAATTCTAAAGAAGGAATTTTACCCGAATGACCATATAAATTAGATTGTTGATTAATATTTGAATCGTGATAAGGTAATAAAGAAGCAAACATTCAAAAAATTTGTTGGAGGACACTATGAAAAAATACTTGGTTTACGATGTAGGCGGTTCTGCCATAAAATATGCTGTTATGAATGAAGATACAATATTTGAAAAAGATAAAGTCAAAACGCCGAAAAGCAATATGGAGGATTTTTTATCCGCAATAGAGAGTATTTATCAAAAGGTTAAAGATGAGATTCAGGGTGTATCATTCAGTATGCCGGGGATTATTGATTCTGAAACGGGGCATGCGGTACATGGCGGTTCACTGTTGTTTATCAGAGACCTTAATCTGAAAGAAGTGATAGAGGAATGTCTTCAGACGACGATCGCTATTGAAAATGACGCCAAAAGTGCAGCGCTTGGAGAAGTTTGGAAAGGAAAGCTGCATGGTATAGAAAACGGCGTGGCAATGATTCTGGGGACCGGTGTAGGCGGCGGAATTGTCTTAAATGGAGAATTGATCAAAGGGCATCATTTAGGAGCGGGTGAGTTTTCGTCTGTTAAAGTGGATGGAACGAGCATCAATAAAAAGAACAATTCGTTTGCTGAAAAAGCCAGCACAGTGAAGCTGGTTCAGAAAGCTGCTAGACTAGTTGGCGCAGATCAAGCAACTTTTTCAGGAGAAGATGTCTTCCAAGCGATCAAAAATGGGAATCAGGAAGTTGCAGAGTTGTTTTCAGCCTATTGTGAGATTATTGCGATCCAAATACTGAATCTTCAGACAATACTGGACCCGGAGCGCTTCGTAATCGGCGGCGGTATGAGCGCTGAACCGATATTTGTTGAATCGATTAAAAAAGCAGTAAACGAGGTTTTTGAACAAGATCCAATGACAGAAATCAACGGGTTTCAAGCAGAAGTTGTAAAGAGTGAACTAGGAAACGATGCTAATTTATATGGTGCGCTGTATCAATACTTGATGTCAGAAGAAGACCGCAGCTTTTCTGAGAATTTTTGAGCAGTGAATCAACCTAAAAAACATAAAAACAGGAGGTAAGAAGATGAAAGTAAGTGCCATTCAACCAGAACTGATATTCAATGAGCCTGAGCAGAATGAACAAATGATTGAGCGGCTGACTGATCAAGCAATCCAAACGGAACAGCCGGATACGATCGTATTACCTGAAATGTGGAATGTGTCTTTCTTCCCTGAAGACCTTTCAAAGCATGCAGATAAGGATGGTCAGCGCTCAAAAGTGTTCCTTAGTCGATTAAGTAAAAAGCATAAGGTAAATATTGTCGGCGGGACAGTAGCCACTGTTTTTAATGGAAGTTATTATAATACCGGCTATCAATATGACCGAAAAGGGCAGTTGATTGGAACGTATCATAAAGTCCATTTGTTTTCTCCTTCTGGGGAACATGAACAGTTTACGCCCGGTCAAGAATTGGGGATTTTTGAAATAGATGGCGTTAAAGCCGGTATAGCTACTTGTTACGATCTGAGGTTTACGGAGTGGATCAGAATGCTGGCGCTGAAAGAGATCGAAATATTGTTTGTCCCGGCTGCTTGGCCGCATCCTCGTGTTTTTCACTGGGAAACACTGCTCAAAGCGAGAGCAATTGAAAATCAAGTATTTGTAGCAGGGGTAAATGGTGCGGGAAAAACAGACAAGCTTGCCTTCTGCGGACATTCGCTGCTGCTGGATCCTTTGGGCAATACTTTAGCGAATGCAGAAGAAAAAGAACAGATCTTAACAGCAGAGTTCGACCTTCCATTGCGCAACCAGGTAAAGTCTCAGATCAATGTCTTCCAAGACCGCCGTCCTGATCTGTATCAGTTATAAAAGGATCCATCATGCAAATAAAAAAAGATGCTCGGTACGCTTGATAACAGCGAGTGCCGGGCATCTTTTTTATTTAGGAACGATAGGTCATCTGATAATGAATGGAGGACCTAAAATTGAGCTTAATACATAGGCGTGCCGAAAATTTGAGTGGCGTAAAGAAATTCTCCATCGTAATGAACGCCGATTCCAATTTCTTCATATTCTGGACGGACCATATTTTCATAATGGCCTTCACTTTCTACCCAGCCGTTGAATAACAATTCAGCCATTTCTGTTTCTTCTAAATAATTCGTAGCCATACCCAGATTTTCTCCGACTACTTGATAAGCATAATCAATGCCTTCTTCTTTAAATACCGTGAAAGCATCTGTGCCGTTCGGTCGAGTGTGGGAAAACAGGGTCTCCGTTTCAACTGCACGCAAATCGGCTGCTTTTTTCAGCATATCATTTCTTTGTAAAGTATTTAGTCCTTTTTCTAGTCGTAATTCATTTAATAAAGTAAAGATTTTATCTTCAACGATGCTGTAGTTTACTTCTGAAGAGGCGGGAGTGGTTGCCACGGTGTCTTCAGACTCTGTGTCTGCAGATGGTCCGGTTGTTTTGCTTAATTGATCTATATCCAGTTCGAGAGAGCCTATTTCCGACCATGTTTCAGGAGTCGGAATATAGCTGACAATTCTGTCCAGCCAGTTCCCCAGTTCGGTTCCTTGAAGAATCCCGCTAGCAGACAGCCAGAAACCAATAAAAACGGCAAGTAAGAGAGTGAAAAGTTTACGGATGACTTTACCCATTTTTGATGAAGCTCCTTTCAGTAATGGTCCTCAATATTGTATCAGAAAAATGAAGAGAAACGATGTTTAACTTTGTTTTTTTAGCAGTTTTTCACAGACTTTGATGAGTAAAATGATAAACTCATTGGATTACAACATTCTGCTTCATTTCAATTTCTGAATTGGGTATAATGAACAAAGTATTTTCAAACTTAAAGTAAGTATTTGAGGTTTGAGGAATGAAGTAAAGGATAAGAAGGTGTACAGTAATGAAAAAAATGAAATCCAATAAACTAGGCACGATGCCGATGAACCGTCTCGTGCTGAACTTGTCGCTGCCAATGATGATCTCTATGCTGATCCAGTCAATGTACAATGTCGTAGATAGTATGTTCGTTGCACAAATCAGTGAAGAAGCACTGGCTGCACTCTCACTCGCTTATCCGATTCAAATGCTGATGCTGGCTGTTCAAGTTGGTTCAGGAGTAGGAATGAACGCGGAACTCTCTAAACGACTAGGAGAAGACAGGAAAGATTTAGCCAGTGAAACGGCTAATAACGGTGTGTTCCTGGCCTTTATGCACTATGCAGTTTTCCTTGCATTAGGTCTGACCGCCATGCGCCCGTTTTTTGAAGCGCAGACAGATAATGCGCTGATTATTCAAAACGGTGTAGAATACACGATGATTATCTCAGTATTCTCGATCGGGAAGTTCTTGCAGTTTGTCTATGAAAGAACATTGCAGGCTACCGGCAGAACCTTTTATACAATGATTACGCAAGGCACAGGTGCGATTTTAAACATTGCACTGGATCCGATTATGATTTTCGGATTATTTGGTTTCCCGGCACTAGGTGTTTATGGTGCAGCCCTGGCGACTGTTATCGCTCAAACGGTTTCTGCACTTATGGCGTTTACATTTAATGCAAAATTCAATGATGACGTGGATATGAAGATCAAAGGATTCCGACCTGACTGGGGTGTTATCCGACGCATTTACTCTGTAGGGATTCCCTCTATGCTGATGACATCAATCACTTCATTAGTTACCTTCTTGTTGAATAACATTCTGCTGCAGTTCACTGCGACGGCTACTGCCGTTTATGGCGTTTATATCCGTCTTCAGGGCTTTGCCTTTATGCCGGTCTTCGGTTTGAACAATGGTATGATTCCGATCGTTTCTTACAACTATGGTGCACGCAATAAACAGAGAATGATGAGTGCCATTAAAATCTGCTTGATTTATGCTCTTTCATTGATGCTTTTAGGAACCATTCTGTTCCAATTGTTCCCAACGCAACTGTTGGCTTTATTCAGCGCTTCTCCAGAAATGACAGCAATTGGTGTTTCTGCCTTGAGAACTATCAGTCTCAGCTTCGTATTAGCTGGATTCAGTATTATCATGGGAACAGTATTCCAAGCTTTGGGGAATGGTATACTTAGTCTGGGCGTTCAAGCAGCGAGGCAGCTGATCATATTAGTTCCAGTGGCATATTTGTTGTCACTGACAGGCGATGTCCATTCTGTCTGGTGGGCTATTGTCATCTCAGAAGCGGTAGCTGTTGTGTTTGCCGCTATTGCAATGCGGTATATGTACAAGAAAAAAATTCAGCCGATGGAAGAACGAGTTGAACTGTCTCGTGAACAGTTTGCACAAGACCAGTCTTAACCTTTAAGTCAGGTAGAGTCAGATGAGTTTCCTATCAAGCTTATTGTTCGATTTTTCAGGTGTCATTTTGTTACAATGAATCTAGAGTTTTCAAGAAATTTTCATGATAAATAAAATGGAGGAGTACAACTATGATTCCGAAAATAATACATTATGCTTGGTTTGGCGGGAACGAACTTGGAGAGCTGGAAAAGAAATGTCTAGAAAGCTGGAAAAAATATTGCCCGGATTGGGAAATCAAAGTTTGGAACGAGTCCAACTTTAACCCTGAAGATCACGGTATTTATACAAAGCAGGCATACGATGAAAAACAATGGGCGTTTGTCTCAGACGTTGCTCGAGTGTATGCACTGAAAGAATACGGCGGCGTTTACGTGGATACTGATATGGAATTGATCAAGCCGATTGACGACTTTAGGGATCTGCCGGCATTTTTCAGTTTTGAAATCGAAACGGAGATATCTACTGGGATCATCGGAGCTGAACCGCATCACCCATTCATCGAAGAACTTTACAATGATTATGAAGGACGTACGTTTATTCAAGAAGACGGCTCACATGACCGTAAGACAAACGTTATTCGAATCACTGAAATTATGACAGAACGCGGTCTGAAACCCGACAACACTAAGCAAGTGGTAGAAAACTGTCATATTTTCCCACGTGAGTATTTCTCTCCAAAAGATTATTGGACCAGAGAAATCGATTCTACAGAAAATACCTATGGCATCCATCAGTTTACAGGAAGCTGGCTATAAACCATTTGAATTTAAGACTCGAACGATTTTGCCTCAAAGGCAAAATCGTTCTTTTTAATGCATCCGGTAGTTTGTTGTTTTGCAGATAGATGCAGAATAGATCCTGGATTGAGAAAACCGGTGTTGCGTTATTCCGTATCGTGATACAATGAGAGAGGATCTGGAGGCGAAAAAAGAATGAAACTATACATAAATGGAAACTTATATAGAAATAGAGATCAATTCTCCAAGACAATGGTCGTAGACAGCGGAAAAATCATTGCAGTTGGAGACAATGAATTGGTGGAAACCTATAAAGATAGAGCTGAGATCATTGATTTAAAAGGAGCTACAGTGATACCAGGTTTAAATGATTCACATCTGCATTTTTTGATGACTGCCGAGTATCTGGATATGCTGCAAATCACGGATGTCACCTCTATGCAAGAATTGATTGAGCGGGCTAAAAACTATATTCAAGAGCGGCAACTGACTGAGGGAGCCTTCTTATATACAGAAGGCTGGAATCAGAATCAGTTCACAGACGAACAGAGAACCCCTGACCGTACAGATCTGGATAAGATTTCTACAACCATTCCTGTAGCCATGGTCCGAGTTGACCGTCATGTCATGAGCTTGAATTCTAAAGCTATCGAAGTCCTCAAACTGACCAGAGATTCCGTTTCTAAAACGGGCGGCGAAGTAGTGAAAGATAAAACTGGAGAGCCGACAGGAATTTTGACAGAAGGGGCAATCGATTTAGTGCGTCCCTACCTTCCTGAGTTGAGCAAAGATGAGAAAAAGCGAGTACTGAAGAAAACGATGCGTCTAGCAAACAGTCAAGGGCTGACTTCCATGCATACAAACGATGCAAAAGATGATAAGATAGAAGCAAATCTGAATTTATATCATGAACTGGAAGAAGAAGGTGCCCTGACCGTGCGGTTCTACCAGCAAATCTGGTTCAATGATGGTAATTATATTCAGCCTTTTATGGATAAAGGGTATAAACTGGGGCAAGGCAGTGCATTTAACAGAATCGGACCTGTAAAACTTTTTTCAGATGGAACGCTGGGTGCTAGAACCGCTGCGATGAGAGAAGCGTATTCTGATGATCCGGGTAATGTTGGGATAGAAACCAAGCCGCAGTCTGTATTGAATCATGAAGTTAAGTTGGCGGTAGATCACGGCTTCCAGGTCATCATCCATGGCATTGGAGATAAAGGTGTCGAACGCATTTTAGATGCTTACGATGCAGCACTGGGAGATCGGCTGAATGATCTGCGTTTAGGTATCAATCATATTCAAATCACTGGAAAGGATCTGATCGATCGTGTGATTGATCGAAAATACCTGACTTATATTCAACCGATCTTTTTAAATGATGATATTCCTATTCTGTTATCACGATTAGGAGAGCAGCGGGCAAGCACATCTTATGCCTTTGGTACCCTGTCTAGAGCGGGGGTTCACCAGTCGTTTAGTTCGGATGCACCGATTGTATCGTTTAATCCTTGGGAAAATCTTTATTCAGCAGTGTCCAGAAAACGATTGAATGGTGAGCCATCTGAAGGTTACCGTCCTGAAGAAGCGATGGACATCTATACAGCAGTAGATGCCTATACCCTAGAAAGTGCCTACGCAAGCTTTGAAGAAAATGTAAAAGGCAGGATTCAGCCAGGGTACTATGCAGATTTTGTTGTACTGGACCGCAATATTTTTACGTGTGCGACTGAAGAGATCAAAGAGACCGCTGTCTTGATGACGGTTGTTGACGGAAAAGTCGTTTATCAAAAGGAGAACTAAGATGAAGTCTTTGTTAACGAAAGAGACAGTTAAAAACCTGGCATTGATTACAATCGGTTCGTTTTTATATGCTGTTAGTGTCAATGTCTTTACCGTACCGAATGATTTAGCAGAAGGTGGTTTGACCGGTTTCTCACTAATTCTCTTCTACTTATCCGGAATAGAACCGTCGTATACCATTTTCATTAGTAATATAGCAATCATCGCAATGGGGTATCGCTTTTTAGATAAGAAAACGCTGAACTATACAATCGTGGCAAATGGAATTATTTCCGTGATGCTGCTGATTGTAACGCGGTGGTCATTTATTCCTGAGACAACCTTATTAGCTCCAATGGGTGCAGGTGTGTTTATGGGGGCAGGAATCGGACTGATCATGCTTGGCCATGGAACAACTGCTGGTGGAGATATACTAGCCAAGATGATGCAAAAGTATCTGGGAATCAATATTCCTACAGCGATCTTACTGATCGATCTTTGTATTGTGGTACCAAGTATCTTTATTATCGGGGCAGAAAACGTCTTTTTAACGCTAGTAAATTTAGTGGTACAGAGTAAGGTAATCGACTTTGTGCTGGAAGGATTGAATCCTAGAAAATCCTTTTTCATTATTTCAGAAAAATATGATGAAATCGCTAAGCAGATTGAACAGCAGATCGGCCGTGGCATTACCATCTTAGATGGGAAAGGATACTATACGGGCAACCAGAAACAAGTTTTATATATTATTATCAGTCGACGCGAAGTGCTGGCGATTAAACGGATTGTGGAAAGCATTGATCCCAATGCATTTGTCACGATCTCACATGTCCAGGAAGTAACGGGAGAAGGCTTTACCTATCTCTCTCAGGAAGAACAGGCAGAAAGAATCACAAAAGCAGAAGAACAGGGACAACAGTAGCAAAAGTTCTTTCAATAAATAAAAGACAGTGAGCCGCTTTATAGTAAAGCGACAGTGATACAAAGCTGTACATTGAGTAAAGGAGAGTACCTATGGAACAACCGATTTTATCTGTTCAAGCAGTTGGTTTTAAAGCCGGCCAGGAAACGATTCTTGAAAACATTTCTTTCGATGTGGAAAAAGGAGAAATCGTTACGATTACCGGACCTTCTGGCAGTGGAAAGAGTACATTGCTGAAAGTGCTGGGCAGTTTAATCTCTCCGACAAAAGGAGAGATACTCTTTAAAGGTCAAAGTCTCGATAAAAACGATCCTTTGGAATATAGAAAAAAGGTTTCTTATTTTTTTCAGAATGCAGCATTGTTTGATCAAACAGTCAAAGATAATCTAACGTTTCCATATGAAATAAGGAATCAGGATCCAGAAGAGCAGAGAATTAAAGACTATTTAAAGAAAGTCAAATTGCCGGAGACCTATTATGAAAAAGCTGTTACAGAGTTGTCAGGTGGAGAAAAGCAGCGAATAGCGTTAGTCAGGAATTTGTTGTTTCAGCCAGAAGTCTTGCTGCTGGATGAGGTGACTAGTTCTTTGGATACTGAAAACAAACGGATTATTCATACACTGATCAAAGAGTTGAACCAGCAGTCTGACATCACTGTTCTAATGATCACGCATGATGAATCAGAATTATCTCAGGCTGATCGGGTGATTCGGATCATAGATGGACGATTGGAGGAAAAGCATGACGAATAATCTGGAAATCAATAATGTCTCATTGCTGTTCTCGACTGCCTTATTGATGGTTGCTGTTTTTATTACTTATAAAGAAAAACTTGGATTGGGGAAAGACATTTTTATTGCCGGACTGAGGGCAGTGATCCAGCTGTTCATTATCGGCTATGTTCTGAGTTTCATCTTTGGATTAGACAATCTGTTTGTTACATTGGCTATGGTACTATTCATTGTATTTAATGCATCCTTTAATGCACATAAACGCAGCAGCGGTATTCCGCATTCGTTTAAAATTTCTTTATTCTCTCTTAGTGCTGGAACAGCTATTACATTAAGCTTACTAGTATTGACAGGAGCGATAGAATGGGTTCCCTCACAGATTGTACCCATCACTGGAATGATCGCCAGCAACGCTATGGTCGCAGTGGGATTGACTTATCGGGCTCTAAATGGGAAATTTCAAGATCAAAGGCAGCAAGTATTGGAAAAACTGGCTTTAGGAGCGGATGAGAAACAAGCCTCGCTCTCGATTATCCGTGAGAGTGTTAAAACTGGTATGTCTCCATCAATCGACAGTACCAAAACCGTTGGACTAGTGAGTCTGCCGGGAATGATGTCCGGGCTGATTTTTGCTGGGGTAGAACCGACGGCAGCGATCCGATATCAGATCGTGGTGATGTTCATGCTCATTTCCGTAACGAGTATTTCTAGTGTCATTGCCAGCTTTTTGGCATACAAACAGTTCTTCAACGAACAAAAACAGCTGCTTTAAGCGAATGAACAGACAGATGAATAGAACAATTTCAAGTGAAATTCAATCATTTTGATTGTTACAGAGAAAACTGCCTAAAAGGCAAGATTCAGCCTTTCTTAAGAGGAAAATATGAATAGTATGACAGGATGATGTCACGATATATAATAAATATACGTGCATCATCCTGTTTTTTGTATATTATAATGTATAAAATGATCAGTGCATGGTTTCGTTACTGAAATATGTAATTAAAGGCATTTTGAAACACGACTGTAAAAAAGTAAGTATTATAATACAGGAAGACTAAAAAGGCGTAACACAAGGCTTCTCACTCTTTTATTCTCAAATAATCGTGGTAAGATAACATCTGGTTGCAGATAGATTAGTTTTGTGATCATTCATTTTTATTTGTTTTGCCAATGATCAGCAACCTTTATTGACCAACACACAAGAGGAATAAAAAGAAAAGGAGCACGAGAATTTATGTCTACAGTGCAGAAATATTTATTGAAAGCAAGTGCAACAATTGCCTTCGCTTCATTATTTAGTCTTGGAACTATGAACGAAATACACGCAGAGGAAATGTCAGCAAGCAATTGGCAGCCAAGAACCGTTGCAGAAATCGAAGCTGAAATTAAAGCCCAAAAACAAAACCAAAATGAAGAAGACACAGTAGAGTATACTTTCCAATGGGGCGATACGCTCTGGGGAATTTCAGAAGCAACAGATTTTTCTATAGAAAAACTTGCTAAAGTTAACGATATCAATAATCACAGTATGATCGAAGTTGGAACGACGATCTATCTTAGTGGAGATGCATCGATTCTTTCAGTAGAAAATAATGATGAAGTTGTCAGCTATGATGTTTCAGAAGATGAAGTAGTTGAAACTGAAACACCAGATGAAGTTGAAAAAGAGATCGTAGAAGAAGCGGAACCTGAAGCAGAATCAGAAACCGAAGCTCCAGAAGCAGCACCTTCTAATGAAGTAAACACTTCTTCATCTACTGAGTCTGAAACAGAAGCGGCTCAAGCAGCAGCACCAGCTGGAAGAACGGTAACAGTCGAAGCAACAGCGTATTCACGCAATCAAGCTTCATTAGGGAATATCACTTATTCAGGTATTGATTTAAGAGAAAATCCAAACGTAATAGCAGTGGATCCCAGCTTTATCCCACTTGGTTCAAGAATTTATGTCCCAGGATATGGAGAATTTGTAGCTGGAGACACTGGTGGAGCAATCAATGGAAATCGCATTGATATCCACATGGAAAGCTTAGATGCTGCATGGTCATTTGGTCGTCGTACCATTGAAGTGCAAATCTTAGATTAATGTAACTAATTTCAAAAGAGAGGCCGGAACAAAAATTAAATCCGGCGAATATAAAAGATCAACCGAGCAGATTTGTGCATAAGTACAATTCTGCTCGGTTTTTTCTAGCACGTTTTCATTGTAGATAAAGTCTCTAACCAATAGAAGGGCGTTTGTCTTCTGCTTTTAATAGCACAGTTCAAACCTTAGTAAACCCTCTTAGTTGTGATGACTTAGAGAGAGCCTAATTTTCTTGGCTGCTGCGTCTTGCATCTGAGATGATAGAACAAGTTGATCAACTCCCTGATTGCAGATCGGGTTCTTAAAAAATATTGGAACCAGTTAATTTGAAAAAGTTGCAGGAACTAGTCGCAAAAAGGGGATTGGAACCAGTTAAACTGAAAAAGCCGCAGGAACTAGTTCCAAAAAGGGGATTGGAACCAGTTAATTTGAAAAAGTTGCAGGAACTAGTTGCAAAAAGGGGATTGGAACCACTTCAGAACAGCACTGTCCTCAGAACTAGTCACAAAGAGCCGATTGGAACCAGTTAATTTGAAAAAGTTGCAGGAACTAGTTCCAAAAAGGGGATTGAAACCAGTTAAACTGAAAAAGCCGCATGAACTAGTCGCAATCATAGGATCAAAACTTTTCATAACCCAAATGATCCTTCAACGCAGTATAACTCCGCGGGTGGCTGTTAGGATGTGCAAAGCAAACAGTATTGAATTTCGATAAACTCTGTATCAACCTTTAAAAAACGGTTTACGAAATTGTATGGTCTTCTCTTTGGAAGCGGTATGAATATTTGTGGTAGGATGTTATTGAAAGTAGTCGATACTTTCTAGTTTGATCATTACATGGAATAAAGGAGAGGATCAATATGAAGAAATGGAAAAAACTGGCGGCATTAACAATGACTGCAACGATGTTCCTGGCAGCATGTGGAGACCCCCCTGACACTGATGTAGAAGATCCGGCTACTGACACAGAAATGGATACTGACGTTGATACGGGGACAGATCTAGAAGAAGATATAGGCGACGACGCAGGAGAAGATTAAATTCGGTTTCAACAATCATTTTTAAAATACGCATTTTAATTTAAAGCTGCCTGATTCTTATTTAAAAGGAATCAGACAGCTTTTTTCAGGTCAATGGCGTTTATCTGTTAATCAAGAAGTGTATTTTGTGTAGCTGTCACACTGCCTGCACTGAAATAAATCCGCGGAATTCTTTTGCCGATTCCGCAAAGCAGTTCATAATGGAATCCATTTGTTATGTCAGCCATTTTATAAAGGGAAGGATAGCCTTTCGCTGGATCACCGAAAAAAATCAATTCATCTTCTTCTGTTAAAGATTCGATTTCCGTCACATCTAACATGATTTGATCCATACATATTCTTCCGGCAACCGGAGCCTTATGCCCATTTATAAATAGTGCCCATTGGTTAGACAGTTGTCGGGGAATGCCATCTGCATAACCTAGAGGAATTGTGGCAATTTTAGTGCTTTTCGCGGCTTTAAAAGTTCTGCCGTAACCGACCGTATCGCCAGCAGATATATTCTTTATATAAGAGGCGTGCGTTTTTAATGTCATGACTGGTTTTAAATCAACATAAGATTGCATCTTGGGATCGGGATGATATCCGTACAAAGAAATCCCTGTCCGAATCATATCTAAATGATATTCTGGAAAAGCTAGTGTCGCTGCTGTGTTGCAGCAATGCTTCAAGTTGAAAAAGATGTTTTCTGACTCAAGCTCAGCAACGATTTTAATAAAGGTATCGAATTGTAACTTTGTAAAGGCGGGATTCTCCAGATTCTCTGCGTCAGCAAAATGAGTGAAAATACCATCCCATTTGACAAAGTCTGATTTTAAAGCATTCATAACATTCAAGGCTTCTTCAAAAGAGCGTACACCGATTCGAGACATGCCGGAATCAACTTTTAAATGGATGTAAGCTGTTTTGCGTAGTTCTTCTGCCTTTTTTTGGATAAGATAAGCCGTTTCTTCTGTAAAAACTGTCATCGTAATTTCATTAGCAATTGCTGTAGCAATCGTTGACTCTTCGATAGGACCAAACATCAAAATAGGGATTGTTATACCAGCTTCTCGCAGTTCTAATCCCTCATCCAAAACGGCGACCGCTAAATAATCTGTACCAATCGCCTCTAGCTTTCTGCCGATTTCGACAGCTCCATGACCGTAGGCATCCGCTTTGACAACAGCCATAAACTTAGTCTCTGGGTTTAACTGTTTTTTTATTTGGTCGACGTTGTATTCCATATGGTCAAGGTTGACTTCTGCACGTGTAAACCGATAACTTCCATACTCCATTATTAATCATCCTTATCTGTTAATGCTGCTATTTTATCATGAATCAACCAATGATTTGAAAAGAAAATGCGTTATTTTCGTGATTGCTTTCTTTTATTGGTAATATTAGATAGACAATTAACCCAGAAAAGGAGATGAGTTATAATGAAACAGTGGATCAGCTGGTTAGCCGTACTGTCAACGAGTATTCTTCTAGCAGCCTGTTCAGAATCTGAAGCTCCTGAGATTGCCCCAGGTGCAGAGCAATCTGACTCTGACAGTACAGATGAAGAAACAGAGAATGCAGCTGAAACAGATGAGGATATGGCTGCTCTAAGCATCGACATGTACAACAGTAATTCTGAACGGGTTGGAACAGCCGTTTTTGACGAAGTTGAAGATGGTGTCTCTGTTACGCTGAATTTGGAAGATATTCCTTCCGGCACTCTCAGAATGGAAATTCATGATGCCGGATTTGCCACACCACCAAACTTTGAAGATTCAGGTGAACCAATTAGCCAATATGAAGTGCCGGAAATAGAAGTTTCAGAAAATGGAGTGGTTAATCAGACGGTTACATTGTCTGAAGCATCGCTATTGCCTGAGGAGGCACAAACACTGGCTACTGAAGAAGGAACATCCATTGTTCTTTTAAGCGGATCTGAAAGTGAACAAACTCAAAGTCACGTAGCAGGCGGCATCATTTTTCCTCCTCAATAGTTCAGCAAAAAAACTGGCAGAGTTAAGCCGGTTTTTTTGTGATATGACACCTTGTCATTTGCAATCCGCTTCGGTATGATAGTACTAATTCATGCAGAAGGGAAAATCACAATGACGATCAATAATGAACTATTGAAAGCTTATGAAGAGAAATTCAATGCTGAACCGGCGAACCATGCAGTTAAGCAGGCAATCGCAAAAGTCGGGATTGCCGATGCCTCCATCGATAATAACATGCTGAGACGCCACTCGTTTGTATTTTCAGATGAAACCAGCAGAGGAGACATAACGAACCAAAAAGCCAGCGGACGCTGCTGGATGTTTGCGGCGCTGAATACAGCTCGAGTTGACACGATGAAGAAACTGGATGTAAAGACTTTTGAATTTTCTCAAAACTATACGTTATTTTGGGACAAACTGGAGAAATCTAATTACTTACTGGACAATATCATAGAAACAGCTGATGAACCACTAAATTCCCGTTTAGTACAGCACTTATTATTTGATCCGATCCAAGACGGCGGACAATGGGACATGTTTTCCGGCTTGCTTCAAAAATATGGTGCTGTGCCTAAATCTGTTATGCCGGAAACCTATCATTCTTCCAATACACGTGAATTGAATCGTTTATTGACAGCGAAGTTAAGAGAATTTGCTGCCAAGCTGCGTGATGCACATAAAGCAGGGAAGACTAAAGAAGAGTTGACAGCACAAAAGGATGAGCACCTTTATTTTGTCTATAACCTATTAGTGAAGACACTGGGAGAAGTTCCTGAAACATTCACTTATGAGTATCGTGATAAAGAAGATCAGTTCCACCGTATCAACGATATTACCCCGCAAGACTTTTTCAATGAGTATGTAGCTTGGAATCTGAATGACCGCGTAAGTTTGATCAATGCTCCGACAGAAGACAAGCCATATGGCAAAGCCTATACCGTGAAATATTTGGGAACGGTAAAAGAAGGCAATCCTGTAACCTATATCAATGTACCGATCGACGTCTTGAAAAAAGCAGCCATTGCAGCGATCAAGGACGGGGAACCTGTCTGGTTCGGTTGCGATGTTGGCAAAATGCTGGACCGCAAAGCCGGAATCATGGATCATCATGCATATGATTATGAAGCTACATTAGGAGAAACAGTGGAATTGACCAAAGCACAGAGACTAGACTACGGAGAAAGTCTGCTCACGCATGCCATGGTCTTTGTTGGTGTCGACTTGGATGCAGACGGCAATCCAATCAAATGGAAAGTCGAAAACAGCTGGGGCGACACATCAGGAGATAAAGGGATCTATTCAATGAGCGACCAATGGTTTGACGAATACAACTATCAAATCACAGTCGACAAAAAGTACGTCGATGAAAAATGGTTAAAAGCACTAGAAGAGCCTGTTACAGAGCTTGAACCTTGGGATCCGATGGGTGCCTTGGCTATGATGCAGTAAGCAACAAGTATAAGAAATCTGATAGAAATGTAAAAAAAAGGAGCTTTTTCAGAGGTTGAAGTCAGTCTGACTATCTGAAAAAGTTCCTTTTTTGTTTATAAATTATGGTTTCCCGTAGCAAAAAATGACGTCTCTTATAGTATTCACAAGGCGCAAAAAAGCCATTGCGACATCCTTTCTAATGCTCTCTAAAGTGAAAATTTTAAGACGCTTACTGAAGAGGATAAAGTCTGTCTGCAATGACTGGATTGCCCTAATTAAGTATTTCGGGACTAAGAATCTGATTTCATTCTCTGCATTTCTCCTGCAGTGATATGTATCTCTATCTACTCAGGCAGAAACGCTGTAGTGGTTGTAAGGTTCAGATCGTTTACTTCGTCTCTGAACACTTTTGACCCTATTACATCTAATTCATATTCGCCACCTTCAACAACGATAGTCAAAAGATCTTCATCATCATTATATTCTAAAGTATAGTCAGTATAGGTTTCCATATGTTCAAATGGTGTTTCGTAACGGTCATAATCTGCATCGATACCGTAATACGTCATGCCTGACTCATTAAAGTCTAAAAATAGCCCGTTATCCACGTTCAGTGTCTTTTCTTCACCCTCAGCCAGCGACTCTTTGAACGCTTCATCAAACTGATTTCCATCCGCTAAATGGTATCCCGTTAAAAGAGTTAAAGACAAAACTCCGACGGTTGCTATTCGTTTTTTCATGGCGACAGTTTCCCTCCTTTTATTTGTATAACTTCGTTAAAAAATGCAATTAGTGTATTTGTTTCAAATAGTCAAAATCAGGGCGACAGCAAGATAGTAAAGTGTACAATCACTGGTAAAAAGCTGATACGAAAGCAGGCCTTCAAATTGTTCGATCAAAAAAACCGGTAGGATGAAAACGTCTATGCGTTTAATAGAACCTGCAGTTATAAACCGAACAAAAAAGACTATCTGACAAGAGAGACTTGCCGGATAGTCTTTTTAGTAAAGTTGAGTGTAGAGAATGATTGTAGAGCCGATCACTCCGCCAATCAGGAAGTACATGATCATTTGAATAGGAATGAACCATTTAATATCCGACAATTCTTTCTTACTCTCAATAGTGTTTCTAGAAAGGAAAAAGTAGCCGATTCCGACAGTAATTCCTAGTATCGGGAGCATTGTCTGAATCTGAGTTGGACGCCATAGTCCAAAAAGGACGCCGGTGACAAATCCCAGCAGTTGCAGTAATCGTCTTTTGTTTTTAGAAGACATGCCATTCCTCCTGTCCGTGCTGTCTGTGCCATTGATTGTATCATACTTGACCGCATTGTAGAAGTTGACAAGATTACCGGAAAACCTTATCCTAAGATTAACCATAAATGAAAGAGGTGTTCTCTGGGCCAATGCGTAACTAATCCTATTTTAAATCCATAAGACAAAAAAAGTTCGTCAAGAACTTTATTTTTGATGTTGTTATTTATGGGAATGGGATCAGTTTACAAGTGTCTGCAGAGAAACCTAAGCATATAAGGGCTGCTTTTTTATGCTGTTTTTCTAAATTACGCTTAGCTAAATCTCCCATTCTGCACAAAGTAGAATAGGAGGTTTTTTATAATGTCTAATCAGGTGTATATCTAAACACTTATACAAGAAAGGACAGGATAACGATGGCGTGGCTAGAATTAAATCAAATCAAACACTCAGTCAGAGACAGAACACTATTTGAAATAGAACATTTAACGATTGAACCGGGAGATCGAATCGGTTTAGTAGGAACAAATGGCAGCGGGAAGACAACCCTGCTGAATATCATTAAAGGAACGATTCAACCAGATACTGGAACAGTGATTCGTCAAAAGTCTGTTTCTTTGCTGCCGCAGCTCAGAGCGGCAATCGGAATAAAAAGCGGCGGAGAAGTCACTGCGAATACGATCATCTCTGTGTTAAATGAAAAAGCGGGCATTCTGTTGGCGGATGAACCGACGACGCATTTAGATGTCGAGCATGTTGAGTGGCTTGAAAAAGAAATCAGCCAGTATCAAGGTGCTTATATAATCGTTTCTCACGATCGTGATTTTTTAGATAAAACGTGTCAACAGATCTGGGAATTGGATCAGGAAGAGATTAAAGTGTACTCGGGAAATTATTCAGCATTTGAAGAAGAAAAGAAACGAGCACGAAAGCAGCAGCAGATCTCTTATGAAGCATACAAAAAGAAGGAAAGACAGTTACTTCAGGCAGCTGAAAGTAAGAAAAGCAAGGCGGACAGCATAACGGCAGAATCCAGTCACTTTTATTTCCGGAAGAAAGCGCAAAAGCTCTATAAATCAGCGAAGTCAATGGAATCGAGAATGGAACAGCTGGAGAAAGTTGAGAAACCAAGCGAACCTGAAACGATTAAAATGACCTTGACAAATTCAGGAGAGTTCATAAACAAATACATCATCCGTGCAACAGATTTTTCTGTGCAGTTCCCTAAAAAAGTGCTGTGGAAGCCTTCATCTTTTTTTATCAAAGGAGGAGAAAAGGTAGCCATCGTCGGCCCTAACGGGAGCGGTAAGACGACCTTGCTTCAACATCTAATCAACGGATCAGAAAGAATCCAAAAGACACCAGCAGTAAAAATCGGCTATTTTGCACAAGATCTGAGTGTTTTAGATCAAAACAAGACTATACTGGAAAATGTTGCTGAAGGATCTGTTCAGACGGAGACGCTGATTCGGATTGTACTGGCACAGCTCCTTTTTAAACAAGCGGATGTGCATAAGTCTGTTCGTGTTTTAAGTGGCGGTGAACGAGTGAAGGTAGCTTTAGCGAAGCTAATTTTAGGGGATTATAATACACTGGTATTAGACGAACCGACTAATTTTCTGGATACGCAAGCGATCGAGGCATTAGAGTCTCTGCTGTCAGCATATGAGGGAAGCGTCATTTTAGTCACGCATGACCGGAGAATAATGAATCAGTTTGCTGATAAACTATTGATCTTAGAAAACCAGCAGATTGAAACATTTGCAGGAACCTATGCAGAATACCAGCTTTCTGGCTCAAATGAAGAAATCACGACTATAGAAGAAGAGCTGATGAGAATAGAAAATGAAATAGTGGCAGTCTTAGGAAAGTTAAGTACAGCACCTTCTCAAGATCTAGAAGAACAATTCGAGCAATTGATTGCAAAGAAAAGAGTTTTAAATAAAAAAGACCAGAATAAATAGAGCAGGAAAAATACGAGGATCCCAATACTATCGGGATTCTCGTATTTTTTCGTTTGCAGCGCTCATGCCAGAGATCATTTTTGGGTTTTACACATATATGGTACAATAAGTATACAGTATAAACGGATCTGGATATTGTTTTGTTTGATTTTTAACGATTGTGATCAAAAGCGATCTGCTTTTGACAGCTGAATTATTCCCATCCTATTTCTGAACACTTCAAGTTGTTTGGAACCTCGCATTCAGAAACAATACTGTTTCTGTCACCTTGATCCATACTGGTTTATTTTTGCAGATATACAGAATCTTTTAACCCCCTTATTTTTTTCGAATGAGTTGCGTTATTCAGTTTTAAAAAAGACTGAATTTTTTTCCTGCATTCTTATGTATCTAGCTGCAAAAGAGCGAATGGAGACAAAGATAAGTATTTGAATAACGTTTGTTATGCTGGTGGGGCAGTTGATTCAGTATTAAAATCGAAGCGATAGAAAGGAGATTGATTATGCAGATTTCACGTGATTTTCAAATGGAGCTGGTCGTCTTTATTGTCAATGCCAATGAAGGAGACCGGGTCATGCACCTGGCAGAAGAAACAGGTACAAAAGGAGGGACGGTCTTTCATGGGACAGGAACCACCAGAAAAGGACTGCTGTCCAAATTGGGATTAGACATCATAAAAAAAGAGATTCTGCTGATTGTCGCGCTCGAGTCTCAGGCAGCTGAAACACTCGATTATGTGGCACAAAAGAAAAAGATGCAGGAAAAAAACAGAGGAATCGGATTCCGACTGCCGCTGCGACGCGCATTAGGCGTTCTTGCTGAAGAAGAACTGAATGAACAAATGGATCAAAACGAAGAAAAGGAGAATACAAGTATGCATCAGGGAATTGTGGTGATTGTTAACCGAGGGGGCGCAGAAGAGGTCATGGATTATGCCCAGGAAGCAGGCGCACAAGGCGGAACGATCATCCAAGCCCGCGGAGCGGGCTCGAAAGAAGCGAAAAAGATTTTCAACATGGATATCGTTCCGGAAAAAGAAATGCTGATCATTATTTCTGAAAAACAGAAGACAAAAGAAATTGTAGAAAAATTAAGCCAAGAACTGAATATTGCAGAGCCGAATAAAGGCATTATTTTTGTCATTGACCTGACAGAAACACGAGGTATTCAATAAAAGAAAAAGGAGGACGCATATAAGTGAATGTACTGAAGGAAAAATTCTTAGAAGTAATCCGAGCGGTGCTGCCGATCGTAGGGCTGGTCTTATTGATTCATTTTCTAGTTGTACCATTGCCGGCGGAGGCTTTGGTCGGTTTCTTAATCGGTGCTCTAGCGATCATCATTGGTATGACGGTATTTCTAATCGGAGTTGATGTTGCTATTACCCCGATTGGATCGTATATGGGAAAAGGAGCAGCTCTGTCGAATAAAGTCATTATTGTTGTACTCGGAGGATTGGTGCTGGGGTTCTTTATTTCCGCTGCTGAGCCTAGTTTGACGGTCTTAGGGAATCAGATCGGCGCGGTAACGGACGGCGCGATCTCCAGTCTGTTTATTGTGGCGGTGGTTTCAATCGGAATTGCGGTCATGGTGGTTGTAGGACTGCTGCGTATTGTATACAGTTTATCGCTGGTATACATTCTATCCATCGCTTATGGCATCATTTTTCTACTTTCATTTTTCACTTCGCCTGATTTTCTATCGATCGCGTTTGATGCTTCCGGAGCAACTACAGGTTCAGTTACCGTTCCATTTCTACTCGCTTTATCTGCCGGAGTAGCCACATTGAAAAAAAACAGTACTTCTTCAGAAGAAGACAGTTTTGGATTGGTCGCGATTGCTTCGACAGGAGCCATCTTGTCTGTTATGATCGTCAATGTTTTTTCTTCATTTGGCGGAATGACCGGATCGCTGGAAATCGGAGTGGGTTCGGAGAATGGTTTTGTTGCGGACTTCATTAATCAGATCATCCTCCAATCTTTTGAAGTGTTTATCGCGATCGCACCTATTGTCCTGCTGTTCAGCCTTTACCAGGTATTATCGCTGAAATTGCCGGCTAGGCGCATCAGCAGAATCTGGAAAGGTCTGGTGTACGTATATATTGGGTTGATTATTTTCCTGACAGGTGTCAATGCAGGCTTTATGAATGTCGGCAGTCTAATCGGTTACACACTGGGTCAAGATGGAGCGTATACTTCACTGGTTATTATCGGGTTTCTGTTAGGTCTGGTGACCATATTAGCGGAACCAGCCGTCAATGTTTTAACTAGACAAATCGAAGATGTGACTTCCGGCGCGATTAAGCCGTTATCTATTTTGGCTACCCTGTCGATCGGTGTAGGTCTGGCTATCATGTTTGCCACATTAAGAGTCATAGTAGAAGGCTTAGCCTTATGGCATCTGCTGCTGCCAGGATATATTGTTGCAATCGGATTGAGTTATCTGATTCCAAAAATGTTTGTAGGAATGGCGTTTGATGCGGGAGGAGTAGCTTCCGGTCCCATGACCGCAACCTTTATTCTGGCCTTTATTCAAGGAGCTGCACAAGGACTGCCGCAAGCGGATGTTTTAGTGGACGGGTTTGGTATGATTGCACTTGTTGCGCTGATGCCGATTCTGACGCTGGAGATTTTTGGATTTATTTATCAGTTGAAAGCCAAGAAAGCGTAATAAACCTATACAGTAAACTAAAAATCTTCTCTCTTTCTAGTCGATCCGACTAGTCCAAGAGAAGATTTTTTGCTGTTTACTGGATTGATTGGGTTAGTCATATTTATCTTTTAGAAAGGATAGTGCGGGTAACCCATTTTTCGAGTTCAACCACCACAAACACAAGCGTACCGATCACGATTGGAATCAACCAATAGATTCCATCAATAGGAATGGTACCCAAGATCGTATTCATTATCGGCAGATAACTGACACTGAGTTGCATCAAGACTAGCAAAGCAGAGACATAAAAGACACTTTTATTGGAAAAGAAATTTTCTCCAAAAGCAAAATCAAGTTCTTTGCGACTGTTAAATAGATAGAAAATCTGCGAAATTACAATCGATTGAAAGGTGACCGTGTTGATTAGATTCTGCTCATAACCGTTTTGTAATAGCAGCGTATTCATTAGTAAAACACTTCCGCCCACAAGGAAGGATACATAAAAAATCCTGAAAAGATAGTACCGACTTAAGATACGGGATTGTTTAGGGCGCGGCGGCTTTTTCATTGTGCCGGGCTCCAGCTTCTCAAATGCCAGAGCCAGTGAAATCGTAACAGACGTTACCATATTGATCCAAAGAATTTGAATCGGGCTGAGGGGCATAGAAATTCCCAGCAAAATACTGAGAAAGGTCAGTAGAGCTTCAGCGCCGTTTGTCGGCAGAATAAATAGAATAGACTTTTTCAAATTGTCATAGACAAGTCGGCCTTCTTTAACCGCTTCAAAGATTGTCCGGAAATGATCATCTACTAAAATCATTTCAGAAGATTCTTTTGCGACTTCCGTTCCTTTGATCCCCATAGCGACTCCGATATCGGCTCTTTTCAAAGCAGGGGCATCGTTTACGCCGTCGCCGGTCATTGCAATGGTCAGCTCATTGGCTTGCATTGCTTTCACTAAATCGACTTTATTTTCTGGACTGGTACGGGCATAGACATCATAGTCCAGAACAACCTCTTTTAGTTCTTCTTCTGAAAGCTCATCAATTTCTTTGCCTGTCAATGCCTCTTTACTACGAGTAATGCCCATCTGTTTTCCAATTGCAAGAGCTGTTTCTTTATGATCGCCGGTAATCATTTTGACTTGTATCCCAGCACTTTGAGCCTGGCTGATGGCTTCAATAGCGTCTTCTCGGGGTGGATCGATAATCCCGGCCATACCAACGATTTGAAGTCCTTCTTTTAAATCGTCGTGATTGATCTCAGAGAGCTGTTTTTCAACAGGTTTGTAGGCCATGGCAATGACTCTCTCTCCTTCTTTTGCTCGCTCGGTCATTTTCTCATTCCAGAAATTTCTCTGCTCGTTTTCGGCATCAGAAAATGATAGATCAAGTAATCGATCAGGAGCCCCTTTGACCCAAATCATTTTTTCACCTTCTGTCTCAACTAGTGCAGCCATATATTTATAGGACGAATCAAAGGGGATTTTACTAATAATCTCGTGACGAGGGATTTCATGTTCCGCTTTTTCTGACAGGGTAATCAGACAGCCTTCAGTCGGGTCGCCCGTAATTGTCCAATGCCCTTCATCGTCTTGTTTAATATGAGCTGTATTAACTGTTTTAGCAATGCTCAAAAACTGGAGTAAGGTTGGATGTTCTGTCAGTGAAATTTTCTGCTGGCTACTTTTGATTTCGCCTTCTGGAGCATATCCGGTCCCGGTCACTTCGTAAGTTTCGTTTTCAAGTATAATAGTCGTGACGGTCATTTCATTTTTTGTAAGTGTTCCGGTCTTATCGGAAGCGATAACGGAAACTGCGCCAAGTGTTTCGACAGACGGTAGATTTTTGACGATGGCATTGTGATTAGCCATGGAACGAACCCCGATAGACAATATAATAGACAAAATAGCCGGCAATCCTTCTGGAATAGCGCCGACTGCCATTCCGATGACATACAAAATCAAATCATAAGCATCGTAATTTCCAAAGAAATAGCCATAGATATAGGTCAGAATAGCTAAAAATACGATAGCAACGGAAATCATTTTCCCCAGCTTTTCTGTTTGTTCCAGGAGAGGTGTCTTGACGGCTTCCACTTCTGAAATAGACTGATTGATTTTGCCGAGTTCAGTTTGTTCAGCTGTTTCGACGACAATTCCGACGGCATAGCCAGAAGCTACGGACGTTCCAGAAAAGACCATATTGATTCTGTCTCCCAGGACAGTATCTTCATCTAAAATGATGGTAGATTTTTCTACAGAAGTGGACTCTCCAGTTAAAGCAGATTCTTCTACTTTAAAGTTGGAAGCATAAGTTAAGCGGATGTCTGCTGGAATTTTGTCACCAGCATTCAAGACAACGATGTCGCCTTGTACAAGTTCTTTGGCGTCGACTTCGTGGCGATGATCGTCAGAGATTATGGTTGCGTTGGAGGATAATAGATTTTTTATATTGTCAAGTTCTTTTTCTGCTCGGTTTTCTTGAACATAACCGATGATAGCGTTGATCAAAGCGACAACAATGATAACGGCCGTGTCTAATCGATGGTCAAGTAAAAAGGTGATAATCGCCGCTAAAAACAAGATATAAATCAGAATATCATTGAAGTGTTTGAGAAACTTTATCCATTCCGGTATCCGTTCTTTTTCTGGCAGTTCATTTGGACCAGAGGATTCTAATCGCTGCTGTCTCTCTTTTTGGTGCAGCCCAACGTCGATATCAGTCTGCAGGATGTCGCTGACAGCAGATGGATCTAAATTATACCATTTCTTCGTTTCTTTCATGTCTCATCTCCCTTTCGAAATTCTACACTTTAAACCCGTTAAATAAAATACTCGATGATATTTTGGAGTTTGTAAAAGTGTATAAAATTTATTTTATCAGCATAAAATGAAAGAGTAAACTAATACGAACAATCGTTGATATTACAGTCTGTTGTCAGCAGACATTTCAATCTATTTGTAAAAAACTCTCTTATCTCGACTGTATAGCAGCATCGAGACAAGAGAGTCAAAAAGTTTACTGTAAAACAGATGGGGCATTTGGACCAAGCGGCAAACCGATGGAGTACCATATCACCAGCAAGACTGACCAGGCAATCAGGAATGAAACAGTATAGTAAATCATAGTAGAAATGATTGTTCCTAGACCGGAGTTTTTATCGTAGCGTTGTGCAAAAACTAAAATCATAGCAAAGTAACTCATTAAAGGAGAAATAACGTTTGAAGAAGAATCCGCAATGCGGTAAGCCATCAAAGTCATTTCCGGAGAAATATTCAAGGTGAACAGCATAGGAACGAAGATAGGAGCCATAATCGCCCACTTCGCACTGGCTGATCCCATGAAAAGATTAATAAATGCGGTAAACAAGATAAAAGCCAAAATCAGCGGCAGTCCGACAAAGCCGATATTTTCTAAAAGAGCAGCTCCATTAGAAGCAATAATATAGCCAAGATTTGTATAAGCAAAGTAATCAATAAACTGAGCAGCGAAAAAGGCTAAAACCAGATACCCGCCCATTGAACTCATTGATTCGGCCATTCCTTGAACAAAATCATGAGATGATTTTACTTTTCCAGTCGTAATACCATATGCTAAACCAGGAATAGCGAATAATAGAAAAATCATAAATAGTAACCCGTTTGACAGAAAGTTGCTTAATGTCAACTCGCCTGCATCATCTAAAGCGCGAAGCGGCGCATTTTCAGGAATCATTAGAAAACCCATAATAATCAAGAAGACAACAAGAGCAGCTAAAGCTGCAATTAGTCCTTTGTTTTGTACAGGCGTCAGTTTTTCTTCACTTGGGCTGTAGTCTCCGTGGTATTCTCCTAATCTCGGTTCGACAAATTTTTCTGTTACAAATGCGCCGACCGCTGTTAATAAGAAAGTCGATACAATGATAAAGTACCAGTTGCCTGTTACGGCGACTTCATAATCGATATTCGAAGAAGCTAGTGCCTCGTTTGAGATACCGGCCAGCAAGGCATCCGTCGGTCCAAAAATCAGATTAGCAGAAAATCCAGCTGAAACTCCAGCAAACGCAGCGGCAAGTCCGGCAATTGGGTGACGTCCTGCGGCAGCGAATACGATAGCACCTAAAGGAACAACAACAACGTAGCCAGCATCAGAAGCAATATTAGAAATAATTCCGGCAAAAACAACCATTGATGTCAGTAGAGCAGAAGGGACATTGTTCAGCAATTTCTTCAAAGAAGAAGAAATCAGTCCGGTCCATTCAGCAACTCCGACTCCGAGCATAGCAACCAATACAGTCCCTAAAGGTGCAAACCCGGTGAAGTTGGTAACAGCAGAATTGAAAATATGGGCAATTCCCTCCCCATTTAATAGCGATACAGCTTCTACGACGGTGTCCTCACCGGTATTTGCATCTAAATAACTTCCTTGCACACCAAAGCGTACAGCAATCTCTGAAATGATGATTAGTATGACTGAAAAAAGAATAAAGATAATCACTGGGTGGGGGAGTTTGTTACCTACTCTTTCAACCATCCCAAGTAATCCTTTATTCGGCTTTGTGTCAGAATCACTCATAAAAAAAGTTCCTCCTAAATCATTTTATGTAAAGCCATTTTATAAGAGAACAATTAGACAAAGATGGTGGTCTCAGTTATAAAAAGTGCATTACTCCTTAGATTTTATAATACATCGCCATTCATTATCAATTCATATTATAATAATCTAAGCATAAAAGATAAAAGACCGTGGAAAAGAGGAAAGCTTAGCAGGTAAGTAAGAGATTATCGGAAGATTTTTCGTTCGTCTACGTATATATATGATAAACTAGAAAAGGAAATGAATGATTGAAAGTAGGCTGAAGAATGATAGGAAAAAAATACAGCAATCAGAAAGAAATCTCTTATTATATGTGCGACCGTACCCAGACGCTGACCCTTCCAATGCTGGTTAATTTATTGTTGGAAGTTTCAGGGGAACAATCTGAGTCTCTGGGACTAGGGGATACTGTAATGCAAGAAAAGGGATATTCATGGATCTTGCTGCAGTATGAATTTTTTATAGATCGTCTGCCTAAAAACAAAGAAACGGTTGAAATCGAAACCTTTGCGACAGAGTATAATAAACTGTTCTGCTACCGCGACTTTATAGTGAAAGATCTGGAAGGAAACGAGTTGGTCACTGTGCACTCTACGTTTGCTTTGTTTGACTTTGCGAAGCGAAAAATGGCCAGACTTCCTGAAGAAATTGTTGATCCTTATGAAGCAGTATTCAACAAACGAGTAAAACGAACTGCAAAACCTGCACCCGTTAATGAAGAAACAGCTGAACAGCAGCCATTTAATGTACGGTATTTTGACATTGACACAAATCAGCATGTCAATAATTCCAAATATTTGGACTGGGCACTGACACCGCTTGGTGGAGCGTTTTTAAGCAGTCATCAAATGACCTATGCAAATATAAAATTCGACAAAGAAGTGCATGAAGGACAACAAGTACAAAGTATCTATAGTCAAATTGCAGAAGATGCAGCGGTGACTACAGCCCACAAAATCTCCACAGAATCGAATACGCACTGTACAGCAAGTTTTAAATGGAAAAAAATAAGCGAATAAGAACAAAAGACTCAAACAGAAAGAAGTGATCAAGGTGGTCACCATAAATGATATTGCTAAACGCGCAGGGGTAGCGAAAAGTACAGTCTCACGCTATTTGAATAATGGCTCTATTAGTGAAAAAACGAGAAAACGGTTAGATGAGATCGTGAAAGAAACGGGCTATTCACCAAACGCTTTTGCAAGAAGCCTAAAGGCAGCCAATACAAACATGATCGGTGTGGTGATTCCCAGATTGAATTCGGCTTCAACCAATGAAGTACTGGAAGGAATCGATGAACAAGCTCGCCAGAAGGGCTATCAGTTGATTATTACGAACTCAAATCAGGATATTGATCAAGAGCTGGAAAACATTCAGACCTTGATCAAGCAGAAGGTAGAAGGAATTATTGTGCTGGCAAGGGAAGTGACTGCTGAACATAAAAAATTGATCGAAGAATCCGGTATTCCATTTTTAATACTGGGTCAAAGCGCAGCGTCCATTCACTCAATGACCTATACAGATTATGATGCTGGAAATAAAATTGGACAGTATGCTCTGGGATTAGGCCACAAAACTTTTCTCTTCTTTGGAGTTACAGAACTGGACCAGGCAGTTGGAGTAGAACGAAAACAAGGCTTTTTAGATGCTGTCGCAAAAGATGATCAAGTGCAAGTGACAATCATTGAAACTAGTTTTTCAAAAACGAATGCTTATCAAGATGCTTTATCTGTTTTGAAAAACATTCAAGCGACATATATAGTTTGTGCAACGGATAATATAGCAATTGCCGTTTTAAAAGCAGCCTATGAACTGGGATACAAAGTGCCAGAGGACTTTTCGATCAGCGGATTCGGTGGTTATGAAGAAACAGATTATGTTCATCCTAGTATTACAACCGTGAGCTATCCTTATAAAGAAATGGGCAGGGAAGCTTTAAACAACCTGATGGAATTAGTAAAGGGGACAGAGATACCCTATCAGATTTTATTGCCGAACCAACTGACCATAAAAAAATCAACAACCGCAAGAGAGAAAGCATGAAAATTATTTTGCTTTCTTTTTTTGCTTGCAAATAGAACCGGTTCCTGATAGAATGAAAGCACTTAATAGGAACCGGTTCTAAAAAAGAGTGTTTTTTTAAAAAGATAATTGGAACCGGTTGCTAAAAAATATAAGGAGAATGAGCCAAATGAAATATGACAAGTCAATTAATGCAGTATTAGACGCAGTCGGCGGAAAAGAAAATATCAGAAACTTTGAACATTGTGCCACTAGATTAAGAATTATCTTAAAAGATGATAGTAAACTAGATAAAGAAAAGGCTGAAGAAGTACCAGAAAGTAAAGGGTATTTCTTCAACACTGGACAGCACCAGTTTATATTTGGAACGGGGACAGTCAACACGGTATATAGTGAGATGGAACAAATGTTAGGGGATTCCTCTTCGAATGAGTCAGAGGGGAATTTCAAAGACGATGTGTACCAGAATTTAAGCCCGCTGCAAAAAGTTGTACGTACTCTTGCGGATATTTTAGTTCCGCTGATTCCAGCGCTTGTTACGACAGGATTGTTAATGGGGATCAGAGGACTGATTATTGAACTCGGCGTTGAGTTGAGCCCAGACTGGTTGACCATGTTCGAGATGCTGACAGATACGGCATTTGCTTTCTTACCGGTTTTAATTGCGTATAGCGCTACACGCAAGTTTGGTGGAAATCCAATTCTGGGAATTGTGGTAGGGCTAATGTTGGTTGCGCCTCAATTGCCTAATGCTTATACAGTAGCCGGTGGAGATGCTGAACCGCTGACCTTACTGGGAATAGATATTATTGGATATCAAGGCTCTGTCATTCCTGCCATATTAGCAGGGTGGTTGATTGCCAAGCTGGAAAGAACGTTTAGATCTTTTGTCCCTCAAATGATGGATTTGATCGTCACACCGTTCTTCACGATCGTCATTACGATTGCAGTGATGTTGTTCTTGTTAGGTCCGATTATTCAAGTAGCTGAATCAGCTGTAATCAATAGTATTATTTACTTGATAGAAGCGCCTTTTGGTATTGGTTACGTAATATATGCTGGATTACAACAGGTCATTACCATTACAGGATTACACCATTCTATCAGTATTATTGAGATCAGCCTGCTGAATAATACTGGTTCGAACGTATTGCAGACACTTGGTACAGCTAGTATGGCGGGACAATTCGGAGCAGCTGTCAGTGCAGCTTTCTTGATGAGCAATCATTTGAAACGGTCAAATGCCTTGAGTGCAAGTGCTTCTACATTGTTTGGGATCACTGAACCTCTTCTTTTCGGTGTTAGTCTAAGATCAATGCGCATATTCGGTTCTGGGATTGTTGGCGGAGCCGCTGGAGGTTTGCTGACTTATATCTTAGGTCTGGCTGCAACTGGCATGGGCATTACCTTTATTCCTGGATTATTATTGTACACGAATAGTATAGTAAGCCTTCTACAATACTTACTGATTATCGCTGTATCGTTTGCGGTAGGATTTGTATTAGTAAAAGTCCAAAGCCGACCGATTAAAGAAGAATTAAACACAAAATAGTCATAGAGAATTTAATTAAGATAGACAAAGGAATGTGCATATGAGCAATTTAAAAGAAAGTTTGCAAAAAGACATCGAAGCTGAACAACCTGCTTTGCAGAACAAAGTAGCTGCCGATCCTTGGCGTCTGCATTACCACCAGCAGCCGCCGACTGGCTGGTTGAATGATCCGAATGGGGTTCATCAAAAAGATGGTCTT
The DNA here is from genome assembly GCF_900169305.1 of Marinilactibacillus piezotolerans. GTDB lineage: Bacteria > Bacillota > Bacilli > Lactobacillales > Carnobacteriaceae_A > Marinilactibacillus > Marinilactibacillus piezotolerans_A. The sequence goes on along the minus strand of NZ_FWDP01000002.1, from coordinate 316,610 downwards.
TATCATCTATACTACCAGTATTCACCGCTTGATGCGACCGGTGGACTGAAGTATTGGGGCCATAAAACCTCAAGAGACCTTGTTCATTTTAAAGAAGAAGATATTTTCTTATACCCTGATCAGGATTTTGATAAGGATGGTGTATATTCAGGCAGTGCCTTTGAAAAAGAGGGTCTCATCCATTTCTTTTATACTGGAAATGTCAAACATTTAGGAGACCACGATTATATCACGAGCGGCAGGGAACAGAATACGGTACACATGACTAGTTCTGATGGATTTAATATAGATCGTCGAGAAGTAGTGATCGATTCAATGGAGTATCCAGATGGATTCACACAACATATTCGCGATCCTAAAATCTTAGAAAAAAACGGACTATTTTATATGGTGATGGGTGGTCGTACAAGTGATGATCGTGGTGCTATTTTACTTTACGAATCAGATAATCTATCAAAGTGGCAGTACAAAGGAAATCTCTTAGAAAATCGGGAAGAATTAGGCTATATGTGGGAATGCCCGGACTTCTTTGAGTTGAACGGTCAGGAAATTTTACTGATGTCTCCGCAAGGGGTGGAACAAAAAGGCTTTGAATTTGAAAATGTTTATCAGTCCGGATATCTGATGGGTAAGACAGACTGGAACGCATTACAATTTAAACCGGCAGAGGACTTTGTTGAACTGGACAGAGGTTTTGATTTCTATGCGCCGCAGACGTTCTTAGACGAGCAGAACCGCAGGATTTTGTGGGGGTGGATGGGATTACCGGATACGGAACCTGAGTATTATAATCCAACAGTCGAGCGGGGATGGCAGCATGCAATGACCTTGCCGAGAGAACTGACGATTGAAAAAGGCAAGCTCAAACAACGACCGTTACCTGAATATCAAAAACTGAGAAATGAAGAAACGAAGCTTCAATATAATACCCATGATTCTGAAATCAGCCTTACAGAAACTAGCTTGACTTATGAGCTGAAGATAGAGGTTGGACAAAAGGAGAAATCTGTAACAATCCAACTCTCTCAAGATATGACCCTTCAATACGATGGGCAGATTTTCACGCTCAACTTAGGCAAATCAGGGTACGGACGGAAAACGCGTTCAATCGAACTATCACGACTAGAACAGATTCATGTTTTTGTAGATACTTCATCTGTAGAAATTTTTCTTAATGATGGTGCGTACGTTTTAACTACTAGAATGTATCCGACCAGTCAAACAAGACAAATTCGATTCTCAGGAGAAGCAGACCTGAACATCTCAAAATGGGATTTGAATAAAACACAATAAAAATAAACCACAGGATGTTTAGAGTGTAATCTCTAGACAATCTGTGGTTTCCTTTTATCGTTTATACACTTTCAAAGACTTCCGAAATGTATGCATGGTCGGTTGACTGTTCCAAGATAACCAATAATTTCAGACGAGCTTTGGGTCCGCTGAGTCCAGGAGCAAAGATGACTCCAGCACTTTTCAGCTGTTTGCCGCCGCCTTCGTAATCATAGATATCTTGTGCGATACCGTTGAAAGCACGCGAGGTTAACACAATAGGAATGTTCCGGTCTAAAAGCAGCTGCACTCCAGTAAGGGTAGCAGGGGGGAGATTGCCGGCGCCTAAGGCTTCTATCACTACGCCATCAATATCAGTCTGGGCTAATGCTTCAAGGAAAGCTCCGCTCATCCCGGCATAAGCTTTGAGCAGCGGAACTGTCTTGGTTACTCGTTCGATAGGAAAGTATTCCGTCTTGATCAATTTCTGGAAAAACATCACTTCTTTTTTAGAAACGATTCCGATCGGTCCGAATGTCGGCGTTCTAAAAGTCGCGACATTGGTTGTATGTGTTTTTGTAACGTACCGCGCAGCATGAATTTCTTCATTCATGACAACCAGTACACCTTTATCTGCTGCAGTATCTGACATGGCTGTCCAGACGGCATTCTGAAGGTTTCTTACACCGTCTGAACCGATTTCGTTCGTGGGACGCATTGCTCCTGTCAGCACAATGGGGATAACAGATCTGACCGTTAGATCCAGAAAGTAAGCCGTTTCTTCCAGTGTGTCTGTGCCATGGGTAATCACCACGCCGTCAATCTCTTCTGAGGCAATTGCAGCATCTATCCGCTGCTTAACGATCAGCATAGTCTCTGGGGTCATATGCGGAGAAGGCAGTTGCAGAATATCTTCTTCTGTTAATCTGACTTCTTCATTGAAAAGATGACTGTACTCATTCAGCGGGTGTTCAGAACTTGGTTTAATGACACCCGTACTCTGATCTGTACTCATAGAAATCGTACCGCCTGTATGCAATATTAAAATATGTTTCAATTCAGTCCCTCGCAATCAGTTAAAATATGGATTAGCAGCCTTTTCGTGGCCAATTGACGTGTCACGTCCGTGACCAGGATAGACGGCATAGTTTTCCGGCAGCGTAAATAAGTGTTTTCTGATGCCATCCAGTAAGCGTTTCGGTTCACTTCCAGGTAAATCTGTTCTTCCGACACTCTCTTTGAATAAAGCATCTCCAGAGATCACAAACTGATCCTCGTGGAAAATGAAGCTGACACCGCCAGGAGAGTGTCCTGGAGTAGGGACCACATCAAAAGTAAATGGACCGATCTTCAAGGTTTCAAGAGAAGAGAATAAATGATCTGCCGGCTTAGCGTTCACTTCATAAGGTTTATTAACAGAAAGATTGGCAGAAGGATCACCCAGCCAGTCTTGCTCTTTGGGACTGACATATACAGGCACATCATAATCTACTCGGATGTCCTCTAATGAACCGATATGGTCGTAATGGGTATGCGTCAGCAGAATCGCTATCGGTCTAACGCCCAGTTCTTCGATCTGATCTTTGATTTTGCTCGTTTCATCACCTGGATCGATAATCAGTGCCTGATTTTCTGAATAAAGGATATAACAGTTTTCTTCAATCATACCCGTAACGACTTGTTTTACTTGTATCATAAAGGCTTCCTCCAAAAGAATAATTTAAACGTCAATGACGTAATGATCAGCTTTGCTTTTTTATTATAACGAACTATGGATAATCTGTCGAAAAAAGACATATGATTTGACTTTGTGATAAAATAAGCATATAGTGAATTTAGAAAAAATATTAGGAGGAAGTACAATGGCAAACACAAAAATCCAGAACTATTTAAATACGCTGGTTGCAACGCAAGGACTATTCTACGTAAAGCTGCACCAAGTTCATTGGTACATCAAGGGAGAAAGTTTCTTTACCTTGCATCCTAAATTAGAAGATCTTTATGATGAACTGACAGTGCAAATGGATGACATTGCGGAACGACTATTAGCACTTGGCGGAGAACCTTATTCAACTTTAGAAGAGTTTATAGAGCATTCGCTGATAAAAGAGTCTGCAGATAATAAAACACTTTCTGAAAGAGAAATGATCCAAAGTGTTATTGATGATTATGAAACGCTGCGCAGTGAACTTGAAAACGGGATTCAACTGACTGATGATGAACGAGATGACGTAACAAATGATTTCCTGGTCTCACAAAAATCAGACGTTGATAAAACCATCTGGATGCTGCAAGCGTTTATGGGCAAAAATGCAATCGCAGATAAAGAAGATTAGAAAGACAACAAAGATAAGAAAAGTAAAAAAAGTAAGAAAAATAAAAAATAATGACCATTTCGGCTTAGACACGAGGTACTGTCCTCGTGTCTTTTTGTTGAGTATAGGAATTGAAAAAAGACTATGGTAAAATAAGCGCAAATGATGCAAAGGAAGTACCGCTATGACAATGGTTGTAAAAACACATAATGAAACAGAAACAAAAGCCTTAGCCGCAAAAATAGCGGAAAAAATGAGCCCGGGAATGACCATTCTCCTGGAAGGTGAACTGGGCGCCGGCAAAACGACCTTCACAAAAGGATTCGCTAAAGGTCTGGGTATCAGTCGTGTGATCAAAAGCCCTACTTATACCTTGATCAGAGAATATACACAAGGCAGACTCCCGCTGTATCATATGGATCTTTACCGGTTAGAAGATACGGGTGCTGAAGAGATGGGACTGGAAGAGTATTTTGACAGTGAAGGTGTCTGTGTTGTGGAGTGGGGATCAATGGTAGAAGATGAGCTGCCGCAAGAACATCTGCTGATAACAATCGAATCGTCTCTGGCTGATCTGGAAGAACGTACGATTCAGTTAACGGCAAAAGGAACACACTATGAACAGTTGCTGGAGGGGGTAAAAGATGAGAGAAGAGATTGAGATCGGCATCCGCGAAGCGATTCCGACTGATGCAGAAGCTTTACTGGACTGCCTGGAAAGAACCGCTGTGCAGACTGGGTTTATGACAATGGGAGAAGAAGGTTCTGGGCTGACTGTTGAAGAAGAAAGTCAGCATATCGCAAACATTTATGATTCACCGAATAATTGCCTGATCGTAGCACTGATTGAGGATAAAATCATCGGGATGGCCACCATTCATGCATCCAATAAACCTAAAATCCAGCACATCGGCGAGTTGGGGATCGTTGTGGATAAGGAGTACTGGGGATTCAAAATCGGGACTGAATTGCTGCAAGAAGTGTTGGACTGGGCGGAAGCTTCTGAAATGATCAACCGAATAGAATTAAAAGTTCAGAAAAGAAATGAACGCGCGATCCATTTGTATGAAAAGTATGGCTTTGAATTAGAAGGGATTATGGAACGCGGTGTAAAGGATAATGGAGAATACTTGCCTGTCTGTATGATGGCAAAGTTGATATAAAAAAAGTCTGAAGTTTCAGAAACGAAAAGGTTTCTTGAACTTCAGACTTTTTTTATGCAAATTTAACGAGTTTTTTCAAAGGAGCCGTTCCATATTCTTTTTCCTGATTGATCAGAATATTGGCACATGCTCTGGCATCATCAAGGGCATGGTGATGGTTCAATAAAAGTCCATAGTGCGCCGCCACTGTGTTCAACTTGTGATTCGGCAACTGTTTTAGCAGTCTTCTGGAAGACTGTACCGTACACAACGTCTGGAAATTCGGTTGAGTGATCCCATAGTGCTGCAGAGTTCCTTGAAGAATCCGTTTGTCAAAAGCCATATTATGTGCAATCACCAGTTGATCACCAGTAAAAAATTGAGCCATATCTTCCCAAACTTCAGGGAAATAAGGGGCATCAATCACGTCTTGCTCACGAATGCCATGAACTCGGATGTTCATGGCATTGAACCATGTATCCGGGTTGATCAGTGTATAATACTCATCGACGATTTGACTATTCCTTACGACGGTCAAAGCGACTGAACAAGCACTGTGTGTCTGACGGTTGGCAGTTTCAAAATCCAGGGCAGTAAAGTCCATTCAATCCCTACCTTTTTAAAGTTTTTAGTATTAACTGTTGCCTATCTAAACGAACATGCATTCTCTTCATTATACCACGGATAAAGCAGCATTCAATAGTGACTCTGATTTATTATAAATAAAATGCATGATTGTTTCTGAAAATTGACAATTCCAGACAGAACCGAATGATCACTGGAATTAAGGAAAGAAATTTTCAAGATGCTTTTTCTGATAGGCTTCACCTATGCTATACTCTTTTTATATCACAATAGTTGAAGGAGTTGTGTGCATTGAGTTTTGATAAAGAGATTTTTGATGCCATTGAACAAGAAAAGAATAGACAAGAGCAGAATATTGAATTAATTGCATCTGAAAATTTTGTATCTGAAGAAGTCATGAAAGCACAGGGAAGCGTGCTAACCAATAAATATGCAGAAGGGTATCCTGGAAAAAGATATTATGGCGGTTGCGAATTCGTTGATATTGTAGAAAATCTGGCCATAGAAAGAGTCAAAGAGCTGTTTGGCGCAGAATATGCGAACGTTCAGCCGCACTCTGGGTCACAAGCCAATATGGCGATCTTCCAGACCTTTTTAGAACCCGGGGATACTTATATGGGAATGGACTTGAATCATGGGGGACATTTGACACATGGTTCTCCTGTCAACTTCAGCGGAAAACTATATAATGTTGTAGCATATGGGGTAGATCCAGAAACAGAGACAATCGATTTTGATCAAGTACGAGCACTAGCTCTAGAGCATAAGCCGAAATTGATTATCACTGGATACAGTGCCTATCCTAGAGAAATCGACTTCCAGAAATTCCGTGAGATTGCGGATGAAGTCGGAGCAAAATTAATGGTCGACATGGCGCATATTGCTGGGTTGGTCGCAACAGGCGAGCATCCTAATCCTGTTCCTTATGCAGACGTCGTTACAAGTACCACTCATAAAACTTTACGCGGACCACGCGGCGGATTGATTCTAGCTAAAGAAGAATATGCTAAACGACTGAACAGCGCTATATTCCCAGGAACACAGGGGGGACCATTAGAGCATGTTATTGCGGCGAAAGCAGTCGCATTCAAAGAAGCACTCCAACCTGAGTTCAAAACATATGCTCAGCAAATCAAGAAAAACGCCAGAGCAATGGTTGAGGTCTTTAATGATTCTAAAGGTCGTGTAATCAGTGGCGGTACAGACAATCATTTATTATTAGTAGAAGTCACTGATTTTGGCATCAACGGAAAACAAGCAGAAACAGTATTGGATTCTGTCGGGATAACCGTTAACAAGAACACTATTCCTTTTGAAACACTAAGTCCGTTTAAAACAAGCGGGATCCGTATTGGAACACCAGCGATTACAACAAGAGGATTCGATGAAACAGCGAGCCGCAAAGTAGCAGAACTGATCGTTAAAACGTTGGATAACAGAGAAAACGAAGATGTTCTAAGCATAATCCAAGCAGAAGTTCGTCAATTAACCGAACAATATCCATTATATAAATAAGCAAAATATTTAGCGATACCTTGAGGCAAAACTCTGGGTATCGTTATTTTTTACGATATTTTTCATTGAACGATTTAAAAATACTCTAGTAGAAGTTCCTCGTCGAAAAATGGAGAGGAAAGGCAGATTTCATACGGTATATTAATTTTATGTAAAAAATAAAAAATTTGACAGAAAAGCTTGTATGTAAACCATTACATAGAATACAGTATACTTGTAAGTTATGAAAGCGGTTCTAAAAAGAGGTTTATTTTAGGAGGAAATTCAACATGGCAAAAGATGGATTGAAAATAGTAACGATCGGCGGCGGATCAAGCTATACGCCGGAACTAATTGAAGGATACATTTTACGTAAAGATGAACTTCCAATCAAAGAAATCGTTCTTGTAGATATTGAAGATGGTAAAGAAAAATTAGACATCGTTGGCGCTATGGCGAAACGAATGGTTAAAGCAGCAGGGCTGGACTGGAAAGTCACTCTGACACTAGACCGTAAAACAGCACTTAAAGATGCTGACTTTGTAACAACTCAATTCCGTGTCGGACTATTGAATGCGCGTGTCAAAGATGAGCGTATTCCATTGTCTCACGGCATTTTAGGACAAGAAACCAACGGAGCAGGCGGGATTTTCAAAGCATTCCGTACAATTCCTGTTATTTTAGATATTATTGAAGACATGAAAGTACAATGTCCAGATGCTTGGCTGGTCAACTTCACTAACCCGGCAGGTATGGTAACAGAAGCAGCAATCAAACACGGCGGATGGGAAAAAACCGTTGGACTATGTAACGTACCGATCGGACATGTTAAAACAGCATCAGAAAAACTAAACGTACCAAAGGATGATCTATTCTTTAAATTCGCTGGAATCAATCACTTCCACTGGCATAGAGTATGGGACAAATCTGGTAAAGAGCGTACAGATGAATTGATCGACTTGATCTATGGTCCAAACCAAAATGAAGATGACAACCACCTGAAAAATATCCATAGTGCTCTATTCCACTATGAGCAAATCAAAGATTTGCATATGCTGCCTTGCGGATACCACCGTTACTACTACATCGAAGATGAAATGCTTGAGCATTCAATAGAAGAGTTCAAAAATGGTGAGACAAGAGCGCAAGTTGTTAAAGGAACTGAAAAACGCTTATTCGAACTTTACAAAGACCCAGAGTTGGACTACAAACCAGAAGAATTATCTCAGCGTGGTGGAACTCACTATAGTGATGCAGCTTGTGAAATCATTGCTTCAATCCAAAATGACAAGCATACAGAAATGGTTGTTTCAACGAAAAATAACGGAACAATCACTGACTTGCCATATGACTGTGCAGTGGAAGTTTCTGGTGTTGTGACTGCTCATGGATTCGAGCCATACAATTGGGGCACATTCCAAAATGATGGCGCACGCGGTATCATCCAAAACATGAAAGGCATGGAAGAAACAGTGATCCGTGCAGCAATCGAAGGAAACTACGGCGCTGCATTACAAGCCTTCACTGTTAACCCACTGATTCCAGGTGGAACAATTGCTAAAACATTGCTGGATGAAATGCTATATGCACACAGAGATTACCTTCCTCAATTTGCTGACAAAATTAAAGAAATTGAAGAAAAACAACCAGAAACCGTTGAGTACGTTGACGAATTAATGAAAACAAACGTACCAGAAACCGTATAAGAACATTAAACCAAAAGCTTGAAGTCTTCGGACTTCGAGCTTTTTCTTTTCGGTCACTTATTTTAGGGACTCTGGATAGATTTACTTTTGAGTACCGAGAATAAGGGGCTGATTTATGGAACTCAGATAGAAAAGTTGTACGAGTACCGAGAAAAAGAGGGAAATAATAGGAACTCAGAACGAAAAGTTATTTGAGTACTGAAAATAAGAAGGTGATTATAGGAACTTAGATAGAAAAGTTGTACGAGTACCGAGAATAAGAGGGAAATATTAGGAACTCAGATAGAAAAGTTGTACGAGTACCGAGAATAAGAGGGAAATATTAGGAACTCAGATTGAAAAGTTGTATGAGTACCGAGAATAAGAGGGAAATATTAGGAACTCAGATAGAAAAGTTGTACGAGTACCGAGAATAGAAGGGAGATAATAGGAACTCAGAACGAAAAATTATTTGAGTACCGAGAATAGGAGGGAGATAATAGGAACTCAGAACGAAAAGTTATTTGAGTACTGAGAATTGGAGGGAAATATTAGGAGCTCAGATTGAAAAATTGCACGAGTACCGAGAATAAGAGGGAAATATTAGGAACTCAGGTCGAAAAATTATTTGAGTACTGAGAATAAGAGACCTATTCTAAGAATTCACCTGAAAAAGTTGCTCGAGAACCGAGAACACTAACCTCACTATTAAAACCACTAAAACGAACAAGCCGCCGGTGAATCCAATCCCCGACGGCTTTATAACGATTTAATTGATCAACTAATTAAGGCATATACTGAGCGACAAGATCAAAGCAGCGGACCATCGTTAATTTTGTCTGCAAAGAGACGTACTCTAAAGATGCCAGGCTTCCTCCTTGGTATTTTAAGGAGCCCTCTTTTGCTTTGGTATCCCGAAATGTGATCCACTCGCGTTGTTTAACTCGTAAAGCTTCCATATTTTCTGGAGCTAACTGTTCCTCCAAGACACCATAAATTTCATTTAAGAGTCCGTCCCAGATACTGAAAAGCTCGCCTTCGAACTCTTTCATAGCAGCTGTTGAATTATCATCAAGATTGGCATCCATTTCTTCAGTTTTAGCTTTGGCATCTTCCAGCTTACCGAAATAGACAGACTTCAGATGTACAGAATCTGCTGCATCTGATTCTGACTGTTCACTGTCTGCTTCAGAAATATCAGTATCTGCAGTGACAGGTTCTGACTGTGTTTCATCGGTATGTATAGTTTGAGAAGGCGTGTTTTTTTTGGCATCCTCTGCAGTTGAGCTTTGACAACCCGTTATTAAAAATATTGAAGCAGCAGTGAGTCCTAACAATATTAACTTAGCAAATCTCATCTTAACACCTTTTCATATAGAATGACGTTTTTAACAATAGTTGATGCTCGGATCGATAACGATGATTATATTTTAACAAATCTTGAAAGAGAAGTCATCTATCCTTTATGTTTTATATGTCATAGTTTTCCTAAGGAAATCGCGATAGTGAGTGGACACTACCGCGATCATTTTGAATAGGATTCATTTGATTAAAATACGGCTATTTACATATGGATAAAATCATGTAGAGCAGTATTCAATTCTTTTGGCTGATCATGAAAGATACCGTGACCACTTTCTTCAAAGGATTTTAATGTACTTTCAGGAATTAGTTTGTCCATTTCTTCAGCAAATTCAAAAGGACAGACTTGGTCTTCTTTACCATGGCCAATTAAAGTTGATACAGAGATCTTGGTTAAATCTTTTGTAAGATCCTCATCTCTTAAGGCAATCGCAGAAAGAATGGTTCCGTAAGAAGAGGCTTTGAATGCTAATCCAGCTACCCAGTCTGCATAGGCATCAGAAGGTTGTTTGTTAAACAATTTAGCCCCAAACTCCGTAACCATTTGCGGACGATCCATTTTAGCTTGCTCGATCAACTCGTCTACACCCGATTTTTCCATACCATATGGATAATCAGGACCTTGTGTAAATCGAGGGGCAGCGGCGCCAAGTAATACTAGTTTGCTGATACCATAGCCTTCGTGTCGAGCCATATAGCGAACAGCAGCAGCTCCGCCCATTGAAAATCCAACCAGTACAGCATCTGAGAGCTGAAGTTCTTCTATAACAGCTTTCACATCATCAGCGAATGCGTCATATCCGTAACTTTCTACTCCTAACTCTGAATTACCATATCCTCTTAAATCAATTCCGATTACACGATGTCCTTTTTCCAGCAAATAGTTATACTGATACTCAAACATTTCATTATTCAGCGGCCACCCATGTAGAAAAATGATTGGAGAACCATTCCCCATATCTTTAACAGCAATTGAGACATTATTGAAACCTGAGATCATCTTATGCATTTTTTTCCTCCTTAAAAAAACATCCTTTATTGTTACAAATTAATAGTATCGTGTTCGAAAGGATATTCCAATTAAGTTGCCTGAAAACAAAAACCCCCCGTTTCAACAACAAGTGTTGAAACGGGGGGCTGAAAGAAACTGATTAGTCATCTAATTTAGAAGGGAAAACCAGTTTCTTAACTTCTAAAATGATCGTTGTTGTTAAAGCAAGTCCAGCTGCAACAGCCCATTCTGTCCATCCAAAGGTACTTGGAATATCAAAGACTGAACGGATGCCTGGCAATACTGTAATAGTATAGAGCGCCATACAGATAGCGAAAGCTCCAATAACATATTTGTTAGAGAAGAAACCAGCCTGGATTGACGTTTGAGAGTTTGAGCGTGCTGGGAATACCTGTAACGTTCTGGATAAGATCAATGTTGTAAAGGCCATAGCCACACTGATTTCCGGAGAGTTAAAGTAGTAGATCCCTATTGCTTGAGAGATGATGACTGCAATACCGATCGTAAATCCACGCAGGATAACAGACTGCAGTGTTTGCCCAGTAAAGATTCCTTCATTCGGATCACGTGGATCTTGTTTCATGATATGCGGTTCTTCTTTTTCCATTCCTAAAGCAATGGCAGGAATAGAGTCGTTAACAAGGTTGATAAACAGCAATTGGAGAGCTGTGAACGGGTTGATCCAATTCATCAATAAAGCAGCAATGATTGCTACTACGGCACCTAAGTTACCTGAGAACAAGTACGCAATGGCTTTCTTGATGTTACTGTAAACGTTACGTCCAACGGCTACAGCACTAACAATTGATACAAAGTTGTCATCTGTCAGGATCATTGCTGAAGCATCCTTAGATACGTCTGTTCCGCTTCCCATTGCAATTCCGATGTCTGCTTGTTTCAAGGCAGGAGCATCGTTGACCCCGTCACCTGTCATAGCAGTGATCTGGTCTTTATTTTGCCAAGCTTGAACGATTCTGATTTTATTTTCAGGAGTAACACGTGCATAAACGCGGATTTGTTCAAGTTTCTCCATCAATTCATCTTCAGATAGGGCATCCAATTCTTGACCAGTTAACGCAATATCGCCTTCTCTGAATAAATCTAGATTCTGACCAATTGCACGAGCAGTTGTTTTGTGGTCACCGGTAATCATTACCGTACGGATACCTGCTTCACGAGCTTCTTTAATGGCCTGAGCTACTTCTTCACGAGGTGGGTCGATCATTGCTAGTAACCCAACAAAGATCAAGTCATTCTCATCATCTAAGTCAAGTGTGTCTTTTGACATGGATTTGTATGCAAATGCCAATACACGGTAAGCCTGTTTAGAGAATTTTTCGTTCTGGTCGTGTAATTTCTTCATGTAATCGTCTGTAAGATCAACCACTTCACCATTTACAAGGATTTTTGAACTGCGGTTGAAGACAACATCCGGTCCGCCTTTAGTCAGCATCAGTTTTTCGCCATCGATTTCGTGAAGTGTAGACATCAGTTTACGACTAGAGTCAAAAGGCAATTCTTCGATTCGTGGATATTCTGAACGTAATTCACGGAATGGTTTTCCTTGTTTGTTACTGTATTCGATCAATCCAACCTCGGTAGGATCCCCGCTTGCTTCACCTTCTTCATTAAGAGAAGAGTCATTGGCAAGTACAGCGATCTGCATCAGACGATTTTCATCATTTGACCAGCCGCTCGGGTCTTTCGTAAATAAGTCACCTTCACTGTCAGCTAAAAATGCTTCAACAACAGTCATTTTATTTTGTGTTAATGTACCAGTCTTATCTGTACAAATCACACCTGTGGATCCCAAAGTCTCAACAGCAGGTAATTTACGGATGATGGCATGTCTCTTCGCCATTTTGTTAGTACCGACTGAAAGTACGATTGTAACGATTGATTGTAAAGCCTCAGGAATTGCGGCAACTGCTACTGCGATTGCGAACATGAAAGCATCCAGTAATTGAATTTGAACATTTCCATCGCCGCCTCCGAAGAAGATTCTAAATGCTTGGATCGCGAAGATCAGAACGGATAGTGCCAGAATAACAAGACCTAATTTTTTACTGAATGATTCCAGTTTACGTTGCAGCGGTGTTTGCTTAGCTGAAGCATTCTGAATCAGTTCAGAAATTTTACCCATTTCTGTTTCTGTTCCGATACCGGTGACAACATAACGGGCACGTCCATAAGTGACTAATGTTCCGCTGAAGACCATGTTTTTACGGTCAGCAAGCGCGGTTTCTTCTTCGATTGTTGCAGCTTCCTTATCTGAAGGTACTGATTCACCGGTTAATGCGCCTTCTTCAACTTGCAGCGATTCAGCTTCAAGCAAGCGTCCGTCGGCAGGGATATTGTTTCCTGCTTCTAAAATAACGATATCTCCTGCGACGATTTCTTTTGAAGGAACACTTTGTGTATCGCCGTTACGGACGACAGTAGCAGAAGGAGCGGCCATGTCTCTTAATGAAGCCAGTGAATCCTCAGCTTTTCTAGTTTGGACAACGCTCAAGATCGCATTGATAATCAAAACGGCAAAGATGATCAGTGATTCTACTGTTTCTCCTAAAACGATTTGAATAATAGCAACGATGAGTAGAACGATTACCATTGGATCTTTAAATGTTTCGATAAAAAGAGAAAAAATAGACTGACGATCTTGCTGTTCTAATTCATTATAGCCATTTTCCTCCTGACGGCGTTTGACTTCTTCTGACGATAATCCCTTTTCGGAATCAGTCTTTAGGGAAGAAAGAATCTCTTCCTTGGATTGCTGATAGAATTCCATTAACTTGCTCCTTTTCGTAAAATGATTGCGAGTAAGCCAGCGTTTCGATAAAAAAAGACGTATACGGAGTATGTTAGCTCCGCATACGTCTCACTATTTAATACAGAACCAGCAGATACAAATCTGCGAGTGGTGGCGCTGCAACAGTTTATCACTGCTAGTTACTCCCGTAAGCTTATTGAATTGTCCAGTTAATTATATAAAAGGCTTCTGAGTTTTGCAAGGAATTTAATTACATGCCCTATAATAACATGAAATCTTTACAGAATTTAAACTAAGCCGTCTAAGAACTTCAGAAGATCATACTGTTTTTCTTCTGGCAGAGATTGAATGGTCGATATAAGCTTCTTTTCAATTGGGCTGGATTGATTATTAAAAAATTCAGATAAACTAACACCAAAAACATCGCAGATGTGCGCTAATGTTTTCAACGAGAGCTTTGTAGAATTATGTTCGATAGCTGAGATGAATGAAGGTGATATATCTATTTTTTGAGCGAGTTCTTTTGCAGTCATATTTGAAGCCATTCTTAATTCTTTAATTTTTGGTCCGATTTCCATAGAGCACCTCGAGAATTTTTTTACCTGCTTAGGTATAATAGCATGTAATTTATCAGTATAAAAGACAAACGTCACAAAGTAAACCCTTTTAAGTTAAAAAAATTCACTTATAAGTAAATTTTTCGTTGTAATAAATCATTAATCTGTTAATATGTTTAATTGCGGCTACAAATTATTAATAGCTGAAAAAGGAGAGAATGAAATGGAAAGTAAACAAAAAGAGAATAGCGGAAAGTTTCGATCGATAAAATTTTTTGGCGAACATAAGTCAGTGATCAAAAGTGAAGTACTTTCAGGGTTAACGGTAGCATTGGCACTAATTCCAGAATCTATTGCTTTTGCATTCGTTGCAGGTGTCAGCCCGATATTAAGCTTGCAGACAGCGGTAGTAATCGGACTAGTTGCGGCAACATTCACTGGAAGACCAGGAATGATCAGTTCTTCGACTGCAGCGATTGCGGTTGTTGTTGCATCATTAGTAGCTACTCATGGCTTAGAGTACTTGTTTGCAACCGTCATATTGATGGGGATCCTTCAACTGATTATTGGATTTCTCAAACTGGGAAAATATGCGAGGATTATTCCTTATCCCGTTATGTTAGGGTTTCTAAATGGACTGTCTATTGTCATTTTCTTGGCACAGCTGGATCAGTTCAAGATCAATCGAGTTACAGAAGTGAACGGCGTTTCGGTGACCGAGTCAGTATGGATGTCTAGTGGCGACCTGTTATTGATGATCGGATTTGTTCTCTTTACTATGGCAATAATCCATATCGTTCCAAAATTTACAAAAGCTGTACCATCAAGTTTGATTGCTATTATTGTAATGACGATTATTGCTGTCGTTCTTGGAAACAGCGGTATTCATTTGAGAAATGTTCAAGATTTTGCTGGAATGGAAATTGCCGGAGGACTTCCAGGCTTTCACATTCCTCAAGTTCCTTTGAACTTTGAAACGTTGAGTATCATATTCCCCTATGCGCTGATAGGCGGATTGGTAGGGTTGACAGAAGCAGTGCTGACTTTACAAGTATTAGATGAAATGACGAATACTAGGGGCAGAACAAACAAGGAGATCATTGCACAAGGTCTTGCCAATACTGTCAATGGTTTCTTAGGCGGAATGGGTGGAGATGCCATGATCGGTCAATCGATCATCAATATCAAATCCGGCGGAAGACATCGTATGTCTGGTCTGGTCGCAGCGAGTGCATTAATGATCTTCATTATGTTTGGTTCAGCTTTTATCAATGCGATTCCGTTGGCTGGATTAGTCGGCGTTATGTTCATGGTTGTGGTGAGTACCTTTAAATGGGAAAGCTTGCGTTATAAAGGAAAAGTACCTGCTCAAGACATCTTGGTTATTATTGTTGTATCCCTTATTACTATTTTTGCAGACCTTGCAAGTGCAGTGATTGCCGGAGTCGTTGTTTCAGCTTTGATTTTTGCATGGGAAAAAGGGAAAGTAATTTATGCAAACGAAGAAGAATCTGCGACAGGGGAAAAAACCTACAAAATCAACGGAACAGTATTCTTTGGTTCAGTATTGAATTTCAAAGAGCTATTCAACGTAGAAGAGGATCCAGATACAGTTGTATTAGATTTGAAATATGCTAAGGTCACAGATTATTCTGCTGTAGAAGCGATCAGTTCAATTACAAAACGATATGAAGACGCAGGAAAAACCTTCAGGATCGTTCGATTAAGTGAAGACTGCAAGAGACTATTCCATAATGCAAATGCTTTTACGTCAGTCGTTATAGATGAAGGCGAAGACGAGGTTATTGAATACCCTTATGTATAATCAAAATACCTGTTTTTCTCAATGAGAGAGAAAAACAGGTATTTCTTTATAGAAAAATATCTAGTTCCACTGGGCAGTGATCAGATCCCATGTAATCTGCGTGAATCTTGGCATCCTGCAGACGGTCTTCCAAGCGTTCTGAAACAAGGAAGTAGTCGATACGCCAGCCGGCATTTCTCTTTCTGGCACCAAATCGATAATTCCACCATGTGTAACTGTCTTCTTGATCAGGATAAAAGTAGCGGAAAGTATCAATATAGCCTGAATCTAGAAACTTAGTCAACTGTGCACGTTCTTCATCGGAGAACCCTGCATTAGTCCGATTGTTTTCCGGATTTTTCAAGTCGATTTCTTTGTGAGCCACATTTAAGTCGCCGCATAAAATAACCGGTTTAACGAGGTCCAGTGTCTGAATATGAGCTTGAAAAGCTTTTTCCCAGCTCATGCGGTAATCCAGTCGTTTCAGCTCAGACTGAGAATTTGGAGTATAACAAGTCACAACTATATAGTCTTTATATTCCAAAGTAATGACTCGGCCTTCGCGGTCATGTTCCTCAATACCGATACCGTATGAGACATTTAAAGGCTTTTGCTTAGTGAAAATAGCCGTTCCGGAATAGCCTTTCTTTTCAGCATAATTCCAGTAGGAATAATAGCCTTCAAAGTCAATATCGATCTGGCCTTCCTGCAGCTTGATTTCTTGAAGACAGAAAATATCAGCATCCAGTTCTTTGAATTGTGCTAAAAAATCTTTTTGGACGATCGCCCGCAAGCCATTGACGTTCCATGAAATAAGTTTCATAAGCAGCTCCTTTTGTTCAAGTTAATTTTATCTTATCGGAATTTCGATGACGGATAAAGCGAACAGTCTGAAACAACGAAGATTTTAGAAAAACCGCAACAATTTAGTGACAATTTGCGTCGAAGCTACTACTGTGAAACTATTCGTGTTAGAATATAATTGATTTAATAGGATTCACCATAGTTTTAATAAAAAAAGCTTACCAGAATTGAATGAAGTTAAAGCGAGAGGAACGTATTGAACCATGGATATTCAGTTATTTAAAGAGACCTTTTCAGATTCAATTATAAAAATCAATGAACCATTAGCACACTATACTTATACAGAAACCGGCGGACCGGCAGATGTACTGGTTTTTCCAAAACGCAAAGAAGAGATTGCAGCGATTGTTTCATATATCAATGAGCGCAACTGGCCGTTGACCATCTTAGGCAATGCCAGCAATCTGATTGTAAAAGACGGAGGGATTCCAGGAGTTACCTTGATTCTGACGGAAATGGATCAGATTAGTGTAAAAGACGAAAAAATCACGGCACAAGCTGGCGCTGCATTGATCGATGTCAGTAAAAAAGCATATCAGTTCGGATTGACTGGACTTGAGTTTGCTTGCGGCATTCCCGGCAGTGTGGGCGGAGCAGTCTTTATGAATGCTGGCGCTTATGACGGGGAAGTAAAAGATGTGATCCAAACGGTCACCTTATTGAGCCGCACAGGCGAGCTTAAAGAAGTAACCAATGAAGAAATGGAATTTGTTTATCGCAATAGTAAAATCCAAAAAACTGGAGATATTGCGATCGATGTGACCTTCGAGTTGAAAGAAGGCGACCAAGATGCCATCAAAGAACGAATGGATGAGCTGACGATCTTGCGAACAACAAAACAGCCGCTGGAGTATCCATCGTGCGGTTCAGTGTTCAAACGGCCGACAGGCTATTTCACTGGGAAACTGATTCAAGATGCAGGGCTGCAAGGCTTGACTTGGGGCGGCGCTCAGATCTCAACGAAGCACGCCGGCTTTATTGTCAATATCAACAAAGCGACAGCTACAGACTATATTGAACTGATTGAGCATATCAAGTCGGTCATTCTCGAAAAAAACAGTGTTCAATTAGAGACAGAAGTCCGTATCATCGGTGAAGATCCAACGGAACTAGAAAAGAAAACGGCAAAAAATATCATTCAAAAAGCAACCAAAGAATTCAAGAAAACAGTACACGTCGAGCAGTCGATTCAACTGGCTGACGAAATGTAATGAGGAGCATATACTGCAGACTATTTGTCTGAGGTATATGCTTTAATTTTTCTCGATAAAAGCGGTTCACTTGCTGTATACTATATAATAGAAGAAAGCGGTACAAAACAGGAGGATAAATAATGAAAATAGGCGTTATTGGATTAGGATCTATTGCACAAAAAGCATATTTACCAGTCATGATGACTGAGCATCCAGAGATTGAGTGGCATTTAAGTACAAGAAATGAAGAGAAATTGAATGCGATCGGTCAACAATATAGAATTGACCAGACTCATTTACATACAGATTGGCATGAACTGATTAATCAGAAAATGGACGCTGTATTTATTCATACACCGACACCTACGCATGCTGAAATTATTGAAGCTATGCTGAGTAACAATATCCCTGTCCTAGTGGATAAACCAATCAGCGATCATTTAGAAGAAACAAAGGCTATGCTGCAGTTGTCTAAAGAGCAAAATACACTCTTGATGACAGGATTTAACAGAAGATTTGCACCAAGAGTCCAAGAACTGAAAGCAGTGTCGGATAAAAATATGATTTATTTCCAGAAAAACCAAGTCAATCAGGCGACACTGCCTGCCAGATATCGAATCTACGATATGATGATTCATCCAGTCGATACGGCGCTGCACATGATAGAAGGACCGGTCGAAGTGGTTGACTCTGGAATTGTAGGCAATGCTGATCAACTGAAACGTGCCTGGGTCATACTGGAATCTGCAGGAGCGCATATCATGGTCTCAGTGAATGCAGAATCAGGATCTAGATTAGAAACGATGGAAGTCCAGAGTCCATCAAAAACTGTCCGAGTAGAAAATCTGGCAGACTGGACAGAATACAGTGAGGAAGGATCTTTTAGCAAACCATTTGGGGATTGGGAGCCGACTCTGCATAAACGAGGATTTGCTCCTATGATCAAAACCTTTTTAGAGGCCGTACAAGCAAACTCAGAAAATCCTGTATCATTGGATTCTTCCCTAAGAAGCCATGAAGTCTGCGAAGCGATCCTTGAAAAAGCAGGCCTGTAAAATTTGTTATACGAATAGAGATAGAATGTTTATTTTAGCTCATGGAAGTACAGCAGATGACAAAAGTATACAAACTCATTATAGGAAAAATACCCGTCGATTAACCTTATCAGATTAATCGACGGGTATTTTGATTACTGTGCATAAATTTTGAGAGTGAAAACAATCTGTGTTCTTATTTCTATAACAATTATACCATATTGCGTCATTCAGTATAAGGCTATTATTTTAAGGGTTTTTCCTATAGCATAACGTTAAAGAAGCGAATTGGATTTTATATTTCATACTACAGGGGAGAAGTGAGAAAATGGATTTAGGTTTAAAACGGAACGAAGTCAGACTGGTTGAATATACGGATGAATGGAACGAAGAATTTATTAGAATAAAAAAGGAACTAGTTAACTATACAGAACTTGATGCTGATCGTATCGAGCATGTCGGAAGTACAGCAATCAGAGGAATGTCCGCAAAGCCTGTCATTGATATATTGATAGGGGTAGACAATTATAGCAAGCTGAATAAGTCATTTTTCAAAGCGCTTCAAAGATCAGGATTCTTACGTCTAAAAGTTGAAAGAGACGGAGAAATCGTGTTGGCTAAGTTTACGGATGAAACATATATGGAAAAAACACATTTTGTGCATTTGGTAAACTATAAAGACGAAATATGGAATCATTTAATTTTTTTTAGAGACTACTTGAATACTCATGCATCTGCAAGAAAGGATTACCTTGAAATAAAAGAAAAATACTTAAGTATGTCATCTAGGGGCATTAACGAGTATACAGACTATAAGGAATCTTTTGTACACGAAATTTTAGAGCAAAAAACAACATAATCAGTAAAATGAAATGAAGTGAGTCATACAATGATATAAAGTCAGCAGAATAAAATAATGAAATAAGGGGAGAAACGCTATGGAAATCCTAAAACTTGATTTAATAGAAGGAAAAGAAATTAAGGAATATCAATCCGATTTTTTCTTGGCGAATGTATTACAGTTAAATGGAAAAACTAATATGGGATTTTTAAAAATAGGTAAAGAAGGAAAAGTAGGGTATCATCAAGCAACAGCATCACAATGGCTCTTGATTTTAGAAGGTACAGGAATCGTCCGCGGTGAAAAGAACAAAGCAGTTTCTGTTGATGCAGGCGATTTAATTTTCTGGAAGAAAGATGAATGGCATGAAACACAGTCAGAAAAAGGAATGAAGGCGATTGTGATCGAAAGTGAAGATTCGAACTTCCCGGCAGACACTGACTGATTGCAGTTTTCATAGGATAAGAAATATACGATGAGTAACATCAGCAGAAAATAGGATACAAAATGGTGAAAAGCAGTATAAACGATAGAAACAGACGATTTGTAAGGCAATATGAATCCCAGCGATTGCATGGGATGCAAGATTCTCTGGTCGTTTTTATGAACAATTTGTAGTAAAAAGTATAGAAAGAACTGGGAGATCTTATCATCCAAACAGAACGATCGTCACAAGCTGGCGGTCGTTTTTTAATGCACATGATTTGGGATTGATAGAGGCACTCACTATAATAAAAAACAGATGGTTGACTTGTGACCGGCACGGGTCTAAATTGTTAGAATTATTAATGGAAAGTGATTGATTTTATATATCTTAAAGATATAATTATATAGGTTTAATTGATTTATAATGCAGGTAAGGGGAGTGCTGGAATTTGGCAGAGAACACAATTATTTCGTTTCAGAATATTTACAAACAATATGATGAATCTATGATCTTAAAAGATATTTCTTTTGATTTAGAAAAAGGAAAATTTTATACCCTTTTGGGTCCTTCAGGTTGCGGAAAATCAACCATTTTGAATTTAATCGCAGGATTTACCCAAGCGACCTCCGGTTCCATTGTTTTGGATGGCAAAACCGTCAATACTCTGCCTCCGAATAAACGGAAAGTTAATACTGTGTTTCAGGACTATGCGCTGTTTCCGCACATGAATGTGTATGATAACGTAGCGTATGGATTAAAAATCAAAAAGGCAGCAAAAGATCAAATTAAAGAAAAAGTAATGGATGCATTGCGTGCTGTACGATTATCTGGATTTGAAAAGAGAGAAATTTCTGAAATGTCAGGTGGACAGCGTCAGCGTGTGGCGATTGCAAGAGCATTGGTCAACGAACCGGAAATCCTTCTACTGGATGAGCCGCTTTCTGCACTCGATTTGAAACTGAGAACAGAAATGCAGTACGAATTAAGAGACTTGCAGCAGCGGCTGGGTATTACGTTTATTTTCGTTACTCATGATCAAGAAGAAGCGCTGGCGATGAGTGACGAGATTTTTGTCATGAAAGAAGGCGAAATCGTTCAAAGCGGGACACCGATCGACATTTATGATGAACCGCTGAATAATTATGTGGCTGACTTTATTGGAGAAAGCAATATTGTTAAAGGAACGATGATCAGAGATTACAAAGTAGAGTTTGCCGGAAAAGTATTTGACTGTGTAGACGGCGGAATGAATGAAAACGAAACCGTTGAAGTGGTGATTCGTCCAGAAGATTTGGTGATGACTAGACCTTCTTTAGGCAATATGAAAATCATCGTTCAATCGCAATTATTCAGAGGCGTTCACTATGAGATTATCGGCGAAGATCCTGAAGGAAACGAATGGATGGTGCATACGACCCGCAAAGCAGAAGTCGGTGAAGAAGTCGGGTTGGCATTTGAACCTCGAGACATTCATATCATGCGGATCGGTGAAACCGAAGAAGCCTTTAATACCCGTTTGTCTGAATATGCTGTCGTGAACGGAACGATGGTACAGGAGACGATCGATATGGAAAAAGGAGTGGATCTGAACAATGACATCTAAGCAGAACCGGCTGCTCTTTTTCCCATATTTTATCTGGATCGGTTTATTTGTGCTGATTCCAATCGGTTTGCTGATCTATCAGTCCTTTATTGGAATCGAGGGGACATTTACGCTCGAAAATATCGTAACCTATTTTACATCGGCGACTTATCTGACAATGACACTGCAATCCTTTATTTATGCCTTCTTAATTACAGTCATTACATTGCTGATCAGTTATCCAACGGCTTATTTTTTGACGCAGGCAAAACGCAAGGATTTATGGATGCTGCTGCTGATTTTGCCGACATGGATCAATGTGCTGCTGAAAGCTTATGCGTTTATCGGATTGCTGAGCCAGGATGGCAGTGTGAATGGGTTTTTTGACTGGATAGGTCTTGGTCGTCAGCAGCTGCTGTTTACCAATGCAAGCTTCCTGCTGGTCGCAACCTATATTGAAATACCTTTTATGCTGCTGCCGATTTATAATGCCATAGAAGAAATTGATCCAAACTTGCTGAATGCCAGCCGTGATCTGGGTGCCAGCAGTTGGGAAAGCTTTAAAAATGTTATTTTCCCGCTTTCGCTTTCTGGCGTACGCAGCGGAATCCAAGTCGTGTTCATTCCGTCACTGTCTTTATTCATGCTGACCAGATTGATTGGCGGAAATCGAGTCATTACCTTGGGAACAGCCATTGAGCAGCATTTCTTAGTGACGCAAAACTGGGGAATGGGCTCAACGATTGGAATCGTTCTGATTGTCTTGATGGTACTGACTATGATTCTGACATCAGGCAGAAAAAAAGGTAAGAAAGGAGTGGGCAGATCGTGAAAAAGAAATCCTTTTCTTGGGCAAATCTATATTTGATTCTCATTTTTGTTTTATTGTATACGCCTATTCTTTATTTAATCTTTTATTCGTTCAACGCGGCCGGTACGATGAACGCATTTACTGGTTTTACTGGGGAACATTATCAGGCACTGGCGGATGACACTCGGTTGATTCGCATCGCGCTGGATACCTTTAGAGTAGCGCTGTTATCCTCTTTGTTTGCTACTGTGATCGGAACATTAGGAGCCATCGGTATCTTTTTTGTGAAGCAGAGAAAAACACAGACTACTTTACTTGGGCTCAATAATGTTCTATTGGTTTCGCCGGATGTTATTATTGGTGCAAGTTTCTTGCTCCTTTTTACTATTGCCGGATTCCGCTTAGGATTCTTTTCTGTGTTGTTCTCCCATATCGCTTTTAGTATTCCAATCGTCGTTTTGATGGTACTGCCGAAGCTTGAAGAGATGAATCTCAATATGGTTACAGCAGCAAAAGACTTAGGTGCAAATAACTGGCAGGTACTGAAAAGTATCATTATTCCAAGTATTAAGCCGGGTATTCTGGCAGGATATTTTATGGCATTTACGTATTCGATCGATGACTTTGCGGTTACATTCTTTGTAACGGGGAACGGCTTTGCGACCTTATCTGTGGAGATTTATTCCAGAGCAAGACAAGGAATCAGTCTGGAAATCAATGCTTTGAGTACGATTCTATTTATTTTAGCTCTTGGCTTAGTGAGCGGCTATTATTATGTACAGCAGCAACAGCGGACTCGCAGACGCAAATTGACAGATATTGATCCTACGAATCATCAGAAGGCGGTGTCTCCATAGATGAAACAACTAATTCAGCTCGCAGCAGTGATTTTGGGTGTATCTGGACTTCTATATATCGGCAGCTTGTATGTAGACCGTTCAGAAGGTTCAGCGGGCTCTGATACTTTAAATATCTTCAACTGGGGAGATTATATTGATCCGGCGCTGCTGGAGCAGTTTGAAGAAGAAACCGGATACCGTGTTGTTTATGAAACGTTTGATTCCAATGAAGCGATGTACACGAAAGTGCAGCAAGGCGGAACTGCTTATGATATTGCCATTCCCAGCGAATATATGATTGACAGAATGATCGATGAAGGACTGGTACATAAACTGGATCAGTCCAAAATCGAAGGACTAGATAATATTGATGCAGATTTCCTAGATCTCTCGTTTGATCCAGGCAATCAATATTCTATTCCTTATTTCTGGGGGACTTTAGGCATTATTTATAACGATGAAATGATTGAAGAAGGAGCCATCCAATCTTGGAGCGACCTTTGGAATCCACAGTATAAGGACGACATTATGCTGATCGATGGAGCTAGAGAAATTATGGGAATCGGACTTCAGACATTGGGTTACTCGTTGAATACTCAAGATGACGAAAGGCTGCAGGAAGCTTTTGATTTATTAGAAAGTCTTGCACCGAATGTCAAAGCACTGGTGGCAGATGAGATCAAGATGTATATGATCCAAGGAGAAGCACCGCTTGCCGTAACCTTCTCTGGAGAAGCTGCAGATATGATGTGGGAAAATGAGTCTCTCCATTATATTTTACCTGAAGAAGGATCGAATCTGTGGTTTGACAATATGATCATTCCGGAAACGGCTCAAAATGAAGAAGCTGCTTATGCATTTATCAATTTCATGCTTCGCCCAGAAGTAGCAGCTCAAAACGCTGACTATATCGGTTATAGTACGCCGAATGAGGCAGCTATGGCATTATTGCCTGAAGAAACGATTGAAGATCCGCAGTTCTATCCAACAGAAGAGATGATGGAGAATCTAGAAGTGTACGAAAATCTAGGGTATGAGTACCTTGGAAAGTACAATGATCTCTTTTTGGAATTTAAGATGTTGAGAAGAGAGTAATCTAAACAAAAAGACCTTGCTTCGACAGAACTGTTTCTCTTTTTATAGAGAAGCAGGGACTGTCAAGCAAGGTTTTTTTTGTTAAGTGAGGGTCAACCTAGAGTATTGAACAGCAATATTGACAAACAACTTGATACCCGTCAAAAGGCTGTTTTCATCTATTCCAAATTTAGGATGATGGTGCGGAAAATCGAATCCGAATTCCTCATTTTTGGCTCCGATAAATACATACGTAGACGGAACCAGATTCGAGAATGCTGAAAAGTCTTCTCCCCCCATCGTAGGCGGTAAGGAAATGATTTGATCGGGAAAAGCTGTTTCAGCAATCTCTTGAACGGTCGCTGTCGTTTCTTCGTTATTGATCACGCTGGCATATCCGCGGCGGAAATTAAAAGTATAATCAGCACCATAGCTGTCGCATGTTCCTTTGATGACTCGTTCCATTTCCGTTTCAATCAAATCTCTGACGTTCGGTTCAAATGAACGGACACTTCCTCCCAGCAATACGGTCTCTGGAATAATATTTTTTGCATTAGAATTTCCCGCTTGAAAAACAGTATTTGAAATGATTCCTGATGCCAGTGGATCAACTTTGCGAGAAATAATTGTCTGAAATTTTTCAATGATCTGAGCACCGATGATAATCGGGTCGATCGTTTCATGGGGGGTTGCTGCGTGCCCCCCTTTTCCGTATATTGTGACATCATAGCGATCAGAATTTCCAGTACAGGCTCCTGATTTGATATCGATCAATCCAGTTTCGATATTAGAAAACAAATGATGGCCGTAAATAAAATCAAAATCATCAAATAATCCGGTTGCCACCATTTCTCTAGCACCGCCCGGATGACTTTCTTCCGCATGCTGGAAAATACTGTAGATTTCTCCTTCCAGTTGGTCCGCCTGTTCAGACAAAATTTTGGTTGCGGTCATCAGCATAGCTGTATGTCCATCATGTCCGCAAGCGTGCATAATCCCATCGACTTTTGAGGAAAAGGTCAGCTCTGGTCGTTCTTCTTGTATGGGAAGTGCATCAATATCAGCGCGGAGTCCGATTTTCAGTCCTGGCTTTCCTCCGGTGATTTTAACGAGGACAGAGGTTTTGGTTGGACGGGTTACTTCAACGTGATCTAAAGCACTCATCTCATCGAAAATAAATTGACTCGTTTTATATTCTTGAAAAGATAATTCCGGAAATTCATGCAGTTGTCGGCGATAACCTTTGACCACAGAAATATGCTCTTGAATGAGCTCTTCTAAAGTAGCTGTTCGTTCAGTTTCCATCTAATCACTCCATTAAAAATATTTAATAAACAGTATAGCATTTTTTAATTTAAGATGAAAACTGTTTTTCTTTCTTCCTTGCTGTTCCGTTCGCACTAAATCTCCTTCATTTAAAGTGTTTCGTTAGGGGAGTCGTTCTCATTTTTGCTATTCTAGTCAAAAGAGAACAACAATATAGCAGATAATAATCAGATTACGACTTGAGGAGGCACACGATGATTAAAGTGTTTGACTTTGATCACTTTGAAAACCCATATAGCAAGTTTAAAAGAAAAGAACTGGGTGAGCGATTAGCCCGTGCTCAGCGGCTGGTAAATCACTTAAATATTCCAGTACTGATTCTTGTAGAAGGATGGGAATCATCTGGAAAAGGATATGTTATTAAAGATCTGGTTCGGGAATTGAATCCAAAACAATTTAAAGTCAGTGTATTTGAAAATCCAACGGAAGAAGAAAGAAATCGTCCATTCTTATGGCGTTTTTGGGATAAATTACCGAAGAAGGGCGATATAGCGATTTATGATCGCAGTTTTTACTTCAAGCTGTTCAATGATCCAGCTATAAAAGATCAGGAGCTTGATCAGAATATCAAAGATATCAGTTCAATCGAACAGCAACTGCTTGATGATCAAGCAATTATCATCAAATTGTTTCTGCATCAGAAAGAAAAAACACAGCAAAAACGAATTGATGAACTAAAGGAAGATCCGTACCGGTCTTTTATGATCAGTGAACGAGATGAAGATCAATATAAACAATATGAGAAATATCTAGAGCACTTCGATACGATACTGGATAAATCAGATTTTACGTTCAGCAAATGGCATGTGATCTCTTCAGAAGATAAAAAAGCAGCCTCTGAAAAAGCTTTAGGAATGTCCATTGATTTGATTTATCAAGGCATCGATCGAATCATGGGGATGAAAAACGGCGGATTAAGGAAAGAACTGCGGACGTATGCACCTCAAGAGAAACCGCTGGATCACATAAATCTGAATCTGAAATTGGAAGATGAGGAGTACGATCAATTAAAAGATGAATTACAGCTGGAAGCACAACGACTGGCTTTTCAGCTTTATACGAAAGGGATACCTACAGTATTGGTATTTGAGGGAGTCGATGCAGCCGGAAAAGGCGGAGCTATAGAGCGTCTGACAAGAGAAATGGATCCTAGAGGATATGAAGTGGTTACGACTTCTGCTCCATCATCCTTAGAAAACGCCCATCATTATTTATGGCGATTCTATAAAAACTTTCCGAAAAAAGGCGATATGAAAATATTTGATCGCAGCTGGTATGGAAGGGTCATGGTCGAACGTGTCGAAGGGCTGGCAGAAACCGCTGAATGGGACCGGGCTTATGATGAGATCAATCAGATGGAAAAACATCTGCATAATTTCGGTACGCTAGTATTGAAGTTTTTTATTTATATCGATAAAGATGAACAGCTGGAAAGGTTTAAAGCGCGTGAAACAGAGCCGGACAAAGTATATAAATTGACGGATGAAGATTGGCGCAATCGGAAAAAATGGGATGAATACATTGAAGCAATGAATGAAATGCTTGTCCGCACAAATACAGATTACGCTCCTTGGATTATTGTAGAAGGTCAACAGAAAAAATATGCCAGAATCAAAGTGCTGAAGACGTTTGTTGAAGAAGCTCGCAAAATTCTAGATAAGACAAACGGCTAGATGAGATAGAAAGAGTACTTGCAAAAGTGCTCTTTTTCTTTAAGAAATTACGTGTTTTATACTAAAAAGAATAGTAATCGATAGTCTGAGGTCTTTATAGGATAGTCTGCCGGCAATACACAACAACCCGACAGAAAAACTCAGTAGAAAGCATCGACTTATGGTACAATAGCGGTGGAATGTAAGCGATACATAACGAGATAATGAATATAGAAGGGATTTTTTAGAATGAATCTTAAGCAAATGGTTGGGTACAAAGCGGCAGAATTTGTAAAAGACGGCATGATAGTCGGTTTAGGTACTGGGTCAACGGCTTATTACATGGTGGAAGCAGTCGGAAAACGGGTTAAAGAAGAAGGTCTCCAGATCGTTGGAGTTACGACTTCCTTTAGGACTGCGGATCATGCTAGAGAGTGGGGCATTCCTCTAAAAGATATAGATGACGTTGATCATATTGATGTAACAATCGACGGAGCAGATGAAATTTCCAGTGAATATCAGGGAATCAAAGGCGGCGGTGCTGCTCACTTGTTTGAAAAGGTGGTCGCTAATCTATCGGATCAGATTATCTGGATCGTAGATGAAAGCAAGCTGGTCGAACAGCTAGGTGCTTTTCCCCTGCCAGTAGAAGTGGTTCATTTCGGCGCTGGTCAAGTTTTCCGATTATTTGAAAAATCCGGATACAACCCTTCTTGGAGAAAGGAAGAAGATGGAGAACGTCTGGTGACTGATTCAGGTAATCTGATTATTGATCTGCACATGGGCGTCATTGAAGAACCGAAGAGGTTAGCAACTTGGCTTGATTCAATTACCGGCGTTGTAGAACATGGATTATTCTTGGATTGTGTGGACAGAGTGATCGTAGGGTCGGAACAAGGCCCTGTGGTTGAAGATGTGGATAGAGGATAAATAAATCGGCTGCTTAAAAGGGGTTCTTTTAAGCAGCCGATTTTTGATTATTCAGTTATTTTAACGTTTAATTTTTCCAGCATATCAGCTGTCATTTTTTCCAATGTATAGTTTGGTGAAAATCCCCACTCAGTTTGAGCAGCTGTTGTGTCGATGGCGTTCGGCCATGATTCTGCAATCGTCTGACGAACCGAATCTACTTCAAAAGATAAGTTGAATTCAGGCAGGTGCGCTTGAATGGCTTTTTCAAAGTCTTCAGGACAGACACTCATTGCACTGACGTTAAAAGCATTGCGATGAACCAGCTGCTCAGCAGGAGCTTCCATCAACTGAACAATGGCTTCAACCGCATCCGGCATATACATCATGTCCATATAGGTTCCTTTATCAATAAAAGAAGTGTAAGCTCCAGATTTCAAAGCTTCATAATAAATGTCTACCGCATAATCAGTTGTCCCGCCACCAGGAAGTGCTTCATAGGAAATCAGTCCTGGAAAGCGTACACCTCTCGTGTCGACACCAAATTTTTGATAATAGTAATCGCACAATAATTCACCGCTGACTTTCGTTACGCCGTACATCGTTGTTGGACGCTGTAAAGTGACTTGAGGTGTTTTGTCTTTAGGGGTTTCTGGTCCGAAAGCACCGATCGAGCTGGGGGTAAAAAATTTCAATCCATAAGTACGTGCGACTTCCAGAGCATTGTTCAGACCGCCCATGTTCAATTCCCAAGCCAATTGCGGTTTTGCTTCTGCTACAGCTGAAAGCAAGGCAGCTAAGTGAATGATCGTATCCACTTCATACTTCTGAACCAGTTCCTCTATTAAAGACTGATTGGTCACATCAAGATTTTCAAAAATACCGTCAGTTACAACGGATGAGTGTTCCGGCTTTTGAATATCTGATGCAATGACGTTATCCGTTCCATATGTTTCTCTTAAGCGAGCCGTCAGAGCTGTTCCGATTTGCCCTAAAGCTCCGGTAATCAAAATCTTTTTCAAGGCTTCTTCCTCCGTTTTGAAAAACAGCAGCAAAAAAGCAGTCGACTGGATCAAGTCTTCATGATTGCCTGATCTTAACCCAGTATATTCAACTGCTTTATGCTATCTTGTTTCTTCTTATTAAATAACGTTCAATTCCTTACCGACTTTCTGGTATACTTCCAGCACACGATCTAACTGTGCAGTAGTATGAGCAGCACTCGGCATATTTCTGACTCGACCTGTTCCTTTAGGGACAGTCGGGAAAACGATTGATTTGGCGTAGACGCCTTCTTCTGTCAGACGTTTAGAAAATTTCTGTGTTAATTTTTCATCTCCGATGATACAAGGCGTAATCGGTGTTTCAGATTCTCCGATGTTGAACCCTAAGTCTTTCAAGCCTGCTTTCAAGTAGCGGCCGTTTTCCCATAGACGGTCATGTTCAATGGTTGAAGCAGACATAATATCGATTGCTTCAATACAGGCAGCAGCTGCACCGGGAGTTAAAGACGTTGAGAATAGGAAAGGACGTGCACGAACTTTTAACCAGTCGATCAAGTTTTGAGTTCCGGCAACATATCCACCGACAACACCGACTGCTTTAGAGAGCGTACCCATTTGGAAATCAATTTTATCTTGTAATCCGAAATGTTTAACCGTTCCAGCACCTTTTCCCATTACACCAGAGCCGTGAGCATCATCTACATAAGTAATCAAGTCAAATTCTTCAGCGATTTTAACGATTTCAGGCAGTTTAGCCACATCGCCATCCATTGAAAAAACGCCGTCTGTAATGTACATGACTTTTTCATACTGTCCGCTTTCTGTGGCTTCTTTTGCTTTTGCTCGCAAGTCATCCATATCCTGATGTTTTACACGAATCACTTTTGCACCGGATAAGCGGCATCCGTCAATGATAGAAGCATGATTCAATTCGTCGGAAAGAATCGCATCTTTCTTTGTCATTACAGCTGAAATGGCACCCATATTGCAGTTGAACCCTGACTGGAAGGCAACAGCTGCTTCAGTTTGTTTAAAATCGGCAATTTTTGATTCAAGCTCATCATGGATACTTTGTGTACCATTAATTGTACGGACAGCCCCAGCGCCGACTCCGTATTGATTTGTTGCCAGGTTGGCTTTTTCTTTTAATCGCTCATCATTGGCAAATCCCAGATAGTTGTTGGAAGATAAGTTGATCAATTTTTTCCCATTGATTATAATTTCAGATCCATTAGGTCCCTGAACCGTATCGATCTCATTGTACAGACCGTTTTCTTTCAGTTCGTTTAGATTCTCTTCTAAAAATTGATTCAAAGTAGTACTGGTCATCTAATCGCTCCTTGTCGTTTGAAAAATAGGGTAGTCGCGCAAAAAAATTACTTTTGCGCTTAAAAAACACATGAACATTTACTGATACAGTATAACATGCATGATAATACTAATGAAGTCTCCTCTTACCTATTCAAAGCAGAATCAGTAAATGAAAATAATTTGAAAAGACGGTAAATCTAAGCAAATTCTAAAAGAAACGTGTGATAAACGACTTGAATTTTTACATAAAAGTGTTGTAATTATGATAATGAGGTGATAATATGTTTCGAGTACACTAATAGTAGTGGTTATATAATTTTAGTTATAAACAGTGTTGCAATAATATAGGAGGATTTATGAATGAAGAGTAATAAACTAATGCAAAAAATAGGCATTGCTCTAACAAGTGTTCTATTGCTGTCAGCATGTGGAAACGAATCATCAGGAAACGCAAGTTCCGATGGAGCTCAAGATAAGCAAGTCTTGAAATTGATTGAAACGGCAGAAATTCCGACAATGGATTCAGCAATTACAACAGATGCTTCCAGTTTCAATGTTTTGAATAACGTGAATGAAGGACTTTACCGCCAAGGACCAGAAAACAATCTGGTGTTAGGGATGGCGGCAGAAGAACCTGCTGTCAGCGAAGACGGCATGACTTACACGTTCAATATAAAAGAAGAGGCTGTTTGGTCAAACGGAGATCCGGTTACTGCAAATGATTTTGTCTTTGCATGGCAAAGATTATCAGATCCTGAAACGGCATCTGAATACTCGTATATGATTGATGGCGTGGTTAAAAATGCCTCAGCGATTCTTGTTGGAGATAAAGAACCATCAGAGCTTGGTGCTAAAGCAATCGATGATAAAACATTAGAAGTTCAACTAGAAAAACCCGTCCCTTATTTCAAAGATCTATTGACTCTACCGATGTTCTTACCTCAAAATGAAGCTTATGTAACTGAATTAGGCAGTGATTATGCTTCTAACAGTGATTCACTGCTATATAACGGACCATTTGAATTAACAGAGTGGGACGGAACTGGCTTGAAGTGGACGATGGTTAAAAGCGATTCATACTGGGATGCTGAAACTGTCCAGTTAGACCAAATCGACGTTAACGTAGTAAAAGAAACGTCTACGGCATTGAATTTATATAACGCTGGTGACGTGGATCGCATGAGAATGACAGGTGAGTACGTCACGACTAAACTAGGCGATCCGGAATTGCTGACAGAACCAACATCTTCTGTATTTTTCTTCAAGTTCAATCAGGAACGCAATGGGGAAAAAACGGCTTTAGCAAACGAAAATATCCGTAAAGCAGTTGCCATGTCTTTTGATAAGCAAGGGTTCACGGATACTATTTTACAAAATGGTTCTGTTCCGGCAAATGGATTGGTTCCAGAAGGATTGGCTTTTGGACCGGAATCAAACGAAGATTATCGTGCTGAAAATGGCGATTTGTTATCTTACGCCCCTGAAGAAGCATTAGAGTATTGGGAAGCTGGACTAGAAGAATTGGGAACAGACTCCATTACGCTTGAAATGCTTGGTGACGATACTGAGAACTCTAAGAGATCTCTAGAATACATGCAGGCGCAATTAGAGTCGAATCTTCCAGGATTGACGATCAATCTCAGAAATGTACCATTCAAAGTCCGCTTGGCTTCAAGCAGTGCTCAAGATTATGATATTCAATTATCTGGTTGGGGAGCTGACTATGCAGACCCGATCAACTTCTTGGAAATGTTCCAGTCAGGTAATCCAAATAATCAATCTGGATTCAGCAATGAAGAATATGATGCTTTAATTGAAAGTGCTCAAAGCAATGTGGACGATCTAGATGCACGCTGGCAAGATCTGCTCGAAGCAGAACAACTCTTAATGGAAACTGCAGGTATTGCACCAATTTACCAACGTTCTTATGCAGTTCTTGAAAAACCTTATGTAGAAGGAATCGCAGCTCATTTAACGGGTGCAGACTATTCTTACAAATGGGCATTTATAGATAATGACGAGTAAAGGTTTCCTAAGCGTCAAAAAAAGAGTGGAGCTCCACTCTTTTTTTGAGTATGGGGATTAAGTTCGGGTTAATTTCTCGGTTCAAATCTATAAAGGAGAATGAGACTATTCAAATAGATAAAATCCAATCAAAGAAATGATCGAAATAACCAGCAAGGTACTGCCGCTTTTTATAAAAAATAAGTGAAAGTTTCCAATCTTATCAGAGAGATCTGTCACAGAAACTTCATCATCTTCATCAGGGTCTTCATCCTGTTTTCTTCGAATTCTTT
Organism: Marinilactibacillus piezotolerans; assembly: GCF_900169305.1. Taxonomy (GTDB): domain Bacteria; phylum Bacillota; class Bacilli; order Lactobacillales; family Carnobacteriaceae_A; genus Marinilactibacillus; species Marinilactibacillus piezotolerans_A. The sequence goes on along the minus strand of NZ_FWDP01000002.1, from coordinate 283,448 downwards.
TAGAAGCCTTTCTGAAGCTGAAGTAAAAGAAATCAAAAAATCCAGAACGAAGCGTCAGACTGAACAAACCAATAATCAGCAGAATACCTGCTGGATAAAAAAACAAATTGGATGTGTGGAGAAAAGAAATTTCTTTATACAAAATGAGTTCTAATACGAAGATGAACAGAACTAAAACAAGCGTAATAGAAGGAGTATTAAATTTATTTTGCATCTGAAACGGCTCCTTAATCTTAATAATGTAAATGCTAAAGAACAATGTACACTAAACTATCACAGACTACAATAGAGGCACAAATGAAAATGAGTATAAATAATGACCAATCAGAATAAAGTGATAATGAAATCGGATTATTTTCATTTTACTCTCATATAACTCTTTTCATTGACACACAATTTCAGAAAAAGTTGCAATTGATACGTGCTGAGCCTATTCTAGATATTGTGTAAATTTTATGAAAACAAATAGCGTTGAAAATAAATAACGGAGGTGTTAATTGATGAAAAATTTTATGAGATATTATGGTAAACGTGTTTTATACATGCTGTTGACCTTATTTCTAATTGCATCAATTACGTTCTTCTTGATGAATCTATTACCGGGTACACCTTTTACGAATGAGGATAAATTATCGGAAGCACAATTACTCATCATGCAAGAACAATACGGATTAAATGACCCAGTCATTGTACAGTACTTCAGATATATGGGTGGATTATTGACAGGAAACTTAGGCGTGTCTTTCCAGTTTGATAATACGCCAGTAACAGAACTATTAGCTTCAAGAGTAGGTCCTTCTCTTCAGATAGGATTCCAAGCCGTTATTCTCGGTACATTCTTAGGTATTATCCTAGGGGTTATCGCTGCAATGAAACAAAACTCATGGGCTGATACACTGGCGACTTTTATGGCAATTTTAGGCCGTTCTATTCCTAACTTTGTCTTCGCAGTACTTTTACAGTTGGTTTTTGCTGTTCAACTACAGTGGTTCCCCATTGCATTATGGGACGATGGGTTCAGCTATTCTGTACTGCCGACTATTGCTTTGGCAATCGCACCACTAGCAGATTCTGCCCGATTCATTCGTACAGAAATGGTGGACGTCTTAGGCAGCGACTATATTGAACTAGCACGCGCGAAAGGATTGAGCCGCTGGGCAGTTGCTTTTAAGCACGGGGTTAGAAATGCCTTAATTCCATTGATTACTTTGATTGGACCAATGGCTGTTGCGTTGATGACCGGTTCAATGGTTGTCGAAAGTATTTATGCTATTCCGGGAATCGGAGAGCAGTTTATCAAGTCCATTCAGTCAAATGACTATCCAACAATCATGGGTGTAACATTACTTTATTCAACGATGCTCGTTGTCATCATTCTGATTGTAGATATGCTGTACGGACTGATTGATCCACGTATTCGAATTTCTTCTAAAGGAGGAAAATAAGAATGGAAACCCACAATAATAATCAAATTTTTAATCAAAACACAACGATTTCCTCTGATATGTTTGAACAAGTTAGTGGATCAGCTACAGAAAACAATGAAAAAATTTCAGCACCTTCTTTGAGTTTTATGCAAGATTCATGGAGAAGACTGAAAAAAAATAAAGCAGCTGTAACCAGTTTGTTTATTATTTTACTGATTATGCTGCTGGCACTGTTGGCTCCCGTTATCGCACCACATGATATCGAGACTCAAGTCACTGAACATGCCAACTTGCCACCTAAAGTGCCTGGAATTGAAATACCAGGACTAGATGGAACAGCAGCCACTTCAGGAGACATGAGAATTGACAAATATGCTCAAGTAGAAGCTGGAGACACTTATTATCTGCTTGGTACAGATAGTCTGGGTCGCGACTTGCTTTCTCGTATTCTTTTCGGAACGCGTATTTCCTTATTGATTGCTTTTGCAGCAGCCTTTTTTGATTTAACCATTGGCGTTATTTATGGGCTGGTCTCAGGCTGGAACGGCGGAAGAATCGATAATGTGATGCAGCGTATTCTAGAGATTCTGTCTGGTGTACCCAATTTAGTTGTCGTCATTTTGATGCTTTTAGTGTTCGAACCAGGCATTATCTCTATTATCATTGCTTTAGCGATTACCGGATGGATTCCAATGGCTCGAATTGTTAGGGCGCAAACACTGAAACTGAAGAATCAAGAATTTATATTAGCGGCAAGAACACTGGGAGAATCCTCTTGGAAAATTGCGGTTAAGCATATGATTTCGAATCTATCAGGTGTCATTATTATCCAGACCATGTTCTCAATCCCGGCAGCGATCTTTTTTGAAGCCTTCTTAAGCTTTATTGGTATTGGTATTCCGGCACCTTTAGCTTCATTAGGAACATTGATCAATGATGGATACAAGACCTTTACATTTCTGCCGCACCTTATGTGGTACCCAGCAGGCGTGTTATGTGTCTTGATGATTTCCTTCAACTTTTTAGCTGATGGATTACGCGATGCATTTGATCCGAAAATGAAAGACTAGCGGGGTGACTATGAATGAGTAATATTTTAGAAGTTAAAGACTTAAAGATCACATTCGACACTTACGCAGGTAAAGTGCAAGCCATTCGCGGTGTCAGTTTTGATCTGAAAAAAGGAGAAACACTAGCGATTGTTGGAGAGTCGGGTTCAGGGAAATCTGTAACGACTCGAAGCATTATGCAGCTCCTTTCTCAAAATGCCAACATTGAAGAAGGACAAATCTTATTCGATGGACAAGATTTAGTGAAAACGTCAGAAAAAGAGATGCAGAACATTCGCGGTAAAAAGATTGCCATGATCTTTCAGGATCCAATGACCTCTTTAAATCCGACAATGACCATTGAAAAACAAATAGCAGAGCCCTTGCGCCTGCATCAAAATATGAATAAACAACAAGCAGCAGAAAGAGCTTTAGAATTATTAAAATTAGTAGGGTTGCCAGACGCTGAAAAACGAATGAAACAATACCCTCACCAATTCTCAGGTGGTCAACGCCAGCGTGTCGTGATTGCGATCGCATTAGCTTGCGACCCGGATATTCTGATTGCGGATGAACCGACAACAGCGCTGGATGTTACGATTCAGGCTCAGATTCTTGAATTGATGAAAGAACTTCAACACAAAGTGAATACATCCATCATCTTTATCACCCATGACTTAGGTGTCGTAGCAAATGTAGCGGACCGAGTAGCCGTAATGTATGCAGGTAAATTTGTGGAAGTCGGAACAGTCGATGAAGTGTTCTATAATCCGCAACACCCTTATACTTGGGGCTTGCTGGCATCAATGCCGACTCTGGAAACGAATGGCTCTCTATATGCGATCCCTGGTACACCTCCGGATCTGCTGGATCCACCAAAAGGTGATGCCTTTGCACCAAGAAATGAATATAGAATGAAGATTGATACAGAACACCAGCCGCCGATGTTCAAGGTTTCGGATACACATTACGCAGCAACATGGCTGCTCCATAAGGATGCGCCTGCTATAAATCCGCCTGCTGAAATTATGGCTCGTCAAAAAGTCTATAAAGAAAAATATGCTGCACTTCATACTGAAGGAGGCGCAAAATAATGGCTGATACAAAAGAAAAAATCTTAGAAGTCAGAAACCTAAAACAATATTTCAATGCCGGCACAAAAAATGAAGTTCGTGCAGTTGATAATATTACGTTTGATGTCTATAAAGGAGAAACTTTTGGACTTGTAGGAGAATCAGGATCTGGTAAGTCTACGACTGGTCGTTCAATTATTCGATTGTACGATCCGACTGAAGGAGAGATTGATTTCCAAGGGACACAAGTGCATAATATTTCCAATAAAAAAGATCTGTTAACATTCAGAAGAGATATGCAAATGATCTTCCAAGATCCTTATGCTTCATTGAATCCGAAAATGAAGGTACGAGATATTATTGCAGAAGGTATCGATATTCATGGACTAGCTTCTTCAAAAAAAGAGCGAAATGACCGCGTAATTGAATTGCTTGAATTAGTCGGATTGAATCCTGATCATGCAAGTCGTTATCCGCATGAGTTCTCAGGTGGACAGCGTCAACGTATTGGGATTGCCCGTGCATTAGCGGTTAAACCGAAATTTATTGTGGCAGATGAGCCAATCTCTGCACTCGATGTTTCAATCCAGGCACAAGTTGTCAACTTAATGATGGAATTGCAGGCTTCTCAAGACTTAACTTTCTTGTTTATAGCGCATGACTTATCTATGGTTAAATACATCAGTGATCGTATCGGGGTAATGAATACGGGAAAACTGCTTGAATTAGCTCCAGCTGACGAAGTGTACAATCGTCCGCTGCATCCTTATACAGAAAGCTTGCTGTCTGCAGTGCCGCTTCCGGATCCAGAACACGAACGGAGCCGCAAGCGAACGGTCTATGTTCCAAGAGAATCAAACGGAGAAGAAGAAAAACTTCGTGAGATCGTCCCAGGTCACTTTGTATACTGCCGTGAATCAGACGTTGCTGACTTGAAAAAGAAAAAAGCAGCTTATTACGCAAACGCGTGATTTAGGAAAATACGGTAAGTATTTAAAACCTAATAATAGAAAAAACAACTTTATATCATGATGGAAGTAGTGCTGGTGAGTATTTGCCAGCACTATTTTTGGGTTCTCCGTCAAATGAATTCAAACATGAATAAACTAAGGAGCAAACCTATAGTATAAAGCATTTGAGTCGGTTGCCATAATATAAATGTCCCAATTAGTTAAAATATAAAAAAGAAAAGAAATATTATTAATTTAGAGATTGTAATAAAGTACATTTAAGGGAGAGAATCTATTACTAGGATGTGTTACACTTAAAAGGTAGAAAGTTAAGGCGGTGGCTATCCGGAAGGTGGTGGTGCTTATGGAGATAAGTACTGAAATCTTAGAAAGGAGAAGCCTTTTTGTCAGTAGCTGACGCATTGCAGCTTATGATTGGTTTCGGAAGTCTGTTGATTTCCTTAATTAGTCTTATAGTTGCGCTGATCAAGTTAAAAAACGACAAAAAAAATAACCGTCCTAACTTTGGCAGGTTAACGGTTATTTTTTAACTTAAATTTGCTACCGTCTTAAACGGTTCTACATTAGAGGGCATGTTGCCTGCATGTCCTCTTTTTACGTAATCATTATAGCATAACCATATTTATAATCAAATAGTTAATGTTGGCAGTAGCTCACTCTTATAGTAATTTGGGGGTTCTGTATGAGAAACGAAGTAATTGTTTTTACAGGGAAATTGGATAGTATGACGAGACGCTATGAATCTGGTACGTTCACTTAATGGTTCTGTCCAGCATTCTGCCTCAAGGAAAACACATGTATTAGTGGTAGACAAAATACCTGTTTCTTTCTTTGAGGAAGATAGTCGTTTAAATAAGCTTAAATGATAGGATATTTCCATTAAATAGAATACCATCATTGAGTTAAAATCTAGAGTTATAAAACAATCGTTTTTTATTTTAAATTTAGTTAAATTGTTCCGTTAATATAATCAATAAGGTAAAATAGACATAGAGCGTTAAATGTTTATCAATGAATGCTTCTCACTAAAACTGTTGAATGCATGCAACGGTATCAAGATTTTTTTTATGTAATGATACAAACCACATAACAGAATGGAGTTCAAACATGTCAACAAATAAGAAAATACTCGCAGGGTTAATCGCAGTCATTGTCGTAGCCGTTATTTATTTAGGTGGATCTTATAACAGCCTTGTCCAAGCAGAAAATGAAGTAGATGCTTCATGGGCGCAAGTCGAATCACAATTGCAGCGCCGATATGACTTGATCCCTAATCTTGTCAACTCAGTCCAAGGAGCAATGGATAACGAGCAAGAAATCTTTACAGCCATTGCAGATGCAAGAGCTGGAGTCACATCAGCTGAAACGGTTGAAGAAAGTATTGAGGCGAATCAGCAATTAGATACTGCAGTAAACTCTTTGATGGTCTCTGTAGAAGATTATCCTGAGTTAACTTCAAACGCAAATGTGACAGCTTTAATGGATGAACTGGCAGGAACAGAAAATCGAATTGCGACAGAACGTGGTCGCTTTAATGAAGTCGTCCGTTCATACAATAATAAAGTAGAATCTTTCCCGACATCGATTTTTGCTAACCTGTCAGGTTTCGATGAACGTCCTTATTTTGAAGCAGAAGAAGGCACTGAACAAGCCCCTACTGTAGATTTTGACTAAGGATTAAATCAGCTCATATTCCACGAGAAAGGATCTAATCTATTGAAAAAATTACTTGTATTCAGCGTAAGTGCTTTGCTCTTGTGGCTTATTCCAGTTACGACCGCAGCAGCAGCTTCTCTGCCAGATGCGCCATCTGATTTTTATATTTATGACGAAGCAGATGTAATTGATCCGGACGTAGAAGAACTGATCCTGAACGTTAACCGAAATTACGAAAATACAGAAGAAAAACCACAAGTTGTCGTCGCAACAGTTGAGACCCTAGATGGATTATCCGTAGAAGAATATGCAACTGAACTATTCACTAAATGGGGAATTGGACAAGAGGATACCGATAATGGTGTACTCTTGCTGATTTCTGAAAATGACCGGGAAATCCGGATTGAAGTTGGATATGGTTTAGAAGGGGCAATCACTGATGCCAGCGCCGGCCGTATGATAGATAGTCAGCTAGATGCTCTTGGAACAGATGACTACTCTACAGCTGTTGAAGGGATTTTCACAAGCTTATCACAATCTGTCAATGAGGAATATAGTTATGATCAAGAAGAAATACTTGGATTCGTCCCTGAACCACAAGAATCTTCGGACTCATCATCAGATTTAATTTTTGGAATCATATTTACGCTGATCATCTTGTTCGGAGGTATTTTCTCTGCTAATTCAGGAGGCAGAGGCGGTCGCGGCGGTAGAGGCGGCGGCTTTGGCGGCGGTTATTATGGAGGATACGGCGGAGGTGGATTCTCTGGCGGTGGAAGCAGCGGCTCATCAGGTGGCGGCGGTATGTCCGGCGGCGGTGGAGCATCCAGCGGATTCTAAGATAGCTAAAGTAACTTGATTGTCCTATCATTAAACAGCTTCATAAATATTCTAATTATACTCATCTCTTTCGGGGGATGAGTATTTACTATTTTCCTAGGTCGTTACTTTTCTTATATGATAGCGAAAACAATCCGTGCTAAACATTATTAAATGATAGTGTTCAAGTATGATAAAATAAATAAGTAAGAGTTTGCGGTAAGATAAAGACAGGTATTTTGGAGGAATAAACATGAGAATGGTCGATCTAATTGATAAAAAGCAGCATAACATTGAACTGACAGAACAGGAAATCAACTGGATGATCCAAGGATACACAGAAGGAACCATTCCAGATTATCAAATGAGTGCAATGGCAATGGCGATTTACTTTAATGATATGACAAAAGCTGAGCGAAGTATTTTGACGATGGCGATTGTGGAATCTGGCGAGCAGATCGATCTGTCAGACATTGAGGGCGTTAAAGTCGACAAACACTCGACGGGCGGTGTCGGAGATACAACAACCTTGGTGCTGGCTCCCTTGGTTGCAAGTGTAGGAGTTCCAGTGGCTAAAATGAGCGGTCGCGGTCTTGGGCACACAGGTGGAACGATTGATAAACTCGAAGCCATTCCCGGATTCAATATCGAGTTGTCTAAAGAAGCATTCGTAGAGTTAGTGAATAAAAACAAAGTAGCGGTTGTTGGACAGTCTGGAAATTTAACGCCGGCAGATAAAAAACTGTATGCGTTAAGAGATGTTACTGGAACCGTAGAATCGATTCCGTTGATTGCCAGCTCGATCATGAGCAAGAAAATTGCATCTGGTGCTGATGCGATTGTATTAGATGTAAAAACAGGTGCTGGCGCATTCATGAAGAGTGTCGAACAAGCAAGAGCATTAGCAGAATCAATGGTTGAAATTGGAAATACTGTAGGAAGAAACACAATGGCGGTCATTTCAGATATGAGCCAGCCGTTGGGGAATGCAATTGGAAATGGGCTGGAAGTAAAAGAAGCGATTGAAACGCTGAAAGGCCATGGACCAGAAGATTTGACTGAACTGTGTCTGGTTCTGGGCAGTCAGATGGCTTATCTTGGCGGAGTAGGCAATTCACTGGAAGAAGCACGAGCAAAATTGGAAGAGAATCTGCAAAATGGTAAAGCACTCAAAGCTTTTGAACTATTTGTAGAATCACAAGGCGGAGACAAAGCAGTTGTCGACCGTCCGGAAGAGATTTTACCGACTGCTGAACACAGCAAAGAGGTCCTAGCGGAACAATCTGGAGTAGTCTCTATGATCGTTGCAGATCAAATTGGAATTGCAGCAATGAAGTTAGGTGCAGGAAGAGAGACAAAAGAAAGCAGCATCGACTTAGCGGCAGGGCTGTATCTGCATAAAAAAGTCGGCGATAAGGTCGAAGCAGGAGAGTCTCTAGCAACTCTGTATTCCAACAAGCCGATTTCAGAAGAAGTAAAAACAACGATTCTGGACAACATGCACATCTCACAAACAGCCGCTCCATTACCATTAGTTCACGATATCGTGCGTTAAGGAATATAAGCGAAATACAATAGATAAAATGATCAACTGCTGAAAAGGGCGGTTCCTCTGAGCCGTTCTTTTTTGCTACATATAATCCAGCAGGACATGCAGTAAAGGAAGATAGTATGAAAACAGCAACGATTCAAAATGGTGTAAAAGCTGCTTCTCCAGTAATGGTCAGCTATATTGCTCTGGGGATGGCTTGCGGTGTCGTTTTATATGATGCGGGCATTTCAATTTTTGGGATAGGCTTAATGAGTGTACTGGTTTATGCAGGAGCGGCTCAATTTTTAGCAGCGAGTATGCTCGTGTTAGGCGCTTCTATCCCTTCTGTCATTTTAATGGTCTTTTTTTTGAACCTAAGACATGTTTTGATGTCTGCCAGTCTTTCCAGTTTTGTAAAAGACCGGTCTTTTGGTTTTATTTCATTATTCAGCCACGTATTGACGGATGAGTCATATGGGATCAATTATACTAAATCCAGAGAAGGACTTTGGACGACGGATGAAGCGATGATGACTAGTCTCTCAACATATGGGACATGGGTACTCAGCACGATTATCGGAGGTGCGATCGGCAGTCAGTTTCAAGTCAACACGACAATCATGAACTTTGCATTGATTGCAATGTTTTTATGTATGATGGTCCAGCAGTTCATTTCTCGTGAACATATGATTGCAGGACTGGTTTCTGCCGGAGTGACTGTTCTGCTGATGGTCTTGTTTAAGCATAATATTGCACTCGTGATTGCCACGATCATTGCTTCTTTTGCAGGTTATGGTCTGGAAGTTAGAAAAGAGAGAAGAAAAGATAGAAAAAAAGATAAAGAAATCCAATCAGATTTAAAAGGGGGAGAATCTCATGAATAGCTACTGGACACTTACTTTGGGGATGGCCGTAGTCACTTATCTACCGAGACTGCTGCCGATGCTCTTACTAAGTAAAAAGGAGATTTCGCCTTCCTTCAGCCGCTGGATGACGTATATTCCGGTATCGATTTTTTCCGCACTGGTAGCATCAGATATCTTTTTCTGGAATGGTTCTTTTAATATAAATCCAGCCATCAATATCAAATTGATTCCTTCTGTACTGGTTTTTTTCATCGCATATAAAACTAAAAGCCTATTATGGTCAATGATAATCGGGTTAGTCGGAATCACTTTATTGTGGATTTTTCTATGATACGGGGCTTATAAAACGAACGAATTTAAATGCAGTAAAACAATCGACTCCGCTAATCAAAAAGGAATCGGCAGTTGATTTTTTAATGTGAAAAGACACAGCATGGTTGGAAGGAAGTTGAGTATAGTGAAAAATACAATAAAAGAATTTAGAGACTGGCAGGGGCTGTCGCAAAGCGACTTAGCCTTATTATGCAGCATAAACAATGAAACAATGAATGCAATCGAGAATAACGATCATGAGCCTGGTTTGCAGTTGGCATTTGATATGGCAAAGTATCTGAATGTCAGAATCGATGAATTATTTATTAATGAAGAGCAGTACGAAAATGGGTAGTTACATGTTTAGTGATGCTGTTAATGATACTTTTCAGAAAATAAAGACTGAATAATGGGCCAAAAAATGTTGAATGTAAAAAATACATACTTGAATAGGGCTGTAAATATGAAAAAGGATCCGCTGCTGACTATAGCGGATCCTTTTTGGTTGCTGCAGTAAAAATGGTTATTTAAGAGAAGGTTGTTTTAAAACTTTCTCTCCTAAGTAGTTCGCCCATTGTTCCGTCCAACAAAAAGAATAAGGTACACCATATTTTTTACGGATATTCCTATATCTGGGAAGTCTTGCCCAAGTGAAAGAGACCAGTCCGACAGTCAGTAAATAGAATGGACCCAAAATCAGCGATTGGTAAGTATGGCCATATTCATGAACAGCTAATTTGTCGCAGTTTTGCTTGAACTGCTCTTTGTTTCTACGATTCAGCAGCACCGGGTCTGATTCGTTCGGCGTGAAAATAAACCAGCCTAAAGAAACGCCATCGTATCGGTTCCATTTAGTCCGGATACTGCCGTGGTAAAAGCTGTGAGGGAGGTTGAAATACCGGATAAACAGCATGAAACCGGCAAAGGTCTGTAATATACCCCATGTGCATTGAATGAAAATATAAACGCCTATCCATAGATAAATCCAAAATGACTGTGTATTCTGACGGGTCTGCATAGTTTTTCATCCTTTTATGAGTGAGAATAAAAAATACGTTTCCCGTTAAGAACGAGAAGCGTATTTTTGGATTTCAATGTTTCTGGCGGTACACCATTGTGCAGCATCACCTGAAATGATGAGATCAGTTTTATTCAAGTCTTGTACCGTTTTTGCGCCTAGTAAAGTCATTACACTCTTCAGCTCTGCTTTCCAGGCCTGCACCGTTTCAATCGTCTGATCAACATCTTCTAGCGCCATATGCATAAATTGGCTGGAGAGACCACTGAGGGAAGCGCCTAATGCCAGAGCTTTAACTATTTCCATCGGTCGACGGATTCCGCCTGATGCAATAATCTGTGCCTGCTGTACGGCTTCTTGTGCTTCCAGCAATGATTCGACGGTTGTCTGTCCCCAAGATTCAAAGTCATCCATTTTGGCTTCTTTTCGTCTGTAGTTTTCGATTTGAGCAAAGTTGGTTCCGCCTTTGCCGCTGATGTCGATCAATTGAACACCGATTGATTCCAGTAACTGAACCGTTTCCCGACTCATGCCAAACCCGACTTCTTTGGCAATGACAGGAACGTCCAGTCCTTCTACAATACTGCGAAGGTTTTCAATCCAGTTTGCAAATTCACGGTCTCCTTCCGGCATAACAATTTCCTGTGGAGCATTGATATGAACTTGCATCGCATCGGCTTGCAGCAGGTCAACTACTTTTTTCGCATTTTCCAGACCGTGACCCGCACCGAGATTGGCGAACACTAATCCGTTTGGATTGGTCTCGCGGACAATTTTAAAGGTACCTTCTTGTTCAGGATCTTTTAACGCTGCACTGACAGAACCGGTAGCAATCGCCAATCCGGTTTCTCGGGCAATGATCGCCAGTTTTTCATTCACTTTTCCGGTCCAGCGGCTACCGCCAGACATGGCATTGATAAAAAAAGGAACATCAAAATGCAAACCAGCCAGCTGGATAGAAAGATCAACGTCTTTAACATCTATACCAGGAAAAGAATGATGTACAAAGCGGATCTCTTCAAAGGAAGACTGACCTTGCTCATAAAATTTTTCAGACAATGAGACATGTTCATTTTTACGATTGTTTTGTTTAGGCATATTCTTTTCTCCAATAAGTCTATTTTGTAAAAAAGATCCGAGAAGGTCTCGAATCTTTGAATCAATGTATGATCATACTTGTATTGTTATTTTATCATGAACGAGCATAAACTTGCAGTGGGAGCAGGGTAATATCTTGCGCTTTCCATGTGTTGACGAGTTCCAGCAGATCAATTTTACGATCAAATAAGGCGATACCGCAGTCTCCACCGCCAGCACCAGAGGATTTTGCTGCACCGTTATGCGCTTCAGCCGTTTCGCATAAAGCTTTTAAAGCGGGCGTTTCAATGGATACACCCGTACTTTCACTCATTTCTTTCAATAAATGACGATTATGACGGATCTCTGCCTGGATTGCTTTAAGATCTTTTGCTCTAAATGCTTGAATCATCCTCTCCACACAAGCTTTGCTGTTTTTCAAAAACTGTTGATAGTTTTCTTCTTTCGCTTCCCGTTTGGCTTTCACCTGATCAACGAGATCAGTGGTAGAAGCAGGAGAGCCGGTCCATCCAATCAGCAGCTTCAACTCTTCTGGAGGTGTCAGTCTTTCTACCATGAAAGCCGGCCAGTCTAAATCTGTGATTGCTTTTATACTGTGTGTGTTGATCTTTTGTTTGACCCATTCCCGGTCAAAACTGCTGTAAGCCAGCCAGCCGGTATAAGTAGCCGCTGCAATATCACCAAAAGAGCCGTTGCTTTTTACCGATAGATGAGCCAGCACAGAGAGTTTGAATACCAGCACGTCTGTTTCTGGCAATCCATAATACTTCAATAAAGCTCTAACAGTTGCTACTGTCACAGCAGCACTGGAACCTAATCCGTATTTTAATCCGGAAGCACTATCCAGCTCACTCTCTACAATCAAATGATACATAGATAGAGCGGTTCCGCATTCTTTTGCATATTTTTCCGTAAAATCAATAGCAGCAAGCAAGTAATGAAAGGGATTTTCTCTTTCATCGACAACAAGCTTGCCGTTTTTTCGTCTCCATTGCAACGGAGTGCTGGAGTAATGAGAAGAATGAATCGTTCCCACTGTTTCTGAAGGCGTGACTTTGACCGTTAAAAACTGATCTACAGCAACTAGCAGTGCTGGATGACCAGGCTCAACGACTGCATATTCACCCGCAATATATAATTTTCCAGGAGCCGAGGCTTCTACTTGATTCATTCCATCCGATCCTTTTCTCGTCAGTTTAATAGTTATAATCTTCAGCTATGTACAATAGAAAACCGTATTAGTTTTCCATCACTTGAATGCCGGGGCCAGGTGCTGCCGAAATGATTTGTTCTTCGCCAAAATACGCACATAAGGCCTGCTTGATGGTCTTCATTTCAGACTGTTTGCAGATGACTTTAACATTCGGGCCGGCATCCATTGTAAAGTATACAGAATGTCCTTCTTTTCGCAGAGTGCGAACGGCGTCCATAGCCACCATGCTGTCTGCACTCCAGTAAGTAAAGGGCGGATTTGCACCTAAGGTTGTGGCATGCATTTTCAGAGCATTACGCTCAGCGATCGTACCGACTTTATCGATATCCTGTTCCGAGATAGCAGCTTTCATTTCAGCCAGATCCCGATCCAGCGTTGCTAACCAGCCGTCATAAAAAGGAGAAGTTTCAACCGTACGTCGCATACCATCACGGCTTGAGACATCTTTTTTTGCATCTTTAACGATAATGAACAGCATGCCGATATCCCAGTTTGCGTCATCTACCGGACGAGCAACAGAGGTCTGATCATCTGTCCCTTTTTCCCATTCTACGAAACCGCCATAGATACTGCGGGAAGCAGATCCGGAGCCTCTGCGCGCTAGTCTGGACAAAGCTTCAGAAGAAAGATTCAGTCCCGCTGCTTCATTGGCTGCACCCGCTAAAGCAGCTAGTCCTGATGCAGAAGATGCCAGACCGGCAGCTGTCGGTACATAATTGACACTCTCAACAGTTGCAAACTCAGTCATACCAGCTTTTTCGCGAATGAGATCCAGTACAGCAGAAACTTTTTTCAGTGCTGTCTGATCCTGTTTTTCTCCATCTAATATCAATTCATCTGCTGCTAAGTCAGCCTTAAACGTTACTTTAGTGTCTGTATAAAAGGCATCCAGTGTCAGCGAGAGAGAATTATTTTTTGGAATAATCAAGGCTTCATTTTCTTTTCCCCAGTACTTGATCAGGGCGATATTCGTATGTGCACGAACCCATTTACTCATGTTTGTCTGCTCCTAATGAATGGACCCACGTTTCTACGGCGCCATTCTTCATTAATTCTTTTGCGATATGTCTTGCTTGCTCAACGGTTTTAGCCAGTGCGATCACACAGCCGCCGCGGCCGCTTCCGGTGAGTTTTGCGCCTAGGGCACCCTGTTTAATGGCTGTACACACCAGCCTATCCAACTGGGCATTGCTCACATTCAAGTCTGAAAGGTGCTGATGCGCTTTTGAGAGAATAGTACCAAGAGCACTGATGTCATCTCGTTCGATTGCCTGTTTCGCTTGGTTCGTCAGTGATCCCAGTGATGACAGCAGCTGTTTTGTCTTGCGCTTGGATTTTTTCAGCAGCAGAGCCACATCTTGAACAGCTTCTCGCGTTTGCCCTTTAAGCCCAGTATCTGCTGCAATCAAATATCCGGAAACCTGAAGATCAAAGGTTTCGGGTTCTTTGGTTTTGACAAAAAAGACTGGCTTCGTGCCGCTGGTGATCCGTGCATCCAACCCGCTGGGGTTACCGTGAGCAATTTTTTCAGAAATCTCAATATAGTGAAGCAGCAGATCAGTAGACAAAGACTGTTCAAAATAATGATGGAGGGCACGAATCAATGCAGTCGCAACAGCTGCACTAGATCCCATGCCGCGCTCAGGAGGGATCAGACTAAGAATTTCAATCTGCATCCCAGAAGTGGATACAGAAAAATCCTGACAGATCGTTTCGATAATTTTCTTTAAATTATTGAGGGAATCAGGCGCATTGGCTAATGAACCATCATAATAGCTGGAATGAATCTGACTTTCTCCGTCAATGGCTTTGATTCTAACTTCTACGTTCGCTGCAGGAAAGGGAAGGGCAATCGCTGGTTCATTATAAACAACAGAATGCTCTCCAATTAAAATAATCTTCCCGTGGGCAGTCCCAATCGCTTGGTCGGAGAGAGTTTTCATGCGTTCAACTCCTCATATTCTTATCTAATAGCATTTAATCGTTCTTAAATGAAAACTTTTCAGTATAATCGTACTATACTTAGTCTCTATACTCCAATATATCGTATCAATTTAAGTTTAAAAATACATAAAGATTAAGGAATACTGGCAACAGCAGCCAGTAAAGAAAAAGAGAGACTTGAAGTAAGATCAGATAGTGTGAAAAAGAATCAAACGTTTACAAGATAGGACAATTTAGATAGTCAAAATCCAAAAAATTTGGTAAACTTGTACACGATATCCAACCTATAGAAGCGGAGGATTTGCCCGCATGCAAGAATCAGATACATTTTATATTATTGAACGAAATGAATGGAAAGAATTGAATAACCATACACAGCTGGCACTGACAGATGAAGAACTGGAGTCTCTGCGCTCATTGAATGACCGGATTTCAATGACGGATGTTAAGGAGATCTATATGCCGATCCTGCAGGTTCTGCATACACATATCAAGCACTATGACCAGCGTCAGCTGGAAATGAAACAGCTGCTGAATCAGCCGAAGAAGAAAGATCCCTATATTATCGGAATTGCCGGCAGTGTGGCAGTTGGAAAGAGTACACTGGCTCGTCTGCTGCAGACCATGATGACTCGAGCGTATCCTGACCGTAAAGTCGATTTAATTACGACAGACGGTTTCCTATATCCTAATGAGGTATTGAAAGAACGGAATATCTTGAATCGCAAAGGGTTTCCCGAGAGTTATGATATGAAGCGCCTGATTACCTTTATGGGGGATGTAAAAAGCGGACATCGCAATATAAAAGTCCCTGTCTATTCGCATAAATTTTATGATATCATTCCTGATGAGCACGCCATTATCGACCAGCCGGATATTCTGATCGTAGAAGGAATCAACGTGCTGCAGTTGCCGGCGAATGAAAAAATCTTTGTCAGCGACTTTTTTGATTTCAGTTTCTATGTGGATGCTGAACCGGAGCGAATCGAAAAATGGTACCTTGAACGCTTTGGGTTGCTGCTGGATACTGCGTTCCAGAATCCGACCAACTATTATTATGATCTAGCAATGGGAAACCGAGAAGAAGCTTTTGATACAGCCCGGAAAGTCTGGAAAGCTGTGAACCTGACCAACTTGGAAGAATACATTCTGCCGACCAGATTCCGTGCTGATATGATCATCCATAAATCGACCGACCACTTTATTGACCAGCTACTGTTGAAAAAACATTAAAGAGGGGGCCATAAATGAGTATTTTTGAAGGTTTTTACAGTCTGCTTATTCCATTGTTTCTTTTAGTCGTTTACATTGGTATTCCAGTTATAGTGATTCTGTTTTTGAGAGCGGCACTAAAGATGGTGAAAATCATGCAAGAACGTAATGATAAACTGGACCGCCTGATTCGAGTTATGGAAGAAATCGAAAGAAATCAACAGAATCATTAACTGTATAAAAAGCCATTAGCCTTTAAAAGTATGATAAAGGCTAATGGCTTTTTTGTTATGGAAACAGCTCTTTCTTGGAAGGATACTGCCGTTAATTTAAATCAATCGTTCCCTGTATCAATATGAAAGAGGAAGCTAAAAGAAGTTCCATAGTATCCATCAGTGAGGGCAGGACTGGAAACTGTACACGGTGATAGACTTGAAAACTGCTTAAGTACTGTTATATAAATTTTTAAAAATATCTTCTTACTTTGTGTCATTATTTTTCAGGGAATCAAGTTTCCGCTCAATAGACTGCCATGACAATTTGCCTCAATATTGCTTCAAATTTACGTGAAAGTTCTGCACAATCTTTAGTATACTAAGAGTAGGATAGAGGTGAACGGTATGGCAGAAAAAATATACATTGCCGAAGATGAAACAACCATTCGATTGACCGTTAAGAGCTTTTTGGAAAGCGAAGGGTATGAAGTGATCGATTTTGAAAATGGCGATTTGTTATTTGAACAATTTAAAAAAGAAGAATCCGATCTGATTATTCTGGACGTTATGATGCCGGGATCAAGCGGATTCGATATCACACGCAGTATCAGAGAAATCAGTTCGGTACCTATTATTTTACTGACGGCAAAAGACAGTGATTTGGATTATGCAACAGGCATTAATTTAGGCAGTGATGATTATTTCACTAAGCCGTTCAGTGCTATCGCGCTGAATATGCGGGTTAAAGCCATGCTGCGCAGAGTGAAAATGGACAAGCAGAATCAAGGTGCTGCTGAACAAGAGGCATACACACTCGGCAATGTGACCTTGACGCCGGATTCCATGAGAACATCGGTGAATGAACAAACGATTGATCTGACGCCCAATGAGTATAATGTTTTCTTATATTTAATGAAAAATAAAGATCGGGCGGTTTCTAGAGAAGAATTGCTGGAATCAGTATGGGGATATGGAAAAGATATTGAGACCCGGGCCTGTGACGACACGATTCGCCGTCTTCGGAAAAAGCTGACCGAAGCAACCATTCAGATCGAAACCGTCTGGGGATTTGGGTTTACTCTGAAGGAGACAACTGAATGAGCAGAAGGAAGAATAAACACAGTATTCAGTTCAAACTATTAGGAATGGTCTCTGGGTTGATGATCGCCGCTTTTGTGATCATTATGCTGACGTTTAATTTTCTGTTTACTCAATATATCGAAAGTTCTGCCAATGAATTGCTATCACTTTCCAGTCAGAATATCGGAAGGGAACCAAGAGATGCTGAGGGCAATCCGCTGCTAGATGCAGGACCGAGAGACAACGATCCGGCATTTGCTGTTTCGGTCAACAGAGCGTTGATTGATGAGAATTATGCCATTCTTTTTCCCGCTGAATTCCCAGTCGATATCCAGCAGGATACAGATTCAGTGAATTTTGTAGAAGGGTTGGAAGAACAAAGTATAGCACTGGAAGATGTTGAACAGGCACGATTGGAATGGGAAGATAGTCTGTATTACTACACAATGGTGACAGACACTGAAAATCCTGATGTAACAGCTGTCTATTTTATCAATATGACGGATTTGTATCACTTAGAGAATCGGTTGAATCTTTTACTGATTATCGTACTAGTGACCGTTTTAGTTGCCGCTTTAGGCATTACGTACTTTATTTCACTTAGAATCGCAAAACCCATGAAAAGTCTGGCGCAATTTGCTCAGCGGATTGGTGAAGGCAGGTACGAAACGATCGATGAGGAATTTGCTGACAAAGAATCTCACGAACTGAAACAAGCCATGAATGAAACGACAGATAAGCTTCGTCAGTATGATGCAGATCAGCGGACATTTTTCCAGAATGCTTCTCACGAGTTGAGAACACCGTTGCAGATTATTAAAAATACGGCAGAAGGTATACAGTACGATATTATTGAAAGTGAGAAAGGCGCAGAAGTCATCAAAAAAGAAACGGATCAACTGGCACATCTAGTTGAAGACATTCTGTACCTTTCAAGGCTGGAATCTAAATCTCCGGACCGGATGACAAGTCAAAATGACTTGAGGGAGACACTCTCATATACTGCAGAGCGTTACAGTCGGCTTTTCAATGAAAAAAATATCCAGCCGGAATTTGATTTTTCAGATAAACCTGTTTTGTATGCGTATGATGAAAAAGACATTGAAAGAGTCATACAGAATCTAGTTTCCAATGCTTTAAGATATGCAGACAGTCGAATACGATTGACTTGTAAAGAACAAGGAGACCGGATCATTCTTGGTGTTTACAATGATGGAGCTGCGATTTCCGATAAAGATTTACCGCATATTTTTGATCGCTTCTATTTTGGTGAAAAAGGGGTCCATGGAATCGGGCTTTCCATTGTCAAAGCGATTGTTACTTCATATGGCGGTCGAATCGAAGTATCTTCAAACGACAGCGGAACAAGCTTCATGATTTTTCTAAATAAAATATCCTAATCATGATCAGTAACATTTACCGAGACACTCAGCAAATGAGTTGTCTCGGTTTTTTATTTTAAAAAAACTGCGTTAACTTTGCCGCAACTTTCAATCAGGTTTACGGAGAAGTCAGAAAAGGATCGGCGTATTATAAACACATGGACAAGGAAAGAGGGGAAAACAAAATGGAAGAGAAATTTTACAGACATGAATATAAACATGAAATATCCGAATTATCCAAACAGGTATTGATGAAGAGGCTCAGGAAACTGCTGCCGCATGACGAGCATGTAGTCGGGAACCATTATCATATTTCAAGCTTGTACTTTGATAATCCAGAAGATGAATCTTATTACGATAACCAAGATGGAAATGCCGAAAGAGAGAAATTCAGAGTCCGGTATTATAATCAGGATCTATCTTTTATTCGATTAGAAAAGAAAGTCAGAGAATACAATGCCGGTTATAAACTCAGTACCAAGCTGACGAGAGAAGAAGCTGAACGGTTGACTCAAGGAGACTTCAAATTTCTCAAATATTCCGATGATCCTCTCAAGCAGAATTTTTATATGAATGCTAGAACAGATTTGTTGAAACCTAAAGTTATTGTTGCTTACGACCGGGAAGCTTTTGCTTATAAGCATGGCAATACTCGAGTCACATTAGACTATAATATGCGGGCTTCCAATCGAGTTCAAGACTTTTTGAAGTCAGAAGCCGTTATGCACAGAGAAACAGATGTAGCATGTGTTCTAGAAGTGAAATATGACACCTACTTGCCGGGGTGGATCCGTGAACTCGTTCAGATAGCAGAGACCACTTCCTGCGGACACTCAAAATACAAAATATCAAGATTACTGACTGTATAAGACAGCAGCATAAAAAGGAGAATGCACCATGGTCAATTTTTCAGAAATCATTAAAAGTAGTTTTGTAGAGGAATTAAGTGAATTTTCACCATTAAACGCACTTTTTGCATTATCATCATCCCTTTTGATCGGATTATGCATCTACTACATTTATAAAAAGACTTTTAAAGGAGTCATGTATTCAACGCAGTTCAACACATCCCTTGTTATGCTGAGCTTGCTGACGACTTTCGTTATTCTGGCCGTTACATCCAATGTTGTCTTGTCGCTTGGGATGGTTGGAGCACTATCGATCGTCCGGTTCAGAACCGCCATCAAAGATCCGCTTGATTTAGTCTTCTTGTTTTGGTCAATCGGTGTCGGAATTATTCTAGGAGCTGGTTTCTACTTGTTAGCATATGTTGGTTCATTCTTTATCGCAGCCGTGTTGCTCGTCTTTACGATGCACAAAGAAAAAGAACTAGCTTACATCTTAATGCTGGATCTGAAAAACGAAACAGCAGAAGTAGCTGCAACAGACATTTTAAGACAACAGATCGACCGTTTGAAATTAAAATCAAAAACCTTAGTCAATGGACAACCTGAATTGATTTATGAAGTCAGAATAAGAGAAAACGACACAGCTTTTATGAGCGAACTTTTTGCGACTGAAGGGGTACTGAATGCATCCTTAGTTAGCTATAACGGAGAATTAGCATCATAAAACGATGGACAACCATAAGGAGCGGAAAACATGAAAAAGTCATTTAAATTAATGCCTAAAAAAAGGGTTTATACTTTTCTAGCAAGCAGTCTGCTGTTTCTGGGGGCTTGTGCCGACACGGCAGCTAGTTCAACGACGACTGCATCATCAGATGAAACATCCCAAGCCGTTACAGTGGACACATTAGAGCTGAGTTCTTCAGAAGTATCTTCTGAAGATGAAGAATGGGACATCGCAACAAGTACAGTCATTACACTGGAAGATGGCGCAACAACTGTAGAGGGATCAGGTGCATCGGTCAGTGACGATGTGATCACCATTACGGAACCTGGGACATACGTCTTAGAAGGTACATTGACCAATGGACAAGTCCGCATTGAAGCAGCGGATGAAGCAGACGTACAAGTCGTTTTAAACGGCGCATCTATTATTAATGAGTCTGGAGCCGCTATCTACTCAGTGAACGCTGGAAATACGATCGTGACACTAGCAGAAGGTACAGAAAATACACTTGCCGATACTGAAACCTACACGTTTGAGAATGAAGAAGGTGATGAACCGGATGCAACTTTGTTCAGTAAAGGAGATCTGGTACTGAATGGATCAGGCAGCCTGATAATTGATGCTAACTATAAAAATGCCATCAAAGGTAAAGATGATGTAACCATCACAAACGGTAACTACACGATTGCTTCTGTTCAAGACGGGATCAAAGGACGAGATTCAATTGTGATTACAGGTGGAACCTACGATATCACTGCTGCAAAAGATGCGATTCAATCTACAAACGATACAGAAGAAGGCAAAGGCTATATTCTAATTGAAGATGGAACCTTTAATTTAACAGCTGCCGGAGATGGGATTCAAGCTGAAACCGATCTGGAGATTAACGGTGGACAGTTCAATATAGTAACAAATGGCGGCAGTGCAAATGCTGAAACACAAACGGCGATGAGTGACTGGGGCAGCTGGTCCGAAACGGAGAATACCAACGATGTAGAAGAGGACACAGAAGAATCGACAAGTGCAAAAGGTATCAAAGCAACAGGGACAATGGTTTTAAATGGCGGAGAGTTTGTCGTGGACAGTCAAGATGATGCCATTCATTCTGATGGGACAATTTCAGTTAACGGAGGAAATTATGATCTTTCTACCGGAGACGATGCCGTTCATGCAAATACCGCATTGACGATTGAAGAAGGAAACATTCTAGTCCAGACAGCCTATGAAGGACTTGAAAGTGATGCTTTAACCATTAATGGCGGAACGATTGAAGTCAATACTTCTGATGATGGATTAAATGCAGCTAGTGATACAGGAACGGCAACGATAAACCTCAATGGCGGAGAAGTGATCGTCAACGCGGATGGTGATGGCATTGACAGTAATGGAAATATAGAAATGACAAATGGATTAGTTGTTGTCAATGGACCAACAGGCGGAGGAAACGGAGCGCTGGATTATGACAGCAGCTTTGATATTTCCGGCGGTACACTGATCGTAAACGGCAGTTCACAGATGGCAATGGCAACTTCATCCACTTCAGAACAACCAAGCTTATTCACAGCAGATCTATCCCTAACACAAGGAGACGTGATTCAAATAGCAAATGCAAATAACGAAGTGATCTTCACTTTTGAACTTCAAGAAGACAGTCAGTCACTTGTATATTCATCGGCTGACTTAGTAGAAGGCGAAACGTATACAATCTCAATGATCGACGGGTTAACAGGTGAGGCAACGAATGGAATATACGATACGGCAGAATACTACAGCGGCTCAATTTTAGCTGAACTTGAAGCCACAACTGAACAAGCGGCTTCTGGAATGGGCATGGGCGGCAGTGGTCAGATGCCTGGAGGCGCTGGCGGAGGAGGAAGGCCCACAGGCGGTATGACGCCTCCAGCTGGCATGACACCTCCGCAAAGTGATGAATCAGATACAACATCTGATGAATAATTGAGCAAACAGAATAAAAAGCAATAAACAATCATTGACTTGTTTTTCTCCCCTGAATGAAAAGTCAACTAAAAATCAAAACTAAGATACAACTGAACAGAAGAAGGATAGGCTTCTGATTCAGTTGTATCTTTTTATTAAATAAAACGAAAATTCCAAATTCTAGCCGATAAATATTTGAAAGAAATATCAATGATTCAAGTAAAAATATTACTTTTACTGGTTCAGTAAAAATACGATCCAATTTAATATGAAATCGTACTAAATTGGAATATTTTACTACAATAAAAGGAGTAGCTATTAAATGAATTTTTTCGGTAAATTGAAAGAGCCTATCTTTCTTAAAGAAAATAGTAATGCCCAAGAACAACTGAAGAAGTTAAAAGACTTAGAACCCTCTCTGAATACTGAAGGAATTAAGCTTTTAAAACAAGATATAAAAAATCTTGAGTACGGAATAATTGGTGAGAAAAATATAGAATTTGAGTTGAAAAATAGCCATATGCCAATGTATGTTTTACATGATATCTACTTAGAAGATGGAGATTTAAGTGCTCAAATAGACTATTTGGTTTTTACAAAAAAGCTATGTTTTGTAATAGAAAGCAAAAACCTTTATGGGAATATCGAAATCAATAATGCAGGAGATTTTATACGTACAACAGAATTTAAAAGGAGTAAAAAGAAAGAAGGCATCTATTCTCCGGTCACACAGAATCAACGTCACATAGACTTGATGGAAAAAATCAGTGTGAATGGTAAAAGTAACCTTTTAACTAAGTTATTCTCAAAAAGAAGTTTTGATGATACTTATAAATCTGTAGTCGTATTGTCTAATCCTAAGACTGTACTGAATGCAAAGTTTGCAAAAAAAGAAGTGAAAGAAAAAGTCATACGAGCTGACCAATTAGTAAAATACATAAAAGATGCCTATAAACAGTCAAGTAAGATAGCTATGTCTGATAAAGAGTTGTTGATATGGGTTCAATCATATATGAATGTACATAAAGATAGCGTAAAAGATTATACTAAAAAGTACGAACCCTATAAAGTGACTACGAATCAGCAAACTATCAAAAAAGTCGTTAGCCATAAGTCTGAAGATAAGTCTATGCCTGTAATGCAAAAAGCAGCGCCAGTGAATAAAACAAATTTATATGAAGAGTTAAAAACTTATCGTTTAAATAAGAGTCGTGAAGAAAACTTTAAGGCGTATACTATTTTTACTAATAAGCAGTTAGAAGCTTTAGTTGATAAGATGCCTACAACCAAAGATGACCTTTTAGCTGTAGAAGGATTTGGAGAAACTAAAGCTAATAAATATGGTCTTGATATTGTAAGAATCATGCGCAAGTACCTATAAATTATGAATACTGGTTTTTTATATTAAGTTGGCGTTCATTCGGTTTGGCAGATGATCAAATCTCTAAGTTTCCTTGTTCGCTAGTTGAATACGGTTTAGTGGTTTTAACAATCTGATTATTGTTCGTGTTTTGGAATGAACTAGTTCTTTTTATAAGTATGATGTACGTATTTTAATAGGGTTTCTCGAAGACAGTCATTTTGTGGATGATTGTCTTTTCTTTAATTTTAGAAAGAAAACGGTGAAAAAGTGAAATTATGGTACATAAAAGCGAACAATCATGATACACTAGTAAAAATCATTACGAAACGGCTCGGAAAAAGAGTCTTTAAAATTCAAAATAGAGGTGTAGATTTAGTGAGCGAATCCATTACGCAACAAGTAGAAAAAATGGCTGTCTTAGATTTCGGTAGTCAGTTCAATCAGTTAATTACACGCCGTATCAGAGAATTCGGTGTATTTTCAGAGCTGTTACCACATACTGTTACAGCACAAGAATTAAAAGAATCAAACGTAAAAGGTATCATTTTTTCTGGTGGACCAATGAGTGTCTATGATGAAAAAGCTTTTTCAATTGATCCTGAAATTTTTGAATTAGGGATTCCGATCTTAGGAATCTGTTATGGAATGCAGTTGATGGCGCATAACTTAGGCGGAAAAGTAGAACCTGCTGGTACCCGCGAATACGGTAAAGCGACACTTGAAATCAAGAACCGTTCTGCAGAATTGTTTACGACTCTAGAACAAGAAGAAACAGTCTGGATGAGTCACGGAGACTACGTTACAGAACTGCCTGAAGGCTTCGAAATCACAGCCGTCAATCCGCACTGCCCGATTGCAGCAATCGAAAACAAAGCGAAGAATTTCCATGCAGTACAATTTCATCCGGAAGTTCGTCACACAGAACACGGAAATGAAATCCTGCGCAACTTTGCACTTAACGTCTGCAGCTTTGAAGGAAACTGGGACATGGGACAATTCATTGACTTGGAAGTAGATAAAATTCGTGAACAAGTCGGCGACAGAAAAGTCCTGCTGGCATTATCTGGTGGAGTAGATTCAAGTGTTACTGGAGTTTTATTAAACAAAGCAATTGGTGACCAACTGGTTTGTATCTTTGTAGACCACGGTTTACTGCGTAAAAATGAAGGCGACCAAGTTATGGGAAGCTTAGAAGGTAAATTTGGATTGAACGTCATTCGTGTAGATGCTAAAGACCGATTCATAAGCAAACTGGCCGGTATCAGCGATCCGGAACAGAAACGTAAAATCATCGGAAACGAGTTTATCGAAGTCTTTAACGATGAAGCAGCGAAATTAGAAGGCATCGACTTCCTGGCACAAGGAACCCTATATACAGATGTCATTGAGAGTGGAACAACCACTGCGCAAACCATCAAATCACACCATAACGTAGGTGGATTGCCAGAAGACATGCAGTTCGAACTGATCGAACCGATGAATACACTATTTAAAGATGAAGTCCGTGCACTAGGAGAAGAATTAGGCATGCCATCAAGCTTAGTCTGGCGTCAACCATTCCCAGGACCAGGACTCGCGATTCGTGTACTCGGTGAAGTTACAGAAGAAAAACTGGAAGTTGTTCGTGAAAGTGATGCGATCCTAAGAGAAGAAATCGCTAATGCAGGACTTGACCGCGATGTATGGCAATACTTCACTGTATTACCAGGGTTCAAATCCGTTGGTGTAATGGGAGACGGAAGAACTTACGACTACACAATCGGAATCCGCGCCGTAACTTCAATCGACGGCATGACATCAGACTGGGCAAGAATCCCGTTCGATGTATTGCAAAAAATCTCAACTCGTATCGTGAATGAGGTGGATCACATTAATAGAGTAGTGTATGACATTACGAGCAAGCCGCCTGCTACAATTGAGTGGGAATAACGTAGCGACAAAATCTATTACTGAAAACGTTGATTTGACGCCATTTAGATAAAACTCAAGAGACGAAAAAGGATGAAAATACGTTTGAATTGTCTCCAAAACTGTCTCCAAAATTTTAGCCGTTCCTCGTGGACGGCTTTTTACTTGTGAAATTATAGCCGTTCCTCGTGGATGGCGGATGAAGTTGTTAGATGATACAATAAACTATATAGTAAAGTTCAATCTGTTAGAAAAATAATTGACAGATTATAAAGGAGCCGTAAAATGACACAGTATAGCATAGCACAGCACAGCGTAGTTAATGCGCATTTTTTAAATCATGAATTAACGGAGCTGAAATTATCAGGTTCGGAGGTGGCGTAAATGTCTGAAGAAATGACGAATTATCAAGTATCAAATGATTCAGAGAAAACATTTGATAAATTACTCAAACAAATAAACGAGTCGGCAGGAAGCGTTCAACGTGACCGTGGTACATATTTTGAAAAGCTTGTTGCGATTTATCTTCAAAATGAGCCAATCTACAAAAATTTATATTCAGATGTTTGGCTTTTACATGAAGTACCTGCTGAGTATGGCATTTCTAAAAAAGATACTGGTGTTGATTTAGTCGCACGCAATAAAAATACGGGTGAATTAACTGCGATTCAGGCAAAATTTTATTCAGGTAAAGTCGGGAAAGCTGAAATCAACTCATTCATTTCAGAACTCGGAAAAGATTATTATTCATTAGGGATGATTGTATCCACTACGGATGAATGGAACCAAAATGCCCTTACAACAGTACAAGAACAAACGAAGCAAGTTCAACTGATTGGTTTATCTGATTTGCGTCATTCAAAAATTGATTGGTCGAGTGTGAACTTTGAAAAGCCGAAAGAAGTTATCGTTAAATCAAACAAAGGGCTACGTGATTATCAGGAGCTGGCAATTAACAAAGCAAGCGAATATTTTAAGACTCATGACCGTGGTATGTTGGTAATGGCACCAGGTACGGGGAAAACGTTCACTTCCTTAAAAATGGTTGAGCAATTTGCTAAGGACAGCGAGCAAAAAAATTATAACGTTTTGTACCTTGTACCAAGTATTCAACTTTTAACACAATCGCTATTTAGTTGGAACTCGGATGTGTCGGATGGATTTGAAATGAATTCATTTGCGGTAACTTCTGATAGAAAAGCTACCAAGAAAAAAGCAAATGATGATGACACAGATATTCAAGCAACTGATATTGGCTTTCCTGCAACAACAAAGGCTAGTGACGTTGTAAAAAATTATGAAAGCCTATCTGAACCGTCAGATGAAATTCGTTTGAATGTTGTTTTTAGCACATATCAATCTATTAATGTTATGCACGAAGCGCAAGAAAACGGCTTTCCCGAATTTGACTTTATTATCTCGGATGAAGCACACCGCACAACGGGTTTTCATGAGCAAAACCAAGAAGAAAGTCCTTTTGCAAAAGTTCATAGTAATAAGAACGTAAAAGGGAAATTACGCTTGTATCAAACCGCTACACCGAAAATCTATTCTGATGACGCAAAATCTAAAGGAATTGAAAAGAGTGTTATCATTGCTTCAATGGATGATGAGTCAATTTTCGGTACTGAAATATTTCGTTTAGGCTTTGGTGAAGCCGTTGCTCGTGGTTATTTAACGGACTATAAAGTTATGGTGCTAACTGTTGAAGAAGAAGCCATGACCAAAAATCTTCAACAGACACTTGCTGACCCAGAAAACGGGTTAAATATTGATGATGTCGGACGTATCGTTGGTGTTTGGAACGCCATGATTAAACGTGAGGGTGCCACAGGAAGAGTAACTGGCGCACCTATGAAGAGAGCAATTTCATTTATTGATACCATTAAAAATTCTGAAAAGATTGCCGAAAAATTCAATAACGTTGTGAATGAATATTTAGGCGAGAATGCGGAAGATAGCTTCCATATTGATGTGAAACACGTTGATGGAACATTGAACGCTTTACAGAAAAAAGATGCGATTGATTGGTTAGCAGGCGATGTTGATGAAAACGAAGCTCGTGTTTTATCTAATGTAAAATTCCTAACAGAGGGAATTGATGTTCCGAACCTTGACGCCGTTATCTTCTTCTCACCTAAAAAATCACAGGTAGATATTGTACAGGCGGTTGGACGTATCATGCGCAAATTTGACGGCAAAGAATACGGTTATATAATTCTTCCTATTGTCATTCCTGCGGGTGTAACGCCTGAAAATGTGTTAGATGATAACAAAACTTATGCGGCAGTGTGGCAAGTTTTAAATGCCTTACGTTCAACAGATGAACGTTTCAATGCGATTGTTAATCAATTACAGTTGAACAAGAAAAAGCCTGAGAATATCAATATCATCAACCCTGGTAAAGGTCGTCCTCGCAAGGCGTATTCAGAAACAGATACTTCTAATGGTGTTGATGTTGAACAATCACAACAGACTGAACTTGAATTGTGGGATAAGATTGAGGACGCTATTTTTGGGAAGATTGTTCAAAAGGTTGGTGACAGACGCTATCTTGAAGATTGGTCGAAAGATGTAAACGAAATTGCCCAACGATATATTCGTTGGATCAATGAACGTTTGGAAGATAGAGACAATCCTATCAAGGAAGAATTTGATAAGTTCATCAGCAGTTTACGTCACAATATCAATGAAAGTATAACGCAAGAGTCAGCTGTTGAAATGTTGGCGCAACACCTAATTACTAAACCAATATTTGAAGCGCTGTTTGATGAATATAGCTTTGTCAATAATAACCCTGTTTCATCCGCTATGGAATCAATCGTTGCAGAATTGCAGAAAGCGGGCTTCGAGAAGGAGCAAGAAAAACTAGAACCATTCTATGAGTCAGTAAAACTTCGAGCAAGTGGAATTGATAATGCGGAAGGAAAACAGAAAATTATTGTTACGTTGTATGATAAATTCTTCTCTACTGGCTTTAAATCAACGACAGAACGCTTAGGTATCGTGTTTACTCCCGTTGAGGTCGTGGATTTCATTGTTCATTCTGTTGATGATGTCTTGAAAAAACATTTTGGTAAATCGTTGGCAGATGAAGGAGTGAATATCTTAGACCCGTTCACTGGAACGGGAACATTTATTGTTAGAACTCTAACGTACTTGAAGCAACAAATGGATAATGGCGAAATCACGCTTGCAGATATTACAAGAAAATATACGCAGGAACTCCATGCCAATGAAATTGTGTTGTTGAGTTATTACATTGCAGCAATAAATATTGAAGCGACCTTTGATGAAATCAACGGTGGCGAAAGTTATGTTCCATTTGAAGGAATTGTGCTTACCGATACGTTTGAAAGTACCGAAAATGAAGATACATTAGATGATGAATATTTTGGTACAAATGATGAACGTTTGAAACGTCAGCAAGAGTTGCCGATTACAGCTATTATCGGAAATCCGCCGTATTCGAAAATTAAATCGACAGCAAACGATTTTACGAGTATTCAAAACTATCCTAAATTGGACGATAGTATAAAAAATACTTATGCGAAAGAAACGGATGCTACATTGAAAAACTCATTGCAAGACTCATACATTAGAGCGTTAAGATGGAGTACAGACCGTTTAGCAGAGAATGGAGTAATTGGATTTATCACAAACAATGGATATATTGATTCACCATCATTAAACGGAGTGCGACGTGTACTACATCAAGAATTTAATTATATTTATGTAATTGACCTGAAAGGTGCAGTTAGAGGTCTGAGCCCTGAGGCAGTCAAAAGACAAGGGAAAAATATTTTTGATATTATGACTGGTGTTGCGATTGTATTGCTAATAAAAGATGGTTCTAATAGGCATGCAATTAGATATCATGATATCGGTGACAATCAATCGAAAAATGAAAAGCTAGATATTCTAGCTCGGCATACTCTAAATGATATTGAATTTAAAGATATTGTGATGGATGAAAATGGTGATTGGATTAATCAACGTGATAAGAGATATGATGAGTATATCTCATTAAATGACTCATCCGAAGGAATATTTATAAATAAGTTAGTCGGCTTTAATACGAATCGTGATTTTTGGGCGTTCAACTTTTCTCGGAAAAGTGTCACTGATAATATTGAACGCATGATTTCAAATTATAATTCTGAAATTATACGACTTGCCAATATATTAGACGGTGAGAAACGACTTTCAAAATTAAACAGTTCAGAAGACTATATTTCTTGGTCTCGAGGATTGAAAAATAAGTTCATTAAGTCAGAAAAGATAACAATGAATAAAGAAGGTATTGTGCTAACGCAAGCAAAACCATTCACTAAAAAGTATGTGTATTACGATAGAAGTCTTGTTGAGATGCCTGGGAAATTTGATAAATTATTGGAGCCAAATGGTTTGTTATTATACACTCCAGGTCCTGGTGGTGCTAAAACATTTTCAGCTTTAATTGCTCGTGGACCAGTTAATCTACAAGGCTTTGGGTTCGCATCTAAAACACAAACTTATCCGTTTAAAATTAAAGCTACTGGTTTTATTTCAGAGAGTAATTATAATTTGACTTCTAATTCTAAAAATCATTTCAAATTGAGTGATGAAGAACTAATATATTATGTTTATGCTGTATTGAATTCAAATGAGTATAAATCTAAATATGAAGATGAATTGTATAAAACAATTCCACGCATTCCATTGTTGAAGAACAAAGAAAAATACGTTGAAGTTGGTCGCAAACTTGCTGATTTGCATTTGAACTACGAAAATCAACCTAGTTATAAAGGTGTGAAAGTAAATATTTCAGATGTAAATGGTTCGTATCGTGTAAAGAAAATGAAGCATCCGAAAAAAGGCGTGCTAGATACTATCATTTACAATGAAAATATTACGATTACCAACATTCCAGAACAAGCCTATGAATACGTGGTAAATGGTCGCCCTGCGATTGAATGGATAATTGACCAGTATCAAGTGAAAACTGATAAGAAGTCAGGTATCACGGATGACCCGAACGAGTTTTCAGATGACCCGAAATATATTTTGAATTTGCTATTGAGCATTATCAACATATCAATGCAGACGATTGAGTTGGTGAATAGCTTGCCACCGCTTGAAATTATAGATGGTGATAAATCGTCAGTTGATTATCAAACGCTGACTAAAAATGATTTGCCAATGGTTGCTAAAGACACTCCTAAGAATGACGTTGGGGAGAATGAGTAACTTGGTTAAAGTAGTCAAAGAAAATCCATATCCGAAAACCACTCAATTGATTTATTCTCAAGCTTCAAAACGCATTGATGAAAAATACAATGAGTGGGCGAAGCACCAACAACGCCCTGCAAAAGTGGACGTTTATTCCGATACAAAGCTCCTGACTAATGTATTGGACTACCACAAAACTAAGGAAATAGCGAATGGAAATTATTCAAAACTGGTTAGCTTGAAATTGGCAAAAGCGTTAGTGACAAATCTAGATTTTAATGACTTAAACGAAGTGTATTGGGGAAACCCGAAAATTTATTTTAAGGATTTTTTCGTTACCTTGCTTTTGGAAATGCAACAGTCAGAAAATTATATTGATTACTTTTGGGATATTCCATTATCGACGGAAGAAGATATTGAAACATTTTATCAGAATTTCGAAGATGAAATCCTAAATGATGGTGAAAGAGGTCAGTCTTTATTATCATGTTTCATTGATTTTACTTATAATATTCATGAAAGTATGGAGCCTGTTGGTGATATTTTCAAGTTACAGAATATGAAAGTTGATGAAAGCAACTTAAAGAACGTAAGATCAGAAATATTGACATTTGAAAATTTACCAAGCTCATTGGATGTATTTATCAAAGAAATTTTATTGACTTCTATTTGGAACATTGGTTTTGATGATTTTAACGAACGCCTTGAGCAAGAAGCTGAAAAGGGTCATGATATTCGAAAAATAAAAATAAAGAAAATAACTGATAAATAACTGAATCATAAAACCTTCGCAGAAGTGCGGGGGTTTTATTTTTTTAATTTTAAATTCCCGCACCTACAAAGAAAAAAATTGTCATACTTAACTCATCAAGTAAAGCAGTGCTTGATGATGAATTGCCATGTTGGTTGCAAACAATATGGCGGTTGGGTCGGCGAACTGCTGATAGCCGATACTACTAATTTAACGAGGTACAAAGTCATGAAGACGAAAAATATAAAAAGCTCATATAGCTTAGAAACGGCAGTAAAGTATGTTCAGGGTGATAAGCCAATCTATAACGTATCATCTGAAATTGAAACTCAACTTGTATGGACTGATGACGGCAAACGCACGGATGAAGTGGCGGGGTATAAAATTTACTTTTCTCAGGAAGGCGTAAATCCTTTTGCAGTGAAGTTTGCCAAAATGCCGTCACTGCCACCGTTCCTTTCAGAAGTGAAATTGGACAATTTAGAAGCGATAGAGATTCGTTCTAACGTGTACTTCCGTGCAGAAGGGGTACGAGTGGTTAAATGATTAACAACAGTTTACTGCTTGCAAAGTATATCTTACAGGCGATAAACATGGCTTTGCAGATTAGCGGGGAAACCAGTTACTCAAATTCATTTGATGTAAAGGTAACGAATGAAGGCGTCTATTTCATTCCCCGCATGCCTGCAAGTTATGTGGTTGATGATGACCTCTATCAAAAGTTATTTCTTATCATGAACGCCGTGCTTTACCCCGAATATACTTTGTTAAAACAATCGGGAGCATATTTTGTTCCACTAGATACGGATGATATTCATGTCAAACGTGCTTTATTCTTCCCGTGGGTTAAGGGTATTTCAAAACGGTTAGTCATTTCAGATATTGATAGCTTTGTTGAACGTTTGCCACTCAACAAAATTCCCATCATGGAAAACCTGACAATAGATTTGAACAAGGTGACAAGTTTCGCTATTGCAGGCAATAGCGGATCGGGGAAGTCATACGCTCTTACTTATATGCTTTGCGTGCTAAAATGGTCGTCACAGTTGGTTATCGTTGACCCTAAGTTCGATATGCCGAGCAGGTGGGGTAGAGAAAACAATGTTCCAGTTGTCGCTCCTAATGCAAGTCGGAGCAAATCTGATTTTGTTTCAGAAGTGAATAGTGAGTTGAGCAAGGCGCTTGAGTTAATTCAACAACGTCAGCAAGTTTTATATAACAATCCTACTGCTGATTTTGAACATTATACAGTTGTTATAGATGAGGTTTTGGCTTTAAGCGATGGGGTGGCAAAACCGATAAAAGACGGATTCTTTAGTCTACTTTCACAAATAGCGCTACTAGGCAGGGCAAGTAAAGTTCACTTGCTATTGGTATCACAGCGATTTGATAATAATGCTATCCCGATTTCTGTCAGGGAACAGTTGAACGTACTCGTTCAGGTTGGCAATATTAATTCTAAGACAACACAATTTTTATTCCCTGATTTATCGCTTGAAGGTATCGTTATTCCGCAAGGTATCGGAACGGGATTGATACAGGTAATCGACTCGGAGCACCCTTTTCAGATTGTTCCATTGCTAACGCCGACATTCAATAAATTAGAAGGGATAATGTGACATGAAAAAATCATATTTTATGCGGACGTTCCGCTTGGATGGCTATTTGCTATTAATTTCTGTATTGTTATTTGTTGCCGAGTTTGGCTTCATGCTGATAGGGCTATTCCTGCATGGTCAAGAAAACGGCAGTATGGTGAAATACACTCAATTTCTCTATAAATACGTGATGATTGTTCAACACGGTTTGCAACAGGTTCTAATCGTTTCAATTTTAATCACGCTCTCGATTATCTTGCCCGAAGTCATTATGAGGGCGTTTAAGGATTCAGTAATAAACATTAGTAAGTCAATTTGGCTTACTTCTCGGATAAGAAAGTTTTTACAGATGAGGGCAACACGTGAGGAAGAGAAAAGTATGATTTTTAGATACAACAAGGCGGTTAATAAAGCGATTGTTGATGTGCGCAATGACAGCGTTGTGTTCATGGTGAAGCTTCCCAATGAATTAGGCGTACATGGCATGATTTTGGATAATAAAAATTCTATGCGTGAAGAAATCGCCAACCGATTGCCAGAATATTCATTTTCAAATATTGAAAGAGTGAAAAGTTACCTAAGACTTGAAGGAACGAGAATTAGGTAAAGTAGAACAGCGGAGCTTTTGCTTGCCATAGGCAAGAGCAAAGGAGCTCCGCTGTATTTATAAAAAATAACGCAAACAGTATAACGGGGCTACTACGACCCCCGTTATATCATTAATCAATAATCAAGGTTGGTGGAAAATGAAAAAGCAAAAAGATAAACGTAGTAATAAATGGGCATTCATCCTTTATCAAGAAAGCGCACCTGAAAATTATTTTGATGTGTTGGAGGGTTTGCATGTACCGTTTATTTTAAGTCCTTGGCATGATAAAGATGTCAATAAAGAAACGGGTGAAATCAAGAAAGCTCATAAGCATGGGGCGCTTTACTTTGACAGTTTGAAAAGCTATTCGCAGGTATCAGAATTAATCAGTGAAAAACTCAAATCGCCGAAGCATGTTGAAGTGATTATGTCACCAAAAGGCATGTACGATTATTTTGTTCATGCCGAAAATCCAGACAAAACACAATACAACATTGAAGATATTGAGAGCGGTTGTGGCTTTGACTTAGCTGGTTTTCTTTTAGAGCAAGATGGCGGTTCATTTATTGGTGAAATCATTGATATGATTGAAGAAAATGAATTTGTGGAATTTAAAGATTTGGTAACATATGCCAGAACGAACAATACAATTTTGTTGGCATTAGTCATGAACAAAACTTACTTCTTCGCAAAATATCTTGATTCACGTCGCTATAAGTCGGAAAGAAATAGACAAATTAAAGGCGGTGGCAACAATGAATAAAGAAATGGTAAGTTGGCAGGATTTAGAAAAACTAGGCTTTCCACCTTACACGGCAAAAAGAATTATTCGTCAAGGGAAAGCATTTATGGTAAGCTCAGGGTATGAGTTTTATCAAGGGTCGCGGGTGTCCGTGATACCCTTGAAGGCGGTAAAATCCGTTATCGGTGATATTGAATTGTCGTCCGAAACGGAGGAATAATAATTGCCAACCACACAATATACAGGTGTGTTTACAGATGATAAGGGGCAGTTTTACTATGAAGCTAGCTTAGGCTTCGATCTTATCACTGGAAAGCGCATTAAGAAAAAAGCACGCAAAAATCAGAATGGGAAACGGTTTTTATCAGCAAGAGAAGCCTATAAAGAATTAACTCGCATTCGCAGTGAGTTTTTTCAAACAAACGGCTACTCAAACTATGATATGACCTTTGAACAATTCATGAATGAGGTGTACTTGCCTTTTTATGAAACAGACGTCCTTGAACAAACTTTTCAAAGCCGAAAACCAATGTTGAAAATCATCATGCAACGTTTTGGTAAGAAACAACTTCGAACGATTACGGTTCAGGATGTGCAACATTTCCGTACATGGCTTTTGTCAAAACGGAGGGGTGGCGCAAACTACTCAAATGGTTATGCTAGCCTGATGTTTTCAACTTTGAAGAAAATATTAGGCATGGCGGTTAGTTTGCAATATTTGGAAACTAATGTAGCTACGAAAGTGAAGGCAATACCAAAGGGTAAAGCACAGGTTGCCTACTGGACTAAGCAAGATTTTGAGAAGGTTATTAATCAGATTTGCATTGATGATTTGTATGAACACCTTTGTTTTGTCATGCTCTGGGTGTATTTTAATACAGGAGTTAGAGTAAATGAAGGAACGGCTCTTTGGTGGTCGGATTTCGATTTCAAGAAGAAAACTTTGCGTGTAACGCATATGTTGATACTTGAAAGCAAAACAAACTGGCAACGGCAGTCTTACACAAAAACAGAAGCAGGCAGTCGAATTATTAGCCTTGATGATGATACGATTGAAATTTTGAAAGCGTGGAAAAAACGACAAGCGGAAGAAGTCGGCAATCTTGACTTCATATTTAGCTATGATGGTAACCCAATGATTAAGTCAACCATTGCCCGCATTGTTAAACGGTATGCAAAACTTGCAGGCGTTCCAGAAATCGAAGCAAAAGGACTTCGCCACAGTCACGCAAGCTATCTCATTAACGAATTTAATGTGTCGGTTCTGATACTTTCAAAACGTCTCGGTCATTCAAGCCCAGAAATTACATTGAAGCACTATTCGCATATGTATTCAGGTATAGACCAAGAAATTGCGCAAGTCATGAATGGGAATATCAAAATTGAAACAGCAAAGAAAAGCAGTGTCTCATTTAATGGAAATCAGGCAGTGAAAAAGTAACTGTCTCCAACACTGTCTCCAAAATAAAAAAGCCACTCGTAAACGTTGATATGACAGCGTTTGTAGAGCTTTAGTTCTACATTGAGTGGGAGTAATTCACTAACTTGATTTGGTAGTGAATGATTGGTTTCACAGGCTTCTTTCGGTTCTTAAAATGGATAAAATGATTTAAATTGATTATGTTTCCCGCAAAAATCCCGCCAGAGATGTTGGAAGGGGAACCTTATCAATTTCAAAGTTTAGAGGGTGCATTCTTATGAAATGTACTCTCTTTTTGTCTGATTTCTCCGCAAAAGTTTTGACTATCCCCACTCTGGATTTTGGGTGAGGCATATAAGGCAAAACGCAGTAAAATTGAGGACTGTGAAAAACGATAAAATAGTATAAATCATAAAAATAAAAAATAGTGCAGTCAAAGCGCATTTTTGCACCTAATCAGATGTTAGTCTGTTACTCTACGATCTATACTCCAATATTCATTTTTTAAATTTCTACTTTTATATTGCCAATATTAACCTTTCCATATAATTAATTAACCATAGTTAGTTTATCATATATGATATGGAGGCATAAGATATGCGAGATAATTGGTTAGAGTATTTTGTCAATAGCAATGAACCGCTTCATTTTGACTTGGAAGCGGCACAAGTCTATGATGATTTGTTTAAAAAGATTGCTGAAGATGAAACTCTTCAAACATTTCAAGAAAGGAGAAAGGCTCTTTATAACGAGTTAGAATTAAGATTTGATTCCACTTCGGATGTTTTTGTTAAAACTGTTATTGGTTATTCACTTACATCTGGCATGTACTTCATTAATGAAGGATTTTCCGATAGCAAAACAATGCATAAGTACAGCGGACAACGATTCAGAGAGTTTGCTGACATGGCTACAATCGCAGCTATGCAAATAGCAGAAGAATTGGTGAACAGAAAAAAACAATATCGTTTAGCTTCTAGTTTAGTTGGTGTTGCAATAAATTCTGCTGATAAAAAAGACATAAACACTGTTGAAAATAAGTTAAGCAAATTGGTAAGTTCTATTAAGTTTGATGAGAATACCTTGAATAGAATAGAAAATTTTGAACTTCTTATTCCAGCTATTGATTATTTGCTAGACGAGAAAAATTTTAGAACGGAAGAGTTGTTGAAGAAAATTGAAACGATGATTTCTTTTTCAATACTTCAAGGAGATACCGCTCCTACTGAACGTTCAAAGTACAATCCAATGGGATTTGATTGCATATTTCCATCAGCTTTCAATTTAAAGATTAAATGGTATCAAAAGAAAAATGATAAACAGCAAATAAAAGAGGTAGCAAAGAGATATGCAGGGGTTTATGAGCAATTAGCAGAGGAACGTTTTAATCTAGGTGGTATTAATTTAGAAGCCTCAATAATGCATTTGGAGAATGCTATAAAAATTTATCAAAAATATGAATTAACGAATTCAGAAAAAATGAAACAATCCAAAATGTGATTGGATAAGTTGAAAACAAGATTTTCTAAAATGGAATATCCGAACTCTATAATCCGGGATAAAAATCTTATGGATTATCTAAGTGAAGAAGAACAAACTCAATTAAATGAATACATTGAACAGTTTAAACTTATGGAGCGCAATGAACAGATTGAGTTTCTAATTCGAAGTGTCCCATTTATTACAAGACAAGAAATTTTAGAAAATAGAAAAAGAATTAAACAAATTAACCAATTTTTTGAGGTTTTTTCAGTCATTATGAAAAATGAATATGAGCAGACTATCTTTGAGTCAAATAGTGAGGCGACTAAGGAAAGTCTAGCTCTATTTAGAAGTATACAATTAATTGGAGCAGCTTTGTGGATGCATCTACTACAAGTCATATTAGAGGAGAAAATTCAAGTCGATTTTTCTGAAATGATTAAAAAACATCCTATATTGATTAAAAGATCGTATTATATTAATAAAGCATTTGAGTTGTTTTTTGTAGGAGATATCTATTCGGGATTATATTTACTTTCACCACAGATTGAATGGTGGTTTCGTGAAGTTGCAAAAGAAGCTGGTGAGCAAACTTCAAATCTGAAAAGATTTCCAGTTGAACACTCAAAAACTCTTACTCCAATTTTTGAAACAGAGGCATTAAAATCATATCTCGGTGAAGATAGACATTGGCTATTCAGAAAATTAATGATAGAGGAACTCATGAATATTCGAAATAAAGTAGCTCATGGGCTGGAGTTTAACGATAATGGTTACTGTGCCTATTTTGTTTTGTGCATAATGAAATTACTTTTTGAACAAATAGGAAAAATTACTTCCTAAGTAATTTCTAGATTTTAGGAGGACATATAAGCTGAAATGCAGTAAAATCAGGAAATTGCTGTATGTGCATTTAATCAGACACTTCAATATAATTCTATTCCACAATCTAATATTCAATTATTCGGGCTACCGATGACTAGGTAGCTTTTATTTTTATCGAAATAAGATGTCTAGTTTTCTAAAGAAAATGATATAATGAAACAGTATACTTAATAGTTGGAATAATACACTAACTTGATTTGGTAGTGAATTATTTATTTAACAGGCTTCTTTCGGTTCTTATAATGAATAAAATGGTTTAATTTGATCTAAAATCCCTCCAGAGTTTCTGGGAAGGGGAACCCTATCAATTCAAAGTTTAGAGGGTACATTTTTATGAAATGTGCTCTCTTTTTTGTCTGTTTTCTCCGCAAAAGTTTTTAGTAACCCAACTCTATTTTAAACGTACAGTATATAAGGATAAATGCAGCAAAATTAAGGGGTTTGAGAAAGTATTAAGTGAGATAAAACATATTAAAAATAATAATAGTGTAATTTTCGCATCAAGTCTAACCTGTTTATTTCAAAAAACTATACAGTATAATTCTATATCCAGTTCTTTAATATAGCTGCATGGTCGTTTATTAATCTTTAAGGAAAGTTTCGCATAATTTTGAATTAGGCTAAACTTTTAAATACATTAGAAAATATTTAATTATATTTTTAGGCAGACTATATATTGTAAAAAAAGGTGATGTTATTATTTTAGATTTTATGATAAAAAATAGTTTTCTTCTTTATTTTTGTTGATGAGTTTAAGTGGTATAGTATAATTAAACAAACTATTGGAGGAATTGTATTGCAATTAACTGACTATATTAATTGGTGGGAGGAAACCAAAGAACTTGGTTTGAAAGATGTAAAATCAACATTTGTTTCTTTATTTTCAGAATTAGATTCCTTACCATCAATTTATCATCCTATTTTATATAAATTCCTTAAGAATCCTCAAATGAAACATTGGAACAATGATTTATTTCTTTTCACAAGGGCAAAAATTCAGGAAATTGAGGAAAATATAGGGAACGAAAATATGACCACGACTTTATTAAAAAATTCCCACTTCTTGATCTATACTTATCAAAATTTATTAGATATAGAGGAAAGAATTTTATTAATGAACAGATTTAAAGGGAGTGAGGAGTTAAAAGCAAAAATATTTAGTATTAACATATACAACGACTTATTAAATACTAGTTTCAGCAATATACTAAAACTGTTCATTGAATTTCAAAGTATAATTGAAAACCGTAATTTGTTTCAAAAGAATTTAACTCCACAAATAGAATGCTTAGCAAGTTCTAAAAGAGGATATCAAATAATTACTGACTTAGCTGATTCAAATATTCGTAACGCAATTTCACACGGTGGAGTTAAAGCAGAAGGTTCCAAAATGTTTTTTTCTTATAGAAAAGGTGGGCAACAAATTCAGGAAGAGTCAAGTGTTTACAATTTTAAGGATTCACTCTTACAGTTATATGATGGATTAAGTGCTATTGTATTAGCATGGATTGGATATTTGTGCGAAGAAAATATAACTTATAACGAAATATATAAAAATTCTTCTGCTCATGAAGACACTTCACTATTCTTTGAAAAACTATCCATGTCTACACTCCTCACTACTTGTGATAAAATATATCAGCTAGATATTAATAATCAGACTGAACAAAGACAACATATAAATGTGGAATTTGTTGGTGTAGACTTAGATATTGATTCACGAGTTTTTCTCGGTTTACATACTGCAGAAAGGATTTTCCAGTTAAGAGAACTATCATTAGAAGACACTATCATGATTTCGTTTCATTCTCCTAGAACTGCTAATTCTTTTTTTACAATTAATTGCTCTATAGTTAGCGACTTAGCAAGTGGTGTAATAGATTTGGGAGAAGCTTGGAAACGTGTAATTAAAGATAAAAATGTATTGATGTTTCCGATTAACGATGAAAATAGAAATGAATTTGAAGATTCCTTTCGTTATTATCCAGATATAGAAACTGAAGACTACCTAATAACAGAAATTGAGGACATTAGCTTAGAAGACCAGAAGCGATTTAAATCGGTTGTATATCTTAAACGAGCAAAAAGACCAAACCATGTACGCGATGCCGTAAAGAATGCTATCAATAAGATTAATACATTGGAGAATTTTGGATTTTCATCTCATAAAGTAAAATATGGGAATATGGAAGCAGATATAATATACATGGTATTATACAAAAGAGAACTACGTAGAGGAAAAGATAGAGCTTTATTTCCGAGTAATGATAATTTTATTGCACAGGTTCAATATGATAAAAATATGAGGTTTCCAATTCGAAACAATTTTGTAGATACTCACCTTAAACGAAGACGAGAAAAAACAATAGAGTATAATTGGAATCCAAATTTTTAAGAAACTACTACGACTGTCGAAAAAAATACAGTGGTTTCTAAGAATATTAAGGCTGATTTACTTCAGAACATATCTAGCATAATAACGCATTCCTAGAAAGTTGAATATACAGAATAAGACACTTCGAAAGATGAGGTGTCTATTTTTTTACCCAAATTGAAAGGATGTGATAGTTTGAAACAATAAAAACAAGATTTAAAGGGGCGTTTCCCACCCTGTAAAACATTTAATAAATAAAACTCATTAAACCGTTTAAAAGAAAGGATAGGTATAAATATGGAACTAAAATTTGTAATCCCAAATATGAAAGAAACCTTCGGAAATTTAGAATTTGCTGGAGAGGATAAAATTAAACAGCGAAGAGTTAACGGACAAATGACTGT
Organism: Marinilactibacillus piezotolerans; assembly: GCF_900169305.1. Classification (GTDB taxonomy): domain Bacteria; phylum Bacillota; class Bacilli; order Lactobacillales; family Carnobacteriaceae_A; genus Marinilactibacillus; species Marinilactibacillus piezotolerans_A. Next base: position 242,342 of record NZ_FWDP01000002.1, on the reverse strand, counting down.
GCTATCTCGTAGCTTCAATCTATACTCTACTATTCAAAGAGCAGATGATATTGTCGTTGTTCTTCCTGCCGAAGCTGGAGAAAAGAACTTTGAATTTGAAGAAAGTGTAAAACTAATTAACCCACGTATTACAGCAGAGGGCTATAAAATTGGTACTCGTGGATTCACTAATTATTTTTTACATGCAGATGACATGATAAAAGCATAAAGAAAGAGAGGAATTTAATTATGAGATTAGCTAATGGCATTGTATTGGAAAAAGAGGCAACCTTTGGAGAGTTAAAATTTTCCGCACTCCGTCGTGAAGTCCGTATTCAAAATGAAGATGGTACAGTTTCAGAGGAAGTTAAAGAACGTACCTATGATCTAAAATCCAAAGGACAAGGACGTATGATCCAAGTAAGTATTCCCGCCAGCGTTCCTTTAAAGGAATTCGACTATAATGTAAGGATAGAAATTATCAACCCAATAGCTGATACTGTCGCTACTGCTACCTTTCGAGGGGCAGATATAAACTGGTATATCAAAGCAGATGATATTATTCTGGTGAAAGATTCTAATGCACTTAGAAACCAACCACCTAAAAAAGAACCTGTTAAATAAGAATTATCACTCTATCTTCCACTAAATAGAAAGGAGAAGATAACGGATGAAACAGATTACATTTCATGGTAAAAGGATTCGTCCGAGTGACAAAGATTTAGTCTTTCGCTTTACAATAGCTACCTTACTACCCATTTTCCTGCTGGTTGTTGGACTGTTTCATATTCAAGCAATCCAGCAGGTCAATTGGCAAGACTTTAATCTATTGCAAGCAAACCGGATTGACATTCCCTATTTAATGATGAGTATAAGTGTCGCAATTCTTGTTTGCTTGCTGATGGTATTTCTATTCAAAAGATATAGATATGATACAGTAAAACAACTCTACCACCGTCAAAAGCTGGCAAAGATGATTTTAGAAAATAAGTGGTATGAATCGGAACAGATTAAAACAGATAGCTTCTTTAAAGATTCATCCAGTCGTACTAAAGAGAAGATAGCTTACTTTCCCAAAATCTATTATCGTCTTAATAACGGATTGATACAAATTCGGGTAGAAATTACTTTAGGGAAATATCAAGACCAGCTCTTACACCTAGAAAAGAAACTAGAAAGTGGCTTGTACTGTGAGCTGACGGATAAAGAGCTAAAGGATTCTTACGTGGAATATACCTTGCTTTACGACACTATCGCTAGTCGGATTTCTATTGATGAAGTACAAGCTACAGATGGAAAATTACGACTGATGGAAAATGTATGGTGGGAATATGACAAGCTTCCTCATATGCTGATTGCTGGGGGTACAGGTGGCGGTAAGACATACTTTATTTTAACACTGATTGAGGCCTTGCTTAATACAGAATCAAATCTATATATTCTTGACCCAAAGAATGCTGACCTTGCAGATTTAGGCTCTGTAATAGAAAATGTTTACTACAAAAAAGAGGATATGCTTTCCTGTATTGATAATTTCTATGAAGAAATGATGATACGCAGTGAGGATATGAAGCAAATGGAAAATTATAAAACAGGAGAAAATTATGCCTACTTAGGACTTCCAGCTAACTTTCTTATTTTTGATGAATACGTGGCTTTTATGGAAATGCTGGGAACAAAAGAAAATACCGCAGTCTTAAATAAATTGAAACAAATTGTTATGTTAGGTCGCCAAGCTGGCTTCTTTTTAATACTAGCTTGTCAACGTCCAGACGCAAAATATTTAGGCGACGGAATCCGTGACCAGTTTAATTTCAGAGTGGCACTTGGAAGAATGTCTGAAATGGGCTATGGCATGATGTTTGGCAGTGACGTACAAAAAGATTTCTTCTTAAAGCAAATCAAAGGACGTGGCTATGTAGATGTGGGAACAAGTGTCATATCAGAATTTTACACACCCTTAGTACCAAAAGGACATGACTTTCTAAAAAATATATCTGATTTAACAGGAATGGTGAATGAAGATTCATAGTTAAAGAATTATGTAGATGATATAATTAACATATATTTTTGTTAGGGGGATAATATATGGAGAGAAGAATTTTTATATCATATGCATGGGAAAAAGAAAAAACAGCTGATAGAAAGATTAAATCATTTACGCAATGGTTAGCTATTTATCTTAAAAAGTGGGGATTTGAAGTTTTACTAGATGTATATGAAAATCATCCAGGAACTAAGCTCGATGAATTTATGGTTAATGGGATAAATTCATCGAGATTTGTAATATGTATATGTACAGAAACATATATTAATAAAATGAAAGATCCTAAAACAGGAGTGTTTAATGAAGTTACACTATTAAAAGAAAAATCTAACAGCCCATTCATTATTCCAATGATTGAAAAGGGGAAATTTGAAAATTTACCAGATTTTTTCGAAGGAAAATTTGTCAGCGAATTGTTATTAGACACTCCGTACTCGCAAGAAAATCAAAATCCAATCTTCGAATTAATAACCACACTAAGGGACGAACTTTTATCAATTAAAAATGTTGATACAGAATCTAGAATTGAGAGCTACTATAACGATGTAGAAAAGTTTAAATTTTTTTCAGATGCTGTTAACTTAATGAGTTTTGAAGGACAGGCTGAACAAACAGTCACTTTTCAATACTTAATAAATGGAGGAGATTTTAAGATTGGCATACCACCAATGGAATTTGTAACACATTGGTCTACTGCGGGATCTGAAAGTATTCATTCTTATAACAAAGTTCAAGAAATGTTACGAATTCATAATTTTAAAGAATTTGAAAGTATCAATATACCTTCAGATATAAAGGAAGAGTGGTTGATGCCTATAAAGTGGAGTACAACTTTAAAAGTAGGTGATGGAGTTGTCTGGATAAATAATAAAAATTATGTTGCAGTGGGGAAAATACTAGACATTAACTTAAACTCAAATGATGAATATAGAAGCACAGTTACATTAGATTATAAAGTTTTGAATCCAATAGAGGTTTCAGATGATTTTATACAACACACTGAGTTAGAAGAAATTAAGTAATAGGAATATTGATAACAGCAGACAGTCCACGTAGGCAACGTGCGAAGCGTAAGTCGCAGGTGTGGACTGATCTTGCTGGCTGGTGTGGCGATAGCCACGCCAGCACTTAACCCCCCGTATCTAACAGGGGGGTACAAAACAACAAGAAACAGACAAAAAATAGTAGAAAACCCTTTGGTTATAAGGGATTTAGAAAATTTGGGCGTATGTCAAATGAGCTTCAACAGTTGACATACGCTTTTTTGATTGGAGAGATTAAGCTGAGTGAAAAGACTTGGGTACAGGAATTAAAAGAAAAACGTCTTGCTTATGGGCTTTCACAAAATCGTATGGCAATTGCAACAGGCATTACAAGACAATATCTTAGCGACATTGAAACAGGCAAAGTAAAGCCATCAGATGAACTACAAGAATCACTTTGGCAAACACTGGAACGATTCAATCCAGACGCTCCCCTTGAAATGCTCTTTGATTATGTGAGGATTCGATTTCCTACAACAGATGTCAAACACGTGATTGAGGATATTTTGAGGTTGAAAATTTCCTATATGCTTCATGAGGATTATGGATTCTACTCTTATACAGAACATTATGTTTTAGGTGATATATTTATTCTATGCTCCCATGAGATAGATAAAGGAGTACTGGTTGAATTAAAAGGTCGTGGTTGTCGTCAATTTGAAAGTTATCTTTTGGCACAGCAAAGAAGCTGGGATGAGTTTTTTATGGACGCCTTAGTGGCTGGTGGCGTGATGAAACGACTTGACCTTGCTATTAATGATAAAACTGGGATTTTAAATATTCCTAACCTCACAGAAAAATGTAGACAGGAAGAATGTATTTCAGTTTTCCGTAGTTTTAAAAGCTATTGTAGCGGTGAATTGATACGCAAAAATGAAAAAGAATGTATGGGAAACACACTCTATATCGGTTCGCTCCAAAACGAAGTCTATTTTTGTATCTATGAAAAAGACTATGAACAGTTCAAGAAAAACAATATTCCTATTGAAGATGCAGACGTAAAAAATCGTTTTGAAATTCGTTTAAAAAATGAGCGTGCCTATTATGCAGTACATGATTTATTAGTCTATGACAATCCGGAGCGTACTGCTTTTAAAATTATCAATCGCTATATCCGTTTTGTAGATAAAGACAGTACAAAGCCCCGTTCTGATTGGAAACTCAATGAAGAATGGGCTTGGTTTATTGGAAGCAACCGTGAACAATTAAAATTAACGACAAAACCAGAACCATATTCTTTTCAACGGACGTTGAACTGGTTGTCCCATCAAGTCGCACCTACTTTAAAGGTAGCCATGAAATTAGATGAAATTAATCAAACGCAGATTATCAAGGATGTTTTGGATAATGCCAAACTAACGGAACGACATAAGAAGATTTTAAGACAACAGTTAGTAACCGATAAGGAAATAATCACTTAGTACGTTTCTGTAAATTAAACAATTGTAAAAAAAGAAAGGAGAATTTTTATGAATTTTGGACAAAATCTTTATAACTGGTTTCTATCAAATGCTCAATCGCTGGTACTCTTGGCTATCGTTGTGATTGGCTTGTATCTTGGCTTTAAGCGTGAGTTTAGTAAGTTGATTAGCTTTCTCATCATTGCCATTATTGCAGTAGGCTTAGTTTTTAATGCAGCGGGTGTGAAAGATATTTTATTGGAGCTATTCAATAGAATTATTGGCTCATGATACTTCTATAATAATGATATAATATATCTAATTAAAACATAGGAGGATTGATGAATGACTAAAAAATCAAAAAACTCAAAGTTTTTAAAAATAATTTACTTTGATGAAGTAGCTGCTAATGATTTTGTAACCATTAAAAATGGTGGAAAAATTGATTGGTCAACAAATGAAAATAAAGAAAGGTTAGCTAAGCTTGTAGCGGAAATAGATGCTCAAGCAAAAACTGGATTCAATCTTTTTTCTACTTTTAAGGCAACTATTTCAGGTAGTGTTAATACAGGTTATGATTCTAAAATGGCTAAAATAATGGAATCAACAATATCAAACACTTTATTAACTGATTATCTGTCACTAGCTGTAGAGGATAAAAACATTCATATCTTTAAATCTGAAGAGATATATGCTCCAGAAGAATCCATAACCATCTATAAAATGTATAGTTCATATTTAAATGTGGTACCTAAAGAAGAAATACCCATTGATTTAACTGAACTTAATAAAGCTATACTTGGAGATAGAGGATATTATCAAATGCTTTTAGGAAGCGAACCTGTTCCTAAAACAGTTTTAAGATTTAATATTAACGCTTTTAAAAATAGTTATACATTAGCAGACTTATCAAAAATGAATCTTACTTACTATGGAATTAAAGTAGGAACTTGCACCATGAATCAACTATCAATGGAAAATGAGTTTAAATTCGAAAAGAAAAAAAGTGAAATAGACGTTACTGAAATAGTTACTGGGGAAAAAAATGAAGATAAAAATGATTTACTAGATGTATACGATGTAGTGTTAGGTGGTGTTATTAGTGAGTGATATAGTGATATTTTATGGTTCAAGAGTAGAATTTAATAAATCAATTCCAGCTCAATATAAAACACTAACTGAATTAGTATATGAGAATGACAGAGATTCAAAAAATATGATTATTCAGATATCTGATCAACCCCAACCAAAGAGTGAACCAGAAAAGATTAGGGTCGAAAATATAGTTGTAGGTTCAGATGAATACGCTGGCGTTAGAGAACATGTGATCATTAACTTTAATAACTTTTTAAGTAAATTTGATTATGATAGATTATATCTGCATAATCCCCCATTACAAATTAGTGATCAAATTAAGAGGTTATTTCCAGAAACAGAAGTGTATAATCAAGAATATATTAGTTTGGATATAGATAATTTAAAAAAAATCAATTCAAAATATGATGACAGAATTATTGGTCAAAAAAGTGCAAAAGAGAAATTACTACAAGCATTGTTTCCTGTTACCTTATCTAATCGTAAAAAACCAATAGTTATACTATTATATGGAATGTCTGGAATCGGTAAGACCGAAACTGCAAAATTCATTTCAGAGATTATTGGAGAACCATTATTTAGAAAACAATTTTCTATGTATCAAAATAGTCAGTTTGCTAATTATCTTTTTGGTGGTGCACATTATGAAAAGAGTTTTGCTAAAGATTTATTAGATAGAGAATCAAATGTATTATTACTAGACGAATTTGATAAAGCCCATCCTTCATTTCATAGTGCTTTTTATCAACTATTTGATGAAGGAATTTACGAGGATCAAAACTATTATTTGGAGTTAAAAAAATCAATAATAATCTGTACATCGAATTACCTAAGTCTTGAAGAGATTGAAGAAAACCTAGGAAGTCCTATATTTTATAGATTCGATAAAATTATACATTTTAAAGAGTTAACTAGTGAAGAAAAAAATAAAATCGGTCAAAAAATCCTTGTTGAATCTTCAAAAAAATATGAGATGACCCTATCTCCTGATGTTAGAGAAAGACTTTTTGATAGTTTTATATATTGTTCAAATGTTAGACAGATTAGAAATTTAATACAGGATACTTTTGCATTCAATGCAATAGTTAATGAAATCGAAAAAGAATAATAGTAAAAACATTCGTATTGTTAAATAAAAAAGCATTAGATAAATTAATCTAGTGCTTTTTTTATGCAAATTTTAAAGAAAGGATGTGAATTTTATGGATGATATGCAAGTTTACATTGCCAATTTAGGAAAATATAATGAGGGAGAATTAGTAGGGGCATGGTTTAAACTCCCTATTGATTTTGAGGAAGTAAAGGAACGTATTGGGTTAAATGATGAATACGAAGAATATGCTATTCACGATTATGAATTACCCTTTGAGGTTGACGAACACACGTCTATTGGCGAATTAAATCGCCTGTGGACGATCGCTGAGGGATTACCAGATTAAATACTTGCAGAACTATCCAATCTACAATCTCATTTTGGAAGCATTGAAGAACTCCATGAACATCAAGAAGATATTATTTGTTATTCAGATTGTGATGATATGGCAGATGTCGCACGCTACTATATTGAAGAAACAGGAGCTTTAGGAGAAGTTCCTGCTAACTTACAGAACTATATTGATTATGAATCCTATGGTCGTGACTTAGAAATCGAGGGAACATTCATTTCTACTAGTCACGGGATATTTGAAATCTTATATTAAATCTATCAGTAGAAAAATGACTGATAGATGATGTTAGTATGAAATCCTGGACACGTTTTGATAGAATATAAACTATCGAAAAGGAGTGTCTATCGATGTCAAACCGAAGAACCTATGATGTCGACTATAAGAAAACGCTAGTCAGTTTGTACGAAAATGGTCATTCAGTAAAGAATTTAAGTGAGGAACATGGCATAGCAGAACAAACCATTTATCGGTGGATCAAAAAATATTCCACGGATGAAAAAACCGGATATTCTGAAGCAGATATCGAAAAAATCAAAGCAGAGAATGCCCGTCTTAAGACAGACAATGATATCCTAAAAAAGGTCTTAGCCATGTTCACTCAAAAATAGACCGCGATGACTTTATTTTCGAACTCAACGCAATCAAAGACGACATCAATTTAAAGCGAACATTGGAATTGTTTGAGATTCCACGCTCAAGTTTTTATGAACGTATTAATCGCGAGGAATCGCATAGAGATCGTGAAAATCGGCGTATTCTCAAAAAAATTGAACGCATATGGGAATCAAGTGGGCGTGTGTATGGTGCCCCGAAAATTCATGCAATCTTGGTTACTCATGAAAACGAAGACTGTAGTCTCAAACGTGTTCAAAAACTGATGCATAAACAGGACATTCGTTCCATTACACAAAAGAAATGGCGGCCCCATAGGTCCGTTGATCCTGTGCCGGACGATCGGGTAAACTTATTAAATCAAGATTTTTCTACCACTGGATTGAACCAAATATGGGTAACGGATATCACCTACATTTGGACAGGGAAAGATGAATGGAGTTACCTCTCCACGATCCTTGATTTATATTCACGGAAAGCGATTTGGTCATTTAGCCGACAGATGACCGTGGATCTGGTCTTAGATACTTTAACCAAGGCAACCCAACGATACGGTGCGGCCGAAGGCCTCATTCTCCATTCTGACCTTGGTTCACAGTACACAAGCGAAGCGTATGAATCTTCGCTAGAAAAACAAGAGATTCGTCATAGTTTCAGTCGGAAAGGGAGTCCTCACAATAATGCCGTAATCGAATCCTTTCATTCTATCGTAAAAAAGGAAGAAGTTTACCAAAAGAATTATCCTGATTTCGATACGGCTTATAGAGAATTATTTCAATACATTGAAGCCTTCTACAATCGGAAGAGAATCCACTCGGCACTTGGGAACCGAACGTCCCTGGCCATTGAGCAAGCATACTTAGATCAAGCAGTCATTTAAGTTAGACGGAACCATAGGACGGTTAAATAGAAAGTCTTTAGCTATCCTCAAGGTTTCGGTAAATGTTCTAAAAAGCGTCAGCGGTTAGAACGTTTACTGAAACCTTGAGGCCTCAAAACAGGTCCATGTTTCATTAAGAAATTCTCTTAAATCGTGTCCAATATATTGACGTAATACCAATTTAATAAGTAAACCTTAGCACACGATATCTTTGAATTCACTACAGGCATCGTGTGCTTTTTTGTGGAGTTATTTCTAAAAATATTCTTTACCACATAATTACCACAGAATTCAATCAGTTTTACGGAGAATGAATTCTTCTATATGAGTATAATAAGAGTATAGAAGACATACACAATTTCTAAACAGTTAAAAGAGATGCACTCAAAGATTCCTAAGAAGGTAGGGAGTATGTAACCTTATGTTGTTATTCCTGCATTTAATCCAAGTATCAAACTGCAATCATTTAGCAGGGAACTAAAAAAGCCTAATCTGATGGGAGAAATTTCTTTAGTTGTTTTATGTCATTTACTTGTAAGACAGATATAAATAATTTAGAAGGAGGAACTAAAATAGTTTTTAAAGAAAATAAATTCATTAATAAAGGTATAAAAATGGTGACAGCTTTCGTCGTCTCAATAGCGCTGGCCGGTTGTTCTTTGCAGAGTCAAGCTAATACTCTGGAAAGTTTAGACATCACGTTTTTCAAAATCGGTAGTGCAGATAGTATGGTGTTATCAAATGGGGATCAGACTATCGTCATTGATACCGGTGAAGAGGAAGATGGGGAAGAAATCGTGGAGTATTTAGAAGAAGAAGGAATAGCATCCATAGATTATCTGATTATCACACATTTTGACAAAGATCATGTCGGAGGTGCAGATACGGTCTTAAATGAAGTGGACGTTCAGAATGTATTGGTGCCGGATTACGAAAGCGACAGTACAGACTACTTGGAATTCGTTACTGCTATGGAAGAAGCGGGACTTGCCGCTACAGTTCTGACAGAGACATTGAAATTTTCAATTGAATCTGCCAGCTTTACAGTCTATCCACCAGAAGCTGATGCATATGAAAGCGATAATGACTACTCACTAGTTGTCAGTGTAGAACATGGAGAGAATTATTTCTTGTTTGCCGGAGATGCAGAAGAAGCCAGGCTTGAAGAAGTAATGAATCAGACAGAAGGAGAATACACGCTGCTTAAAGTTCCTCACCACGGAAGACTTGCAGCGAACAGCGAGACATTTTTTGAAACAGTCAATCCTGAATATGCAATCATCACCAGCTCGGATAAAAACACAGAAGAAGAAGAAGTTGTTTCGGCTCTTGAAGAATTAGGAACAACAATCTATCTGACAAGAGACGGAAATATACAAGTTTCGAGTAATGGCAATTCAATTCAAGTAGTTCAGTAAGCAGAGCAACCCTCGTAAAAGGGTTGCTTTATTTTTATACTATTCAGCATTAGGAATTAATAGCGGTTACAAAAGACTTTGATTTTCTGAATTTTTAATATACTATTAAAAGTAGCAAATGAGATTTTATGTAGTATAAGTGTTTTATCGACAACTACTTTACATACCTACAAACTTACCTAGGGGTATTCTATATAATACATAAATGATACTTTAAAATATTTCTCAGCAAAGGTAGATAGTATAAATAAAATTTCAAATTGGGGGAAGTTCTATGTGCTCTGAACTAGAAAGAGCAGGTTTCGGGATACGAATACTAGCAGCTATTGTTGATTCAATCATCATCGTTTTACCGATCGGCATGATGATCTATCTGAGCACTGGAGAGATATCAATCAATTGGACACAAGGACTAGCCTTTAATCTAACTTATCTATTTTATTTAACTTTTCTTCCTGTGTACTGGAATGGATACGTAATTGGTAAAAAGATCATGAATATAAGAATCGTAAAACTAGATGGTACGGATCTCAGCTTGTCTGATATGATTATGCGCGAAGTGATCGGCAGAGTCTTATTAGGCTATGCGACTTTTGGAGTAACTACGGTAATAAGCGGGCTGATGGTATTATTTCGTCATGATAAACGAGCTATTCATGATCTTTTAGCGGGAACCTTTGTGGAAAATGAGTTTTGATTCGCCTATTCCTAGAGTCGTTTGGTTTAATAAAAGATAGTTAATTTACTTAGAATCTATCAATCGAGAAGGGATAGTTTAGAAATCAAATATTAGAAAGTGGACGGCAAAATAGTAAATCAGTATACTGAAAGTAAATTAGAAGGAGTGGATAAAATGTCAAACTATGAAGTCCCTAAAGTTTGGGAATGGGATCAAGACGAAAGCAATCAATTCGGGAACCAGCCAGTAGCAGGAAGCCGTTTTGAACAAGAGCTGCCGGTAGGAGATAAGCCGCTGCAGGTTTATTCTCTGGGAACACCAAATGGAGTGAAAGTAGCCATCATGCTGGAAGAATTGAAAGAAGCCGGCGTTGAAGGTGCTGACTACGACTTATACAAAATCAATATCACTGAAGGTGATCAATTTGGGAGTGATTTCGTGAAGATCAATCCTAACTCTAAAATACCGGCTATGATGGATTACTCAGTGGATGAACCGATTCGTGTATTTGAATCTGTTTCGATCCTGCTTTATCTAGCTGAAAAATTCGAGCAATTCATGCCGACTACACTAGCTGAGCGAACAGAACTGATGAACTGGCTGTTCTGGCAAACCGGTGCTGCTCCATATGTAGGTGGTGGATTTGGTCATTTTTACAACTACGCACCAACTAAGCAAGAGTATCCGATCAACCGTTTTACAATGGAAACAAAGCGCCAGCTAGATTTGTTGGACAAGCATTTAGCAGGCAAAACATTCATCGGAGGCGATGAGTACACGATTGCGGATATGGCAATCTGGCCTTGGTATGGTCGTCTTGTTCAAGGAGAATTGTATGGTGATGCTGCGGAATTCTTGAAGGCTGATGAATATACGCACTTACTAGAGTGGGCTAACCGAATTCAAGAAAGACCTGCAGTTAAACGCGCACTGGAAGCAGAGTATAAAAACATTAAATAAGATTATATGGAAAAAGACTTCATACAGATCAGCGTAGTATACGTTCTGCATGAAGTCTTTTTTATGTTTAAACAGTAGATGAAGAAAGACTTTACGATTTCTCCAACCACTTGAATGCGCGCTCCAATTCTTGAGTCCCATTCTTATTGTACCAGCGACCATGAGCCAATATGACTTTCTCAGGTTTCCACTTCAGCATTCGAAGATAACATTGTCGCGCTTTTTCTTTCTGTCCTAGAAAAGTCAAGCGCATATCAATGGGAGTCTTTCCATCTGGATCTGCGATTCCAGCCAGCTTATAGGTGGATCGCCAAAGCCTGCTCGGTGTTCGTTCTAGTTCGAAATTTTCGATCAAATCGGTTAATATCAGTGTCTTGCTGGGGTTATGAAAGAAGACGACTTCTTCTATGACTCTGCTGCCTCTGAATATGAGTTGGTCAATGTCATTTGACCATTCTGCAGGCGCCTTGTTTTCTAAAGCACGGTCAAATTTCACAGTGATATTCTGCGACTGTGCGCGTTTTTCAACTCCTGGGCTCGACCAGGCAACAGCATGAGGATAGAGCTTTTTCCAGTCTTCAATATAGGCGTAATGAATTTTGTTTGGAGAAATCAAATGTTTTACTTCTCCGAGTGTATTGATTTCTTCTAATAACTGTTCATCTGGTTTGATAGGAGAGTGGCACCACAAATCTGTATCGTTCAATTTAACAATCGTCATTCGCGTAGGAAAAGGGATACCGACACCTGCTACGCGCATCTTAATGATTTCGCCGTCTGCAATCCAGATATTGTCTGCTACTTTCTTTAAGGTGTTCAAAGGTTCATAAATTGGGGTCGCCATGTCAGTCTCCTCCATCATATGTTTCATTTTCATTGGATTTGTTCGTGAATATATGTTCATTAACAAATAAATAAATGCTATAACATGAGTATAATACAAACTATACTGTTATAGGCAAGTTTCTATCTGTTTTACATAATTTCAATATAAAAAGCACACAGTTTAAACATTAGATTACTAAACTTATACCATAAACAAGTAAATGGAGGTAAATATGGAAATCTTAATTGAGTGCTTAGTTGTTTTCTCCTTGGTCGGTTCGGGGTTGGTAGCCGGAATGTTTTTTGCTTTTTCGAACTTTATTATGGAAGCTTTCGGAGTTTTGACTATATCTAACGGAATCGCTACTATGCAAGAGATCAATCGGAAAGTGGTGAATCCTTTCTTTTTCTTATTCTTTATGGGAACAGCGGGAACGAGTTTGGTGCTGATCATACTCTTCTTTGTTACTTCTTTGGACTCATGGATAGTTTTGACAGGGTCATTATTTTATTTTATCGGTTGTTTTCTTGTTACAGGAACAAGAAATGTACCGTTAAACAATCAGTTGGAAGCAGTAAATGCTGAAGATAACGGTAGTCAAGGTGTATGGGAGAGATATTTAAAGTCATGGACAATTTGGAATCACATTAGGACTGCGTCCAGTTTGATAGCTATGATCTGTTTTACCTTAGAAATATATATTCATTAAGAGCTCGTCCCATGTAATAATACAAAATATTAGATAATCTCTTTATTCTATGCAACAATTTAAATACGATTAACGATTAAATCAAGCTATTTAGGAGGAGAGTCATGTCTATTTATTCATCTGATGCATTTAAAGGCCAACATGCTTTAGTTACAGGCGCTACCGGAGGGATCGGTCGCGAGACTGCAAAAGTACTAGCTTCTATGGGTGCCGATGTTACGATCACAGGAAGAAAAGAAGAAGTTTTGAACGAATTAAAAGAAGAAATTGAAAAAGAATCGCCGAATGCAAAGGTACTGCAATATGTTGCTGACTTGACCGATACAGCTGACAGAGAACAATTAGTTCAAGCCGCAGAAGAAAAGTTTGGACCGGTTTCCTTATTAGTGAATTCAGCTGGGATGACTGGCGGAGGCATTTTGGAAGAGCTGACCCAAGAAGAGCTGGAGCGCGTGATGCACTTAAATCACACTGTCCCGATTCTACTAACGCAAAGAATTTATAAAGCGATGAAGAAAGAAGAAAAGGGCGCAATCGTGAATGTTTCTTCTCTTTCCGGTATAAGAGGGACATATGGCGGGACGGCTTATACGGGATCTAAATTTGCGCTCAATGGATTTACCCAGTCATTTGCACTAGAAGCCATTGAATATAATGTCCGAGTCAACGGTGTCTGCCCAGGGTATGTAGATACTGAGATGGGAAGAAACGGCATCCGTTCTAAAGGAGAACGAGAAGGTCACAGTTTTGAAGAACAATTCAAAATCGAAAGCGAAAAACTGCCGTCCGGACGTATCACGAATGCAATAGAAGTAGCGAATACGATTGCCTTTTTATTGTCAGATGCTGCAGAAAATATTGTGGGAGAAAATATCCTGTTATCTGGTGGATCTGTTATGCGTTGATAAATTGACTTTTTTTTAATACAAAAACAAAGAGAACCGCACATAGCTCAGCTATGTGCGGTTTTTGGTCTGTACTGCTTATTCCCAAACAGGAATAGAAGAGTTTTGTGTTGTTTCTGCAATGATTTCTTTTACTTCGTCTGTCTGATAAGCTTCGACAATTTGTTGATAGGTTTCGTTATCCGTGTCTTCAGAGCGTGCAACGATAGCATTGATGTAAGGTTCTGTATCGCCTTCAGCGGACTCTAAGAAAATAGCATCTTCTGATGGAATATATCCAGCGTCAACGGCCATTCCAACATTGATTACGGCTGCAGTTGTGTCGCTCAATGAACGTGCAGTCTGATTACTGGCAATAGCCACGATCTCCAGGTTCAATGGATTGCTTGTGATATCTTCAATAAGAGGATAGTTTCCTTTTTCTGGATCAACTTCAATCAACCCTGCAAATTGAAGCAATTTCAATGCGCGGCCTTCATTAGATGCATCATTTGGGATAGCAATCGTATCGCCTTCTTGAATATCGGCTACATCTTCTACCTGTTCAGAATAAATGCCTAACGGGTTCAAAGTGGTGTCTGCAATTGGTGTTAAGTCATTTCCAGTATCTTCATTGAAAGAATCTAAAAAGATAACTGTTTGGAACGCATTTAGATCAAGATCTCCTTCTGCTAGTGCTGTATTGGGTGTTTGGTAATCTGAGAAAGTGACAATTTCTAAATTAATTCCGTCTTCAGCTACTACATCACGTACATGTTCCCAAGCATCGTTATTTTCTCCTACGACTCCGACTTTAACGGTTTCTTCAGCGTTAGCTCCGCATGCAGCCAATAACCCTGCGCATAATAGTGTAAATGTTCCTAAAAATTTCCTTTTCATCTTTGTTTTCCTCACTTTGTTTTATTTTTTTTAAATTCTTCTTTGATTTTTGCAAGTGTTTCTCTGTCTTTTAATAACTTCAATCCTGAGAGAGCAAGTACTTTTGCTGATTTGATGAGTGCTTCATCTCCTAAAGGTGAAATAGCAGCTTCTCGGAACTCTTTTGTATGACCGACTAATGTATCTGGGCCAATCTTAAAGTGCGGGTGAGAAGTAGGGACTACACGGCTGACATTTCCGGCATCGGTTGAACCGTAAGATTTTCTTTGGGTATAATCAATTTCTTCTCCAACATTCAGCAATTCTTGTTCGAGGACTTTGTCCAATTCAGAATTGATGCGAAACTCATGTACTTCATTTTGGAACCGGCCGATTTCTACTCTTGAACCAGTCTGCAGAGCAGCTCCGCGAGCGACATCCTGAACTTTTTTAGAAACTTCTTCGGCCTCTTCCCAGGTTTCTGCTCGGATAAAGAATCGGGCTGCTGCATATTCTGGAATAATGTTGGGAGCTTCTCCACCGTCAGTGATGATTCCGTGAATCCGTATAGTTGATTTTAATTGCTGGCGGAGTGCATTGATTCCTGTAAAGAGCTGGATTACAGCATCGAGTGCATTAATGCCTTCTTCTGGCTGAGCAGAAGCATGAGCGGTTCGTCCAAAGAACTTGAACTCTAGAGGATCAACTGCTAAGCTCGGACCGGTTAGTCCCGTTCGATTTGCTGGGTGGACGATTAATGCAGCATCTACATCATCGAACAATCCTGCTTTCACAAAGCTGCCTTTAGCACTTCCGTTTGGCCCACCTTCTTCTGCGGGTGTTCCGTAAACGGAAACTTTTCCGCCAACATCTTTGATCACTTCTGAAAGTGCAATTCCTGCTAGTGTGCTTTGCGTTCCAATGGCGTTATGCCCACAAGCATGTCCGATACCAGGCAGTGCATCGTACTCTGCAAGAAATACGATATGAGGTCCAGTTTTTCCAGAATCTTTTGTTGCTGTAAAACCAGTCTGATGACCGGCAATATCTCTTGTGACGTTGAAGCCGGCTTCCTCAAGCAGGGCAGTCAGTGTTTTTTGAGCAAAGAATTCTTCATTTCCAATTTCTGGATTTGCTGAAATGATATGGCTTGTATCAATGAATTTTTTTGTGTTTGTTTCAATATAATCCGTGATCGTTTTTTCGAGTGTACCAGAAGTGATTGTAGTCATTTTTTTCTCTCCTTTAAGAATATTGTTTATCTAAATAGGTTGTATCAACAGTTTTTAAACAACACTGCATAAGTTAATGGGATGTTTTTCTGATCAGTACACGTCCTAACCATTGTGAAGCAAAAACGATTAGCATGATCAAAAGAGTAGAGACGACTGTAACATCCATCTGATATCGGTTATACCCTCTAGCAATCGCTAAATCTCCTAATCCGCCACCTCCGACTACACCGGCCATGGTGGTCAGACCAATCAAATTAATGATTGAAACAGCTGATACTCGAACAAGTGAAGGAAACCCTTCTTTTAAATAAACACCAAATATGATTTCAAGAGGAGACGAGCCCATTGATTCTGCTGCTTCTACAATTCCAGGATCCACTTCAAGTAAAGCATTCTCAACTTGCCGAGAGTAAAAGGGAATAATTCCGATAATAATTGGAACAATAGCGGCTGTCGTTCCGATTGTTGTGCCTACTATGAATCGAGTAAAAGGTGCCAGTAGGGCTAGTAAGATAATAAAAGGAACGGATCGACAGGTGTTGATGACTTGTTCAAGATAATGATAGAATTTCACATTTTCTAAAATACCTCTTCTGTTTGTAACGACTAAAATGATGCCAAGGATTATGCCGATAGTACCGGCAATAAGCGCAGCTACAAGGGCCATATAAATCGTTTCCCAGGTACTTTCAACGACTCGTTCGCGGATTTCCCATACATTCGGCGCAATACTTTCAATAAATTCAGTTATTCCATTCATAAGTTTTCTCCTTTTCTTATAAAACTGTTCCTAAACAACATACTCACGATTTAAAGGAACAACTTTTGCTTTTTCATTTGTTTGAACATGTTCCAACTCCTGAACATGAACCTGTTGAGATTCTAAAAATTGTGTAGCTTGTTTGATTTGTGTTGGATTACCGCTCAATACAACAATCAAATTTCCGATGGGTGTATCATGCAGAATTTCAATATTTCCGTATAGAATATTTGTTGAAACAGTAAACTTAGAATAGAGACTGGAGATTAGCGGTTCATTTGTACTTTCTCCAACAAATGACAGACGAGCAATGGTATCCTCTCTATTCAAGTTAAGCAAAGTTGGATGTTTAGCCAGTTTTGCCAATGCCTGGTCAATGTGAGTGGCTGTATTAATAAATTCCTGTGTTAAAGCGTTCTGAGGCTCTGTAAAAATTGAGACAACATCACCTTGCTCAACAACTGAACCGTCTTCCATGACGGCTACTTTATTGCAGATTTCTTTGATGACTTCCATTTCATGAGTGATAATGACAATAGTCAAATTAAGCTTTTCATTTAAATTCTTCAGCAATTCTAAAATAGATAGAGTCGTCTTAGGATCTAAAGCGCTCGTTGCTTCGTCGCAAAGCAAGACTTCCGGATCGTTTGCCAATGATCGTGCAATCCCAACACGTTGTTTCTGCCCACCAGAAAGTTGAGAAGGATAGACGTCATGTTTATCTGCTAATCCTACAAGGTCCAGAAGTTCTGCTACTTTTTTATGTTTCTCTTCGGCGGATAGCTTACTCGAACGTAAAGCATAAAGTACGTTTCCGGAAACGGTCCGGGCATTCATTAGATTGAAATGCTGAAATATCATCCCGATTTTCTTTCTTGCCTGACGCAGTTCTTTCGGATTCAAGTCCAGCAATTGTTTATCTCCTACTCGCACGCTGCCGTTTGTAGGCCGCTGCAGCAGATTGATCGTTCTGACCAATGTACTTTTTCCGGCACCTGAGTAACCGACTATTCCGAAAATATCTCCATTATCGATCTGAATCGTTACATCTCGTACAGCATGAATCTCTTTATGATCTGTTTTGAATTGAACATCTAAATTTTTTAACTCTATCATGTGTTATCCTCCTCGTATAATAAGTTTGTAGTTAAGAATTGTTCTTAACTTAGTTGATGGATTAACTGTTTGAAAGAATGGAGCTTTCTCCCCCATGGGGGAGAAAAATTTCAAAAAGTCGCTTTTGATGATCCATTCACTTTAGTTCTTTGATAATTAAATATCTTGGTTATCGCTTGGTCATTCCGTGCTGTTTCTGTGTAAAATAGAACTAGATGGAAGATGGTTCTAAATGGGATGAAGCTTTCCCCTCCTTGTAGTTCGACTACTCATTAAGCATGCTTCCCGTCACAATGTTGAGACTATTTACTCATAAGCTGTATGGCTTGGTTCTTGTGTCCGTTGGTCTTAGGAAACCTTCGGTCTTGGCAGCTACACAAGAAACGAGTTAAATACTTATGCTCGAGGTTAAGGCACGCATTGTGTTACAGGGATAGCCCGGAGTGACCAAGCTTACCTTCCAAATTTATAACGAAAGGGGGAACCCTTCCATGAAATTATTTGTCGGTTTAGACGTAAGTAAAGCGAAGCTTGATGCTTGTTTTCTCTTACGTGAAGATGATACCAATACGATTCTTTGGCAAGAGACAGTAGCGAATAGTGAGTCAGGCGCCACAATGATTAAAGATAAAATCCTTCGCTTTCACGAGGAGTTGGATTTTGACAAAATACTTGTAGGTATGGAAGCGACGGGTCAATACAGTATGCACCCGTCCCTATTCTTCTCAAATGATCCAGAGTTGAAACTGATTAACGTTGAAACCATTGTAGAAAACCCGCGGGTTATTCATCGTTTTTCTAAAGTCTGGACAGAAGAAAAGAATGATAAATTAGACGCCCAAATCATTGCAGAGTTTTTGACAACTGGAAAGCATACGAAATCTCAACCACGAGAAGAAAAATTCGTTGCTCTTCTACGTTTTACTCGTACACGCTATCAGTTGATTCGACAGATGACCGAAGCCCAGCAGCACTACGTGGAAAATCTTTATTACAAGTGCAACACTCTTTCGAGTGACTTAAAAGCTGAAAATATAAGCACGTCTGTGTTTAGTTCAACGATGATTCAATTAATGAATGGCGACATTTCAATGGCTGAGATTCGGACAATGAATAGCGTTGAGCTAGCTGCTTTACTTCAAAAGTTTGGACGAGGACGCTTTAAAGATCCTGTCAAATTAGCTAAAGTCATTAGAAAATCTGTCTCAGACTCTTATCGCTTAGGCAAATTAGCACAAGACAGTATTGATATCAATCTAGGTGTTCAAATGCGTGTTATACGTGGATTTGAACAAGAAATAAAAATCATTGATAAAGCCATTGAGAATATTATGGAAACCATCGATAGCGCCAAAACATTGTTAAGCATTCCAGGCATTGGACCTGTTTATGCCGCAGGCATTATCGCTGAAGTTGGTCAAATTGACCGATTTAACCATGAAGCTCAACTGGCAAAATACGCTGGTCTTTATTGGCCAAAACATCAATCTGGTAACTATCAAAAAGAAAAGACACCGATGTCTAAGTCAGGAAACCGTTATTTACGTTATTACTTAGTTCAAGCTGCCAACTCTGTAAGACGATATATTCCTGAGTATGAAGCCTATTACCAGAAAAAATATAAAGAAGTACCGAAAACACAACACAAACGAGCCCTCGTCTTAACTGCACGAAAATTAGTGCGTCTGGTGTTTGCACTCCTAAGCGATCACCAACTCTATATCGCAAGATCGGAGGCGATGGAGTCTTAAGAGAAACTATTTCTTAAGGACGACTATCCGAAGATATAAACCGAACGTATTTTCGAATACGTGGCGGTTTAGTTCAGTGTACCCTTTTTTATGAAAATAGGTTGTCATTTTAATCTATTCTCTTGACTTAACACCATAATGCTTATAATCTATACAGTTAATTGATTGAAAATAAAAAAAGCCCTTCGACCAAACAGCAAAGTGCTAACGGAATAGCTGGATGCTGTTTAGTCAAAGGACGAACGATGTTGTCGTGTAACCACCTTTATTTATAAGACTCTCACGAATCTTACCTCATTAAGTATAGTGGAAAAAA
Organism: Marinilactibacillus piezotolerans; assembly: GCF_900169305.1. GTDB lineage: Bacteria > Bacillota > Bacilli > Lactobacillales > Carnobacteriaceae_A > Marinilactibacillus > Marinilactibacillus piezotolerans_A. The sequence continues at coordinate 222,305 of NZ_FWDP01000002.1, read as the reverse complement.
ACTATACTTAAGCACGTTAACGGGCGCACCCGGAATTGCCTGGTCTATTACTAGACTCGGCAATCCACTTTTTGCTTACCTTATAAAATATAAAAAGGGAAGCAGGGAAGAGACCATATTCAATGTCTTTAAGCAAACCTGTTTTCAGCGATTACAGGCTCTCTGTTATTGCTTCAGGGGCATTTACTCATCTCTTAAGTGTTCAGTATAAAATTGTCAATAAAAAAAGTCCTTGAAAGAAATCTGCTGTATGCAGATCTCCTTCAAGGACGAAATCGTCAAATTCGTGTTACCACCTTGTTTTACAATGGAATCACTTCTCATTGTCTCAGCCAGTACGACACTTGTTTTAAAAAGTGCATAATACTGCGACACTGTAACGGGTGTGACCGTAACAAACTCATTCTCTCGAACTCATTCGTTCCGCGTTCGCTGGAAGTATAAAGCCTTCCGGCAATTAAAAGACCATTTTCCGACTGTTCCCTCTTGCCCCTTTTCACCAGACAGGGCTCTCTATGAAGAGTTTCCAAAAGTACTTATCTTTTACGCATTTTATTGTGCTGTTCTTATTGGTCATAACTATAGCAAGTGAAGGAGGCGGTTGTCAACAATAAATTTTAAAACTTTTGTATTTGGATTTTCAGTTACTGTAATAAGCTTGCGTGGAGAATGGAAATCGTATAGGATCCCTGTTCTTGGTCAGCGACTTTTTTGACAGACCAGACTGAGCCGACTAAAGTCTGGATTTCAGTTAGCTGCTGTTGCGTAACGGTCAACTGTTCCAGCTTCTTTTCATACAGTGTAAAGTCTGTTCCTTCCTCGAAACCGTATTTGATTCGCAGCAGATTTTTCAATCCATTGATCGTCAAGTAGCTGATTGCGTAAGGACCTTTTACAGCGTCAATATAGTTTTGTTCTTTTCCTTTAACAGATTCATTGAGTTGAGCGTAATCGTAAGATTGCTCAGTCTGCTTGAATTGATCCAGAGAGTGGTTTTCTATTGCTTGAACGAGCGCTTCTTTTTTTACCCCTTTAGATAAAAGGGATTCGAGCATGTAAGCATCCATTAAAGTGATCACAGGTATTGTCATAGTTCATTCTCCTTTATAGCGATTTTTGATTGAGGAATAAGGCATTTTGCTGCCTATTATAACATGGATCAGAAGTATAGAATCAATGGATTTTTAAATTCGCCACAGATTTCAATGTCAAACTTTGTTACAATAAAACAGACTTTGATTTTACGGAGGTAAACAATGAAAGAGAAAAAATTTTTGATTTTCGATTTAGATGATACAATATTTGATTTCAAAAAGGGAGAACAGGAAGGGTTAAGCAATATTTTTGCCGAGCATCCAGTTTCTGAAGTGACTTTTGATCAGTGGCTGCCTGTATTTAAAAAGGTAAACAGCAGCATTTGGAAGCAGATCGAAGAGGGCGGATCAGCAAAAGACTTGCTCAATACGCGATTTTCAACGACCTACCAAGCATTTGGTATTGAAGCAGACGGAACCTTACTTGAGCGGACTTACCGGAACTATCTGGATCAAAGTTATTTTGTACTGGAAGGTGCAAAAGCACTGCTGGATAGGCTTCAGCAGCAAGGATTTGTACTGATTGCCGGAACGAATGGGAAATCAAGTACGCAGAGAAATCGGTTAAAAGGTACCGGTCTTGCGGAAATGTTTGAGGATATTGTGATTTCTGATGAAATTGGTATCGCGAAGCCGAATCGGTTATTCTTCGAACAGATTCTGAAACGAAACAGTGGGATGACTAAAAGCAATACGCTTATGATTGGCGACTCTTTACGTTCGGATATCCAAGGGGCCATACATGCAGAGTTAAAGAATATCTGGTTCAATCCTTATGCATTGAAAAATCATACAAACATTCAGCCAGACGCTGAGTGCCGTACATTCCAAGAAGTGGAACAGCAGATCAAACAACTTTTTACTTTATAAGCCAATTTTTATTACGGTGAAAAAGCTTCGTGTAACCGAACTGGACGGTTTTAACTAAAGCATAGATACCGACACATAAAAGAAAGAATAAAAGGATGGTGTATGTAAGTTTTGCTGCTAAGATACCCTTTTGAGCATAATCGTTTGCAATGGAAGTGAGAAGAGAGATCGGGAATATCCATTTTTTTAACCGATCTATTAATTTGTCTTCTAGTTTACTCATCAGTGATTTCCTTTCTGTACTTTCGTTGTAAGAGATTTTGGAAGTTCGATAATCAGATAGCTGAACAAGGAAAAGATGGAGACGACGATGATAGCCAAGCCGCCAATGCTTGAATGCATCGTTTTATCCTCTAATAAAATAGTAAACAGCTCATAACCGACCCATTCAGTTGTTAGATGAATGGGTCACTGATGAAAAAGCTGAGTGCAAAAGGCAATATGAGGATAACAAAACAAACCACTACTTTGAATCCTAACAGATAGTTTAAGAAAGCTTTCATGGGAACGGCTCCTTCCAGTTCAGTATGCTTTATATTAATATTGTACTAAAACAAATAGTGGAACACAAAAAAATAAAAGACAGCTGACCGAGTACCTCCAGCTGTCTTGATCGATTCTTCTGCTATTCTGCCAGGTGATGCAGTGTTTCGCCGGCAACACGGTAGATGGTCCAGTCTTTCATTGGCTGAGCACCTAATGATAAGTAAAAGTCGATACTTGGTTTATTCCAGTCCAGACAGACCCACTCTAAACGGCCGCAGCCTCTTTCGACAGCGATGCTGGCTAATTGTTTCAAAAGGTGTTTGCCGTACCCGTTTCCTCGATAAATCGGGTCTACATACAGATCTTCCAGATAAATTCCTGAACGACCTAAAAAGGTTGAAAAGTTCTGGAAGAAGAGGGCAAAGCCAACTTCCTGCTGATCAACTACTGCAAACAGCACTTCTGCATTTCCTTTGTCAAAGAGCTGTTCTTCAAGCAGCTGCTCAGTTGCGATGACTTGATCGGACATTTTTTCATATACTGCCAATTCATTGATGAACTTCATAATCAACGGTATATCTTCTCTAACGGCAAATCTCGTTGTAACTTCTTTGTGACTCAATATTAACGTCCTCTCCATACTAGATAAGCATAGTATACAGAGGTTTCAGCGTGCGAACAAATGACGATCGATAATCATTCGACGCATTTCTTAATATGGTATAATAACCAGAATGTTTTAACTTAAGGAGGTAAAAATGGAATTTACTCTAACCATTTTACAGTTAATCACTTTAGCTTTTATAACAATGATGAATGGGTATACGTTCTGTCTCTTCTATATAGATAAAAGGCGTGCAGTAAGACGACAGTACAGAATTTCTGAAAAACACCTTCTGGTGGCGTCTTATTTATTAGGAGGGGTTGGGTCTTGGGTCAGTATGCAGGTTTTTCGACATAAAACACAGAAGCCCTTGTTTAAGTTTTCCGTTCCGCTTGCTGCTATGATAACAATATCGGTGGTAGTCTTTGTTTTTTACAGTTGAATATTTTGTCAAATGTTCGAATGAATGGGATAGATAAAAGACGATGAAATTCTCCAGTATTGCTAACGGAGAATTTCATCGTCTTTTTGAAAGCTTCAGACACGAATAAAGGTTAAATAAGTGAGTTGATTGAGTACGTAACAGCCTACTTGCCGCAGTTCAATCTCATTTTCAATGGGTTTGAATAGGGGAATGCCCTCTCCCAGCAGCATCGGTACAATGGTAATTTGATACTCGTCGATCAGATTATTTTGGATAAGCGGTGTGATCACAGATTGACCGCCTACGATCCAAATGTCATCGCCCGGGGACTGTTTTAGCTTGCTGACTAGATCAGTAACGTCTTCATCTGTAAAGTGAATCTTCTCACTAGAATCACCTGGTCTTGAGGTTAACACATAAGACTCAGCGTCAGCATAAGGATAAACATCTGGAGACAGTTCGCTGACAACTTGATCATAAGTTGTTCTTCCCATAATGACAGTATCAACTGATTTGTAGAATTCATCGTAGGTAGAATCTTCTTGTTTGTTCATGACATTCAGCTCAAGCCAATCGATTGAGCCGTTTTTCCTCGCAATATACCCATCCAGACTCATAGCAATAAACAAGACAACTTTTCTGGTCATGTGAATTCACTCCTTTTTTTATGTTTAAATCATCCTCCAAAGTACAGCGAACATAAATAAGATCAATTCAACAACTGTAAAGATTAAAAATGATTTAACAGAAGTGACAAAGGTTTCCGATTTTTCCTGTCTCTGATTAAATAATATGACTTGCTGATGAACATAAATCAGAGTGGGATAAATCATAACCATTATCCATGGCAGCCAGCCAAAAAGTATCGGTATAGCCAGCACAGCATAGCTGCCATAAGTGAGCCAGTTATACAACTGAATGCTTTTTTCTTTTCCAATATGGTAAACGAGCGTGAACCGATGATTTTCGATATCTTGCTTTAGATCGCAGATATTGTTTGCTAAAACTATATTTGAAATCAGCAGAATCTGCGGAAGCGAAAAGAAAAAGATGGCTAAAATAGCTTCCCAATTCCCCTGGAGAACAAAGGCTGTTTCTTGAAACCTCAGTGAAAGCAGCAGGGATTCTGGGTTATTTACATAAATAGCGATAAATATGATCCCGAAACCCAGTGGAGGACCGGAAAACAACTCTCCCAACGGCATTCTGGAAATCGGGATCGGTCCATACGTATAAGTGACAGCAATAACAGCAGACAGAATACCCAGCGGAAGTAAAGCAAGGTCTGTACGAATGACGAGGAATGCACCTAATAAAAAATACAGACCGAGCATGGCGAATATATATTGGACAACTAGTTTTTCTGAGATGTTTTCTCTGCCGATGATATTATGTTCCCGTTTAAAGGCTTCTGAAGAAGCTGTCTGGTAATCGACAATCACATTGATCGATGTAGTTGTAAAATCAAGCAGAATAGAGGCGATGAAAAAAACAACCGTATTCAGTAAATTGAAAGACTGAAAATAATAAAGTGACCAGAGCACGCCTAATAAAACCGGAAGCATGCTGGTAAACTTAGTGCGGATATCTACGAACCGCAGAAATTGAGCTATAGACATTTCTGACTCCTTTAAAGGTAAACAAATTTCTTTTCTTAAGTATACCAGACAAAATGAGGTAGACACTTTATATAGACTTATTAAATAACGAGTAAAATGAAATGTAGTCAATCTCTTAGACAACCCTGCTAGACAACAGTATAATAAGAGAAATACTAATAACCTAGTAACTATTCTGAAGGCATAAAAAACGGGTCTATTGACCGATTAGATGACTTTCACTATAAGAACAGATTTTTAGCTAAATGATCCATAAAATATTTAAGGAGCTGGGAAGTATTTACTGAATGCATATTAAGTAATCTATTTACTCTACATAAATTAAACAATAAGGCGGAGCTAGTGTGACTATCCATTTATTTTGGGATGATTATCCAACAGTTAAAGAAGAACTGATTCAGACAAAACAGTTGATTGAAAGCAATATTTTTATACGCAACCAGCAAGTCCATGAAGCGGCTAAAGACATTTTCATCCATAATGGGAAGATGGTGCGGCCTGCTTATGCCTTATTGTTCTCTAAATTAGGCCCAGCCAGTGAACAGCAGCGAGCGCAGTCGATCGCTGCATCATTGGAGATTTTTCATAATGCTACACTTTTGCACGACGATATCATTGATGAAGGCATCGTACGAAGAGGGCAACCAACTATTCAAGCCAGATATGGAAAGAAGTCGGCAGTATATGCAGGAGACTATCTCATATCCGTATGCTTTAGAATCACGCATCCTTATCGTCTTGAAATGGATGTGCAAGGACTGCTGACAAGAGCAATGGAGAGAGTGATTAGAGGAGAACTGCAGCAACTCGATCAGACGTATAATGGAGAGATGACGCTTAGACGCTACCTTACACAGATAAGAGGAAAGACGGCTGAACTCTTTGCCTTGTCTTGCTATGCTGGAGCTATGGAAAGCGGCCTATCTGTGAAAGCGCAATGGCTGAGCTACAGAATCGGCCTGAAGATCGGTATGGCGTTTCAACTGATGGATGACTTGCTGGAGTATACCCAGGAAGAAGCGGATTGGGGAAAGACGACATTTCAAGACATCAAAAATGGAATCTACACTGCACCGGTAATTTATACCATGGAACAGTCTCCAGAATTTTTCAAAAATCTGCTTGAAAAAGAAACCTACACAGACAAAGATGTGCAAGCAATCAGAACAGCCTTACATGATGCAAAAGGCATTGAAAAAGCCGAGAAACTGGCAGAGCGCTATACACAAAAAGCACTGGCACTGATCGAAGAACTGCCGAATGGAAAAGAAAAAGAAGAAATCAAGCGATTAACAACTACCTTACTAAAACGGAAAGTATAAAAAAGAAGCTGTCGCTTGGATGAAAATGACAAGCGGCAGCTTCTTTTTTGTTCATAAGTAGTAATAAGAATTAGTCATTTACAACGATGTAAACGACGATTTTTCCAAGGATTTGCAGACTTTGATCTGTTGCCTCGTATACAGAATCAATAAATTTCGGATCATGAGAGACGGGTTTGAATACTAAAGAATTGCCAATTTTATAAAGCTTTTTGACACTTTGCTTTTCCTGATAAGTATAAATCACAATATCTCCATCCGTTAACTTCATTAGCGGTTCTTCCTTGATTCCAATATAGGAGCCGCTGGGAATGATTTTATTAACCGTTTCTTCAACCATTTTTGTAAATAAAACATCTTTATCTCCAGCGTATTTACCCATAACGATATCAGGTAATTCTACTTTTTCAGTTGATGATGGATTCTGAATTTGAGTATGCAGATAGGAAGAATAGGCTACCGTACTCGACTCCATAACGAAATCTTCTTGAGTAATCAGACTTTCTGTAGAAATGCCGAGTCCGTTGCAGATCGTAATGACATTTCCCAGCTTGGCATTTGAGATCCCACGTTCCAAAATGGAACGAATCGTCGTATAAGGCAAGTCGATTGCTCGTGAAAATTCTTTGATCGTACCAAATCTTTGTAAGATTATACTCTTTAAATGATCTTCTCTTTTCATTCTCTTCGCTCCGTTTAATTAGGTAGTATTACAGTAACATACGAAAAATCGTATATCAATATGAAGCTTGTGAGAAGAGTAACGAATAAGAGTTGACAAGTGCGAAAATTCGTACTAATATGAACTTAATTGCTAAATATGTTATATGCAGTGGTCTTGTAGTACGAAAATTCGTATAAGGTGGTGTAAATATGCTTCATAATTTTGAAAGGATCCGAAAAGAAAAAGGTGTTTCTTTGGTCGATATAGCGGATTTACTACATATTCGGTACCAGACGGTTAGAGAGAAAATCAACGGAGAATCAGATTTTAAATTTGGAGAAGCAGTAAAAATAAAATGTACCTTTTTTCCTGAATACGATATTGAATATATTTTTAAAAGAACAGAAAGCAAATCAACTGGAAAAAAATGAATACGGTTAAGGAAGTTGTGCTATGAACATTGCCCTCTCATTTCATACCTTATTTATTCAACTTCCTAAAGATATAAGTATTAGAAGCAGGTATTGAACCATTGCAAATAAAATAGTGTATGGTTAAAATGTTTCTATAAGGGGGAGATTTAATGAAGTTTGGGGAATTAATAGAAGAAGACAAGCATAAAGTTTTCAGAACGCGTGTACAATGGCCAATGGGAGGCGTCTTTTTTCTGATGGCAACGATGCAGGTTCCGTACCAGCTCGTAAATATAGCAGTGGTTGCAGGGATTTGGCTTTTTTTATTCTTTTTTGGACAGAAGAATCATCGTAAAGACTATGGAGTCCCGCAATTATTAGCGGACAGTCTCGTTCTTATGGGACTATACATATTCTCCACATTTCTGTTTGCACCGCTGGCATCATCAGTGACGGAGAACGCAGTGCAAGGGTACTGGTCGACTATTATAGTCACTTTAATATCTGGATTATTGATTTACTTGCTTTGGTATCTCTTTATAAAGATCCAGTTCAGAAACTCCAAAGAGGTTAACTGGAAAGTCAAAAGTGTGATATAAATAAAATTAAATAAAAAGCAGCTCGCTGCCTTGAACTGATTAATTAAGTTCGGAACAAATCTACTAGAAAGAAGGTTTGTGCCGAGCTTTTTTGGCTTTTGTTAGAATGTAAATGGATTTTTTGTAATATTCATAAGTCGTGCAGCGTTCATCTGAGTTCCACTTTCTTTATGACAACGCCTCGTTTTGTTTTATTATGATTCTATTCTATAATAGTCTAGACGCTATTTAATAATGAGAGACTCAATCATATAAAAACTCTTACTAGATTAATGAAAGGAATAAAAAAATGATAGATGAAACCGACAGGCTCATACTGAAAGAACTCAAAAAAAACGGACGCATCAGAATGAAAGAACTAGGAGAAAAAGTTCATCTGACCGGACAAGCTGCTTCAGATCGAGTGGCCAGATTGGAACAAAAAGGAATTATTAAAGGGTATACGGTAGAAATTGACCAGAACAAGTTGAATAAATCAGTTTTTGCTTTTATAACGATTACGATGAGAAATAAGGATCACCGTACCTTCTTCACTTTATTAGAGGATGAAGAAGAAACAGTAGAAAAGTATTACAAAATCAGCGGCGATGGATGCTATATGCTGCAAGCCCGCTTCACGAACATTGAAGAACTAGATGATTTTTTGACTAAAATTGATCAGCACGCTACTTACAAAGTCGTTTTAGTTATTAAAGAAACAGAATTGTAAGGTCGCAGTGAACAGTTGAATCATTAGATAGGAGAGAGTGTGATGGAGCGAGTGCTAGTTATTGGTTGTCCAGGTGCAGGGAAATCAACGTTGTCTAAGAATCTGGCTGATGAACTGCAACTGCCGCTTATTCATTTAGATCAAATAAACTGGGTTGATGACCATGCAACAATATCAAAAAATGAATTTGATATTGTATTAGATAAAGTGCTGAAGGAATCGTTTTGGATTATTGATGGAAATTACAACAGAACACTGGAAAAAAGGATTCAATACGCTGATACAGTGATCTGGTTGGATTTCCCCAGATGGATTTGCTTGTACCGAGTACTTAAAAGAGCCGTATCAGGAAAATTAACAAACACACATAAATACGGTAATCCTAATACAATCGAGAAGGGATTTTTAACGTTTATTTGGAAGTTTAATTCCAATAATCGACCGATTATTCAACAGATTTTACATAAATATCCTGATAAGTACCTAGACATACTCAGAAAGCCATCTCAAGTAAGCCGGTATAAGGAAAAGATTAAAATAGGTTAGAGTTCTCTAATTTAAAGAATGGGATATAGCTGGAATTTATTCGTAAAAATAGTAATACATTCAGAGGTTTTTCTCAATGAAGGTTAAGATTCTCCGACCATTAAAAAGGTTTTTGCTTTATGTCTGAAATGTGAACACACATTCTATTTAATAACACTGTCTTTCTCATATTTATATGAATAAAAAATAGTTTAGCCTATAATTAGTAAGTGAAAGGTGTGAGCACATGACCGAAAATATCCTTCAGCAAGAAGTTGAAGATCTGAAGAAAGAACTTGAATCAGTTAAACGGTTAAACAAAGAGTTATTAAAACTGCAGGAGGAACAAGATTCACTTGATTTCGCCTGGTCAGGAAACCTTGGACACTGGTACTGGGATTTCACAGTAAATAGAGTGACTTTCAATCCTATGAAAGCAATGGCGCTCGGATTTACAAAAGAAGAATTACCGGAATATGTAGATTTTCAGTTCTTTACAGATAGATTGCATCCAGATGACTACGAACGAGTAATGGATGCAATGCGAGATCATCTTTCCAATAAAACTCCAGTATGGGAAGTTAGATATCGAATCAAAACAAAAGACGGTCAGTACCGCACTTATTATGATCGTGGGAAAGTAACTAAGCGATCAGATGAAGGGGCACCTTTATTTTTATCTGGTATTGTATTTGATATTACGGATTACGAGGATGAAAGACGCCGCTTGCTGGAAGAAAATAAAGAGTGGGCGATCCAATCCAGAAAAGATTCTTTAACAGGATTATATAATCGTGCGAATATCTTGTTTGAGTTAGGAAAACTTGTAAATGAGGCACAAGTAGGTGCTGATAAAACCTTATCGATCCTTTTACTAGATATCGACAACTTAAGTCACCAGAACTCTTTATTTGGTCCGCTATTCGGTGATGAAATTATCAAGAAGGCTAGTCAGATCATTGAAGACACCATTAAGCCTGAAGATCTTGCCGGAAACTTTGAAGGTGGAAAATTCATGATTGTTATGCCGAATACAACAAAAGACAGTGCGCATCAAACCGCTGAACGAATCAGACAGAAATTGGCTTCTGCTGATTACAGTGAGCCTGCAGAAGTAACCAGCAGTGCCGGCATTGCTCAGTATATGCTAAAAGAAACGGTCAGTCAGTTATTCAATCGGGCAGATCGCATGCTGTATAAAGTTAAAACGAACGGGAAAAACCAAGTAGAATCTTAATATGGTAAAGATAAGAAAGGAAGCAGCTGTCAGCTGCTTCTTTTTTTGGTTTCTGTTTTGAAAGCAGATTCTTTGAATGCTGGGCGGATCTCTGTCATAGTTAAGATAATCAATTGAATAAAAGGAGATGGGAAAATGGAAGAGGTCAAAGAGAGAGCACTTAAGATCATGGACAAAAAAGATGTAGGTGTGCTGGCAACAATCGCAGATAATAAACCGGTTGCACGGTACATGTCTTTTTACAGTGAAGGGTTTAACCTGTATACCATAACAGATAAAAGAACTGAAAAAGTTGAAGATATTCAAAATAATCCACATGTTTTTGTCCTATTAGGACATGAAGAAGGTATGTTTGACAAAGATTATGTAGAGATTGAAGGAACCGTTTCTACAAGCACTGATCAGGAGATTATCGATAAAGCTTGGAATAAGTATATGGACAAACATTACTCCAGTAAAGATGATCCTAATATTCTTGTCTTGAAAATTGAAGCCTCTAAAGTTAACTTGAAAAACAGAACCGGTAGTGAGATACAAGAAATTATTGTGTAAGTAACAATAAATGTTGATGACGTGGTTTTATGCAAAAGCGAAAGGAGGTCTGAACAGCCTTTTTTCGCTCTTTTTGTTTATCTCAGTAAAGGACATATAGAGATAGTCTAAGAATGGTAATAACAGGCTTACACAAATCAGCTCAAGTATAAAAGTTTCACTAAATGATGACTGTACGCTAAGCCAAAATTGTATTACAATAATAGCAATAGAAACTACGGAACGGATGAATGGAATGGACGAAAAGAAGGTCTCGATATTAGGCATTCCTTTTGATAATTTAACTCAAATTGAATTTCTGACCCGGCTGCTCATTAGAATGGAAAAACAGCAGAAGACATTCTTAGTCACTGCTAATCCGGAAATCGTTATGTATGCTAAAGAAGATCCAGCTTATTTCGACTTATTGCTGAAAGCAGATTACATAGCGCCAGATGGCATCGGAATCGTTAGAGCTGCAAAGAAGTTGAATATGCCTATTAGAGAACGCGTGCCAGGATTTGACTTGATGCTGGGGCTGCTGGATTTATCTAACACTCACAGAAAACGAGTCTTTTTCATCGGAGCGCAAGAAGAGGTTATTGAACAAGCGGTACAGAATGCAAAAAAAAGATGGCCGGACATGATCCTTGCCGGATATCACCATGGATACTTCGACCACTCGGATCCAAAAATGATTGAACAAGTGAAGGCTTCGAAACCAGACTTGATTTTAGTTGCTTTTGGTTTTCCAAGGCAGGAAAAATGGATTTATCAATACTTGAAGTCTGCGGATTACGGCATAGCTGTTGGAGTAGGCGGAAGTTTTGATGTGCTGTCCGGCAAAGCCAAACGTGCACCGAAACTGGTTCAGAAACTGCACATTGAATGGTTGTACCGCTTAATGAAGCAGCCGTCTCGTTATCAGCGGATGCTGGCTCTGCCGGCATTCATGAAAAAAGTTAATCAGCAGAAACGAAAAGAGCAGAAAAAATGAAAATTTTACATGTCAATGCAGGAAACGAGTTCGGAGGAGGACTATTCCATATTCAGTCGCTTTTTCGTGGGATGGATACAATCGATATGGAGCTGCTGGTTTTTGAAGAAGGCCCTGTTGCAGATATGGCTCGAAAAAGCGGAATAACTGTCTATATTTTATCTCAACAATCTAGATATGACATACGTGTTCTGAAAAAATTAAGGCAATTGATTCAAAGAAACGGTTATACAGTCGTGCATACGCATGGACCGAGGGCCAATCTATTTGTCTCGCTGCTTCACAGACTGATTGCTGCGAAATGGATTATGACTGTACACAGTGATCCAACGCTAGACTTCGAGCATCGCGGTATAAAAGGCAAGCTCTTTGAACAGATTAACCTGAGGACACTAAAAAAACCGGATCATTTAATTGCTGTATCTAAAGAAATCAAATCAATCCTTATGCAAAACAATGTTTCGGCCAGTCAAGTCTCAGTAGTGCACAATGGTCGAGCTTTCAGCGAAGACTGGAAACCGGCAGCAAAAGATACATCCATTTTTAGGATGCTTACAGTTGGAAGACTGGAAAAGGTCAAAGGACACCGTTACCTGATTGAAGCACTGCGGCAACTGGATTTTTCAGATTGGATGTTAACGATCTGTGGTTCAGGCGAAGAAGAAGTTGAGTTGAAAGCACTAGTGAACCGCAGCGGCTTAACTGAAAAGGTTCTTTTTTTAGGCTGGATCGATTCAGAAGAAGTCAGTCGACAGTTTTCTAAGGCAGACGTCATGATCTTGCCATCCTTAAGTGAAAGTTTCCCTTTAGTCGCTTTAGAGGCGGGAGAAAAACGGCTGCCGGTCATTGCATCTGAAGTTGGGGACGTGAAAGATATGATTCCATCTGAACAGTATGGATGGCTGGTTCCAAAAGGAAATAGTACTGCTTTGAAGAAAGCAATCGAGCAAGCTCATCATGAATGGAAGACTGGACGTCTCGAAGCAGTCGGTAAGTCATTTTATGCATGGAGTCGTCAATTTACGATTGAAAAACAAGGAAATGAAACAGTAGAGGTTTATCGAAAAGTAAGTGAATAAACGATAGAAACCGCTCAGAAAAAGCAGGGTTCTGCTGAATGGGCTGTCTTTGTACAGATGTGCTATACTAGCTATCAGGATGCAAGGACCAAGTAGGAGGATAACATTATGAACCGAACGTATGCTGATGACAGTGTAGCGCTGCATACAGACTTGTACGAAATCAATATGATTTTAACGCACTGGAAGAAAGACAATCATCATAAGAAAGCAGTATTTGAAGTCTATTACAGAAGCAACCCTTTTGGGATGGGCTATACAATTTTCGCCGGATTAGAAAGAATCGTCCGCTATATTGAGAATCTTCATTTTACAGAGTCAGATATCCAGTACCTTAGAGAGGTTGAAGGCTATCCGGAAGAGTTTTTGGCATTTTTGAAAAATTGGAAATTCAAGGGAAGCTTGCGCTCTTTTAAAGAAGGGGAAGTTGCTTTCGCAAACGAGCCTTTGATCCAAGTAGAAGGATCTATCGTGGATTGTCAATTGATTGAGACAGCTTTATTGAATATTGTGAACTTTCAAACACTCGTGGCAACGAAAGCAGCTCAAATCAAAAGTGCTGCTGGAGAAGACCCAGTCTTGGAGTTCGGAGCTCGCCGAGCACAGGAAATGGATGCAGCGATCTGGGGAGCGCGTGCAACTTATATTGCCGGAGTAGATTCCACCAGTAACACTAGAGCAGCTAAAATCTTTGGGATTCCAGCCTCAGGAACACATGCTCATGCGTTAGTCCAAGCTTATCGCGATGAATATCAGGCTTTTAAGGCATATGCTGAGACCCATAAAAACTGTGTCTTTTTAGTAGATACCTTTAACACTCTAGAATCGGGCGTTCCAAATGCGATCAAAGTCGCAAAAGAAATGGGTGATAAAATCAATTTCTTAGGCGTTCGATTGGATTCTGGAGACTTGTCTTATTTGTCTAAACGGGTTCGTCAGCAATTAGATGAAGCTGGATATAAAGAAGCGAAGATTTTCGTTTCTAATGACCTTGATGCAGAAACTATTCAAAATTTGAAAATGCAGGGTGCTAAGATAGATGTTTGGGGTGTTGGGACGAAGATGATTACAGCATATGACCAGCCGGCATTAGGTGCTGTTTATAAAATTGTTTCAGTAGAAGGAAATGACGGCAATATGCATCATACCCTTAAATTAACAGGGAATGCTGCTAAAATTTCTACACCAGGAAAAAAACAAGTCTGGCGCATTCGCTCACATAATGACAAGAAGCCTGAAGGAGACTATATTACTCTAATCGATGAAACGCCGAATGAACAAGAAGAACTGTTCATGTTTCATCCGCAATATACCTATATCAACAAAACACTAACAGATTACAAAGCCCGTCCGCTGCTGCAAGAGATTTTTGTAGAAGGCAAGAGAGTCTATAAATTGCCGAAGCTGGAAGAAATTCGTATGTACGCGAAAGAGAGCTTATCTGAACAGTGGGAAGAACATAAACGTTTGTTAAATCCAGAACCTTATCCAGTAGATTTGTCTCAGAAACTGTATGATGCAAAAGTAGAGACCATAAATTTATTTAAAAAAATTCCAAATAAAGAGTCCGAATCTTTGTTTTAAAAGAAGTCAAAAATCTGTGTTAAACTAGTTTTATAATAATGAGAAAACTTTTAATGGGGGATGACAGAAAAATGTCAGAATTAAAAAATCAGATTATAAAAGAAATGGCTGTGCAGCCCGAAATCGATCCAAAAGAAGAAATTAGAAAAAGTGTCGACTTAATGAAAGACTATTTGAAAAAGCATGAGTTTCTTAAAACGCTGGTTTTAGGTATCTCAGGAGGCCAGGATTCTTCATTGCTGGGAAGACTTGCACAACTTGCAATGGAAGAACTCCGCGAAGAAACCGGAGATGAGAACTACGCTTTTATAGCAATGCGTCTTCCTTACGGCGAACAAGCTGACGAAGAAGAAGCCATGGCGGCGATAGACTGGATGAAGCCGGATAAAGTAGTTAGAGTAGATATCAAGCCGACGGTAGATGCAAATGAAGCGTCACTAAAAGCAGGCGGAGTAGAAGTCACTGATTTCAATAAAGGGAATATCAAAGCACGCGAGCGTATGGTAGTACAGTATGCCGTTGCAGCACATCACAGCGGAGCAGTTTTAGGAACAGATCATTCTGCAGAAAGTGTGACTGGGTTCTTTACTAAATACGGCGACGGCGGTACTGATTTGAACCCGTTGTTCCGTTTAAATAAAGGTCAGGGAAAAGCGTTGTTAAAAGAACTTGGTGCTCCCGCTAAGTTCTATGAAAAAGTACCGACTGCAGATTTGGAAAGTGACCGTCCGGGCCGCTCTGATGAAGATGCTCTTGGAGTAACTTATGAAGAAATCGATCGTTACCTGACTGGACAAGAAGTATCAGAACAGGCAGCAAAAACGATTGAAAGCTGGTACTTGAAAACGCAGCACAAACGCCATCTCCCCATTACCGTTTTTGATGATTTCTGGAAGTAAGACAAAAGAAGTTAATCGAGCTGAGACAATCCTGTCTCGGCTCTTTTTTTGGTGAATAGATAAAGATTGACTTTTTGGTATATACCAATTACAATGTGAATGAAGAGTTGATAAGGAGGAATTAACATGGTCACAGTACTCACGAATGCAGAGATCTATACCGGCGAAAGCGTTATAGAAAAAGGGTTTATACGGTTTAATGACACCATTGTCAGTGTAGGGAGTATGGAAGCATTTGAACCGGAAAGTGAAGAAACTGTTCTGGATATGAAAGGAAAAAAAGTCATTCCCGGATTTATTGATGTGCACAGTCACGGAGGATACGGCATTGATAATATGGATGGTACGTCTGAAGAAATCAATGAGATGACTGAAAAAATGCTGTCAGAGGGTGTAACAAGTTATTTTCCTACTACGATGACTCAGTCAGATGAACAGATCGAACAAGCCATGAAGACGATCAAACAGGTAGCGGAGATGAATCCGATGATTCAAGGAATTCACATTGAAGGTCCTTTTATTTCTAAAGCGCATAAGGGAGCTCAGCCGGAACAGTATATCGTTGTAGCGGATGCTGAAAAAATCAGCAGATGGAACGACTTGAGCGGCGGCCGCATCAGATTAGTCACCTATGCACCGGAAACAGGAGATGTTACAGAGTTTGAAGCTTACTGTCAGGAAAATGAGATCATTTTATCGGCAGGCCATTCAGGAGCGACGTATGCCGAACTGAAAGACTCGAAAGCAACTCATATTACTCATCTGTTCAACGGACAAAAAGGACTGCATCATAGAGAAATCGGTGTCAGCGGATATGGGCTTTTGGAAGACAGTGTCACAGTGGAAATGATTGTGGATGGACTGCACATTGTTCCCGAAATGGTCAAACTGGCTTACAAAGCTAAAGGGGCAGATGGAATTGAACTGATTACGGATTCTATGCGTGCAAAAGGTGCTCCGGAAGGTGAAAGCGAATTAGGCGGACAGAAAGTTTATGTTAAAAACAAGCAAGCGAGACTGGAAGATGGTACGCTCGCAGGAAGTGTATTGACATTTATTGATGCATTTAAAAATATTATTCAGTTTACAGGCTGTTCGATTGAAGAAGCTGTCAAAATGAGTTCATACAACCAAGCAAAAGAGTTTGGACTTGTAAATAAAGGGATGTTGTCAGCAGGAAAAGACGCTGATCTATTGGTTTTAGATAGTGACTTGTCTCTTCAAAAGACAATAACAAGAGGAGAAATGCATGATGTCAGATAAACAATTGCAAGAAAAGCATGATTTAAATGTAATCATCGTTGATGACAAAGAAGAAGGCGGAAGAAAAGCATTCGAACTAGTAGAGGAAGCCGTTCAAAACGGCGCACAAGTGCTTGGTTTAGCGACTGGCAGTTCACCCGTGCCACTTTATAATGAAATGAAAAATAGTGAAACGGATTACTCTCATTTAATTTCAATCAATTTAGATGAATATGTCGGGCTCCCAGAAGATCATCCGCAAAGTTATCATACTTTTATGTATGAGCATCTATTTCAATATAAACCTTTCAAAAAAACTTTTATTCCAAATGGATTAGGGGATGAAGAAGAAGAAATAAAAAGGTACAATAGAGTAATAGAAGAATACCCGATCGACTTGCAGATCTTAGGGATTGGAACGAACGCACATATCGGATTCAATGAACCGGGCACACCGTTTCTTCAAGAAACGCATATGGAAAAATTGACAGATGCAACGATTGAAGCGAACAAGCGTTACTTCGAAACAGAAGAAGATGTTCCCAAATACGCTTTTTCAATGGGCATCAAATCAATTGTTTCAGCGAAAAAAATCATTTTGATGGCGTATGGTGAACAGAAAGCAGAAGCCATCAGTAAAATGATCAACGGTCCAATCACTGAGGAAGTACCGGCCAGTATCCTGCAAACACATGACGATGTGACTATTATTGTAGATAAGGCAGCTGCAAGTAAACTGTAAAGTATTCTAACGCACCAGATCGCAGAAAGTGAGTAGCGAAAACAGACTATTCTGATCCTGCAAGGTGTGAAGTTAGAAAGGAAGATTTGCATGCCTAAAAAAATGCCAGTATATATTCAAATGCATAATCAAATGAGAGAATGGATCAACACAGGAGAATGGAAAGAAGGAGAAAAAGTGCCTTCTGAACGAGACTTGGCGCTGCAGTTCGACGTCAGTCGTATGACGGCTAGACAAGCAGTGAATACACTAGTAGATGAAGGACTTCTTGAACGACGCAGAGGATCCGGAACCTTCGTAGCGCTGGAAAAAGTTCGAGAAAAAATGAGCGGAGTCCCCAGCTTTACAGAAACAGTTGAGCGACAAGGCAAAGTACCGGCCAGCAAGCTAGTGGCTTTTCATACTAAACCGGCCAGTATCAGTGAAGCGGAGAAACTGCAGATTGAACACAATGAAGAAGTTCTGATCATGGAGCGGATCCGTTCAGCAGATGGTATCCCAATCTGTTATGAAGTGGCGACGATTCCTTATAAATATGTACATGATCTCAGTAAAGAACAGATTACGCAACATTTATTCAAAACACTTGAAGTAGAAAAAGGCATGCGTGTCGAAAGAGCTGAACAGACCATCTCGGCTACTTGGGCATCAGAATCAATCGCTGAAATGCTGGGCATCAAACGAGGATCTTCTGTATTAAGGCTGCGTCAAGTCAGCTATAGCCAAGATGACACACCGTTTGAATATGTAAGATCTCAATATGTTGGCGACCGCTACGAGTTTTTCTTGGAAGCCGCAAAGAAATAAGGAACTTTTCAAAAGAATAGATTAGCCATTTTCAAGTCATTCAACCAGCGAGTTGTGTGCCTTTGGAAATGGCTTTTTATATAGAATAGGTTAAATGTGCACAAATTTTTACAATAAAATAAAAACAATCGTCTAAATTAAAAATATGCGAGACTTCAAGTGGATTCTTCGATAAAATAAGACTGTTTAAACCGTTTGTACATAAGAATCATTACCATTGTAAGAAAGGGGAGGAGATCGGTGAAATGGATAGACCAGTAGTTTCCAGACGAAATCTGTTGTTTGTATGTCTTTGTGCCATGCTGATTGTCATCAGTTCATATTGGCTGATCAATAAACAGTTCAAAGCAACTTCTCAAGAACTGACTCAGACGTACATGAATCAATACGCTGATGGATCTGAAACCATTTTGAATCGCGCAAAATTTGTGACTAAAAGAGATGGCGTTGTGGATATCGCCGTGCTGGGCAGCAGTGTAACGAGAGGGAAAGGTGCTACAGCTGCACAGCCTGTATGGGGGAAAAGGCTGGAACAGCAGTTGAATACCTTGGAAGGGATCAAAGCGACAGTATGGAACCAGGGATTTAACGGATACAGTACTACGGATCTGCTGGTAAACGGCAAGGTCGGTGAAACCATTGGCCTGCATCCGGATATTGTGATTTTTGAAATGAGCTTGATCAATAATAACCGTTATCCGCAAAACGATTTAGAGCAGACAAAACAAGAACTGTCTGATATCATGGATCGGTTTCAAAAGCAGCTTCCTCAGACCCTTGTCTTACTGACAACTGCCAACCCAACGATTTATAATGATGTCTATCTGGACAATGGTTTATTGACCTACCATCAGTATAATAAAGAGATCACTCAATTTGTTCGAGAACAGCAATGGCCGTTTATAGATATATATACTCTAATGTCGCAAAATATCGATGAAAATGGTAGTCAACTGACAGAATTCTTAGCAGATGCCGTTCACCCGAATGGGAACGGATATCAGTTGTGGTATAAGTTACTGGCTGATCGCTTGAATACACCAGTATCAGAGTTAAAATAAAAGACAGCCGTTCCGTGTGAATGGCTGCCTTTTGTTTATGCTTTATTCAGTTGTGGAATCGTCTTCCAGTGGATTTGAGAACGAATCATCTGAATCCTCCGTTGAAGGAAAATTTTCAAACTCTTCATCCAGTCCAACTTCACTTTCATCTTGTGAGCCAGTTGAATCACTCAACTCTAAATGTTCTCTTAATTCTGTTTTGATTTCTTCCAGACTTTCCTCATAGGGCTCCCAAACATAAAGATCTAATCCATATCTTGGGAAATATACAGTATCTGCAGCACCCGCAATTTCCAGCGTTTCTACATTTTGTGCGGCTTCTGTATAGTTGTTGGCAATTGTCCAGATTTGACGACCGGAAAGGTTAGTTTGCAGATTATTGCGGATAGCATCCAAAATAGATGAAAAGTTTGCGAACGTATCAAAGGACAGTAGTTCATCTGCTAGTGACTGGATCACTTCTCGCTGTCTTTCTTGTCTTCCCCAATCTCCTCGAGGATCCTGTTTACGCATTCTTGCATACCCCAAGGCATGCTCGCCGTCAACTGTCTGAATTCCTTCTTCTATCTGAATAGCATCCATATTTTCATTACTGTCCTGTACTGTAAATGAAAAAGGAGCGTCCACAGTGATTCCGCCGACAGCATTGACTAAGTCAACTAGACCATCAAAGTTTAAGGTGGCATAATAAGAAATGGGGATATCCATGTAATCTTCGACAAAATCAATGGTTCCTGAAACGCCGTAGATAGTATATAGCGCATTGATTTTTTCTTGTCGGTCCGAATTCGGAAGCGTTATGAGCGTATCGCGCGGAATCGAAACCAGCTTAACAGAGTCGATATTTGGATTAATCGTTGCAACGATCAAGGTATCTGAACGTCTTGTATCTCCTGTATCGTCTAGTCCCATAAGCAGTACGGAAAATGGATGCAGCTCTTCCAGTCTGGCATCCTGTTCTGAAGTATCCTGAAGTTCTTCAGGCGTGTTTTTTGAAACGTCTCCTAAAAATCTGGAGATCTCACTGCCATAATAGCCTACACCGGTTCCGAAAATGAAAAAAGCGATCAGAACAACGCTGTAGATGATGCGTCTGATCCATTTATTTCTTTTTTTTCTATGAGTATGTTTTTGTGAACGCATATTAGCCTCTATTCTATGCTGAATTTTAAATAATGATTTAAACAAAGCGGTTGGATGATAGATTTACTATTCTATAGTTTAATTCAGATGATTCATAAATGCAATTGTGTTTTCGTTTCCTGCAGTGCTATAATGAAAGAAAGTTTACCAGAAATGAGTTATTGATATGTATGATATGTTCTTAGTTTTCCTAGTCTGCATAGCTACAACTGTCCTTAGTTTTATACTGACCTATGTTTATAAAATTGTTGCAGTAAAGTTGAATTTTGTAGATGTTCCAGAAGCTAGAAGAGTCCACAGTAAAGTAATGCCGACAATGGGCGGTATTGCTGTTTTCATTGCGTACTATTTATCACTATTCGTGCTGCTTCCCATACCAGATGAACAATTACTGCCTGTGTTTATAGGCTCCTTAGTAGTGCTGCTAACGGGAATTATTGACGACAGGAAAAATCTTACACCTATTTTAAAAGTTCTAGGAATATTAGTGGGTGCACTTTTAGTCTATTTTTATGGAGATATTTCTCTGGAAACCATGACGTTGCCAATCGTAGGAACATTGGAATTCGGCTCCTGGAGTTTGCCGTTTACGCTGCTTTGGATTCTAGGGTTTACCAATGCCGTCAATTTAATTGATGGATTAGATGGATTGGCCAGCGGTGTATCGATGATTGCTTTAACAACCATGGGAGTTATCGGATTTATTTTTTTGACTATTCAGGAAGTGTCTGTTTCAATTATGATTTTTGTTTTGGTTGCCGCAATCGCTGGATTCTGGCCGTTTAATTTCCAGCCGGCCAGCGTGTTCTTAGGAGATACTGGAGCACTTTTTATCGGGTTCATGATTGGAATTTTTTCACTGCAAGGGTTGAAAAATGCTACGTTGATTTCACTCGTTCTTCCAGTAGTCATTCTGGGTATCCCTGTAACAGATACCTTGTTTGCCATGATTCGTAGGAAAATGAATCGACAGTCGATATCGGTAGCAGATAAAAATCACATTCACCACCGCTTGATGTCACTAGGATTGTCTCATCGGCAAACCGTAATGGCAATTTATCTTGTATCGCTGATTTTTTCTATTATTGCCTTGCTGTATAACTTTTCTACTTTATGGGGGTCAATTCTACTGACGATATTTGTCTTGATTGGAGTAGAGCTTTTCGTAGAAATTATCGGATTAGTTGGATCAGATAGACGACCGTTGCTGAAGGCATTAAGACAATTTGGAAACCAACTGAACAAGAAAAAACCAGACGATAAATGATCGTCTGGTTTTTTCCTGTTACTTTAACTAGTTTACTGAACTTCGTCTGAGTCCGGATTATCAGCAGAGCTGGCTTCGCTTGAATCTTCTGAAGAAGTTTCATCTTCTTCTGCTACGCTGGCGTCAAGAGAAGCTTTCAAATCGTTTTGGATATTAGCCAAACTGGTAGGATCGATTCTAACGAGATCCATCCCTCTTTCTGTGAAGCTGGTCCACTCAAATACATGTGAGTTGATAGCGAAATCACGATTAAGTCCTGTTTGAGCCAAAGCAGTCATATCTTTTAGGCGCATATCCGTTCTCATATTTGCTCCAACAGTTTCTACAATCTCTGTATACCTAGGAATAGATCCCAAACTTAAAGCTTTTTTCATAATTGCTTGAATAACAAGCTGCTGACGATGTCCGCGTTCCACATCATTATCAATTTTACGAGTCCGGGCAAGGGCTAAAGCTTCTTCACCATTTAAGGTTTGATAACCTTCTTCTAAATGAATGGTGCTCATTTCACCAGAAGAATTCTGTTCAGAAAAAGTGATCGGTACATCCATTTCAATGCCGCCCAATGCATCAATAATTTCTAGAAAAGCATCAAAATTGAAGGTCGCATAGTAATGGATCGGCACATCTAAAAATTCTTCAACAGTCTCAATCATTGTACTTTCTTCATCTACTGCATAAGCCGAGTTAATACGATTATATTGCACAACTTGCCCATTTTGCATAATGGGCACATAGGTGTCCCGAGGAATGGAAACCATTTCCATCTTGCGTGTAATAGGATTTACTGTCGCATAAATAATAGAATCAGCACGAGCGGAACCAAGTGAACGAGAGTCAGCCTGATCATTATCTACTCCTAGAATCAAGAAAGATACAGGTTCTTCAATTGGATTGACCTCTGCCATCGGTTCTGAACGTTCGACTTCATGATAAGAAGCTTCAATGGCGTTTTCGGTAGTGGCCAGTAATTTGGCAAAGTATCCCATAGCAACCAAGATCACTGCAAAAATCGGAATCAGAAACATAAGGATAATTTTTTGTTTTTTCTTCTTATTAGATTGCCGAGTGGTTGCTCGACTGTTTTTATATTTTTTAGACAAGTCAGGTACTCCTTTAGCTGGGACAAAATTTTCTGTAAGCATAAATATTCTAGTCTACATTATTATCCTTCTGTTGTGCAGTGTCAAGACTTGAAAAAGAAATTCATTTAACTGTCATTATTGTGTGCAACTATTGACACAAAGCAAGCAAGGTGTCGGTTTTTTGAAATCTAATCAATCGGTCAGTCAGCAGCATCGACTTCGATCCAGGCTTGTTTTCCGATAGAAAATAGACCTTGACCATTTGTCCATTCTGTAACGGACTGTTTGAACAACTCTTCTGACTCAATTGGAATGACACAATTAAACCCTACTTGGTCAGTGTAAGAGATGTCTTGCAGTAAATAGTCTGACTGACGAAGCTGATTTTCCAGTTTCCCACTCATCGGGTAAGAAACCGTCACATTTATAAACTGGTGCAGCTGGCGTTCAACGATACCTATTTCAGATAAGGCATCATTCACTGCACCACCATAAGCACGAATCAAACCGCCAGCACCCAGCTTCGTTCCGCCAAAATAACGGGTAACGACAGCTGTCACATTGTTCAAGTTGCGCTTTTTTAATAGTTCAAGCATAGGAACACCTGCCGTTCCGCTGGGTTCGCCGTCATCGTGAGCTCGCTGGATTTCTTGGCGTTCACCCAATATGTATGCAGAACAGTTGTGGTTGGCTTTCCAGTGTTCCTTTTTGATCGATTCAATAAAAGCAGAAGCTGCTGTTTCAGTTTCAGTTCTTTTTAAATGACAAATAAAACGAGATTTTTTA
Source organism: Marinilactibacillus piezotolerans (assembly GCF_900169305.1). Taxonomy (GTDB): domain Bacteria; phylum Bacillota; class Bacilli; order Lactobacillales; family Carnobacteriaceae_A; genus Marinilactibacillus; species Marinilactibacillus piezotolerans_A. The sequence goes on along the minus strand of NZ_FWDP01000002.1, from coordinate 198,516 downwards.
ATATCCATTTCATGTGAACCCTCAGTTTTTATTGTCCTAAAATTTTGCATTATTTTTTCGACCTTTCTTTTTTTTATCCAATTAGTGTATAATGAATCTGGTGTATTTACAAGGCGGTTCTATGACCATTTTATAGGGGGCATAATTAGATTGCATATGCTAATAATACACGACTGGATACGAATGAAAGAGACGAGGTGAAACAATGAGAATAGCCGTTGTAACAGATAGTACAGCGTATTTATCTCATGAGCAATACGATTCATATAATATTTATTCTGTGCCATTATCCTGTATCGCTCAAGATGAAGTCTATAAGGAAGAAGTAGATATTACTTCAGAAGAATTTTTCATGAAGGTACGAGAAATGGACAAACTGCCTACCAGTTCTCAGCCGACTGTCGGAGACTTTACCGCTCTGTATGAAGAGTTAGGGAAACAGTACGATGCAATTATCAGTATACATTTATCAAGCAAAATTTCTGGAACTTATCAAAACGCAGTGAGTGTGTCAAAAGCTTTTGAACAGGTGGAGATTTACCCGTATGACTCTGAACTTGCAGCTGCTGGACAAGCTTTCCAAGTGATAGAAGCAGCAAGGTTAGCTCAAAAAGGGGCAACAATAGAAGAAATTTTTGACCGACTGGATGAACTTAAAGCCGCAACAGAACTCTATTTTGTGGTTGATGACTTAACGAATCTAGTAAAAGGCGGACGTCTTTCCAGAGCTGCCGGCGGAGTGGCGACACTGTTAAACATCAAACCTGTCTTGACCTTTGAAAATGGATTGATCGTTCCGTTTGATAAAATCAGAACTAAACGAAAAGCTATGCGAAAAATCGAAAGTTTGCTTGAAGCTTCTGTGCAGGCTTCAGAACAGCCGATCCAAGCAACTGTGGTACATGCTTTCAGTGAAGAAGAAGGGCTTGCCTTCAAAGAAAAAATGGAGGAAAAATTCCCGACTGTTACATTTAATCTCAGCTTTTTAGGCCCCGTTATCGGAGTACATACTGGTGAAGGTGCAATTGGGATGACTTGGACAACTAAATATGATGATCTGGCATGATGAATCATGCTGTTCGTTTAAACTAGCGTATGGTTATACGCTAGTTTTTTTAATGAGATTTAAACGATTTAGACAATAGTATAAGTGAGAGCAAACGTTAGAAATGAGTGGATAACAATGACAGCAGCAAAGCAAACTCACTTATATGGAAGAGAAGTCTTACGAAGTGAATTCAGTCAACCAATCATCGATGGGTCAAACCTGCTGAAAACATCGGGTTTTTACATAAAGAATGGTAAAGAAAGATGCCGAAGGTGCAATCATCCGATTGTACCGATTCCTTTTAATCAGTGTACCTGTGATAAAGAGTGCAGTTATTGTACAAATTGTCTCCAGCTCGGAAAAGTCAAAAGCTGCAGTATGTTTTTTCATATACCTGAACCAAACGAGTTCAAAAAAGTCCCTGAGCCAATTCTGCATTGGAAAGGAAAGCTTTCTGCTCAGCAAGAAGCAGCGGCACAGGAGCTGATTCAATCAATCGATCACTGCGAGACCAGATTGTTGTGGGCGGTAGCAGGTGCCGGAAAAACAGAAATGCTTTTTCCCGGAATCGAAAGAGCAATTCGTCAGAATAAAAGAATTTGTTTAGCATCTCCCCGGGTGGATGTATGTCTGGAATTGGCGCCTAGGATACAACAAGCATTTCCAGATGTCCCGATCAGTGTGCTTTATGGAGATATGGAAGAGCCCTACACGTATGCTCAGTTGACCGTTGCAACGACCCATCAGTTATATCGGTTCAAGGAAGCTTTTGATCTGTTGATCATCGATGAGATCGATGCCTTTCCGTACCGAATGGATAAAGCACTTCAGTATGCTGCTGAAAAGTCCCGAAAATCCGTTTCGACATTGATTTTTCTGACAGCTACTCCAGACCAGACCTACCAAAAAAGAATAGAAAAAAAGCAATTAAAAGCCAGTATACTTCCAGCACGCTATCATGGATTTGCACTCCCAGTTCCGAAAAATGTGAGAGAAAAAAACTGGCAAAAAGCATTGCTCCATCATTTCCCTAATACAAAGTTATTTAAACAAATGCAGCAGTTGTTTAAATCTCAGAAAAAGTTTCTATTATTTGCTCCGAATATCGACTGGATGACAGCTTTTTCAGAGGTAATTAAAACACATTTTGAAACGGCACACTTTGAAGCAGTACATTCTCAAGATCCGGAAAGAAAAGCAAAAGTACTGTCTATGCGAAATGAAGAACTGGACTTTCTAGTCTGCACGACGATTCTTGAGAGAGGCGTTACCTTTCCAAACATTGATGTACTGGTCATCGGCTCAGATGATCGTATTTTTACAGAGTCGGCGCTTGTGCAAATTGCGGGACGAGCCGGAAGATCACCTCAGTATCCGACAGGAAATGTTCTCTTTTATCATGATGGATTGACAAAAGAGATAAAAAAAGCGATTCGTCAGATCAAAAAAATGAACGAGATTGCAAAGAAAAGAGGGTTGTTAAATTCTTGAGTGCTTGTATTTGGTGTCAGAAGGAAATTGCGATAAAATTGTCCATAACCGATTTACTAATGTTCAAAAAACTGCAGCCTAGAACCGTCTGCGAGTCCTGCATGAAGCGATTTGAACTGCTGGATTTTTCTTCTGTCTGTCCTGATTGCAGCCGCAGACAAACGTCTTCAGAAGTCTGTTCTGACTGCTTGAAATGGAGAAAGCAGAGTCCAGACTATTTATTTCGTCACCAAGCGATCTTTGCTTATAATGCTTTTGCAAAAGAATGGATGGAACGGTTTAAATTTGATGGAGATATCCGAGTGGCCAGTATGATTGCGCCAACGTTAAAAGAAGCAGTTGAAAAAATAACCAACGTTGAGACAGTCGTTCCGATTCCGATTGCTTCAAGTAGTCTGGCAAAAAGAGGGTTCAATCAGATGGAGATTATGCTGAACTATGCCGGAGTAAAATATAGTACTTTATTAGAGAATCGATCTTCAGGTGAAAATCAGGCCACTAAATCTCGTCTAGAGCGGCTGGCGATGGAGCAGCCTTTCAAGCTTAAAGATGATCATGCAGTTCATTCTATTAAAGGTCAGCGTCTAGTAGTTGTGGATGATGTTTATACAACGGGCCGAACGATACGCTATGCAGCAGAATGTTTAGTAGATGCGGGGGCGGCGAGTGTACAGACAGTCTCGTTATTTCGATAAATTCGAAATGATGAACGTGATACATTGAGAAAGTAACCGTTATCATGTATAATGAAGCTAAGTTAACAAATCAATATAAATGGTTTGTTAGAGAGTTATTGAAGAAAGTATGCTAAAATGACTCAAAGTAAAAAAGTATTGGAAGGGTGAAGCAATATGTTAAAATACAATGTTCGCGGAGAAAACATAGAAGTGACTCAAGCAATCAGAGACTATGTTGAGAAAAAAGTAGGGAAAATCGAAAAATATTTCAAAGATGTGCCGGACGCTCAAGCACATGTCAATTTGAAGACCTACTCTGATAAAACTGCGAAAGTAGAAGTAACGGTTCCACTTCCTTACATCGTTTTACGCGCAGAAGAAACATCACCTGATCTTTATGGAAGTATTGATCTAGTGGTCAGTAAACTAGAGAGACAAATGAGAAAGTACAAAACGAAAGTAAATCGCAAGAACCGCAGATCACAAGGAGTGGACGCACCTCAGCCGACCAACCCTGATTTATGGGCGGACTTGGATCTTGATAATGAAGAGGAGACAACAGAAGACGAAATCGGTGCAGCAATCGTTCGCACAAAACGTTTAAGTCTGAAACCGATGGATGCGGAAGAAGCGATCCTGCAGATGGATATGCTTGGGCATAACTTCTTTGTATTTGAAGATGCGGATACAAATGGTGCAAGTATTGTTTATAAACGTAAAGACGGAAAATATGGATTAATTGAAACAGATTAATCTTTTTAGGATAAGGCGAGCAGCTGACTGCTCGCCTTTTTTCACGTTCTTTTAATCTTGTACAAAATGAAAGTACAAGTATGTATAATAATGAAAAAATGACATTTTTGTAAACACCTGTAAAGCATAGTATCAAGGCTTTTTTTTGAGAATCAATAGTGGTATGATAGTATAGTATGAAAATCGATATCATTGACTTTTGCGATATAACAATTAAAACAGTGAAACGAATAAAGAGGAGATTTGTTTAAATGGCTCATTTATTAAAGAATTTATTCGATAACGACAAAAAAGATCTGCGTCGTTACGGAAAAATTGCCGACCGTATTGAAAGTATGGAAGGAGAGATCGCTGCCTTATCTGATGAGGAGCTGAAAGCACGTACAGAAGAATTTAAATCCCGTTATCAAAATGGTGAAACATTAGAAGACTTAATGCCTGAAGCATTTGCGACGATTCGTGAAGCGGCAAAACGTGTTTTAGGACTATTCCCTTTCCGCGTGCAATTAATGGGAGGGATGTCTCTTCATGAAGGAAATATTTCCGAAATGAAAACTGGTGAAGGGAAGACCTTGACGGCTACAATGCCGGTTTATTTGAACGCGATTTCCGGAGAAGGTGTTCACGTAGTTACGGTCAATGACTACTTGGCAACGCGTGATGCGGAAGAAATGGGCGAGTTGTACCGCTGGATGGGATTAACCGTTGGTTTGAACCTGAACGGCAAAACGTCTAGTGAAAAACGCGAAGCGTACCAATGCGACATTACCTATTCTACAAACAATGAACTAGGGTTTGACTATTTAAGAGATAACATGGTCGTTTATAAAGAGCAAATGGTACAGCGTCCGTTAAATTTTGCGATTTTAGATGAGGTTGACTCGATCTTAGTCGATGAAGCTAGAACGCCGTTGATTATTTCTGGGCAAGCAAATCGTTCCACTTCTTTCTATACACGCTGCGATTTTTTTGTCAAAGGCTTAAAAGAAGAACAAGATTATACAATCGACTTGCAGTCTAAATCGATCTCCTTAACAGAAGAAGGGATTGAGAAAGCAGAGAAAACATTCAGAGTCAACAATTTGTATGATTTAGAAAATCAGTCATTGATCCATCATTTGGACCAAGCATTAAGAGCCAACTTCATTATGCTGCTGGATATTGATTATGTAGTGGATGATGGACAAGTGAAAATTGTAGATCAATTTACAGGACGAATTATGGATGGACGCCGCTACTCTGACGGATTGCACCAAGCGATCGAAGCCAAAGAAGGCGTCGAAATCCAAAAAGAATCTAAGACAATGGCGACCATTACGTTCCAGAACTACTTCCGTATGTACAAAAAACTGTCTGGGATGACAGGTACAGCAAAAACAGAAGAGGAAGAGTTCCGTGAGATCTACAATATGAATGTTATTGCGATCCCAACAAACCGTCCGCTGATTCGTGACGACCGTGATGATCTGCTGTATCCGACATTAGAAGGTAAATTTAATGCTGTAGTAGCAGACATCAAAGAACGCCATGAAAAAGGACAACCGATTCTTGTGGGTACAGTAGCTGTTGAGACATCTGAACATATCAGTAATCTCTTGAAAAAAGAAGGCATTCCGCATGAAGTATTGAATGCGAAAAACCACTTCCGAGAAGCAGAGATCATTGTGAACGCTGGACAGCCGGGAGCGGTAACAATCGCAACAAATATGGCGGGTCGTGGTACAGATATCAAACTTGGACCTGGTGTTAGAGAAATGGGCGGTTTGGCAGTTATTGGTACAGAACGTCATGAATCTAGACGTATTGACAATCAGCTTCGTGGACGTGCTGGACGTCAAGGAGATCCAGGGGTTTCACAATTTTATCTTTCATTAGAAGATAGTTTAATGAAACGTTTTGGATCAGAACGAATCAGAATGGTATTAGAGCAATTGAAGATTGCAGAAGATGACGCAGTGATTCAAAGCCGTATGATCAGCCGTCAAGTTGAGTCTGCTCAGAAACGAGTTGAAGGAAATAACTACGATACTCGTCGTAATGTATTGAAATATGATGATGTCATGCGTGAACAGCGTGAAGTGATTTATGGGCAAAGACAAGAAGTCATTCTTGAAGAAGAATCGTTGAGCTATGTTACTTTACCAATGATTCGCCGTACAATCAAAAACTACGTGGAGTTAAACACACAGCAAGAAGATTCAAGCAAATGGAATCTTGGACATATCATTGAATTTGCCCATACCGTACTTGTACACCCGGATCAGTTATCAGAAGAAGATTTAAAAGGCAAATCAGCTGCTGAAATTGAAAACATGCTGGTTGAACTTGCCAAAAGCAATTACGAAGAAAAAACAGCTCAATTAAACGGTAAAGAACAAGTGCTTGAATTTGAAAAAGTGGTTATCTTGAGAGTTGTAGACCGCAAATGGACTGATCATATAGATCAAATGGATCAATTACGCCAAGGTATTGGGTTGCGCTCTTATGCTCAGTCAAATCCGCTGACAGAATATCAACAAGAAGGATTCACGCTATTTGAAGAAATGATTGGAGAGATCGATTACGAAGTAACTCGATTACTGATGAAATCTCAAATCCGTCAGAACTTGCAGCGTGAACAAGCTTCACCGAGCGGCAGCAGCAAAGATGCAAGCCGCGGAAAAACAAAAAAACCTGTCTTTTCTCATGACGAAGAAACACATACAAGAATGGGGTAGCTTGTATCTAAAAACGTTCTTTCCCTCTTGCGGCAACCAGCTGCAAGAGGGGATTTTTCTACCCATCATTAGGAGGAATTACAATGGAAATCAGTGATATCAGAAATGCTCTGCAAGCAGCACGTTCGAAAGTTTCAGACTTCAGGGGGTCTCTTTGACTTAGAAAAAATGGAAGCCGATATTGCCGAATTTGATGAACAAATGGCTGACCCTTCATTTTGGAACGACCAGCAGAAAGCACAAAAAGTTATTGATGAAGGAAATAGTATAAAAAGCAAGTACAATGCCTTTCAATCTTTAGCGGAACAAGTAGAAGAATACTCAACGATGATTGAAATGCTGGAAGAAGAACAAGATGCTGATATTCGCGCAGAATTAGAAGCGGGGATAGAAAAACTCAATAAAGATACTGAAGAGTTTGAACTGGAAATGCTTTTAAGTGAGCCGTATGACAACAATAATGCTATCCTGGAAATTCATCCTGGTGCTGGTGGAACTGAGTCACAAGACTGGGGAGAAATGCTGTACCGGATGTACACAAGGTGGATGGATAAGAAAGGTTTTTCCACAGAAGTACTGGATTATCAAGACGGAGAAGAAGCTGGAATCAAGAGTGTAACCTTGCTCGTTAAAGGCACGCATGCTTATGGATTATTGAAAGCTGAAAAAGGAGTCCACAGGTTAGTTCGAATCTCTCCATTTGATTCGAGTGGACGTCGACATACTTCCTTTGTATCGATAGATGTTGTACCGGAAGTTAATGAAGATATCGATATTGAAATCAATCCTGATGATATCCGTATAGATACCTACCGAGCTAGCGGGGCTGGCGGACAGCACATCAATAAAACAGAATCTGCCGTTAGAATCACTCATAAAGAAACTGGAATCGTAGCTGCCAGTCAAGCCGGGCGCTCTCAAATCGCCAACAGAGAGCAAGCGATGCAAATGCTGAAAGCAAAATTGTATCAGAAGCAGATAGAAGAAAAAGAACAAGAGATGGCTGCTATCAGAGGCGAACAGAAAGAAATCGGCTGGGGTTCTCAGATCCGATCTTATGTCTTCCACCCTTACTCAATGGTGAAAGACCACAGAACAAACGAAGAAACGGGCAATACAGATGCTGTGATGGATGGCGATTTGGATCCTTTTATCGAAGCTTATCTTCGTTCATTGATTCAGACAAGCGAATAATATGATGAAAAGATTGATTTCGGTATAAGATAATCCGAAGTCAATCTTTTTTATGACTAAAATAGCACTACAATATAAGTGTCAAAATTTGGACATAAATTCATCGATTCTTTTTTAACAGAACTGTAACATTGCGAAATTTGATTATATCCCATTTTACACCTATTAAAACATGTATATATGGTGATTCGATCACTATTTTAAATCTAATTAATTTATAAAGTGGTAGATAATCCACTTTTTTGAAGAGTTGAAAACAAATATTTGTATAATTTCCTACAAGCATGACAATTTGAAATATGTTTGTAATTGGATTAAAACAGACTTATTTTTATGCTCTGATATACTAATACTTGCTTGAAAGAAAGGAGCAGGTCTTTCCTGTTTCTTCATAAGCATGTCTACCAGTCGTCCGAGAAGTAAAATATTTTAGATAGGTGAGTATAACATGATTGAAATGTCTAATGTTTATAAGAAGTATTCAAACGGCATTACGGCAATTAATGGATTAGATGTTCGAATTGAACAGGGAGAATTTGTTTACGTCGTTGGACCCAGTGGTGCTGGGAAATCTACATTCATTAAAATGATTTATAGAGAAGAAGTTCCGACAAAAGGAACGGTCAAGGTTGGAGAGTTTGATCTTGTTAACCTGAAACCTAAAAAAATCCCTTTCTTAAGAAGACACGTCGGAGTCGTCTTCCAAGATTTTAAATTGTTGCCGCGTTTGACAGTATATGAAAATGTTGCTTATGCAATGCAGGTATTGGAAAAAAATCCTAAACAGATTCAAAAGCGTGTACTTGAAGTGCTGGATCTAGTCGGATTAAAACACAAAGTCAGAATGTTTCCGAATGAGTTATCAGGCGGAGAGCAGCAGCGAATCGCCATTGCAAGAGCTATCGCCAACATGCCGCGCGTGTTGATAGCAGATGAGCCGACCGGGAACTTAGACCCGGAGACAGCTTGGGGGATTATGGATTTACTAGAAGAAATCAATAATCAAGGAACAACGATTATCATGGCAACACACAACAGCGAGATTGTAAACCGTGTTAGACACAGAGTTTTAGCAGTTGAAAATGGACGTATTGCCCGCGATCAAGAGGAAGGGGAGTACGGATATGAAGTTTAGAACTGTTAAAAGACATATCGCAGAATCATTTAGAAGCATTATAAGAAATGGCTGGATGACACTGGCAGCTATCAGTGCAGTGGCTGTCACCTTGTTGCTGGTTGGAAGCTTTATCGCTTTGCTGATGAATGTAAACAAACTAGCTTCAGATATTGAGAATGATGTAAGTATTCGAGTGCATGTCGATCTGGCAGCTGAAGAAGCTGACCGAGAAGCACTGCAAGAGAGTCTTGAAGGATTGGAAAATGTCGAATCAGTAGAGTTTTCTAGTCGGGAAGAAGAATTAGATAACGTAATTGGCAGTTACGGTGATGCATTCGGACTGTTCGATGGAGACAATAACCCGCTTTATGATGTATTCGTAGTCAATACTACGACTCCTGAACAGACAGCAGAAGTAGCACAGCAGGCAGAAACACTTGATTATGTCGCTGAAGTCAATTACGGCGGTTCTGATGCTGACAGACTGTTTAAAGTCATGGGTACAGTTAGAAACGTTGGAGTCGTCATCATCGTCGCATTAGTCTTTACAGCAGTTTTCCTGATTGCCAATACGATCAGAATCACTATCTTCTCCAGAAGAACAGAAATCGAGATTATGAAACTCGTTGGAGCTACAAACTGGTTTATCAGATGGCCGTTCTTAATTGAAGGAGCACTGATTGGGCTAATCGGAGCATTGATTCCTGTATCAATCATCTCTTATGTTTATCTGAGAGGGTTTGACACAATCATGAACTATCTTTCAGGAACATACTTTGCGTTATTGCCGCCTAATCCCTTCCTGATCCTGCTTGTCGCAGCATTGTTAAGCATTGGTGTGATCATCGGAAGTCTTGGTTCAGCAATGTCTATCAGAAAATTCTTAAAAGTTTAAAGCAATTCTTCAGCATTGCGAGTGCAACCGTACTTGCCTTGCTGAACTTACATAGTAAAAACATACTTTAATAGAGAAAGAGGAAACCGACCGTGAACAAGAAATCAATCTTAAAACTAGCATTAGCATCAACAATAGGATTCAGCTACTTAGCAGCACCTGCTGTTACTGCATTTGCAGCTCCTGAAAATGAATCAGAGTTCAACCAGAAACTAGAAGAGCTTTCAAGCAGCCAAAGTGAAGCTGAAAAAGAATTATCTACTGTAACAGCTGAGATCGAAAGCAAAGAAAAAGAAATGAATACGTTAGTTGAAGAGATGGAATTGACCAACAAAGAATTGACTCAACTACAAGAAGAAATTGAACAGTTAAACCAGGTTATTGAAGAACGTGAAGCACAGCTTGAAAAGCAAGCGCGTGCTGTTCAAGTAACAGGAGACTCTGGATCTGTTGTCAGCTTTTTGATGGAATCAGAATCTTTATCAGACATTATTGGAAGAATTGATGTTGTTAATACCATGGTGACTGCAAATCAAGATTTGATCCAACAACAAATCGATGATAAAGAACTTGTTGTAGAAAAAGAAAAAGAAACATTGGCAAAACAAGAAGAGCAAACATTGCGTGCTGCTAAAATGGAAAGCCAAAAATCTGCGCTTGAAGAAGAACAAGCAAATCAAGAACGCTTAGTAGCTTCAATTGCTGCTGAACGTGCAGAGGTAACGGAAGAAAAAGAAGCTTTCTTGGCTGAACAAAAAGCTGCTGAAGCGCGTATTCAAGAAATCCAGTCAGCTAGAACAGCTGCCTCACAAACCAGCACAATTACTGTAGAAGATGAATCAGAAGAAGCCGCGGTTACAACTTCATCTAGTTCTTCAGAAGATACGGTTACAACTTCATCTAGTTCTTCGAAGTCTTCAGAATCTTCAAATGCTTCTGTACCAGCTGCAACAAATGGAGGATCTATTACAAGTATTGCCTACAATTATACTGGGGTTCCTTACTCTTACGGTGGCGGATCGCCAGCAGGGTTTGATTGTTCAGGATTTGTTCAATATGTATTCCGTCAAGCAGGCCGCAGCATTACAAGAACGGCTGCTGGACAGTACAGCTCTACAACAAGAATTTCTCAATCACAAGCACAACCTGGAGACTTGATCTTCTTTAACCAGTCTGGCTCTATTGATCACGTTGGGATCTACCTAGGCGGCGGAAGATTTATCGGTGCACAAACATCTACTGGAGTAGCCGTTGCTAGTTTCACTTCAGGATACTGGTCTAGATATGTTGCAGGATTCGGTCGTCCTTAAGCAACATTATCTGATCTTTTAATCATAAAAAACAACTCTTTCATCTATAAAAAAGGTTAAAAAGGTTAGCCGAATTCAGTGATCCACTGTCTTCTGGCTAACCTTTTTTGGTCAGATTTTATATGGAGTTTGTTTTAAATGTTCCTCAATAGGTTTTTATTGAATGATCAGACTGGCTATGGATGTTAATAGCACGAAGGAAATACCCGTCAATATAATAGAAATACCAGATACAGCTCCATGAACGTCGCCTAGTTGAATGGCTTTTGAAGTACCCATAGCATGGGCACCGCTTCCTAGTGCTGCACCTTGTGCAATCGGGTCATGGATACGGGCGACTTTGAACAGAAATGGGCCGATCAATGAGCCGAGTATTCCGGTAATCACGACTAAGGTAACGGTCAGAGCTTCTATCCCACCTAGTGAATCTGATACACTTAGAGCAATGGCAGTGGTAATACTTTTTGAAAAGAAAGAAGCAAATATTTGCTGATCAAGAGAAAATAGAGCAACAAATCCCAGAACAATGAGTGTATGCACAATAGTTCCGATCCCGATCCCTAACAATATAGAGGGGTAATATTCCTTCAAGTAACGATAGTTTTTTTCTAGAATAATGGCGAGAGAGACGGTTGCTGGTGTAATCAGCATATGCACAATATCTCCGCCTAACTGGAAAGTCGTATATTTTACATCAAATATCATCAACAGGAAAATGATACTGAAAATTGAAAATACTAAAGGTGCAAATAACGGGATGGGCCATTTTTTGTGCAGAACATTGCCCAGAGCATAGGTACTAATAATCAAAAATAGTCCAAACATAGGGGTTTCTGTAATGATTTCTTTCATTCGTATATCTCCGCTTCTCTCTCATTAAATTTCTGTCCTCTAAGTTGTTTGAACTTTTGGACTGCTTTGCCTACAGAGATGATTACAAAAGAAGTAGATAAGATACAAATGATAATGATTTGCCACCAGATAGATACAAGTAAATCGAGATAAACCATTAATCCTACGCCTGCCGGAACAAATAAGATGGCCATATTTTGTGTTAGCCATGTCCCGACTTGTTCTACTTTCTCCATTTTCAGCCAATCAAAGTGCAGGGCTGAAAAAAGTAAAAGCATACCGATTACGCTGCCGGGAATAGGCAAGGGTAAAAAAAGAGAAATCAGTTCTCCGATTAAAGAAAAGAACAGGATCCATCCAAACTGCTGCAGTAAATTCATAAGGAACTCCTTTATTCAAAAATAATGTGTTTATCCTAATAGTATAGCATATAGTTAAATTATCAAAAAGCGGATCTAAATAAAGTGCTCCAACCGTAAACCAATGCATACCTTTATCTAAAGATATGTTAAAATAATAAAGAAAGCTAAAGAGAAAGGTGTAGAGAAATGAATATAATACAAAATTTACTGCTTGCAATAGGCCTCTTTTTTATTCAACCGTTATTTTTACTAGGTGTTGCATTAGTTTTTATTTCCAGAAGCAGAAGAATCAGCTATGACCGTAAACAATTACGAGCAACGATTTATAAAGACCATTTTGAAGTAAAACGATTTTTCATCTGGGGGTTGCTTCCCGGTCTGCTGATTTCATTGTTGACGGTTTTGATTGGAATGCCGATTACCCTAGACTGGATCATTTTGTATCAAGTCGTAACGATCGTATCTTTAGGAATGGGCTACCGGTTTATCCATCCCATTTTCACTTTTTCAGTAACGAGTCTGCTCTTACTGGGGCTTGCACTATTAAACGTTGATGTTACACAATGGATTCCGCAATCTGCAGCTTGGTACGGTCCGTTGACTGAGGGAACAGAAACGGCGTTTGAACTTTCTCAAGTAACCTTTATATTAGCACTGCTCCTTTTACTTAGTACCGTTTTGGTTTTGCATACAGGAGACATGGCGAGATTCATTCCAAGGTTCTTAGCTACTAAACGCGGCAAACTGGTTGCCAAGTATCGCATGACGCCTTTCTGGCTGGTCCCGCTGCTGTTGATTATTCCCGGAGAGGGGTTCAGACCATTTTTTGACTGGTGGCCTGTTTTTACATTTGGGAATCAGACGTATTCTTTCTTCTTACTCCCTGTTCTTATCGGGCTGAGATACACTGTTCAGGCTCAAATGCCTAGTGAAGCAAAAGATAGAATCATCAGGGACTTTATGGCTCTTTCTATCGTAAGTATACTGTTATTTGCGTTATCATTCTGGATCCAAGAAATCGCAGCAGCAGGATTGGTCGTATTTGTCGCTGGCGGATTTGCTGTACTTTATCGACACAGAAAACGAGAGCAAAAATGGAGTTTTCGATTTGGTCCCGCTGAACAAGGATTAAAAATTGTGGCGGTTCGTCCCAATAGTCCCGCAGAAAAAATGGGATTGGATATCGGAGATGCTATTTTGGAATGTAATCAAAAAACGATCCAGACAATCGATGACTATAATGAAGCACTTTTTTCTAATCGCGCCTATTGCCACTTAAGAGTTAAGCGAATTGATGGAGAGATTATTCTGGCTGAAACGGCTATTTATGATGACGATCCGCATGATTTAGGATTGATTACACTAGAAGAAATCAAAGTCGTTTAAAAAACGAAGATGAACAAAGGTTAGTAGTAAAAAGATGCGGGTTTATGTGAAAGGATTGAAGACGAACATGTTGAAAAAAGTGTTAATCGTTGAAGATGAGCAATCGATCATCAAGTTGTTGACTTATAACCTGGAAAAAGAAGGCTATCAGGTAACTGCATCTATGGATGGAGAAGAAGGATATGAAATGGCTAGCTCAGGTTCGTATGACCTGATCATTTTAGACTTGATGCTGCCATCTAAAGACGGAATCGATATCTGTAAAGGCTTGAGACAAGAAAAAGTCGATACTCCTATCATCATGCTGACCGCTAAGGATTCTGAGATCGACAAAATTATTGGTCTGGAAATCGGCGCAGATGATTATATGACTAAGCCGTTCAGCCCAAGAGAAGTATTGGCACGCATGAAAGCTATTTTCAGAAGATATGAAAAAATGAATGATCTGGAAACAGAGCCGACGGAAAATATTGAAAAATCGATCATAATAAAAGATGTAGAGATTTTCCCTGAACAATATGAAGTACGGGTAAAAGGCGATCTAATCGAATGTACACCTAAAGAATTCGATTTACTGCTGTATATGGCTCGACGTCAGAATCGTATTTTAAGCAGAGAACAGTTGCTGAATGCGATCTGGGACTATGATTTTGCAGGCGAGACAAGAATTGTAGATGTTCATATTAGTCATTTAAGAGAAAAAATTGAAGAAGATACTAAAAATCCTCAATATATCAAAACAGCTAGAGGATTCGGATATAAGTTAGAGGAGCCGAAATGAGACAATTGAGAGGGAGGATACTACTCTTTTTCCTGATCCTGTTTGGTGCATTTTCTATTATATTTTTCTATATTTCTTCAAATGTCTTTACCGATCAAGGGTTGAATCAGCAAGCCAGTGGATTGGAAGCACAGTTGAGAACCCTGCAGAGTCAGTTGGATGGAACGATCTCGGATTCTACGGAACTTCCAGAACTGATTAATGATCTTAAAAGAGCAGAAGCCGTCATTTCAGAAAGAATTACACTCATCAGTTTAACAGGTGATGTCATTTATGATACACACGTAGATCAGTCAGAACTTGAAAATCACTTGAACCGTCCTGAAATTCAAGCGGTACTCTCAGGAGAAGATCTCGGTACATATGACCGGATCAGCAGCAGTACTGATGATTTTAGATACTATGCTGCCGTTCCATTATCGAATGCGGATGGAGAGCGCATCGGGATCCTGAGACTTTCTAAGCGCGTAGAAGAAATGGTGGGATTTTCTGATGAACTTGTGAGATATTTTCTGTTGTTCATCACGATATCTTTACTATTAACGATTTTGTTTACTTTTTACTGGACGAAAAGAATTGGTGACCCAATCGAAGAAATCAAACATGTGGCTAAGAAACTTTCTCATCGGAAATATGATGCGAGGTATCAGTCAACATCCTACCGTGAAATTGATAGTCTTGGAGGAACGATTAATAACCTAGCAGGAAATTTGCAAGGGCAGATGCAGGAAATTGCCCAGAATGACAAGCGGATGCGAGAATTAATCAATCATTTGGTTATTGGTGTCCTGCTGCTGGACGAAAACCGCCAGATCACCATGGTCAATCCGGTGATGAATGAGATATTGGGTGAGAATCTCTATGGAAAAATCGGCCACTCTTATTTAGAGGTATTCAAGAGTTACGGATTAAATCAGTTGATTGAAGCTGCCTATGAGGGAAATGAACTTCAGAATCGTGAAGTTTCTCTGCTGCTCCAAGATGAGAAGATTGTGGATGCAAATATTGTTCCGATTCCAGGACGATTACAGAACACAACAAACTATATTGTCTTGTTATATGACATCACGGAGATCAGAAGGCTGGAAAAAGTCAGAACTGACTTTGTTGCAAATGCCTCACATGAATTAAGGACACCTATTACTGCTCTGAAAGGATTCAGCGAGACCTTGCTTGATGGAGCACTAGAGGACCGTGAAGTGCTGATTGAATTTCTGGAGATCATGCTGAAAGAAAGCAGCAGACTGGACTTGATGGTTCAAGACATTCTGCAATTATCCAAATTAGAGCAAAAGCAGATTCGCTTGAATGTTGAATCGATAAAAGCTGGAGCTGTTGCACGAGAAGTTTTCCAGATTCTGCAGCAGAAGGCTGAATTGAAAAAAATTGATTTAATGCTGATAGATGAAGAGGATGTCTCTTTAGAAGTAGATCATGATCAGCTGAAGCAAATAGTATTGAATCTGGTAGGAAATGCCGTTTCTTATACACCAGAAAAAGGCACAGTACGAGTGGAAATCTCCTATCAGGAGCAAGAAGCTGTCATTAAAGTGATTGATAATGGCATTGGTATTCCTCCTGAAGAACAATCAAGAGTATTCGAACGATTCTATAGAGTGGATAAAGCACGAAGCCGAAATGCCGGCGGTACAGGCTTAGGATTGTCGATCGTTAAATATCTTGTTGATAACCTAAATGGATATATCGAATTGAATAGTCAGGTAGGAAAGGGAACGACATTTGAAGTTCATCTTCCTTTAGAATTTAAAAACAAATTTATGCCACCTAACTAATCGATCAAGAACGTCAGCCCTTTCAAAAGGCTGGCGTTTTTTGCCGAATCGGAATCGTTGCGAACAATGAATATCAAGAATACAATTAAGTAAGAAGTTGCATTTATTGCAAGAAGCTGATAATATAGTAAAAATTTATCATTACGGATAGATATGACCAATGAAGGAGTGAGAATATGGGTATGCACGAATATTTTAAAAGTCTGAGCGACTTGGAAAAGATCAATCGATGTCCCGGAAAGTTCAAGTATGAGGAACATTCAGTAGCGGCGCATTCATTTAAAGTGACACAAATTGCTCAATTTTTAGGCACCGTAGAAGAACAGGACGGTAATGCTGTAGACTGGCGCTCTTTGTATGAAAAAGCATTGAACCATGATTATACAGAAATCTTTATCGGCGATATCAAAACGCCTGTCAAATACGCTGACCCTTATTTACGAGAACGACTAGCGACAGTAGAAGAATCAATGGCTCATCACTTTATTCAGCAGGAAATTCCTGAACCATTCCAAGACATATATCAAGAACGATTCAAAGAGGGAAAGGACGATTCGCTCGAAGGAAAGATTCTTTCGGTAGCCGATAAAGTTGATCTGCTGTACGAGTCTTTTGGAGAAATTCAAAAAGGCAACCCTGAACCGCTATTTACAGAAATCTATAAAGAGTCTTTAGGTACCATTTTAGAATTCCAGTCATTATCTTGTGTACAGTACTTTTTGAAAGAAATATTACCGGACTTGATCAGAGGTGAATTCACTAATCAGGCAGAACTGGAAAGAATTACCAGTCAGTTGCTCAGCGAACGAAATACAGAACAAACATTCGCAAAATAGAAAATGATATGTTATAATACAGGATAGGGAAGAGGTAAGGGAATGATTCACTTACCTCTTCGTTGTGCTAAAAATCATTTAAATTAAATCAATAATCAACTAAAAAACAGATTGAAAATGCAAGGCTAGAATTTAGTAAAGGGAATGATCAAATTAATGGGTAACGACAAAATTGAAGTTCGCGGTGCTCGCTCTCACAATCTTAAAGATATCGATGTGACGATTCCGCGTGATAAATTCGTTGTAATGACTGGCCTTTCCGGTTCTGGTAAAAGCTCTCTGGCGTTTGATACGCTATATGCTGAAGGACAGAGAAGATATGTAGAGTCGCTTTCTGCCTATGCCAGACAGTTTTTAGGACAAATGGATAAACCAGATGTGGACAGTATTGATGGTTTAAGTCCGGCGATCTCTATTGATCAGAAAACGACCAGCAATAATCCGCGGTCTACAGTTGGAACAGCTACTGAGATCAATGACTATATGCGTTTGATGTATGCCCGAATCGGTACGCCGATCTGTCCTAATGACGGAACTGAGATTTCTAGTCAGTCTGTTGATCAAATGGTCGACAGCATCATGGAAAACCCAGAAAAAACTAGAATCCAAATTTTAGCACCGATCGTAAAAGAGAAAAAAGGCCAACATAAAAAAATCCTAGATAAAATCAAAGCTGAAGGATATGTCAGATTGAGAATCGATGGTGAGATGGCTGATATCGGTGACCAAATCGAGCTGGATAAAAATAAAAAACATACTATTGATGTGGTAGTCGATCGAATCGTAATCAAAGATGGAATTCGTTCTCGTTTATTTGAATCAGTCGAGTCAGCTTTACGCCTTGCAGATGGATTTGTAATAGCTGATATTATCGGAGAGCGGGAAGATTTGTTCAGCGAGCACTATGCTTGTCCGCATTGCGGTTTTACCTTACCAAAGATAGAACCGCGTTTATTTTCTTTCAACGCACCTTTTGGAGCCTGTGAAGCTTGTGACGGACTGGGAACAAACCTTGAAGTTGACCAGGAACTGGTCGTACCGGATCAGTCACTGTCTATTGATGATGGTGCAATTATTCCTTGGAATCCGATCAGCTCAAATTATTATCCGCAAATGCTGTCGCAAGCTTGCGAGACGTTTGGCATACCAACGGATATTCCGTTTAAAGATCTGACTGATGAACAAAAAGAGATTGTCATGAATGGTTCGAAAGACAGAAAATTCCATTTCCATTACAAAAATGACTTCGGCAGTGTAAGAGATACCATGATTCCTTTTGAAGGGATTTTGCCGAATATCGCAAGACGATACAAAGAGACAAACAGTGATTTTACCCGAAATCAGATGCTTCAGTATATGACAGAGCTTAAATGTCCTGTGTGTAAAGGGAAACGATTGAATCGTCAAGCTTTGTCTGTCAAAGTTCTGGGCAAAGATATTGGTGAAGTCAGCGATTTTTCTATTGAAGAAGCGCATGCTTTCTTTGAAAAGATGGATCTTTCACAACGGAATACGACAATTGCGTTGCCGATTCAAAAAGAAATTCTCGATCGATTGAGCTTTTTGAAAAATGTTGGCTTGGACTATCTGACAATGAGCCGAAAAGCAGGAACCCTTTCAGGTGGAGAAGCTCAGCGTATTCGTTTAGCGACGCAGATCGGTTCTAATTTATCTGGAGTATTGTATATCCTGGATGAACCTTCAATCGGGCTTCATCAGCGAGATAATAATCGTTTGATCGATTCACTGAAGAATATGAGAGATTTAGGTAATACACTGATTGTCGTAGAACATGATGAAGATACTATGCGTGCAGCTGATTATCTAATCGATATGGGGCCAGGGGCAGGCGAGCGCGGCGGACAGATTGTTGCCAGCGGAACACCTGATGAAGTTGAAAGCAACCCGGATTCCCTGACCGGTGCTTATCTATCAGGAGAAAAATTCATCCCTGTTCCAGAAGTACGCCGTACAGAAGATTTAGGATCCATCGAAGTAAAAGGGGCGCGTGAGAACAATTTGAAAAATGTGGATGTCTCATTCCCGCTGGGTCGATTTACTGCAGTCACTGGAGTATCAGGATCAGGCAAGAGTTCTCTTGTGAATGGTATCTTGAAAAAAGCTTTAGCTAGAGAAGTCGGACGTTCAAAAGCGAAACCCGGTCTGCATAAGAGTGTGACAGGTTATGAAAATATTGAAAAAATCATCGATATCGATCAAAGTCCGATCGGCAGAACGCCTCGAAGCAATCCAGCGACTTATACAAGTGTTTTTGATGATATCAGAGATTTATTTGCAAAAACTAATGAAGCCAAAATGCGCGGTTATCAAAAAGGACGCTTTAGTTTTAATGTCAAAGGTGGACGCTGCGAAGCGTGTAAAGGTGACGGAATCATTAAAATCGAGATGCACTTTCTGCCTGATGTGTATGTTCCCTGTGAAGTTTGTCACGGAACACGCTATAACTCAGAAACCTTGGAAGTTCGATATAAAGGCAAAAATATCGCTGAAGTTCTTGAAATGACTATCGAAGATGCTGTCGAATTCTTTGAGAATGTACCGAAGATCGCACGCAAGCTTCAAACGATCATTGATGTCGGATTGGGCTATATGACGTTAGGACAGCCGGCTACAACCTTGTCCGGAGGAGAAGCTCAGCGGATGAAACTAGCGAGTGAACTGCATAAGAGACAGAATGGGCACAACTTCTATATTCTGGATGAGCCGACAACAGGGTTGCACGCAGATGACATTTCTAGATTGCTGGTCGTTTTAGAACGATTGGTAGAAGCTGGAAATACTGTGTTAGTGATCGAACACAACCTGGATGTAATCAAGGTTGCTGATTATGTGATTGACCTTGGACCGGAAGGCGGTGCTGGCGGAGGAACGATCTTGGCGACTGGGACACCGGAAGATATAGCCGAAGTCGAGGGAAGCCATACTGGCCGCTTTTTGAAAGAAGTCCTAGAAAAAGAAGCCAAACGGAAATCAAAAGTCGGAAGTAAGTAAACCATTCAGATCCTTCAGCATTTCATCGTGTTGAAGGATCTTTGTCGTTTGTTTTTTTGATTGATTCTCAAATATCAGTCGCAAGTCCTATGACATTTGAACTCATCTGTTGCATACTATGTGTAAGGGTAGAAAACATCTTTTCTATTCTAAAGATTGATTTTCAGCAAGATTGAAAAGAGTAGATAAGCATAACTTAAAAATTGTTGCAGACATAAGAGGGAAGAATGAATGGGAGGAAGAAACATGCAAGAGAGAGAACGTATTTTAGAACTAGTCAAAAACGGTGTGATTTCAACTCAAGAAGGGTTGGACTTGCTGGAGTCGCTAGTGAAAAAAGAAGATAAGAAGCAAGAAAACAAAGATTTTAACGAACCAGATCCTGTTCAACCAGTATCTGAAGAACCAGTTGAAGATTCAGTAGAATCAGAAACAGTTGAGACAACAGAAACAAATGATAATACAGAAACATCTACAGAAGAAACCGAAACGAAAAAAGCTTCTGAGAACGAGCAAGAGTTGGAACGCCTAGCAACAGAAATCAACCAGCATTCAGCAAAATTAGATCAAGTGAATAGCGAACTGACAAAAGCAAAATCAGCTTTAGATCATGAAAAAGCGGAACTAGATCACCTTAAAGCGGATCAGGAAAATCGTAAAAATGAAGAAACAGCTGCTTTACAGACATCAATAGCCAATTTGAAAAAAGAATTGTCTTTGGTTCAAAAAATCAATGAACTGGATAATACAGCTGAAGTAGCAGAATTAAAAGCTGACCTGGCCAAAACAGAAGCTGAGTTAGAAGCTGTCAAAGCTGAAACTGAGCCGGATGTTGAAATGGAAATCTCAGAGCGGGAACAAACTGTAAAAAGACTGTCTGATAAAGTAGAGAAGATTCAAGATGAAAAAAATGAAGTCATGAAAAAGCTGCATGCAACAAAAATGAAACAATGGACGACCAAAGCTAAACAGGTTTCCGAAAGATTAGAAATTCCTGAAAACTGGCGCGATGAAGCGACTGAAACGATTTCTAAAGCGGGTAAACAAATTGAAGTGAGCGGCAAAGAGCTCGGAAAATTCATTCGCGAATCAGTCTCTTCTTCAATGAACAGCAATGCTGCAAAATCAGTCAAAGGCTCCATTAATTCAGCATTTGAAAACTTCGACTGGAAAGACATGAATATACGCGTACCAAAACTGGTCTCTACCACACTTGATCACGAGTGGACTTTTGAGAATACGACTGCTAGTATTTTAGATTTCAAACTAGCAAACGGTAAACTGAAATTAGTATCCAGCGAAGATGATACGATTAAAATCTCTGCAAAAATCAAACTCTATGGTAAAATAGACTCAGAAACACCTTTAAAAGCTTTTGAAGAACGCAGCACAATTGAGATCGATGATGATAAATTTGTTTTCCATGTTCCGAATAAACGAGTAGAAGCAAACGTCACGATGGCACTACCTAAAAGAGTTTATGATTACACTGCTATTAAGTTGCTGAACGGCGATGTAGTGTTCGAATCATTCTCTGGAAAAGATCTATTTGTCAAATCTACAAATGGTGATATGACATTCAAAAACACAGAAGCTGTTATGCTTGAGATCAAAGGAACGAATGGCGATATTCAAGTTAAACAGTCCGATATTCGTGATTTTCTGGTCAGTACAGTAAATGGAGATGTTCTTTATAACGGCTCACCGTTGAGTGCAGACGTTTCTACAACAAATGGCGACATCAAGCTGACGCTGACGGGTAAAGAGATGACACGTATCAAAGCAGGGTCTGTAAATGGAGATGTCAAAATTGCGATTCCTTTTGAAACGGATGTTGAAGGAGAAGCTAAGACAGTTTTCGGAAAAGTGAAGAGCAGATTGAGCGAGTTAGATATCCAGACTCAAAAAGACACGAAACTTAAATTTAAACGTATTCGTGAAGGACAAGTGCTGCAACTGGAAGCACATACGACTTCAGGAAATGTGCTTTTAAAAGACTCTAATCAATAATTTCATAAAGGAAGGAAAGTTATAATGGGACATTTAAGAAAATCAAAAGATAATGCCGTTATCTTCGGTGTTTTAGGAGGATTAGGCGAATATTTCAATATCGATCCTGTCTTATTGCGCGTCATAGTGGTCGTGGCAACTTTTGTAGGAGTAGGAGCGACCGTTCCGATTTATTTAATATTAGCGTTGATTTTACCAGAGGGCAGTTCAAGTAAAAGAAATCCTCGCAGAACATCCTCTGATCGTTCGAGCAGCTTCTCGAATAGAGGCCCTCAACCGAAACAACAGAGAAAAGAAGCTGAAAAGGTAGATGAGGACGACTGGAGTGACTTTTAAGCATGAAATGGTGGCAAAAAATCTTAGCTAATACAATTATATTCTTATCTTTAGCCGGATTTCTGGAAGGATTTATTATTGAGACTTGGCTGACAGCGTTAGTTGCGGCAATCGTTTTTGCTGGACTGAATCTGTTTGTTAAACCCATTTTAGTCCTTTTATCCTTACCCATCACGTTCTTGACGTTAGGACTGTTTTATTTCGTCATAAACGGTTTAATGCTCTGGTTGACAGCTGCCTTAGTGAGCGGCTTCGCCTTCAGTTCATTCTGGCTGGCACTGCTCGTTGCGCTCATTGTTTCTGCGCTAAACGCATTCTTGAGCAGTGGATTCGAAAATTAGTAAAAAGCAGAATAATCGTTATGCTCCATCGATTGACGGATCTTCCGTTTTTCGGTGGAGTTTTTTATTATTGTAAATTCAGTTTAAATTAGATTAAGGGCAATGATATCCACTATAAAGACGTATTCAATTATGATATGATGTAAGTGCTTATTCATTTTTAGATAAGGCTAAGTATTTTACGAAGGCTTTCCAGATTAGAAGGCAATCACAGCAGTGCAGCAGTGCAGTGAAAGAACAGCGTGAATCATAAAGTAAAAGATTAGCGAAGGAGATTAACATGACCAATAAAGTAACTGTTAAGGAACTTGTTGAAGCAATGAATGACATTGAAGTCATTACTGGAGAAGATCATCTAGACCGTCATATTACGATCAGTGACTTATCCCGACCTGCTTTAGAGTTGACGGGCTATTTCAGCTTTTATCCGCAAAACCGAGTTCAATTATTAGGCAGAACTGAATTATCATTTGTAAAACGAATGACCAGTGATGAACGGTATATTATTATGAAACGGATGTGTCAGGCAGATACACCGGCTTTTCTGATTTCTAGAAATCAGGAACCGCCAAAAGAGCTGATCAAAGCAGCTTCTGAAAAAGGCGTTCCCGTGTTGGTTTCTTCTAGACCTACAACCAGATTATCTTCAAATGTAACGAATTTCTTGGAGGAAAGATTAGCAGAACGCATTTCTCAACATGGTGTGCTGGTCGATATTTATGGGATGGGTGTTTTGATTATCGGAGATTCAGGGATTGGAAAATCAGAAACTGCCCTGGAATTGATCCAGCGAGGACATCGATTAGTAGCAGATGATCGCGTAGAGTTGTACATGATGGATGAGCATCGAATTATTGGTGAGCCGCCTGAAATTTTACGCCATTTAATAGAAATTAGAGGGATTGGCGTGATCGATGTAGTCAACCTCTTCGGAGTCGGAGCTATCCGCACAAGTAAAACAGTGGACCTCGTTATGAATCTGGAACATTGGGACCGCAACCGTGAGTATGATCGTTTAGGAAATAACCTGGAAAAAATGCGCTTTTTCAATGTAGATGTGCCTAAACTCTCTATTCCGGTGCGAGTAGGACGCAACTTGTCCATTATTATTGAAATCGCCGCAATGAATATACGCGCGAAAGAAATGGGTTACGACGCTACAGAAACCTTTGAACAGAATCTAAATCAGTTGATCAAAAGGAACTCTCAAGAGTTATAGTATGGAGGAAGTAAGAATATGGCAGTCAATATAGGTGCTATAGATCCGGTAGCTTTTCAGCTGGGACCGATCAGTGTAGCATGGTATGGAATCATTATCGTTATTGGAATGTTTTTAGCTGTATGGTTGAGTATCAAAGAAGGGGAAAAAAGAGGAATCGAAGAAGATTTTATCGTGGATCTGGCATTTTGGATTATCCCAGCCGGACTGATCGGCGCCAGGATTTACTATGTAATCTTTGAATTAGATGCCTACCTGCAGGACCCGATCCGGATATTTTATATTTGGGAGGGCGGAATCGCCATTTATGGTGGTTTGATTGCCGGATTTGCTGCTTTATTGTGGTTTACAAAGAAACGCAGTGTGCCAGTGTGGCTCCTGTTAGATGTTTTAGCACCGCACGTCATGATTGCTCAAGCAATCGGTCGCTGGGGTAACTTTGTCAATCAGGAAGCACATGGCGGAGAAGTGACCCGCGGGTTCTTAGAAAATCTAATGCTCCCCAATTTTATTATTGAACAGATGAACATAAACGGAACCTATTATCATCCAACGTTCCTATATGAGTCATTATGGAATGTTGCCGGATTTGTTTTACTGATGTTCCTTCGCAGCAGAAAAGATCTATTACGCAGAGGCGAGACGGCTCTAGGATATGTTGCCTGGTATGGACTTGGGCGGTTCTGGATTGAAGGAATGCGCACAGACAGCTTATACTGGGGTCCATTCCGCGTGTCGCAAGTGCTATCGGTTCTGCTGCTTGTTGGAGCGATTGCATTGATTATTTACAGAAGAAAATTCCTATATCCGACACCTCCGTATTATACGCAAGGCATGCTGCCAGAGCGCACTTTTGCAGAAAAGAAGAAAAAGTACGAATCAAAAAAACGTTAACCCAAACGGCAGACAAGGAAGGAAATATACGTGGAATATACAGCAGCATTATTTGATTTTGACGGTACAATAGCCAACTCAAATGAATTGATCAATAAAACACACTTTACGATATTAGAAGAGTTGTTTCCTGGAGAATATACCATGGAGACAGTGCGACAATTCAACGGCCCCTCTCTTTCAGAGGTCTATGAGACTTTGGTGCCGGACCGATCGGTGGAAGTAGTGGCACAGTACCGCAAACTGAATTCCGAATTACATGACGAAATGATCACTGTGTTCGAAGGGGTCAAAGAATCTTTAACAGAGTTAAAGCAGCATGGCGTTCAACTAGCCGTTGTCTCAACTAAACGGAATGATATGATTGAGCGCGGCATTAAAGTATTAGGATTAGAAGATTTGTTCGATCTGGTTATTGGGTCAGATTCCTACACTCACTTCAAGCCCCATCCTGAGCCCATCTATCGAGCATTAGCGGAACTGAATGCACCGCATAATCAGGCGATTATGATCGGAGACAACGCTCATGATATCGAATCGGCAACCAATGCGGGCATCCCAAGTGTATTTGTAGAGTGGTCCCAGAAAACCAAAGAAGAGATTGCTCCCTATCATCCAACTTACACTGTCAAGTCTATGAGTGAATTAACCGGTTTAATCATCGGCGAACCGGCAGAACAGTCGGCAGTTTTTGAGGAGGCACCCAAACAGTGAGTAAACGAGTAGCTGTTTTAGGAGCTGGATCCTGGGGGACTGCATTAGCCGCGGTCTTGCTTGAAAATGGACAAGATGTCATGCTTTGGAGCAGAAATCCAGCTCAAGCAGAAGAAATCAATGTGCAGCATACGAATCATGCTTATCTTCCAGCATTTACGCTACCGGAAACACTGACCGCGACGAGTGATTTAGAAAAAGCGGTCCACCACGCAGAGGTACTGGTATTTGTTGTTCCGACAAAAGCGATCAGATCCTTAGCAGCCGCTGCAGCTGAATATATCGGCAGTCCCAAGCTGATCGTTCATGCATCTAAAGGATTAGAACAGCAGACACACAAAAGGATTTCAACAATCTTAGAAGAAGAAATACCGGCAGAAAAAAGACTCGGTGTGGTTGCATTATCTGGACCGAGTCATGCAGAAGAAGTGATGGCTAAAGACATTACAACCATTACAGCTGCTTCGACAGACTTAAAGAGTTCTGAAAGTGTTCAAACCTTATTCTTGAATGATTATTTCAGAGTGTACACAAATCCGGATATCATTGGTGTAGAGATAGGAGCAGCACTGAAGAATATTATCGCTGTGGGTGCTGGAGCGTTAACTGGAATGGGGTTTGGTGATAATGCCAAAGCCGCATTGGTGACTAGAGGATTGGCAGAAATTACCAGACTGGGTGCGGCTATGGGGGCTGACCCGCTGACCTTTATGGGGTTAAGCGGTGTAGGCGATTTGATTGTGACCTGTACAAGCCCGCACTCCAGAAACTGGCGGGCAGGTCAGCTGCTTGGAAAAGGGCAGCAGGTTGATACGATCTTAAAAGAAATGGGTATGGTAGTGGAAGGGATTTCTACGACCAAAGCAGCTTACGAGCTGGCACAGGACTATGAGATCGATATGCCGATCACGGAAGCCATTTACAGAGTCATTTATGGTGACGCTGAAGTGAAATATGTTATACTTGATTTAATGCAGCGTGAAGGCAAACCAGAATAGTAAGTCGGGTCGTTTTTACGCTCAATTAAGACATTCTGCTTAATTGTAGAAGGAGGGCGAAAGTCTTTCTACATATAAAGTGAAGTTAGGAGAAAAACAGTGAAAGAGGAGAAGAAAGAGATGAAAAAAGTCAGAAAAGCGATCATCCCAGCAGCAGGATATGGTACACGTTTTTTACCGGCAACTAAAGCAATGCCTAAAGAAATGATTCCCATCGTGGATAAACCAACGATCCAGTTTATTGTTGAAGAAGCGATTGCTTCAGGGATTGAAGATATCCTGATCATTACTGGGAAACTAAAACGTCCAATCGAAGACCACTTTGACTCTAATCCAGAGCTGGAAGAAAACCTAAAAGCAAAAGGAAAAGACGAGTTGTTGAAATTAGTTGAAGAAACGACGGGTCTAAACCTATACTTTGCTCGTCAATCTTACCCGCTAGGTCTGGGGCATGCTGTTCTTCAAGCAAAAGCATTCGTTGGAGATGAGCCTTTTGTTGTTATGTTAGGAGACGACGTAACAGCTGATGAAGTACCATTGACTAAACAGTTGATTGAAGGCTACGAAAAAACACATGCTTCTAATATTGCAGTTATGAGAGTGCCGCATGAAGAAACATCCAGCTACGGTATTATTGATCCTGAAGCAGAGGCAGAAGAAGGATTGTATAATGTACGTCAATTCGTTGAAAAACCAAAGCCGGAAGATGCACCAAGTGACTTGGCGATTATCGGAAGATACCTGCTGACTCCGCAGATTTTTGATTTGCTTGAAAAACAAGAGCCGGGTGTCGGAGGAGAAATCCAGTTAACCGATGCAATCGATGCTTTAAACAAAACACAGCGCGTATTTGCGAAAGAATTCAAAGGCGACCGCTTTGATGTCGGCGATAAATTCGGATTCTTGAAAACAACGATCCAATACGGTCTGACTCATCCGCAAGTTAAAGACAATTTAAAAGAATACATTGTAGAACTGGCAAAAGAGTTGGAGAATGGCGGAACAAATATCAAGATGGATGCTGAATCTCACGAATTGGATAAAGACCAATCTGAATAAGATTAAAAACATCACCAGCTAGCTGGTGATGTTTTTGTATGCAAAATGAAGGATAAAAAAATGATGACATTTCTGATATAATAGCAATATTATGAACACAGAGATATCATACCTGGAGGGAAATTATGAAACTTGATCAACAGTATAACGGATTTATTGTAACGCATACAGAACAGATTCCTGAGATTAGAGGGAATGTATATCAGTTGCAGCACGAAAAAACAGGGGCAACGGTTGTTTATGTTGATAATCATGATCCAGAAAAAGTTTTTTCAATTGGGTTCAAAACACCTTCTCAAGACGATACAGGGATCTTTCACATTTTAGAACACGCTGTGTTGAATGGCTCAAGAAAGTATCCGCTGAAAGATCCATTTGTAGAGTTGCTGAAAGGGTCTCTCCAAACCTTTTTAAATGCAATGACCTTCAGCGAAAAAACGATCTATCCTGTAGCCAGCATCAATGAAGTGGATTTTTCTAATTTAATGGATGTCTATCTGGATGCCGTTTTCTTCCCGAATGTAATCAACAAAAAAGAAATCTTCCAGCAGGAAGGTTGGAACTTGAAGTACGATGAGCAGAAAGACAATTATACTTTTGAAGGTATCGTATTCAATGAAATGAAAGGCGCACAGTCATCTTCTCAAAGACGCTTTGTACAAGGACTAGAAGCAGCATTGTATCCGAATACGCCTTATGCGACCAACTCCGGGGGTACTCCGCTGTCCATTCTGGATTTATCTTGGGAGCAGCTGGTCCAGGCACATCAAACTTATTATCACCCGTCTAACAGTTTTATTTACTTATACGGCGAAATGGATGTCGAAAAACATTTGGATCATTTAGCTGAGTACTTAAATCAATTCGACGCTCAAGATGTATCTGGGATTCAAGTTGACTTAAAAGGGGGTCAAGCAGTTCCAGAAGCAAAAACAGCTTTTCCAATCTCAGAGAATGAGAGCAGTGAACAGCAAGCCTATTTAGGTTATGGTACAAAATTTTCTATTGAAGACCATGAAGAATTGCTGCTGGCTTTTGAAATCTTAGATGAAATATTGCTGCGCGGTAATGCAGCGCCAGTCAAAAATCGTCTGCTGCAAAAAGGTCTTGGTAAAAATATTTTCGGATGGTTTGATACTTCATCAACGATGCCGTCGTTTAACATTGGTTTGAGTCAGACAGATGTAGAGAAAAAAGAAGCTTTTGTAGAAGAATTGACAGCTGTACTAGAAGAATTAGTCAGCGAAGGTATTGATAAAAAGATTGTTGAATCTGCTATTGCTTCTCTGGAATTTCAATTGCGTGAAGGAGATTTCGGCTCTTCTCCTGAAGGGTTGCATTACGGCATCAGTGCAACAGAAGCCTGGGTAGCCGGCAGACCGATTTTTTCAATGTTTAAATATGAAGAGTCTTTTAAAAAGATAAAAGCAAAAGCGGATGAAGGGTATTTTGAACAATTGATCCAGACTTATCTGCTAAATAATTCGAATAAAACAGTCGCAGTAGGCGTGCCTTCAACAGAAGTAGAAGGTAAAGAATATGAAGCGGAACAAGAGAAGCTGAAACAGGTTAGTGCTCATCTGACGGAAACAGAAAAATCAGCTTTGCTTGAAGAAAATAAACGTTTAGTTGTGTTTCAAACAACGTTAGATTCAGAAGAAAATAAACAGACCTTACCCACGCTTGACTTAGAAGATATCAGTAAAGAACCGATGGAACTGCCGGTTGAAAAAGAAACAGAAGAGTCCATTGATTTCTTATATCATGAATTAGAAACCAACAAACTGGCCTATTACAATCTGTACTTTGATGTGGGCAATATAGAAGATCGCTGGGTACCTTACTACCGCTTGTTTACAACGCTTGTTCTACAATTAGGAACATCTAAGTACTCCAGTGAAGCCTTATCGCAGGAAATTGCAATAAAAGTCGGCCGTGTCTCTTTATCTAACCAGGTTTATTCGCCTGAAATCGACTCGGCGCTGCATAAAATAAAAGTAGCCGTTAGAACAAAAGAATCATCAATTAAAGAATCTTTAAGCTTAGTCAATCATATCCTGATAGAAACGATTTTTGATGATAAAGATAAAGTGAAGGAAGTTATCGGCAGATTGAGTTCTTCCACTAAACTATATCTGGAAAATAGTGGACATGTGGCAGGAATGATGAAGGTGAACAGCCATTCTACAGTTGCTGGTCAGTTGAAAGAGCAGCTGGAAGGTATTAGTTTCTATCATTTCTTGACAGAACTGGAAGCAAACCTGGATTCAGAGTATGAAGACCTGATTGAAAAGCTGCAGCAGATTGCACATTCCATTTATTCTAAAATGAATCTTACGGTCAGCTTTACAGGAAATCAAGAACGCTATGCTGATTTCAAACAAGCTGTCCTTGAAGCTGATTACCCAATGGTGGAGCGAAGCCGTGTTGAGCAGACATTTACCCCTTCAGTTACATCAGAAGCCTATACAAACAGCAATTCTGTAGTATATGTCTCAAAGGGTTCTAACTTGAAACTAATCGGTGAAAAGGTAACAGGACACTTGGCTGTTGTCAACAGCATCTTAAATCTAGAGTATTTATGGGAAAAACTGCGTGTTGTCGGGGGAGCGTATGGAGGCGGAATGTCTCTGTCAGAAACTGGAAATATTGGTTTTTATTCTTACCGTGATCCAAACCTTTCAAATACACTGAAAACTTATGATCACACTGGATCTTTCTTAAAAGAACTGGAGCTGAGCGAATTGGCATTAAGCCGATTTATTATAGGGACGATCGCAAAAGTGGATCATCCGTTGAATGCAAGAATGAAAGGAAATGCAGCAGACAATGCTTATTTCCAAGGGATTACAGAGGATGAACGTAAGCAAAGACGAGCAGAAATCCTCTCTACACGCTTGTCCGACATTCATGCAGCAGCAGAGATTTTTGATCGTTTAGTTGATCAAGAATCAGTATGCGTAGTCGGAAACGAGCGAATCATCGCAAAAGACTCAACTGAATTTGAACATAAGACGGTGCTGTTCAAGTAAATACAGCAGGAAAGTGTTGTTAAGATGAACCAGTGAAAATGCAAAAAGTAGACTTTGCAATATACTTTCATTACAATTAAAGTCAATGAACAACCTCTATCCCGTAGTGCTTTAATTGTTTAGAGGAGCTTCTATAATGAATCAATTCAATCACCAGGATCAGGTCATTTCCCTGATTCCCTGCGCAAAAATTTATTATGAAAGAGCAATGATCGCTTATAGTAAAAAAGACTATATGCGTGCAAAACGGCATTTTAAAACAGGAATCAGCTTAGCCGATCTTAAAGAGGAAACGATTTTTGGAAAGGTCCAGCTTGCCTTGATCCACCAGCATATGCTGGAATTTCAACAGTCGATTGCTCTGTTAAATGAGATGCTGGAACAGGAGTTACCCCACTACAATGAACTCTATTTCTTTCAAGCTACCAACTATCTTCACTTGAATGAATATGAAACTGCCTTATCTTTGCTGGATCTCTATCTGAGCTCCCAGAAAGCTGAGACCTATCAGACAGAAGCAGTTGAAATGAGAAAAATGATTAGACAAAAGTTGTCCAAAAATTGAAGATGAACATTAAAACTTACTAAAAGTAAGAGAAAGAAGTAGCATTCAATCAGCTATTTCCAATATAATAAGACTAGAAACTAGTGAAAGGAGTTTTCTAATGGAAACCATTGAGAAAATTTATGACGTAGTCGTCATCGGTGCAGGTCCCGGCGGATTAACTGCAGGACTATATGCCTCTCGTTCGAACTTATCAACATTAATGCTAGAGAGAGGTATCCCTGGCGGTCAAATGAATAATACAGCTGAAATTGAAAACTACTCTGGATTTAGTAGTATTCTGGGTCCGGACCTTTCAACTAAAATGTTTGAAGGTGCCCAGCAGTTCGGCGCTGAATACGCTTATGGCGATGTAAAAGAAATCATCAACAAAGAAGAATACAAAGAAATTATTACCTCAACAAAGACTTTCCGTACACGTTCAATCATCCTTGCGACAGGTGCAGAACACAAAAAACTCGGGGTATCGGGCGAAGCAGAGTTTAACGGTAGAGGAGTGTCTTACTGTGCAGTCTGTGACGGCGCATTCTTTAAACAAAAACACATTGTGGTAGTCGGCGGCGGAGATTCTGCTGTTGAAGAAGGAACGTATCTAACGCAATTTGCCAGCAAGGTAACTATCGTGCATAGAAGAGATTCATTGCGTGCACAAAAAATATTGCAGGATCGTGCTTTTAAAAATGATAAGGTAGATTTTGTCTGGAATTCTGTCGTTGAAGAAATCGAAGGAGAACAAGCCGTTAACGCTGTGCGTATTCGTAATGTGAAAACTGGTGAAGTTTCTACGATTGAAGCAGAAGGAACGTTCATTTATATCGGATTGTTGCCAAACTCTGATCAGTTCCGCTCTTTAGGCATTACAGATGAAGAAGGCTGGATTGAAACAGATGAAAATATGGAAACGAAGATTCCTGGTATTTTCGCTGTCGGAGATGTTCGCAAGACCGTTCTTCGCCAAGTGGCAACAGCTGTCGGAGATGGGTCTATTGCAGGAAATGCAGCTTATCAATACGTCGAAGAACTGAAAGAAAAATTGGAAGTACAAAGCGTTTAAGAGAAGCAGCTAAATCATATGCTTCTTTAAACCAGTATCAAAAGCACAGTTTGAGAACTGTTTCCTACTGTCCATTCAATTGAAAGGATGGGAATGCTCTCAAATTGTGCTTTTTTTTTGAGTAAACATGCAAAGTATAAAATAAAAATCAGTCTATGAAAGCCTTTCATGTTTTAATCATGCACAATCAGAATAAAAGTGGTACAATTAAATCAATATCATGACAAAATTCAATTAAAGAGAGGTTTTAGAAATGAGTTGGCAGGAAACCTATAATATGTGGAAAAATTACTCTGAATTAGATCAAGGAGTTGCAGAGGATTTAAAAAATATTGAACATGACGAATCTAAACTGGAAGATGCATTCCATGCACCTTTAGAATTCGGTACAGCAGGTATGCGTGGAATCATCGGTGCTGGAATCAACCGCATGAATATTTATACTGTTCGTCAAGCGACAGAAGGATTAGCGTTATTTATTGAAAATGAACAAGGTGAAGAGGCTAAAAAAAGAGGTGTCGTAATCGCGTATGATTCTCGTCATATGTCAAAAGAGTTTGCTTTTGAGTCTGCTAAAACATTAGGCGCTCATGGCATAAAAGCTTATGTATTCGAAGAGTTGCGCCCGACTCCGGAGTTATCTTTCGCTGTTCGTCATTTACAAGCAGCAGCAGGTATTATGGTAACAGCTAGTCATAACCCTCCTGAATACAACGGATATAAGACGTACGGTGAAGATGGTGGGCAACTGCCGCCGAAAGAAGCAAACGAATTAACAGCTTACGTAAGAAGTGTCGAAGATATGCTTGCTGTTGAAGTAGCCGATGAAGACACATTAAAAGAACAAGGACTTCTAGAAATCATTGGACACAATGTGGACAAAGAGTACTTAGAAGCTATGAAGACCGTTACGATCAATCCGGATTTGATCGATCGAGTTGCAAATGACCTGAAAATCGTATTTACGCCGCTTCACGGAACGGCAAAAATGCTTGGAGAAAAAGCGTTAAGACAAGCTGGTTTCCGGAATGTCGAATTAGTACCAGAACAAGCTGAACCAGATCCGGAATTTTCAACAGTCAAATCTCCAAACCCGGAAGATAAAGAAGCGTTTGAAAAAGCCATCGAACTAGGCTGCAAAATTGATGCTGACTTGCTGATTGCAACAGACCCAGATGGAGACCGTCTAGGATTAGCTGTCAAAACAACAAAAGGTCATTATGAAGTGTTGACCGGTAATCAAATTGCAAGTTTAATGCTGGATTACATGATCAAAGCACACCGCGAAACTGAGATCCTCCCTAAAAACAGTGTAATTGTTAAATCAATTGTTTCAAGTGATCTGCCAAGAGCGATCGCTGAAAAGAATGGCGTTCAAACAGTAGATGTCTTAACAGGATTCAAATTTATTGCAGAGAAAATTAAACATTACGAACAAGACAGTTCTCATACGTTTATGTTCGGGTTTGAAGAAAGCTATGGCTATCTTGTACAACCATTTGTACGCGATAAAGATGCAATCCAGGCTCTCGTCCTGGTTTCAGAAATGGCTGCCTTCCATAAAGAAAAGCAAAATAGCTGCTTTGACGCGCTGCAGGACTTGTATCAAGAGCATGGTCACTTCAAAGAAAAAACCATCTCAATCAAAATGGATGGTATCGAAGGTGCTCAAAAAATCAAAGACTTGATGGATCGTTTGAGAAACGACTCTCCAGATAGCTTTGGAAAAATCAAAATCAAGAGTGTAGAGGACTTTAAGACAAGCAAGCGTGTGGATATGG
Source organism: Marinilactibacillus piezotolerans (assembly GCF_900169305.1). GTDB lineage: Bacteria > Bacillota > Bacilli > Lactobacillales > Carnobacteriaceae_A > Marinilactibacillus > Marinilactibacillus piezotolerans_A. Next base: position 164,289 of record NZ_FWDP01000002.1, on the reverse strand, counting down.
ATGGAAATGAAGAAACCATCGATATGCCGTCAGCAGATGTCCTGAAGTATCATTTAGTTGATACCAGCTGGATCGCAGCAAGACCTTCTGGAACAGAACCAAAAATCAAATTCTACATTGCAGCTTATGACGATTCAGGCGTTGCCGTAAATGAAAAAATGGCCTCTTTTGAAAAAGCAATCAATGAGATTGTTGGAGAATAAGGATTGCAGACTAAAAGGCGCACAGCTTAAGTGCGTCTTTTTTTATTCTCAAAATGAGGGTGTTTTCCTTTAGAAGTACCGCTTTGTTTTTTATAATTAAGAAGAAAGTAAAAGGAGGCGTAAAGCAATGAACAAAAATGTAGGAGAATTAGACCGTACACTGCGAATCATCTTTGGTGCAGCGCTTGTTCCATTTCTGTTTTTTACTAAAGGTTTCACAAAAGTTCTTGGTATCATAGGAATCGGCTTACTGGCATCGGGGCATACACAGAAATGCGGAGTGTACCAAGCAACAGGTACCAGCACTTATAAAGAAGAACAATAAAAGAACCGAGTGATACTGCTTCAAAAGGAAAGGACACTATTCTAACCAGTGCAGCTGGAAGAATAGTGTCTTTTAAGGTAATCGCTGTTTAAAAGAGGGATCTTGAACTGGTTATGGAGACCTAAGTTGATCAAAAGTTTAATTTATTGATTCTGTAAAATTTGATTGCAGAAATTCCTGATAGTCTTCTCCCCAATCGCAAATGGCCAGAATGACGGGTGATAGATCCAGTCCAATACGAGTCAACTTATAATCGACTTTTGGCGGTACAACCGGGTAAACAGTTCGCTGAATAATCTGATCTTCTTCTAATTCCCGTAGTTGTCTAATCAGCATTCTTTGATTGATATCAGGAAAAGTTCTCTGCAGTTCGCTGAGTCGAAGCGGTGACCCTTGTAAAAGAGCCCATATAATACTGATTTTCCAGCGACCACCAATAACTGAAAGAGCCAAGTCCTTACTTGTATGGAATTCTTTGTTCTTATGAGTAATCAAGTATATCCATTCCTTTTTATAGTGACAAAAATGTCAGTATTCATTTTTTCTGTATTATACAATACAATGAAGGAAGAGAAAAGAATAGATATGATAGAAAGCAGGAATAGACATGAAAAGTAAAGCAGCCGTGGCATTTGGACCAGGAGAACCGCTGAAAATCGTTGAACTAGATGTAGAAGAGCCAAAGGCAAATGAAGTATTAGTGAAAATCTTATATACTTCTGTTTGTCATACCGATGCCTATACTTTATCAGGAGATGACCCAGAAGGTGTCTTTCCATCAGTATTGGGGCACGAAGGAGCCGGGGAAGTCGTTTCCGTAGGAGAAGGGGTAACCTCTGTAAAACCAGGTGATCATGTTATTCCCCTTTATACACCGGAATGCGGTAAATGCAAGTTCTGTCTCTCTGGAAAAACCAACTTATGCGGAGCAGTTCGCGAGACACAAGGAAAAGGATTAATGCCAGATGGGACGACACGTTTTTCCTATAATGGAGAACCTGTTTACCATTACATGGGAACAAGTACATTCAGTGAGTATACAGTAGTAAACGAAATCAATTTAGTTAAAGTTGATGAAAATGCTCCATTAGATAAAGTCTGTCTATTTGGGTGTGGCGTGACAACTGGAATTGGTGCTGTTGAAAAAACAGCAAAAGTTGAAGAGGGTGCTGTTACTGCTGTATTCGGGTTGGGTGCAATCGGTCTTGCAGTAATCCAAGGGTTGAAAAAAGCCAACGCCGGAAGAATTATTGCGATTGACTTAAATCCGGATAAATGGAAACTGGCAAAATCAATGGGTGCAACAGAATTTATCAATCCCTCTGAATATGATCGGCCAATTCAAGAAGTGATCGTTGAAATGACAGATGGCGGAGTAGATTACAGTTTTGAATGTATCGGAAATGTAGAAGTTATGAAGTCTGCTCTTGAAGCATGCCACAAAGGGTGGGGCGAAAGCATCATCATTGGAGTAGCCGGCGCTGGACAAGAGATTCATACACGTCCATTCCAATTAGTTACTGGACGCGTATGGCGCGGTTCAGCATTTGGAGGAGTAAAAGGACGTACAGAATTACCGACAATGGTTCAAGATTATATGGACGGTGAAATCGATCTGGATTCTTTTATTACGCATCATTTAAACTTCAATGAAATCAATGAAGCTTTCGATCTGCTGCACAGAGGAGAATCGATCCGCACAATCTTAACATATGGAGAGTGATCGCATGACTGTAACACATATCGAAACTCATCTAGCTGCTGGTGGAGAGCAGCGGAAATACCGTCATTTTTCTAAGGTGCTGAATTGTGAGATGGTATTTAGTTTATTTCTGCCTTCAGCCTTTCAGGAAAAAGCTGTTCCTTTGATTTGGTGGTTGTCTGGTTTAACCTGTACAGATGATAACTTCAGCCAAAAAGGCGGTTTTCAAAAAGCGGCCTCTGAACATAATGTGGCAATCGCTATTCCTGATACCTCTCCTCGAGGGGAAAATGTACCGGATGATGAAAGTTATGATTTGGGACAAGGAGCCAGTTTTTATTTAAATGCTGTAAAAACTCCCTGGTCAGAACATTATCAAATGTATACCTATTTAACAGAAGAACTGCCAAGCATCGTACATGAATTGATTCCTGATTTTTCTGGGAAAGAAAGTATTATGGGGCATTCAATGGGTGGTCATGGAGCACTGATGATAGGATTGAAACAGTCAAAAAGATTTGAATCGATCTCTGCTTTTGCGCCTATTTTGACACCGACAGCTGTACCTTGGGGAGAAAAAGCGTTTAGTGCTTATTTAGGTATAGAAAAATCAGCTTGGAATGAATGGGATTCTACTCATTTGATTCAGCAAGCAGAGATTGTTCCGCCCATCTTCATTACTCAAGGAACTGCAGACAATTTTTATGACGTCCAATTAGTGGAAACAGACTTTTTAAAAGCAGCAGAAAATAAGGATATTACCTATCGTTCAGTAGAAGGATATGATCATAGTTACTTTACGATTGCTACATTTATCAATGAGCATATTGCGTTTCATGCTAACCACTTCGCCTCTAGATAATCAAATTTATTTCTAACCGTTTGAGATGGGAAAAATCCATTTTGAACGGTTTTTAATTTAACATATAAAACACACTGTCACATTAATCTCACAAGAATGTTCCAAACACTCTATACATGACACGCCCGGAATGATATAATAAAGGGAATGGTTACCATAACATCCCAAGTCGTATATAGTAAGCTGACATCAACTAAGGAGTGCTTTTTAATGGGAGAGAATATAGAATTAGTCGTAATCACTGGAATGAGCGGTGCTGGAAAAACCGTGGCAATGCAGAGTTTTGAAGATATGGGCTATTACTGTGTCGATAATATGCCGCCTAACTTGCTGCCTACTTTCTGGGATTTAGTTAGAGAATCTGGGCAATTTTCAAAAATCGCCTTAGTGATGGATCTGCGTATGCGCGACTTTTTTGAACAAATGAAAGAAACAATTTTCAAAGTAGAAAACAGTTCTCGAATTACGACACGAATTTTGTATTTGGAGGCGACGGAAACCGAACTGGTTTCCCGTTATAAAGAAACACGCCGGTCACACCCTTTGGCAGCGAATGGCAGAACGATCGAGGGAATCAGAAAAGAAAAAGCTCTGCTGGAAGATATTAAAACTCGTGCACAAGTCGTTTTGGATACTACAAATCTGACACCTCGTCAATTGAGAGAAAAACTGATCAGTGAATTTAAAACAAAAGAAAAAGAAATGTTCCGAGTCGAGATGGTTTCATTCGGTTTTAAATATGGTCTGCCGATCGATGCAGATATCGTCATGGATGTAAGATTCTTACCGAATCCGCATTATATCGAAGAATTGCGCCCGATGACGGGAATGGACAAAAAAGTCTACGACTATGTGATGCAGCAGCCGGAAACTGAACCGTTTTTCAAAAAATTTGCCGATTTAATCGACTATTCGCTTCCTGGATATAAACGAGAAGGGAAAAGTAATGTAACGATTGCGATTGGATGTACAGGTGGAAAACATCGTTCTGTTGCACTAGCGGAGCGGCTTGGACAAAAAATCAAAGCGGATGGGTATCTAGTTAATACTACTCACCGCGATAAAGATAAAACGAAGGAGTCTGTCGTGCGATCATGATGAAACAGAAATTCAGGAAGAGACGACCAAAAATCGTTGTGATCGGCGGCGGAACAGGTTTGCCGGTTATTCTAAAAAGTTTAAAAGAGAAAGATGCAGAAGTAACGGCTGTAGTGACCGTTGCAGATGATGGCGGAAGCAGTGGTGCTTTGCGGGAGAGTTTGAATGCTGTGCCGCCGGGAGACTTGCGAAATGTGCTTGTCGCTTTATCAGAGATCCCTCAAGTTCAAAAGGACATTTTTCAATACCGGTTCAACTCGGATCATCAATCATTATCTGGACATTCTATTGGTAATTTGATTATTTCTGCTACGGCAGATATGAAAGGGAATATCTATGAAGCCATTCAGTTGCTGGCGAAAATGATGCAGGTTAGAGGGAATGTATATCCGGCAGCGGAAGAACCGCTAGTCTTAAATGCACGGTACCAAGATGGTACAACGGAAAAGGGAGAATCCAAGATACCAAAAGTTGGTAAAATGATCGATTATGTCGCGCTATCTTGTGTCGGCGAAGCTCATCCGATTCAAGCCAGCCGAAAAGTTGTTTCAGCGATCATGGATGCTGATCTTGTTGTATTAGGTCCGGGAAGCTTATATACCAGTATTCTACCGAACTTGATGATCCCTGATCTGGGAGAAGCAGTAATGAATACAGAAGGTAAAGTCGTTTATATCTGCAATATCATGTCTCAGCTCGGAGAAACAGAAGGCTTGTCAGATGCTGAACATATTCAAGTGCTGCATCGACATCTTGGAAAGCAATTCGTTGATATTGTACTTGCCAATATCGGTAAAGTACCTGATAAATATGTAGAAGATATCCAAGCAACAGAAAATTTATTACAAGTCACTCATGATTTCAAAGGGATGCAAGCAGAAGTCCCAGTGATCGTTTCAGATGATTTTCTGGAAATGAGAAATTCTGGTGTCTACCATAATGGAGAGAAAGTTGCAGAAGAAATTTTCAGAACTGCATTTGATTCTCAAAGAGCTATCCGTAATTTTTAATCACGTTTCTAGAAAATGAAGAAGTAGAGAAAGGAGGACCCTATATGTCATTTGCCGCAGATGTAAAAAAAGAGCTGACGATGTTAGAAGTACACCCTGAACATGCGAAAGCGGAGTTAGCTGCTCTGATCAGAATGAATGGGACACTCAGTATTGTCAACCAAGAATTTTTATTAAATGTACAGACTGAGAATGCCGCCATCGCAAGACGCATTTATTCTTTAATCAAAGATAATTTTGATGTTGAATCTGAACTGCTCGTCCGTAAGAAAATGAAATTGAAAAAGAATAATGTCTATATTGTACGATTGAAGAGCGGCAGTAAGCTGATCTTGTCTGAACTGGGTATCATGGACGGTATGCTGTATCATGGCCATGTGCCGGAGGAAATCGTCTCCAGCAGACAAAAAGCCAAGTCTTACTTACGAGGTGCATTTTTAGCAGGCGGATCGGTCAACAGCCCGGGAACAAGTCGTTATCATCTTGAGATTCATTCAAGTTATGAAGCACATAACGAAGATATCTGCAAAATGATGCAGACTTTTGAACTGAATGCACGGACACATGAAAGAAGAAACGGATATATCGTTTATCTGAAAGAATCTGAAAAAATCGCAAATTTCTTAGCATTGATCGGTGCGACTGGAAGTATGTTTAAATTCGAGGATGTTCGAATTGTAAGAGATATGCGAAACTCTGTCAATCGACTCGTAAACTGCGAGAATGCCAATATGAATAAAACGATTGATGCAGCCAGCAAGCAGATTGAAAATATAAAGCTGCTTGAGCGGACAGTAGGATTGGATTCTTTACCAGCTAAGCTGCAGGAAATTGCCTTATTGAGAGTAGAATACCCGGACATCAGTCTAAAAGAATTAGGAGAACTGGTTCCTAATGGCGGTGTCTCAAAATCAGGTGTTAATCATCGATTGAGAAAACTCAATAAAATGGCTGAAGAAATTCAAGAACATGCAGTCCAGGGGAAAATATCCTGATTGAATAAAAATCAGGATATACCTTGTCTGATAACAAAAAATACAGTAAAATAGGATAGTTGCCAACTCACCATGGTGTAATGGATAACACCTGAGATTCCGGTTCTCAAGCTGGGGGTTCGATTCCCTCTGGTGAGGTATAAAGTAAGCAGGCGTGTTGATATATCATCACGCCTGCTTTTTTAAATTTTCCTACTATTCGATTCAATAATTATTGAATCATCTGCTTATTTCACAAATGAATACGTTTACTTTAGGCATCGTCATCACTGTGGTATGATGTAAGTGTCTGACAATAAAGGTTTCAGTAGTATGCAGGCGTCATTCAATAGAGTCGTAAACTGCTTTAAAGTTGTACAGCACATAGATCGATTAATAAACATACAACGGAGGAGACTTAAGATGAAGAAATTTGGATGGGCTTACATTGGTTGTGGCGGGATTGCTCATGGTACTGCAAAAGAACTGGTTCAAACAGAGGATAATCGAATTGTTTCTGTCTGGAATCGCACAAAATCTAAAGCAGACTCATTTGCAGAAGAGTTTGGCGGAACAGTTTTCGAGACAGCTGAAGAGGCCATTAACGCTCCGGAAGTTGAAGGTGTTTACGTCAACGTGAATGGCGATCAGCATGGTTACTATACAAGACTGGCTGTAAAAAATGGAAAAGCCGTTCTGTGTGAGAAACCTTTTACCATAAATGAACAAGAGGCTGAAACGGTGTTTGACTATGCTGCAGAGCAAAATGTATACGTTTCTGAAGCTATGTGGACATGGCATAATATAACAGCTTTAAAAGTAAAAGAATGGATTGATGCTGGAGCAATAGGAGATATTGTCTCAGCTGATAGTGCGTTCGAGGTTGCATTACTTGAATACACGGATAATCCAAGGCTTACCACGCCTTCTATGCTTGGCGGTGCTTTAATGGATTTAGGTGTGTACAATATCAGATACAGCTATGAGCTATTTGGATTACCAGAATCTATTCAGTGCGAAGGAGAAATGCATGAGGTAGATTACAAAGAAGAAATTGTATTTCAATATCCAGATTTTGAAGTGAATATGAAGGTTTCAATGCAAGAAAATGGCGGTCATTTTTTCAATATAAAAGGAACAAAAGGCACGATAGAAGTGCCCCAATTTCACATGGCGAAAAAAGCTGTACTGACAACAGATGAAGGAGAAGAAGTATTCCAAGGGAGCGACGAGTTGCTATACGGCAGGCAATTCTCGAATACAGCAAAGGATATTCGATCTGGAAGAATAGAAGGAGAGAAAGTGTCAGCAAACAGTACCATTGAAGTTATGCGCTTATTAGACGAGTGCCGTCATCAGATGGGTTTGATTTACCCGCAGGAAATGGATGGAAAATAGCGAAAAGGACTAAGCAGATAAGTGAAAAATCCAATTAAAAAGCAGCCGAGAGCAAAACTTCTCGACTGCTTTAAATTAAATAATATACATTGACTTAAACGAGTTCAATAACCACTTTACCGTCATCATTGACCGAGATCGCCCCGTTCGAGTGCCATTCACGTCCTGTAGAGATAGGGTGTGAGTACAAGTAGATTTGATTTGGAAAGATATAAAAGACAATATTTTCTTCTTCAATCACGATTTTTTGAACATCATCTGTACTGCCGTTTTTGACCTCGTAGTCTGTTGTTCCCAACTTGGCTGTTACTTTATTCGTTAATGGAAAAGGTGCGTTGGTTGAAGCCATGAATGATTCCTCCTCATTTATTTTAGTATCTCTAAACATAGTTTAATCTACATCCTGCTCTTTATAAACTAATCTGTTTATACGCGGTAAATCATCTCCTTTTTTTAGTAAAATGAAAAAGGAGGGGGATGAGTAAAAGGGATATAAAACGATTGATACATTAGTTGCGCTGGCAAACGGATCTTCAATAAAAAACGATCTTGAGGTATGAAATGCATCATTATTGATCCAAGGCTGCCTTAATCGTTTTGATTTCATAAATATTCGGATTATTTCCCAAAGTTGAGATAAACGTCATCATATTCAGACTGCCGGGCAGATGCACAGTGTAAATATCTCTACAAGTCGAAGCACCATCTTGTTCGTAAAAAATAGAATGGTCTGTTGAAACGACCGTAACATTATAGTGATCAAAGCAGTCTTTAAGGTACTCTAGCGTTTCCTCTCTTTTCCTGTACTTGATATCCAGTTGTTTTGTTTGTTCAATTTTAAATAAATTTTTAACGATTCTCAAGACAACCAGCATAATGATCGTACTTGAAAGAGAAATAAAATAATATCCCATTCCGATCGCTATCCCCAAACTGGCTACCGCCCAGATCGAAGCTGCTGTCGTTAGTCCTGAAACACTGCGTTTGCTGATAATGATTGTACCTGCTCCAAGAAAGCCGATACCATTGACGATTTGAGCAGTTAAACGAGTAATATCTGTTGTTAAAACAGGCGGAAGGTCTGCATGTTCTGTTGCATAATTCAGTACCCATTCGCTGGCTTCCAGTTGAGTCAATGTAATGATGGCTGATCCTAAACTGACCAAAGTATGGGTACGGATACCAGCATCTCTACCTTTCAACTCTCGTTCGTACCCGATGATCCCCCCTAAAAAGGCTGCTAGAATAAGTCTGAGCAGTAACTCCCACTGAGTATCCACCATAATTGCAGCACCTCACTTTCATTTAAGTCGTTTTCGCTTTCATTCGAGAGGATTAATTTATATAATACAATAAAGGAACAAAAAAGTTAATTAATATGCAGACGGTTTCAAATATAGAAAACCGTGATTTAGACGCCCGTACTATTGAATGTGAAGAGACAGTAGAATACCTAGATGAACCAAAAGATTCTGATACTTTTACTACCCACTTATTTAAAGAAAGGACGTTGAAAATGCAGTTTTCATTTATGAGGAAACAAGGTGGATCGCATCCTGAAGAAAATAAGCACCATACTAGAAAGTTGCCGATTGTGGACGCTTCTGTTCCCAAAATATTGATCTTTCCAGTTTCCATGCATATTGGTGCACCTTCCAAGCCGATTGTAGAAGTAGGAGAGAAAGTGAAAGCCGGACAAATGATTGCAGATGCCGGAGGATTTATCTCGGCCAATATTTATTCTTCCGTGTCCGGAGAAGTGATTGCGATTGAAAAGCGTCCTTCTGCAAAAGGGGATGTAGATTCCATCATTATCAAGAATGATTATCAATATACGAAGGCAGAACCTATAGTCGATCCAGGGAAATCAGAGGAAATGACAGACGACGATATCATTGAAACGGTTAGAAAAGCCGGTATCGTAGGGATGGGCGGAGCGACATTTCCGACAGCTGTAAAGCTGAGTCCGCCTCCGGGTATGACAATCGATACACTGATTGTGAACGGAGCAGAGTGTGAACCGTACTCTACCTCTGATAATCGCGTCATGATCGAGCATGCAGATGAAATTTTCAAAGGTATCAAAGTCATCAGCAAACTTTTCCCTAAATTAAAGAAAGTATACATAGGGATAGAGGACAATAAACCAGAAGCGTTAAAAGCCATGAATAAAGTAGCGGAAGCTTATCCAAAAGTAGTGGTTCAACCACTAAAAACGATGTATCCGCAAGGGTCGGAAAAGGGTTTGATCAAAAACTTGACCGGCAGAGAAGTGCCGCCAGGGGGATTGCCGGCAGAAGTGCGCTGTGTAGTAATGAATACTTCTACAATTCGCGCCTGCTACAGAGCTTGTGAATTTGGTGAACCACTGATTGAAAGAATTGTTTCTGTTTCAGGAACACCCATTAAAGAACCGAAGAATTTAAAAGTAAAGATCGGGACACCGATGGATTCGCTGATTGAAGATTGCGGCGGATTTTCAGAAGTACCTGGAAAAGTTTTATCAGGAGGTCCGATGATGGGGAAACCTGTTTCTGATCTAGGTGTTGCTATCATTAAAGGAACAACCGCCATTACGGTGCTGACACCAGAAGAAGCAGATGAAGGAGAAGAAAAAGATTGTATTATGTGTTCTGAATGCTTAAATGTCTGCCCAGTCAGCTTGCAGCCGATATTGATTTCAGATGCCTTTGACAGAGGAAACTTGCAGAAAGCAAAAGAACTGGGAGCCATGGATTGTATCGAATGTGGAAACTGTTCCTTTATCTGTCCTTCTAAAATCCCGCTTTTAGATAATATTCGTGCTGCAAAAGCAGCAATCAAAGAACAGGAAGCGGGGTAGAATAATGGCGCAAGCGATGGATACAAAAAAGAAATTCAGTGTCGGACCTTCTCCGCATATTAGAACTAATAGAACATCAGCATGGATCATGGGTCAAGTACTGATTGCACTGGTCCCGCCCTTGTTCGCAGCAACCTACTTTTTTGGATTACGGGTTTTGTTGATGGTAGCAGTAGGTATCGGAACAGCGGTATTGAGTGAATACGCTTATCAGAAATTCCGATATCAGACAATTAAAATCAAAGACTTAAGCGCTTGTGTTACGGGAATGCTGATTGGATTGAGCCTTCCGGTGACAGCGCCGCTATGGACAGTTGTCATTGGTTCTTTATTTGCGATTATCATTGTTAAACAGCTGAATGGCGGAATAGGAAAAAACTATTTCAATCCGGCAGTAGCGGCAAGGGTAATGCTGAAAGTGTTTTTCTCTCCTTGGATTACGAACTGGGTACTTCCTGCAGCTTGGGGTGCTGAAGTTATATCTGGAGCTACGCCGCTAGAATTTATAGGAGACGGTGCTCAAACAGTGTCTGCTCAGGTTCCTGGATTGTGGGATTTGTTTTTAGGAATAAATCTAGGAGGGAATGTCGGTGAAACGTCTAAACTGGCAATTTTAATCGGGATGCTCTACTTGATTTTCAGGAGAGTGATCCATCCGAAAATACCTATTCTCTATATTTTAACGACAGTATTGATGATGGGGTTATGGAGCGGGTTCAACTTTACATTTATGATGACACATGCATTAACGGGCACCTTGTTCTTTGCAGCTACGTATATGGCTACTGACTATAGCTCCGGATCGCTGACGCCAGCTGGGAAAACGGTTTTTGCCATTGGATGCGGGGTATTGACAGCCTTGTTCAGGATTGTTTTTGATTATCCTGGTGGAGTAGGGTTTGCCATATTGATTATGAATGCCTGTGCACCTTTCATTGATGGAGCGCTTATGCCGAGAATTTATGGGCATAAAACCAGACCGAAAACAAAGTATGACCGCCAAGGTGAATTAAATAGATAAAAGAATGTCCATTCTCTGGTTGAATTTCAGCAGAGAATGGACGCTTTTGTTGTTATAGGAAAGGATAAATAATAATGCCGGCTATTCCGCTGAGTATAATAATCTTTATAGGACTTAGTTTATACATGCGAATCAAGAATAGTCCAACAATGAATAAGACAACAGAGACAATTCTAAGCTGACTCAAGTGAATCGGAAACTCACTGTGACCAAACATGGCGGTCATAAAAATCGTTAATCCTGCGGAAGCAATCAATGCAACAACAGCGGGTCTTAGTCCTTGAATCACACCTTGTACCATTGAAATGTTCTGATACTTGAAATAAAAATAGGCCAACGTTAGAACAATAATTACAGAAGGCAGCGTAACACCAATCGTGGCAATAATCCCTCCAAAAATTCCAGCAATCGTATTACCAGTAAAGGTAGCAGCATTGATGGCGATCGGACCAGGTGTCATTTCAGAGAGCGTTAAAATATCAATAAACTGCTGATTCGTGATCCATCCATTGACTTCAATCGTTTGTTGTTGAATCAGCGGCAATGCTGCATATCCTCCACCAAAACTGAAGAGTCCAATTTGTAAAAAGCTGAGGAATAATTCTAAATAAATCATTTGGAATCTCCTTTCTCAGAACCTTTTCTTAATGTCAAGTAAGTCGTCACTGCACCGACGATTCCTGCAAACAGCAGCAGCCAGAGAATATTGACCTGGAAAACGATACCGGCAATCAGCGCAATAATCATGACAATAACAGGAATAACTTTTCTCTGTTTAATAATTCGAGAAGCCATTTTGTAAACGACATTCACAATAATTGCCGCTACACCAGCTTGCATACCTAAAAGCATGTTATTGATAATCGGATTCGTACTGACAGCTGAATAGACGTAAGCCAGTACAGTCATAATCCCTAGAGGCGGCAGAATGGTTCCCAGCACAGTAACTAAGGCACCAGGTATTCCCGCCATTCTATATCCGACCAGAATAGATGTATTAACAGCTATCGGTCCGGGGGCAGATTGTCCTAATGCAATCAAATCAAGCATTTCATCTTCAGTAATCCATTTCAATTCATTGACGAAGCGTTTCTCCATTAATGGAACAATGACGTATCCGCCGCCGAAAGTAAATGCACTTAAGAAAAAAGTTGATTTAAATAAATCAAAATATAGTGAGTTACTCTTCTCCATGTATGTTCCCTTTCTTTTTCAGAAAATATAATACAGTTTCAAGTATAATCTATATTCATCAGCTTTCAAAGTGCGTTTTGAAAAATGCTAGTCATTTTATACAATAACGCAGGAGAGTTGAGCAAACCAGATAGAATAAGAATGAAAAAACAGTATAATAAACTTAATTGAAATAAAATAGAAATGATTTCACAGCAGTCAATAGTTAAGCGCAACCACTTAGAAAAGACTGGACTATTATCCACCCGAAAATTCATGTACAATAAGTTAGTGAATGAAAACTAGGATTAAAAGGATGAATGGACAATGGCAGATAACAATGCGGCACGACAGTATGATTATTTAGTAATTGGCGGAGGCAGCGGAGGAATCGCTTCTGCAAACCGTGCGGGTATGCATGGTGCAAAAGTAGGGCTGATCGAGGCTAACGACTTGGGCGGAACATGTGTGAATCTAGGGTGTGTACCCAAAAAAGTGATGTGGCATGTTTCAGAGTTGATGGAAGAAATCGGCCTGTACGCAGAAGACTATGGAATAGAATTGACTGAATCGCCTAAATTGGATTTCGGTCGTATGGCAGATAATCGTCAAGCTTTTATCGCGCGGCTTCATACCGCTTATAAAAATGGTCTGGACAGCAATGGTGTAGAACTGATTCAAGGATATGCATCATTTGTTGATCCGCATACAGTAGAAGTGAATGGAGAACACTATACAGCGGACCGTATTCTGATTGCCACTGGCGGCAGACCGAAACGTCCCAATATCCCTGGAAGCGAGTTTGGAATCGTTTCTGATGATGTATTTAAGTTAAAAACTTTACCTGAACGCATCGCTGTAGTTGGCGGTGGATATATCGGAGTGGAAATGAGCGGGATTTTTCATGGTTTCAAAGTGGACACTCACCAGTTTATCCGCAAACCAAAGCCGCTGCATGGATTTGATGATATCATCTGTAAAGGTTTTGTAGAGCTTGCAGAAGCTGAAGGGAAAAAAGTTCATACGAATAAATCTGTCAAAGAAGTCAGACAAAATGACGATCAGTCATATACGATGTATTTTGAAGATGGATCAACTCATGAGACTGATCAGATTTTATGGGCTACCGGAAGAAATCCAAATACGGACAGCTTAAATATAGAAGCCGCGGGTGTTAATGTTTATCCAGATGGGTATATCGAGGTAGATCAGTACCAGAACACAACAGTTGATCATATCTTTGCAGTTGGAGACGTAACGGGAAGAGTAGAATTGACACCAGTAGCAATCGCGGCCGGCAGACGCCTTTCTGAAAGATTATTTAACGGGAAAACGAACCTTTATCTGGATTACACCAATATTCCTACTGTGTTCTTTAGTCATCCGCCTATCGGTACAGTCGGAATGACCGAAGAACAGGCGGAAGATGAATATGGGAAAGATTATATTAAGGTTTATCAGACGACCTTCACTTCGATGCACAGCTCAATCACGAGAAACCGCCAGAAAACATATATGAAGCTGGTCTGTGCAGGTGTTGAAGAAAAAGTTGTCGGCCTTCATGGAATCGGGCGCGGAATGGACGAAATGCTGCAGGGATTTGCAGTAGCGATTAAAATGGGCGCAACAAAAGCAGACTTTGACAGTACAGTAGCCATTCATCCTACTGCAGCTGAAGAGTTTGTCACAATGAAAGGATAACAGTATCATTAAAAAAGGAGGACTCTTTTGGAGTCCTCTTTTTTTGTAAGCTTTATCATTGTTAATAAACAAGGATATTTAGCGATTTTTTTTAATAACTTGGCAACAGCGAAACCGTAAATGACGAACGATAGAACATTTATTTGACCTAATGTTCAATAATATGGTTGCTTTTTAATTGAGTGCCCATTATAATCAAAAAGGAATTGTAAAAAAGATCTAATATCGTTTAGCGATAAGGGCTAATGTTTCTACCAATCACCTTAAAAGATTGACTATTAGATTTAAGAAATTTCACTGACGAGTGAGCTTTTTTAAATTTTTTCAGCATTTTTAGGGATGAGACCTCTCATCCTTTTTTCTATGCACTTATAACCAATGACGATTTTATTCAGACGAAAAATGGATGAGACAGAATCTCTTCCCTTATTGTAAAACTAAACTATTAGAGAAAAAATCTGCTCAAGGATTTATACTATTTTGAAAGAAGGGTTTATCTGTGTTTGAAAAGTATTTTCAACTTAAAGAAAATCATACGAATGTAGGAAGAGAAGTTGCAGCAGGCGTCACAACCTTTTTTGCTATGTCTTACATTGTATTTGTTAATCCGCAAATCTTGTCTCTTACTGGAATGCCATCTCAAGCGGTATTCTTAGCAACCATCATTTCATCTGCTATTGGTACACTGATTATGGGACTATACGCTAAAGTTCCTTATGCTCAAGCACCGGGAATGGGCTTGAACGCTTTCTTCACTTACACGGTCGTGTTTGCTCTGGGATTCTCGTGGCAGCAGGCTCTTATGATGGTTTTTATCTGCGGAATCGTAAACATCATTATTACATTAACTAGTATCCGAAAAATGATTATCCATGCAATTCCTGAAACACTGCAGCATGCAATCGGTGGCGGGATCGGTGTATTCATTGCGTATATTGGACTGAAAAATGCGGACTTTCTGCAGTTTACATCAGAAGCTCCAGATATCATTTCAGTAAATAATGAAGCTTTCACTCCCGGAACAGAAACGTTCAGCGGAGGCTTGAATACAGTCGTGACTGGCGGAGGAATCGTTCCAGATCTGACTTCGTTTACTAGTCCGCATGTCTTGCTTGCTTTGATTGGGTTAATCATTACCATTATCTTGATGGTGGCAAATGTCAAAGGAGCAATCCTTATCGGGATTCTAGCAACTACATTGATTGGGATTCCAATGGGTGTAACAGATTTATCTGGTTTAACGAATCCTGCAAACTCGGTGGGAGCAGCATTCAATGAACTGGGTACAACGTTTGGAGCAGCATTCGGTTCTGAAGGTCTAGGTGCTCTGCTGGCAGACCCATCCAGATATGCACTAATTTTTATTACAGTATTTGCTTTTACGTTAACCGATATCTTTGATACAGTCGGAACGTTTATCGGAACAGGGCGTAAAACAGGTATCTTCACGCTTGAAGACGAAAAAGCGATGGATGAAGGAAAAGGGATCAATACAAAAATGGAGAAAGCATTATTTGCAGATGCAATCGCAACAACTGCTGGCTCAATTTTCGGGACTTCAAATGTTACTACCTTCGTTGAAAGTACGGCTGGAATCGGAGCCGGGGGACGTACAGGACTAACCAGTGTCGTTACCGGGGGACTATTCTTGCTGGCCGCTATCTTTTCTCCAGTGATTGCAATTGTTCCTGGAGCAGCAACTGCCCCTGCATTGATCGTTGTAGGGATATTGATGATGTCTACCTTTGGAGAAATCAACTGGAATGATCTTGAAGAAGCAGTACCAGCATTCTTTACTTCTATCTTTATGGGATTTGCCTATAGTATTTCTTATGGTATCGCAGCTGGTTTTGTATTCTATATCATTACAAAACTTGTTAAACGAAAAGCAGGTGAAATTCACCCGGTTATTTGGGTAACGGCAGGATTATTTATAGTCAACTTTGTCGTTATGGCATTGCTTCACGTTTAATATATACAGTAAAAATGCTGGCACCCTTTAAAAGGATGTCAGCATTTTTATTTACGAATGAAACGTTTATTCATATCGCAAGGCTTCGATTGGATCTAAGCGAGCGGCTTTCCGGGCAGGATAAATACCGAAGAATACACCGACTGCTGTAGAAAAGACAAGAACGAGGATAACACTGCCAAGAGTAATGTTCGGTACAATATCTAAAGCTCCGGCAATGATATTAGACAGTAAAATACCTAAGGTCAGACCGATCAGTCCGCCAATCAAGCTTAAAATGACGGATTCCATTAAAAACTGTGTCAATATCGTGTTAGTTGTGGCACCTAAAGCTTTTCGAGTACCAATTTCTCTTGTTCGTTCAGTAACAGACACCAGCATAATATTCATTACACCGATACCGCCCACAAGCAAAGCGATACCAGCTACAGCAGCAATAAAGTTAATGAACAAGCCCAGTACGTTATTGACTTGGTCTAATGCCTGTAAGAAGTTTGTAGCTGAGTAGATATTCTCTCCGACGGTATTGTTTCTCAGCTCAAGCAGTCGAACCATCTGATTAGAAACGGGTTCGATCTGATCAGTTTCTTCAACTTCTACAATTGCAGAAGTAATTCCTGAAAATTGGGGGACTGCATTACCCAGTGTAGAATTTGGCATCGATAGAAATACCGGCAGTTCGCTTGTATCGAAGGCACCCTGCATATCACTGAATCGTCCCTCAACCACACCTGAAATCCTCAAGTTCAGAGGTGTCTGAGCGACAGTAACACGTACGGTTTCTCCAACAATATTTGTTCTGCCGAATAAAGCATCTGCTGTGTCTTCATCGATGACCACTACGTCAGCAGCTTCTTCATAATCATTTTGATTAAAATACCGTCCTTCAACAAGTACTGAACTCATCGTCTGACTCAAGAATTGAAGATCTGGAGTGCCGTAGGAAACAATCGCTTGCCGTGACTCTTCGTCTGAAGCAACGGTTCCCTGAGTTTGTCCATCTGGAGAGATATAACGAATTTCTGAAATGGATTCTTTCAGTACAGTTAGATCTTCATTTGTCAATGGACTTCCACTTTGCTCTGTATCATCAGCGCTCAAACTGATGGTGGTGGCGCCTAAATCACTAAATGTTCCAGTAATTTCCTGGGAAGCACCATTCCCAACAGCTAAGATAGCAATAACGGATGAAATACCGATAATAATGCCCAGCATTGTGAGAAAGGAGCGCATCTTATTTGCAAGGATGCTGTCTATTGCCATCTTCAAATTTTCTTTAAAAAACATCAATGCACCTCCGTTGTCGACAATCGTTTGGGCTGAAGGATTTCATCGTTTTGCAATTGGCCGTCTCTGAAATGGATGATTCGTTTTGTATACTCAGCCATTTCACGTTCGTGCGTGACCATAACGATCGTCGTTCCTTCATCATTCAGATCCTGAAAAATATTCATAATGTCTTCTGTTGTTTTAGAATCCAGATTTCCTGTCGGTTCATCGGCCATCAAAACGGAAGGGCGATTGACAATGGAACGGGCAATTGCAACCCGTTGTTTTTGTCCACCGGAAATTTCATTTGTCAGGTGATCCAGGCGATTACCTAAACCGACTTTTTCGAGGGCTTCAATGGCGCGTTCTTTCCGCTCTTTTCTGGGAACTCTTGCATAAACCAGCGGCAGCATGACATTTTCAAGGACATTCATCCGAGCCATGAGGTTAAATGATTGAAAAACAAATCCGATTTCTTTGTTGCGAATATGCGCGCGCTCTGTGTCAGATATACTGGAAACGTCTGTCCCATTCAGTAAATAACGGCCGCTGTCAAAGCGATCCAGCAAACCTAATATATTCATCAAAGTCGATTTTCCTGAACCGCTGGGACCCATAATCGAAGTGAATTCTCCTTCTTGTATAGAGAGTGAAACGTTATCCAATGCGGTTAGTTTTTCACCACCCATGCGGTAAATCTTTTCAATATCAGTGACTTCAATCACGAGAACCCCTCCTTTTACTCTTCGATTTCTACTTGTGTTTCATTACTGATTTCAGCACTAGGAGAGAGGATTACTTGATCTCCTGCAGATAGTCCGCTGGTGACTTCAATAGTCGTATTAGACTGGATCCCGGTTTCAATCTCGGTTCTGGCAGCCGCATTATTAGTGACTGTGTAAACATAGGGTTGGTTATCATCATCATAGTTTAAGGCTTCTATAGGGATGATCAGGACTTGGTCTTCTTCAGCTACGGTAATATCTGCATCAATGGCGAAACCGGCAATCAGCTCCTCTGGATTCTCATCAAATGTGATTAAAGCCCCTAAAGCAGCTGATGTACCCGTTTGAGCAGGTTGCTGAGTTGCAACTGGATCAATCTGAGCGACGGTTCCCGCAAACTCGTTTTCTCCATAAGTCAGCGTAACAGGCTGATCTACCTCCACACGAGCAGCATCTGAGCGAGAAAGCTGAACTTCTACTTCCAGCTCTTTTAAATCAGAAACCACCACGGAGGGCTGTCCTTGCTGGGCATTATTATCCGGCTCAGACTCATTTACATTTACTTGCGTAACCGTTCCGCTGAAACTTGCTGAATAAGACGTACCATCTATATATGTCAGTAAAGGATCCCCTTCTTCAACCGTATCTCCGACGACCACATTTAGTTCTGAAACGATTCCTTGTCCCATCACTTCCTGTGATTCAGAAGGAATGATCGTACCGTTGGCAACGATGATTTCTGTCACTGCATCTTCTGTTGCTTCTGCTGTCCGGACAGTTGGAACTTCTTCTCCTTGAGAACTGCTGTAAACACTGTATCCGATAAAAAGCAGAACGGCTAATAC
The DNA here is from genome assembly GCF_900169305.1 of Marinilactibacillus piezotolerans. Classification (GTDB taxonomy): domain Bacteria; phylum Bacillota; class Bacilli; order Lactobacillales; family Carnobacteriaceae_A; genus Marinilactibacillus; species Marinilactibacillus piezotolerans_A. The sequence goes on along the minus strand of NZ_FWDP01000002.1, from coordinate 145,169 downwards.
AACCACTATTCCTGTCCATTTCTTCCAATTCATCTGCTTGGCTTCCTCTCTATAGTCATTATCTTTTTTTCACAAATTCATTATACAGTTTGATATTTTGTAATTCTATACAGAAAGCTTGAGTAGTCAATATGAAAGGATAGCTGCCTTAAATAAGTAGAACAGGCCATAGAAGAAAGACAAAGGAGTTGATAGAATAGGTGCCTGTTTCAGATTTTTCAATTGGAGTGCCTATATATGGTAAAATATGATTATAAACTGACGAAAGAAAATGAAAGGAGAGCATGAGATGAAGCAGAAATTATTTGTTGTCGGAGATGTACATGGTCAAATCACCATGTTCAAAGAACTCTTACAGCATTGGAATCCAGAAGAAGAACAGCTAGTACTTGTCGGAGACTTGGGTGACAGAGGAGAAGACCCAAAGGCCTGCTTTGAATTAGCTAGAGAACTGGTAGAAGAGCAAGATGCGATCTGTTTAAAAGGTAATCACGAAGATATGCTATTGAACTTTATCAATATTCCCGGACAGTATGCTGCTAATTATAAAATGAATGGCGGCATGGTTACGATCAATTCCTTCATCGATACAGAAGGAAAAGCAGTGGATGCTTATGAACTCGCAGCTAGTCTGAATAGCAAGGTTCCGTGGCTGAAACCTTTCATTGAGAATCTGCCCCTTTATTTTGAATGGGGAAACTATATTATTGCCCACGCAGGTGTGGATTTAACCATTGAAGATTGGCGCAATACGAGAGATATGGATTATGTATGGATTAGAGAAGGATTCTACGACCAGCCCAATACAACAGGGAAAACGATTATCTTCGGACATACAGTCACTGCGATGCTGCATGGAAGCAACCGGAATACTGAGATATGGAAAACGGAAGATGGTAAAATCGGTATTGACGGAGGAGCAGTGTATGGCGGTACGCTGCACGGTATCGTTTTAGACGCTGATGGCATCATTGATCAATATAGTATCGAAAATACAGGATTTGCATTTAATGACCTGTTACGGAAGGAATAAATAAACAATATGAAAATAGGAATGATCTCCGACTTGCATATCGACGTGAACGAAAAAGCGTTAAAAGAAGGAGAGACGGTCGATGCTCTTTTGACGGAATTGATTCATACTAAAAAACTGGATCTGCTGCTGATCGCTGGCGACATCTCCAACCACTATTTGAGAAGCCAGCACTTTCTGGAAGACTTGCAGCAGTCTGCGGGTATTCCTGTCTTTTTTGTTCCGGGCAACCATGATTACTGGTCAAAAGAACATGATGTAAAAGATACCAATCAAGTCGATGCCTACTTTCGGTCAAAAAAAGAGTCGCTGGTTGAGAAGCCAACGCACTTAAACGACGAATGGGTGTTGGTGGGTTCCCCTGGATGGTATGACTATGGATACGGCAATCATGAAAAGTATACGGAGCAGCAATTCGAAAAGAAAAAATACAAATTTGCTTCATGGAATGATCGTCACTATGTCGACTGGAGAAAAAGTGATGTAACGATCAGTCAGCAGATGCTGGAACAGTTAAGAAAGGATTTAACAGCTGCTGGGGATAAAAAAATCATTTTAATGACCCATGTAGCAACGCATCCAGAATTTGTCGTTTCACTGCCGCACAGAATATATGACTACGCAAATGCTTTTTTAGGGGCGAAATCTTACGAATCACTTTACCAGGACTTTCCGAACATCCAGTACAGCCTCATGGGACATGTTCATTTCAGAAAAACCTATCGAGACCAAGAGCGGACATATCTGGCGGCTTGCTTAGGCAATAAAAGGCACTGGAGTCACAAAGATGTCCGAACCCAATTAATCAAAACACTCACCGTCATCGAGATCTGAAATTCAGCCAACAGAAAATATATGGACATTGTTTGAAATGGCTTGTTGTCATTTTGAAACAGTGTTCTTTTTTGATTTGTGTTAAAATAGATTAGTTGATTATATAAATATTGGAGATGAACTGGCTTGGCAGATATCGATACAAAACAAATTATAGAATTACTGAATAAAGAATTGACCGACTTTTCAAAAAAGCAAATCACTTCCGTACTGGATTTATTAAATGATGGGAATACTGTGCCGTTTATCGCACGGTACCGTAAAGAAGTCACAGGATCACTGGATGAAGTTCAAATCCGTGAAATCGAAGAACGCCATACGTATCTGCAGAATCTGGAAAAACGAAAGGCCGACGTTTTAGCTGCTATCGAAGAGCAAGGCAAGTTGACACCAGAGCTGGCACAAGAGATTCGTCAGGCGAATCAGATGCAGCGCGTAGAAGATTTGTACCGTCCTTATAAACAAAAACGTCGTACGAAAGCGACGATTGCAAAAGAACAGGGACTGGAGCCTTTTGCAGAATGGATTCTGACTTTCCCGGCAGGAGACTTGGAGACTGAAGCAGAAAACTATCTCTCTGAAGAGCACGGCATCGCTTCTATTGATGAAGTTCTGGCAGGCGCTCATGAAATTCTAGCAGAAAGGATCTCAGATAATCCTAAGTATCGGGAATGGACGAGAGCCTATACCAGCAAGAATGGATCAATAACGGCAAAAGGAAAAGACAAAACTGCTGACGAAAAAGCTGTCTATGAGATGTACTATGACTATTCAGAAGCCATCAAGTCGCTGGTTTCTCATAGAATCCTGGCGATGAATCGCGGGGAAAAAGAAGGTGTGCTGTCTGTATCGGTAGAATTGGATGAAGAACGTATCCATCATTACCTCTACAAACAAGAAATTACGGTAAACGACTTAACGCCAGCTGTTAAAATGGTGCAGGAAGCGGTTATCGATGCTTACAAACGATTCATCGGCCCGGCAATTGAAAGAGAAATCCGTAATGAACTAACAGAAATGGCAGAAGAACAAGCTATTGAAGTGTTTGGTGAAAACCTGAGAAACTTACTGCTGCAAGCACCATTGAAAGATCAGACAATTCTTGGTTTGGACCCGGCTTACCGTACTGGATGTAAACTAGCGGTCATTGATGCTACTGGAAAAGTTCTTGCTATTGACGTTATCTATCCGCATAAACCTGCTTCACAGCAGAAGCGAGCAGCCGCAGCAGGAAGATTCAAAGAGTTGATTGAGCAGTATGATGTAGATACCGTTGCAATTGGAAATGGTACGGCGAGCCGCGAGTCAGAAACGTTTACTGCAGAAAACTTAAAAGAAGTATCAAAAAAAGTAGCATATGTTATCGTGAATGAAGCCGGAGCCTCTGTTTATTCTGCCAGCGAAGAAGCCAGAAGAGAATTCCCGGATCTTCAAGTTGAAGAGAGAAGTGCGGTCAGTATTGCACGCCGTCTGCAAGATCCATTGGCAGAACTAGTCAAGATTGATCCTAAATCCATCGGGATCGGACAATATCAGCACGATGTTTCACAGAAAAGACTGACGGAACAGCTGGATTTTGTGATCGAAACAGTGGTTAACCAGGTGGGGGTCAATGTCAACACAGCTAGTGCGGCACTATTAAAACATATTGCCGGTTTAACCAAAACGACTGCACAGAATGTCGTTTTATACAGAGAAGAAAATGGTAAGTTTACCAGCCGTGCACAGTTGAAAAAAGTGAAGCGTCTTGGACCGAAAGCTTATGAGCAAGCGGTCGGGTTCTTGCGTATTCCTGATGGGAAAGAACCGTTTGACCATACAGGCATTCACCCGGAGACCTATCAAGAAGCAAAACAGATATTAGAACTGGCTGGTGTAACGAAAAAGGAAATCGGAACTGAAGAACTCAGCATGAGAGTGAAATTGCTGGATGAAGCAAAAGCACTGGAAGAAACTGGCTTGGGAATCGAAACCTATAAAGACATTTTGAAAGCTCTCGCAGCGCCGGGCCGCGACATGCGTGATGATATGCCGGCGCCATTACTGAGAACAGATGTCTTAACAATGGAAGACTTAAAAGAAGGCATGGAATTGGAAGGAACGGTTCGGAATGTAGTCGACTTTGGCGCTTTTGTCGATATTGGCGTTAAACAAGATGGATTAGTACACATTTCTAAATTAAGCAATAAATTTGTAAAACATCCCAGCGCTGTTGTAGCCGTTGGAGACATTGTAAAAGTTTGGATCGATTCTGTCGACTTGCAAAAAGGACGGATTGCTTTAACGATGGTTCAGAAAGGGTAACCTGAAATGGATTGACGAGATGCCTGGGAGCATCTCGTCCTTTTTCCTTTTTTCGATGGATAAGGAGGTCATTATGGAACAAAAAGCGTTACAGAAATTGGTTGAGGAGGTTTCAATCGATTTTTTTGAACTGCCTTTTAGACATCAGGCAACCTTTAACGCACGATTGAAAACAACTGGCGGTCGGTATTTTCTGCAGTCGCATCATCTGGATTTTAATCCTCAAGTGTTAGAAAAGTTTGGAATGGAAACATTGATCGGCGTTATTAAACATGAACTCTGCCATTATCATCTGCATCTGGCAGGTAAAGGTCATCAGCACAAAGATCGAGAATTTAAGGCTTTGCTGAAAAAAGTCGGCGGATTGCGCTATGTACCTTCTATGAAAGAAGCCGGTGCAGATGAGTGGATCCAGTTGTGGAAATACCAGTGTCAGAAATGTGGAACGAATGTAAGAAGAAAAAGAAGATTCAATACAAATAAATATGTTTGTTCAAATTGTAAAGGCGCATTCAAGCTGCTGGGAAGAGAAGAAGTACAGCTTTGAAACACGATATTGACTTCTAATGAAAACCCTGTTATGATAGCTTTTGTTGAACAAACGCATACGTGGCGGAATGGTAGACGCGCCAGCTTGAGGGGCTGGTGGGGCGAAGCCCCGTGGAGGTTCGAGTCCTCTCGTGTGCATAAAATAAAAAGTGATCAGGCATTTGCCTGATCACTTTTTTGCTTTTCTTCGTTAACTTAACGATTAATACGGTCTCTGTTTTCCAGGCAGATATCTCCTAGTGCTTTATACACAGGTATGATATCTGTCTTTTTAGGGAAATCGAATGTATACGTTCCGTGCATTTCGTTGTTAGATCTTTGATTTACGTTGGTTAGGAAAGTAATGATGATTTGACTGTCATCCAATCCACTTCCAGCAGTTTCCATACGAACATCGACCAAAGTAGAAAGGTAGATTGACTTGATGGAAGTTTTTTTCCCTGTCGCGCCTTGCTTATCTACAAATAGTATACGTTTATTTGTAAAGACTAGTGCGTCACGTACTAATTGAAAGCCCATTTTAACTTCTTCTTCACTAAATAAGTACTTTCCGTATTCTCCGGTCAATTCCGATACAGATTTTTCTGAATAGTTTCCTGCCAGTGTTTGCACAATGTTTCCAAATCCTAAAGCCATTGTAAAGATTCCTCCCGAAATTTGTTATTAAAGTGATGCAAACTTAAGCTTTACGCCAATACGTTGTGCAGTCTTTTTTATCTTCGATATTAAACTGAATGATTTCTTCAAGCAAGGGATAATCAATTTCCTGTTCCTGCTTGATTCGAAAGAGCATTTTAGTCGCAGAATATCCAGCAGCTTCAATCATATCGCTGAATTTCTCTAGTGCGGCCGTTTCCGGAGCCACAGAAATATGCTGCTTTGCTGCACTAAAGCCGATGATAAACGTACCATGGTCAGTAAAATTGGGTTGATTCCAAGCTATTCGCTGATCTAATTGCGGAAATGTCTCGGAAATCCAGTTGAGTAGATGAGCCATTTTGTCTCGTTGGTCTATTTGATCTATGGTCGACAAGTATTCTTCAAATGTTTCCATTCCATTTCCCTCCGCATCTGCAATGCTGAACTTCAGCTATAGTATACTTTCAGCGGATAAAAGAAAGCAACTAAAAACCAAGTCGTCCAGTCAGCCGTTTAACCAATGGATAGAACAAAGCTGGATAAGGTAATCAGCAGAGGCATCGTCACCATTGCCAGAAGACTGGCTAACACAATCAGACGCGCGCCGTACTCATAGTCCCCACCGTAAAGTTGAGAGAATAAGGCTGTGTTCACAGCGGTGGGGGTACAGTTTGCGATGGCTAAAACGAGTAAAACAGCCTCGTTTTGAATAGGCAAAAGCCAGATCATCAACAATCCTCCAAGCGGTGTAAGAATCAAACGGGTAATAACGGTCCAATAATTTTGCCTGACCAAAAAAATGTCTTTCAGATTCGTTCGAGCCAAGTAGCCTCCGAGTAAAATCATTCCGATGGGTGAACTCATGGCAGCAATCTTATCAAATCCGGCATATAAAGTAGCTGGAAGCTGAATCCTCAATAAATAAAGCCCTAATCCAGCAAAAGCCCCAATAGATGCGGGGTTGATCAAAGCCTTCTTGATCGTCATCCTTTGTTTTCCCTCAGAAAGAATATGTATACCGTATGTAAACTGGAAGATACTAGAAACTACGATGTACATGGATAGATAAAAAATACCTTCGTAACCAAGCAGCGGCAGCACGATAGGAATGCCGACAAAAGCATTATTGGAAAAGATAACAGCATATCGGTCGATTTTCGTTCCAGTTTTGAGCAGAATGGAAGCGAGGGCGATTCTAGAAAGGATAATAAGAATAGATCCTATAAAAGCAAATGCTAGAAGAGATAACTGTTCAGTATTGTATTCTTGCTGAAAAGCCATCATTAAAACGATCGGGATAATAAATCGAGTGGTCATGTTGGCAATTTGCTGACTGCCGTTCATATCCAGCACTTTCAGTCTCACCAGCATAAACCCAAAAAGCATAATAAAGAACATAGTGGCCAGCTGTTCTAAAATGATGAATGAAATAAGCGGTCACCTCCAAAGTCTATTTAAATAAATATACAGGTTACAAAACAGGTTTGCAAACACAAAATGACCTCCGAAGAGGTCATTTTATATGAGTATTCAATTTATTTTTCTATCGTTCTCTTCATCGGTTCTAACAGGTACCTTCACTCTTTGCGGTTCGTTTAGATTCAGTAAAGAAAGACCGGCAAATGGTATCAAGGTAAGACATCCTACTAAAATAACGGTTAAAAATACGCTCATCTTCTTCACCCCTTCAAACTAAAAGCGATTCTATTCGGACAACAATATTCTTTGTTTTTGTACCTTAAGTATCTATCAAAAAGGAGTATATAGCAATCGATATGAACTGCTTCTACAATATAAAATAGTAGGGTTGGATAGTTTGAACGTAAGCTTCAAATAGTAGATTTCACCATTTTCAAAATGCAGAAGAATTGGTATGATGAAGAAGCACTCAAGGGAATTCACATAGCTAGTGACTGAGACCATTCAGTCAGGGGAAAGGAGCAGAACATGTTAAACCGTATCCATCATACAGCAATCATAGCTTCTGACTATGAACGTTCGAAACAATTCTATACTGAACAGCTGGAGCTTAAAGTAATCAATGAAACTTACAGAGAAGAGCGCGACTCATATAAACTGGATCTGGCCATAGGAGATGCTCAGATCGAATTATTTTCTTTTCCGGATCCTCCAGAACGAGTCAGTTCTCCAGAAGCAAGGGGGCTGCGTCACTTGTGCTTTGAGGTGGAAGATGTACAGGCGGCCGCACACTGGCTTCAGAAAAAAGGAATAGAAACGGAACCGATACGAATCGATCCTATCACGCAAAAAGCCTTTACTTTTTTCAAAGATCCAGATGATTTGCCGCTTGAATTATATGAAAAATGAAGAAAAAACTGAGGAAGATGCAATGATTAGTTGCGATCTGCTGCTTTTATCTTATTCAACCTGCAAAACTTGACCAGAATTGGATTATAAGGCAGAATAGAAACATAATGGACGATTAGGAGGAAGAATACATGGCGAAAAAAGCATTACACACTTGCGTACGCGTGAAAGACTTAGACAAATCAATCGAATTTTATACAAATGTTCTAGGAATGGAGATTACTAAAAAATCTGACTATCCAGATGATAAATTCACACTGGTTTATCTAGCGTTACCTGGTGATGACTATGAAGTTGAACTGACGTACAACTATGACCAAGAAGAACCATATGAGATTGGTAACGGATACGGTCACATTGCGATCAGCGTAGATGATCTGAAAGCGACTCATGAAGAATACAAAAAGACTGACTACGATGTCACAGAGCTTAAAGGCTTATCTGACGGAGCTGCAAATTATTTCTTCATTAAAGATCCAGACGGATACAAGATCGAAGTTATCCAAGCAAAATAAAGAAATTCATCAAAGCTCGAGAGAAGTCCTAAGACTTTTTCTCGGGCTTTACTTGGATACATATAGGGGGAGAAAGACATGACAATACCTGAATTTGATGCAAATACTTTCCATTATGCTTCTCGCAGAGAACTGGTTTATGGCAAGAAAGGAATGGTTGCGAGCTCGCATCCATTAGCTTCACAAGCAGGATTAGAAATACTGAAAAAAGGTGGAAATGCTATTGATGCAGCTATTGCTGCGGCAGCGGCGTTGACCGTTGTAGAACCAGGATCAAATGGTATCGGGGGAGACAGCTTTTCGATTCTATGGAAAGACGGAGAACTTTATGGACTCAATTCAAGCGGACCAGCACCGGCACGCATGACGAGAGAAGCCTTTTTAGAAGCCGGTGATAAAATCGAACCGCATGGATTTAAAGCTGTGACAGTACCGGGTGTTCCAGCAGGATGGGCTGCTTTGAATCAAACACATGGCAAGCTGCCTTTATCAGAAGTACTGGAACCCGCTGCTTTGATTGCCGAAGAAGGTTTTCCAGTGTCCAATGTAGTGTCTCAAGCGTTTGAGCGGACGTTTACTATATTAAAAAAGAAGCTTGAAACGTTCCCAGAACTCAAAACTTGGTTTGACACTTTTGCACCTGATGGACATCCGATCCAGCCAGGAGAAATCTGGAGATCACCTGGTCACGCTAAAGCATTACGTTTAATTGGGCAAACGAATGGTGAGGCTTTTTATAAAGGAGAAATTGCTGACGCTATTGATCAGCTTTCAAGAGCGTTTGATGGATTTATCAGAAAAGAAGATTTAGCAGACTATCAACCGGAATGGATTGCACCGATATCAACGAATTATAAGGGATACGATATCTGGGAAATGCCGCCCAACGGTCAAGGCATTGTGGCTTTAATGGCATTGAACATCCTGGAAAACGTTGAGTTGACTTCTAAAGAGGATCCTGAAACGGTTCATAAACAGATAGAAGCGATTAAACTGGCCTTCAGCGATGGGAAAGCAACCATCTCTGATATGAAGTATATGAGTGAAACGGTAGATCAACTATTATCAAAAAGTTACGCTAAAGCTAGATCGGAATTGATCGACGATCAGGCATCTCTTCCAGAACCAGGCATTAAAGATCAGTCGGGTACGGTTTATTTATCCGCAGCAGATGAAGAAGGAAATATGATTTCCTATATCCAAAGTAATTATATGGGATTCGGGTCAGGAGCGGTCGTTCCCGGATATGGGGTCAGTCTGCAGAATAGAGCATGCGGGTTTACGCTGGAAGAGCAGCATCTAAATGTCGTTCATCCTGGAAAACGCCCTTTCCATACGATTATTCCAGGGTTTATCACTAAAGATAATAAACCAGTCGGACCGTTTGGTATTATGGGCGGGCATATGCAGCCCCAAGCGCATCTTCAGGTCATCAGTTCACTGATTGATTTCCATCTGAATCCGCAAGATGCGCTGGATGCACCTAGATGGCATTGGGACGAAGGGAAAAAAGTATCAGTAGAGCCGGAAATGCCGCTTCATATTATCCAAAATTTGATTAAAAGAGGACATCAGGTAACAATTACGCCAACAAAAGGTCTATTCGGCAGAGGTGAGATCATCTTGAGAAATGACCAAGGCGTATTGATTGGTGGCACTGAGTCGAGAGCGGATGGTCATATTGCCGTTTGGTAGGACTGAAAGGACAAAGAGTTTGTCTGTTATAAAATACGTTATTTCAATCTATAAAACAGAGTGCTATAATAAAGAAAGCATTTTCATAAAGAGGGTAAATATGTCAAATCATGAAGGAGGGAGCCAGTGAGTTTATTAGCATTTGATATCGGTGGAACTTCAGTAAAATATGCAATCTGGGATGAAGACCAGTTAAAAGAGAAAGGCAGTTTTTTCACTCCGGATAGCTGGGACCAATTAAAGTCGCTATTAGTGCAGACGAAAGTATCTTTTCAAGAACGTTTTATAATAGATGGTGTTGCCTTTTCTGCACCAGGTGCCATCAATCAGATCGACAGACAAATTGAAGGTGTCAGTGAAGTGCCTTACATTCACTTTTTCCCGATTTATGATGAGCTGGAAGCAGCATTTGGATTGCCAGTCTCTTTTGAAAATGACGCCAATTGTGCAGGTCTAGCAGAAATCTGGCGAGGGGCAGCGGTAGACAAAAGCAATGTACTGTTTGTCGTATTAGGCACAGGAATCGGCGGAGCAATTATCGTTAATGGAGAAATCCAGCATGGTCATCATCTGCTGGGAGGAGAATTCGGATTCATGCTGTTAGAAGGGGAGAGGACCTTCAGTGAATTAGGGACAGCAGTTGCAATGGCCAGACGTTACGCCAAGCGCATGAATCTGCCGACCAATGAAGTGAGCGGTGAACAAGTTTTTCAACTTGCAGAAGCAGGAGATCAAGTGGCGAAAGAAGAAGTGAATACTTTTTATCATTATCTGGTAAAAGGATTATATAATTTAGCTTATTCATTTGACCCGGAAGTTCTGCTTTTAGGTGGAGGTGTATCGAACAAACCTGATTTAATTGAAAGAATCAATGATGAGATGGATGCTTTATTCAGTCGACTGCGGGTTCCGCCGTTTAGACCGGTCATCGAACTTTGCCAGTTCAAAAATGACGCTAATCTTATCGGAGCAATATGTCATTATAAGAAGAGTCATCAATAGAAAATGTACTGCATATTTGAAGCTTTAATGAGTGGTTTTGCAAGAAATGTTTATGTTTTTGAAGTAGGATTCTTATAGAAACGAGGAGAACCATTGAAAATTAAACAAAACGAAAAAATACTCTTTATCGGAGATAGTATTACAGATGCAGGAAGAAATCGTTCACACTCAGAAGATTTAGGTCAAGGCTATCCACTGCTGGTTGCTTCAGAACTGAAAGCGACTTTCCCTCAAAAGCAATTAACCTTTTACAATAGAGGAATTTCTGGTGACCGAGTCATCGATTTGAAAAACCGTTGGGAAGAAGATTGCTTGAATTTGAATCCAGATATCGTGTCTATCTTGATCGGAATTAATGATACAAGTCATCAGATCGATAGAACAGATGCCTTGGATGAAGAAGCGTTAAATCAATTTGAAGAAGACTATCGATTTTTACTTAAATCACTCAGCCAGAGAACAGATGCCAGAGTGATATTAATAGAGCCCTTTGTCCTGCCATATCCAAAAGACAGGATCAACTGGCGCCGAGAACTGGATCCTAGAATCCAGATAGTCCGTAAAATGGCCAGAGACTATCAGACAGAGTTGATACCGTTAGATGGCCTGTTTAATGCAGCGGGAATCAGTCATGGGTTTAAATACTACACTGGCGAAGATGGTGTACATCCTACAGTTGCCGGTCACGGATTCATTAAAAAAGCTTGGATGAATCAGGTAGAACAATAAAGATGTTGCATGCATAGATAACTTATGATATAATCCTGTTTATGCGATGAGTCGATTCGTTCACTATTGTGAACGGTCAGCACAATACAAGTGTTTTCGGACACACAACAGGATGTTGGTATTGGAGGACCCTGATGCTGTGAACATCAATCCTCACTTTTTTATTAAAGTTGCTTAAGGGACAGAGAATTTATTCTCTGTCTCTTTTTTTGGTTTCTTTTTCAATTGATTCAACAGGAATGAGACCAGATTTACTATAATGGTAATATTATAACATGCGTTTTCAACTATTATCAGCTCATTAAATTCTCTGTATATGTATTAGAAAGCTTATTATATGAAAAGTTATTAAGATTATGATAATCTTTAAGTGTTAAATTGTATCAATAAAGGAGTCTATCAGTATGCCAGAAATTGAACGAAAAACACATGAAGTGAAGCCAACCAAAGAAGAAGATGTCGTTGTTAAACTTGGAGGATTCAGGGTATACTTTCAAAATTATTATACGATTATTTCTCTGGCCAATGATCTGGTCACTGGTGGTTTATATCTTACTGGTAGTCTGATTCAAACTTTTACGAATCTTCAAGATCTGGGGATGTATTTATATATTTTTGCCAGTTTTTTCCTACTAATGCGACCTGTCATTAGAATTATTCACCATGTTTTCCTGTATAAAGAGCATGAATATAAAAAGCAGGTACTGGGTGAAAAAGACGATGACACGAATGAACAACAAGATAAAAAATCGAATAATGATCAGTCTAATGAGAAAACAGGAAGCGATAACCACAGAGATGATGATGACACTGGGAAAGATGGCAAAAAAGATGATAGAAGTTCCCTTGATACAAACGATAAGGTAAGTGTGAAAAAGGATAACCAGTCTGGTGAGAATGCCGGGGAAAAACAGCAAGAGCATCATGAACAGGACCATACTGAAGAGCCAGATCAAGACCCGGAAGCAAAGATCAGTATTGATGAGAAAGAACAAGATAAAGGCTCAAACAATGAAGAGAGTAAAAAGGATAAAGAGGAAATTGAAAGTAAAGATCCTGAAGCAAAAATCTATGTAGAAGATGAAGAAGAGCAAAAACAGGACACTGAAGATGAAGAACTAAGCGAAGAAGAAAAGAAAAAGAAAAAAGAAGATCGAGAAAAGAAAAAGAAAGAAGAAGTAGAAAGTAAAGACCAGGAAGCTAAAGTATACGTAGAAGAAGACGACTAGAGCAAGTAAGGTATGAAGACATAAAAAAACTCCACAAATTTGTGGAGTTTTTTTATTAGTGTTATTACGCTGTTTCTACAGCTTCTTCATTTGCCAATTTACGATGGATTTCTGCTAGCTCCAGTTCGCGTACTTTTCTTGGTAAGAAGCAGCGGATTTCTTCTTCGTTATATCCGATTTGCAGTCGGCGGTCATCCATGATGATCGGACGTCTAATCAAGCTCGGTTGGTTTTTGAATAAAGTCAGCAATTCATTCATTGATAAATCTTCAATATCTACATCCAATGCTTGATAAGCTTGAGAACGATAGGAAATAATTTCTTCGGTACCTTCCTCTGTTAAGCTTAGGATGTCTTTGATTTCATCTTTTGATAAAGGCTCATGGAAAATATTTTTTTCTTCAAATTCTAGATTTTGTTCTTCTAACCATGCTTTAGCCTTTCGACAAGACGTGCAACTTGGAGATACGTATAATTTAATCATGTGTCATTTGCCCCTTTTTGAAAGTATGCTGAATCATTTTATGTAAAATGATCTCGTATTGGTTTTATTGAACATTTTTTGTGAACAATTTGTTACAATTTCTATTTTAGGGGCTGTCAGAGAATAAATCAAGAGTATTTGACAAATTTCTGTCACAAACAAGGTTATTTAATAATCGAAATCACTTTGTCACAAAAGTGACACAATTTCACATAGAATTATTTTTCTCTTCTGTGAGTAGATTTTTCTAGCTTATTTTACAAATAATCCATACAATGATACTGTTGAATCAAATTGAAAGGGGTTTATTATAATTATGAAAAATATTCAACTTGGTAAAAGTGATCTTTCCGTATCTGAAGTAGCATTAGGATGCATGCGTATGAATGCATTAGAGGTGACTGAAGCCACAGCCGTTATAGAAGCTGCTCATGAGAGCGGTATTAATTTTTACGACCATGCAGATATTTACGGCAAGGGAGAATCAGAAAAGATCTTTTCAAAGGCATTGAAAAATAGTTCTCTGAAAAGAGAAGATATTCTGCTTCAGTCAAAAGCAGGGATTCGACAAGGGTTTTACGATTTTTCTAAAGAACACCTTACAGCAGCGGTAGACGGTATTTTGGAAAGATTGGATACAGATTACCTGGATGTTTTGCTGCTGCATCGTCCAGATGCTTTAGTGGAACCGGAAGAAGTGGCAGAAGTTTTTACTGCATTAAAGAAAGCAGGAAAAGTCAAACACTTCGGCGTCAGCAACCACAGTCCTTATCAAATTCAATTATTAGAAAAGTATATTGAACAAGATCTTGTAGCCAACCAGCTGCAATTCAGTGTAATGCACACAGGGATGGTTGATGCAGGGATTCATGTCAATACAAAACATGAACAGTCCGTAGATCACGACAGAGGTATTCTGGACTATTGCCGATTAAATAACATTACTGTTCAGCCATGGTCACCGGTACAGGGTGAAAAAGGCGTATTCTTAAATAATCCTGAATACAATGAAGTTAATGAAGTACTGACGAAGATTGGTGAACAGCATGGTGTAAATAACGAAGCTGCTGCGATTGCCTGGTTATTGAGACATCCAGCGAAAATGCAAGTTATATTAGGAACTATGAATCCGGAACGGATTAAAACGTATGCGTCGGCTTCTGATATTCGATTGACACGAGAAGAATGGTATGAAATTTACCGAGCAGCAGGAAATCTTGTCCCATAAAAGACTGCTGAAAGAAATGATCTTTTTATGAATATCCAAATAGATTTTATCTGACAATCTTTTACACGAGTGATATACTAAATAAGTAACAATAGTAATGGTTTAGAACAGATTGAGAAAGGAGTACTTTTATGTTAGTAAACGAGATAAAAAAAGCTTTATTGATTGGTGTCGGCGGTACTGCTCTTGCCGTTGAAAAATCAATGGAACAAATTGATCGACTAGTAGCAAAAGGAAAACTCTCCGTTGAAGAAGGAAAAGCACTAACGTCCGAACTGATTCGCAATAAGAATCAGCAGTCTGTGGATCTAGAAGAAAAAGAACGGCTTGAAACGCTGCTGTTGGAATTGAATGTAGCACAACGACAAGACATTGATGACCTTGAAGCTAAAGTTCAAGAATTAGAAAGAAAACTGGAAACTCATTCTAACAATAAATAGCAAAAAGGGTGCTAGTTAGTTTATGCTAACTAGCACTATTTTTAGAAAGGAGGTTGCCAGATGCCTGCAAAATCAAACCGAGAACGACTTAGAGAAATTGCTTCTGTGTTAGCTTCATATGGTTTTGGTCATATTTATCACACAAGAATAAAATCCAGAAACAAAGAACAAGATGCAAAAAACCTGAGACGGGCTTTTGAAGAATTGGGACCTAGTTTTATTAAAATTGGCCAAATCATTTCTACTAGAAGAGATTTACTGCCGGATAACTATATTCAAGAACTATCAAAACTGAGGGACAGTGCACCTCCTTTTCCTTTTACGACGATTGCTGAAATATTCAAATCAGAATCTGGTCAGGCCTTAGAAGAAGTGTTTGAGTATGTTGATGAGAAGCCATTAGCTAGCGCTTCCGTTGCTCAGGTACATAAAGCTAAACTATTGACTGGAGAAGATGTCATTATTAAAGTGCAGCGTCCGGATATAGAAGAAAATCTATTGCGGGATATTCGATTGTTTTCTCGTATCGTTTCTATGGCACCCAATACTGTTAAAGAAATGCTGGTGGATGCAGACTCTGCCTTCAGAGAGATGCTGGAAACGACAAAAATAGAATTAGACTTCAGAAATGAAGCAAAATATTTAATGAAGTTTCGTGATTTAAATCGTTCGATTAAAGCCGTCAGTGCACCGAAACCTCATGTAAGTCTTACTTTTAAACGGGTTTTAGTAGAAGAATACGTTGAAGGAATAAAAGGATTAAATGAAAATCAAATTATAGAAGCTGGCTACGATAAAAAAGATATTGCAGAAAAGTTAATGTATTCTTTTCTATCGCAGGTTTTTCAAGATGGATTTTTTCATGGTGATCTTCATCAAGGAAATATGATCATTAAAAATCAGCAAATTGTGTTTATTGATTTTGGCATTACAGGAGAATTGTCTCCTGAGGTTCGAGAGAGCCTGATCCGTTTGATCAAATCACTAGTACTGGAAGATATAGAAAGTATGATGAATATTTTACTTCAAATGGCTATTGTCAAAACGAAAGTGAATCGTTTTGCACTCAATGAAGACTTAACGGATTTCTATCATACCTATGCCTCTAGAAGCTTTAAAAATATTGATTTAAGTGTGTTTTTCACAGATGTTTTATATATTACGCATAAATATAAAATGATTATGCCGAATGATTTTCTGTTATTAGCTAAGTCGTTGACGATATTGGAAGGTGTGATCACTGAACTCTATCCAGATGTAAATATCTTAAATATTGCTTCAGCTTATATCAAAAATAATGACAGTGTTTCTTTTTTTGATTCCGTTACAAAAGATAAATTGATGGTAGGTCTCTACCAATTTGCGCAGAATTCTTCTCAACTGCCGACAAAACTTTCAAAAGCATTAGACTCGGTTAATAACGGGAGATTAAAAGTTCATATCGATTTAGTGGACGGGAATGCTAAGTGGACGGGCTTAAATAAAATGGTCAATAGAATCGTTTTTGCCGTCATCATTGCTGCACTGATCTTAGCTTCTGCTGTTATATTGGCTGTAGCAGAAGGTACGGGCGTCTCAATACTGGCTATCATTATTTTCCTTGGTGCTGGGATAATGGGACTGTGGCTGCTGATCTCTATTATAAGGTCTGGGACCTTGTGACGGCTGAGAAAACTAAGGCGGGTTAGAATATTTAAATAAGAAACTTTATTCAGTAATTTATAAAGCAGGAGAATCAATATGACGATACCGATGAGAACGATAAAAATAGTATCAGCTGCATCATTGGCGATTATACTGTCTCAATTTTTATCTTTAGAGTCTGCTTTAGCAGCAGGCGTAATTGCAATTTTAAGTGTGCTGGAGACAAAACAAGAATCCCTGCTAACGGCAGCTGCGAGAATTGGTTCCACTGTAATAGGCTTCATAGTGGCAACTGGTTTGTTTTACTGGATTGGCTTTAATATTTTTGCGTTCGGTCTTTACTTATGTGCATTTATTCCGTTGTCTTGCCTATTTCGCCTGCAGTCTGGGATAGCTCCAACAACGGTTCTGGTCACGCATTTTATGACAGCTGAAAGTATCAGTTGGTACTGGCAAGTCAACGGAATGGCGTTAATGGTCATTGGTGTGAGCGCTGCGCTGCTGGTCAATATGTGGATGCCCTCGCAGCAAGACAAGCTGAAAAAAACCATTTTCAGTATAGAACAGCAAATGAGCGAAACACTTATCATGTTTCAGGAACAGTTGCTCGGGGAAAAGAACTATAAGCTGGTATACCAGCAGTTAAGACAACTAGAGTCTACCATTCAGCAAATGGATCAGTTAGCATTTCAAGAATATGAGAACCAAGTCTTCAATAGAAGCAGTTATTATGTAAAATACGCTCAAATGAGAAAAGAACAGCAGATTATTATGCAGAAAATCTGCGATAATCTTCCGCTTGTCCATTTAGCGACAGAGCAAAATGATATCTTGGCCAATCTGTTTGTAGAAACAGCCGCTCAGTTGCATGAACAGAATACAGGATTGCAGTTGCTGCACGATATATCTGATCTCTACGATACCTTTAAGAGGTCTCCATTACCTGCTACAAGAGAAGAATTTGAAAGCAGAGCAATACTTTATCAAATTTTAACGGATTTCGAACGGTTTATTAAACTGAAAAGAGAGTTTTACATAGATGAACGACAACAATTAGAACAAAGATTGTAAATTCGATATAGAAATCAAGAAAAGGAGATACAGATCAATATGAAAAAGATGATAGGAATAGGTCTATTATTCAGTTTACTAGTGGCTGGATGCGGAACAGATACACCTGCTTCAGAGGACACAGAAGAAGCAGGTGCTAATGATCCTTCAAGCAGCGAGGATTCCAACGCATCCTCTGAAGGTATACCTGAAAATACAATGGAAGATCCAATTACAGTCTCTTTTGACTTTGAAATTGATGATGACCTTTATGAAGTTGATGAAAGTACGATCGAAGAATCGGTTGATACAGCAGAAGGAACTACACTGATGGAAGTCATGAAAGAGCAGTATGAAATAGAAGAAGAAGGTGGACTGATCACTTCTATCGAAGGTTATGAACAGAGTGAGGCAGAAAATATATACTGGCTTTATGAAATTAATGGAGAAACAGCTACTATCGGTGCCGCTGACTACACAGTTGAAGATCAGGATCAAATTACTTGGACGCTTGAACCGTATGAGCAGAACTAGTGTTAAATTCTCCATTTATCGACTAACAACGTTAGCTTTGTTGATCGCTTGTCTACAGACTAGTCGGTTTTTGTTT
Source organism: Marinilactibacillus piezotolerans (assembly GCF_900169305.1). Taxonomy (GTDB): domain Bacteria; phylum Bacillota; class Bacilli; order Lactobacillales; family Carnobacteriaceae_A; genus Marinilactibacillus; species Marinilactibacillus piezotolerans_A. The sequence goes on along the minus strand of NZ_FWDP01000002.1, from coordinate 126,856 downwards.
AGTTTTTTACCCAATGTTCAGCCGATCACGGTTTTACTGATTTTAATTACGTTGACATTCGGATTAATCGATGGATTGATTGTGGCAGCAGGGACCATGCTGGTATCTAACCTGGTTTTAGGAATGGGACCTTGGACCTTTGCACAAATCGGTGCTTATGCAGTGATTGTGCTGCTGACTTATATAGCAGATCATTTAATGATTGGAAAAACAGTTCGTTATCTTTTTTGGCTGCTGTTTTCTGGCTGTACGGGATTATTGTATGGTCTGTTGATTTCTATACTGCAAGCACCAATTCTGGGATTATCATTTTCAGGATTGATCGGCTACTGGATAGCGGGGCTGTGGTTTGATGGATATCATGCAGCTGGCAACATCGGCTTTTTTATTATACTGTATCCAACCGTTACTCCTATCTTCCAAAAAGTCAGTGATAAATTAAACAGTTCAAAACAAAGAAACCACTAAGGAGGGACCTGCTAACACAGGTTTCCTTAGTGGTTTTGATTTTACTTATCGTCTTCTCGAAGGGCAATCGGCTTATCTAGTATTTCTTTGTATAAGATTGCATTGGCAGTCTTATTGCGATTGAACAAAGGAGAGACTTGTTTTGTTTGTTTGGTTGTTTTCTTCTTTTGCAGCTTCGCTACTTGCGGAGCTGCAGGTCCGGGCGTCTGTCTTCTTGAGTATGGTTCGCGTGCGCTGCGTCCGGCGCCGCGGGTACGATCCATTTTCTGGCGTTCGCTTCTTCTTCGGTTTCGCTCTTGAGTTACTGCTTGAGCAGCAGAACGTTGCCGACTGGAAGAGGCAGCATAAGTTTCTCTGGCAGGTCGAGCAGTTGCAGACCGCTGTTTCTGTGGGGTATTGCGGCCAGCTGATCTAGCTTTTTCTGCAGCAGAGCTGGCAGAATACGTTTGAACAGAAGAATGAAAAGATTTATTTTGTTTTGGTGATTGACGTTTGTTCTGTTTGTTATTCTGTTTTTTACTTAAAGAGCCAAGAATTGCCGATACAACACTAAAGAAAACGAATAACTGAATTAACCAGATTATGAGATCCATACGTTATCACTCTTCTTCTTCGTTAGGTTCCGCCTGAGTAGATATAGAATTTCTCATATCAGTATCAGCATTGATATTTTGCATTTTGTAGTAATCCATTACACCAATTTGGCCTTTACGCAGAGCTTCAGCCATTGCAAGAGGAACACTGGCCTCTGATTCCACAACTTTAGAACGCATTTTTTGTGTTTCAGCACGCATTTCTTGTTCTTGTGCAATCGCCATTGAACGTCTTTCTTCCGCTTTAGCTTGCGCAATGTTTTTGTCTGCTTCTGCTTGTTCAGTTTGCAGTTTTGCCCCAATATTTCGTCCGACATCAATGTCGGCAATATCAATGGACAGAATTTCAAAGGCCGTTCCAGAGTCTAAACCTTTGCTTAGGACAGTTTTAGAAATCATATCTGGATTTTCTAAAACATCAGAATGTTTATCTGCTGAACCAACAGTCGTTACAACACCTTCACCAACACGGGCAATGATTGTATCTTCGCCGGCACCACCGACAAGACGTTCGATGTTGGCACGAACGGTTACTTTAGCTTTAGCAACGATTTCGATACCGTCTTTAGCAACGGCTGCGATATCTGGTGTTTCAATTACTTTAGGATTAACAGAAACTTGAACGGCTTCAAACACATTACGACCAGCAAGATCGATTGCAGCAGCTTTTTCAAATTCCAAATCAATATCAGCACGGTGAGAAGCAATCAGTGCATCAATCACTGCATTAACATTTCCGCCAGCTAAATAGTGTGCTTCCAGCTGATTGGTATTGAGCTCCAGACCAGCTTTTGTTGCCTTGATCAATGGTCTAATGATCGCGTGAGGGCTGACCTGACGCAGCCTCATTCCTACCAAAGTACCTATACCGACTTTAACACCAGAGAAATAGGCTGTAACCCATAGTCCAACAGGAACAAATCGAAGGAATATACCTAATACAATTAAAACAATAACGGCAATTATGATAATACCGATATAACTTTCTCCCATAAATCCATCCACACTTACCATCTCCTATTTATTTTTTCTTTACAACAACTTTTGTGCCCATGACTTTTTCAACAATGACTTCAGTATCTTTTGAGATATGTCCGTCAGAACTTAAGACATCCACAATTGATTCTTTATTTTCTCCAAAAGAGACTTTTCCGGATGGACGTAAAGGCGTTTGGGCGATACCCTCTAGGCCAGGTGTTATTTGTACTGTCTTTTTAGTCGTTTCTGCTTTTTTATCACTTTGCAGATTTGTGTTCAAAATCAATTTATTGGCATTGGCAAGAGAGTATCCATTATGAATAAGATAAAATACCACACCTGAAGTCAACACGACAGATAAACTGAAATCGCGAATTGTTGTACTGAAGTCGCCAATCGTCAGGTATAGACCGACAATCAGCAGCACGGTTCCTAACGCGCCGGCAAGTCCGAATTCCGGTATAAAAATCTCAAATACGATCAGCAGCAGACCAATAGTAAACAATACGATGGGCAACCAGGTTTCTACACCGATTACACTAAAGTAAAGAGTGAAACTGATCAGGGTTAATGCAAGACCAGTTTTAGACAAAGGAGTCAAAATCGCGAGAACGACACCTATGAATCCAACAGCAAGTAATAATCCTTCCATTTTTTTAAGCCTCCTTTTTTGATTATGTAACCTCCTTCGATCATCTTACAAGACTAATGATACCATTTTAACATTATGATGTCATCGGTCTAGAGTCGGATTGTCTAAACAATCGGGAGCTACTTTTGTTTAGACCCTTCTAATCGAAATAAAGCAGCAATCAAAATAACAGATAATATTTCAAATGTTAAGTTTGCTGAAAATGAATCTAATGTTAAAAATTTTGTTTAAATGTTAGAACAAACGAAAAGTCTCTTTATTAATCAGGATGGAAATGTATAAATATTTATCAAAACACATATAAATGTAACGGCTTACTAATTACCAAGTTGAGTAAACGACTGTTTCAGTACTACCATATCAATCTTTCTAATTTAATTAAAGCAAGAGAGAGAGCTGTATTTCTTCTTGAAAAAAAGAATAACTACAAGTGGAATCATTTGGTAATGCATCTTAACTGAGATACAATAACTATAGTAGTGAATAAATATATTATTTCACAGCACAGTATGAATTTGTACATTATTAATACTGAACAGTTCTAACTGTTAAAATGTTCAGGCAGAACATGAAAGGAGGTCTTTATGAGTGCATGATAATGCAAATACAGAAAGTACAGATATAGCATTTGAACAATCAATTTATCTTTTTAACCGTGGTGAGAACTTTGACAGCTATCTGACGTTAGGATGTACGGCAGCTGAAAATGGATTTCGATTCACCGTTTGGGCTCCGAATGCTCAAAATGTATTTGTTGTCGGAGATTTCAATCAATGGCAAGAAGAAGCGGCTATGGAGATGGACTTGGAAACTGGCGTATGGTCAATGACGATACCAGAAGCACGAAATGGAGATCATTATAAATATAAAATCATTCAAGCAGATGGCAAAGTAGTCTACAAGATAGATCCTTATGCGTTTGTTTTTGAAGTAAGACCAAAAGATGCTTCGGTTGTAAAAGCATTGCCTCACCGAAAATGGTCAGACGGTCTATGGATGGCTAACAGAAAGCGCAGACGTATTTATGAAAGACCTTTAAATATTTACGAAGTGCATATGAGTTCATGGAAGCAGCATGAGGATGGCAGCTGGTATACTATTCCAGAACTGCAAGATGAATTGATTCGTTATGTAAAAGAAATGGGCTACACCCATATAGAATTCATGCCTTTAATGGAACATCCACTGGACGCAAGCTGGGGATATCAAGTGACAGGGTTTTATGCACTTTCTTCAAAATTCGGTACGATGGAGAACTTTCAGGATTTTGTGGAAGCTGCGCATCAGCAGAATATTGGTGTCATTATGGATTGGGTGCCGGGGCATTATAATCGCAATGACTATGGGCTTGCTTACTACGATGGTACACCGCAGTTTGAATATACGGATAAAAACCGGGCAGTCAATAATCGATGGGGGACGTTGAATTTCGATTTAGGAAAAGCACAAGTGCACAGTTTCCTGATTTCTAACGCGCTTTACTGGGTAGAACAGTTTCACTTAGATGGTTTGAGAGTAGATGCAGTCAGCAACATGCTTTATCTGGATTATGATGAAGGCGAATGGACGCCCAATGAAGATGGAACAAATCACAACCGTGAAGGTGTGAGCTTCATTCAGAAGATGAACAAAGTGCTGTTTGAACGCCATCCGGATCTGCTTGTCATGGCAGAAGAAAGTACAGCTTGGAAAAAAGTTACTCACCCAGTACATGAGGGCGGTCTTGGATTTAATTATAAATGGAATATGGGCTGGATGAACGATACATTGAGATTTTTTGAAATGGATCCAATTGATCGCAAGCATCAGTTTAACTTGATCACGTTCTCTTTTATGTATACATTTGACGAGAATTTTGTATTACCGATTTCTCATGATGAAGTGGTGCATGGCAAAAAATCTCTGATGCATAAAATGTTTGGTGACCGCTATAACCAGTTCGCAGGACTAAGAACACTGGAAACTTTTAAAATGATGCATCCCGGGAAAAAATTGCAGTTCATGGGATCTGAATATGGTCAGTTTTTAGAATGGAAATATGCTGAAGGGTTAGAGTGGGTAGATCTTGAGGACCCGGTCAACCGAACGCACCTGAATTTTACTAAACAGTTAAATCAGTTTTATAAAGAAGAAAAAGCACTATGGGAATTAGATCATCAAAAAGAAGGCATGGAGATTTTGGATGCCAGTCATAATGAAGAAACGATATTGTTCTTTATTCGAAAAGGGAAAAAGGCAAGAGATTTCTTGATCGTATTATGCAACTTTGTTCCAGTGGAAAGGCAAGATGTCCGTGTCGGTGTTCCATATAAAGGACAATATGAAGAAGTGTGGAACACAGAAGCCGAGTCGTTGGGTGGAACCTGGACGGTTGGCCAAGGAGTGTTAAAGACTGAGCCTATTTCTAGACATGGATATGATCATTCGGTTAAATTGATATTGCCAGCACTTAGTGTGACAGTTCTGAAACCGAAACGAATCTATGGTGTTCCAAAATAACACATCCGACATTATTACTTAACTTTCAGTCGATCGAATCAGCCCGTACAAAGTAATCAGCTTCACTGAACGCACTAAAAAGGAAGATCTTGATAAGGAGGGAAGGAAGGTCTAACAGACACTTCCGAAGAAGTATGAAAACTGAAACAGTAGCAATGATATTAGCCGGTGGTCAAGGATCGAGGCTAGGAAAACTGACAAAGCAAATCGCCAAGCCAGCAGTACCGTTTGGCGGAAACTACCGTATTATCGACTTTGCATTATCTAACTGTGCCAACTCAGGCATTAATAATGTAGGAGTGGTTACCCAATACCAGCCGTTAGTATTGAATCGCCATGTTGGAAATGGATCCAGCTGGGGTCTGAATCGTCACAATGGTGGAGCAACAATCTTGCAGCCTTATTCAAGTGTGGACGGAGAAAAATTCTTTAAAGGGACTTCACACGCGGTTTACCAGAATATCAATTTCATTGATCGCCAGAATCCTGATTATGTAGTCATCCTTTCAGGAGACCACATTTATAAAATGGACTATGAAAAAATGCTGGACTTCCACAAAGAAAAAGCAGCTTCGTTGACAGTGGGCGTTATGCCGGTCGAGTGGGAAGAAGCTTCTAGATTCGGTGTGATGAATACGGACCGAACAGATCGAATCACGGAATTCCAAGAAAAACCGGATGAACCGAAATCCAACCTAGCTTCTATGGGAATTTATATTTTCAACTGGCCTCGTCTGAAGCAATATTTGATTGATAACCAGTCTAAAAACCGTCAGATGGATGATTTTGGACATCACGTAATTCCAGCATATCTGAGAAACAGTGAATCTGTTTATGCTTACTCTTTCAAAGGTTACTGGAAAGATGTCGGGACAGTAGAAAGTCTGTGGCAAGCGAACATGGAATTCTTAAATCCTGAACATGAATTAGATATTCGCGACTCCAAGTGGAAAATCTATTCACAAAATCCCAATACAACCCCTCAGTTCTTGACGAATACAGCAAAAGTCAAAAACTCTATGATTACAGATGGGTGCTACGTAGCTGGAGAAGTCGATCATTCAATACTATCGCACAATGTTAAAGTCGGTAAACATTCGGTAATCAAAGACAGCGTAATTATGCCTGGAGCGGTTATCGGGGAAAATGTTAAAATTGAAAAAGCCATTATTGGAGAAAATGCCAATATCTATGATGGTGCTACAATTATAGGAGACAATGGAGAAATTTCCGTTGTCGGTTATGGAGAAGAAGTAGGAGGCTATAAAGATGCGGAATGATATAGCAGCAATCTTTAATTTAGTAGAAAATGATGAAAAGTTAAGACCTTTAACGAATCGCAGACCGATTGCGTCCTTGCCGTTTGCTTGTCGCTATCGTCTAATCGATTTCCCATTCTCAAGCTTATATAATGCTGAAGCAGTATCAGCTGCATTATTTATTTCTGAATCAGGACACTCACTTTATGATCACATCCGTTCAGGAGCAACTTGGGGACTGGACTCTATTGCAGGCGGCGGTGTTTTCACTCACTCACAGATTCGATTGAAAACCAACAGTACGGATGAAGATTTTACACCGGCTTACTATGATGATCACTATAAATACGTGACAAAATCAAAAGCAGACTATGTTCTATTGATGGGATCCAGTGTTCTATCTAATATGCATCTAGATTCTCTAATCAATTATCACAATGAAAAACAGAGTGAAGTGACTATCGCTTACAAAAATGTACCACGAACTATACTGATAGAAGATTCTGTTTATAATCACTATACATTTGATGAAGAAAAAGCAGGAAATATTACTGCCGTGAATCCAGTAGCAGAAACGCCAATGAATGATGATATGATTTCTTTAGGAATAGAAGTAATGGTGATCAACAAGAAAACGTTCCTGGACTACCTGCAAAAAGCTAGAGAACAAAATCTTTGCGTTAGTGTAAACAGTTTCTCCAAATTAGCATTAGAAGATGGAGACCCAATGTATGGTTATGAGTACACTGGCTATTTAAAACCGATTGAAGATCTGAAGAGCTATTTCGAAGCGAATATGGATATGCTGAATGAGGATAACTTTAATGCACTGTTTTATAGAGCAGATCCAGTTCTGACACGTTCGCAGAATTCTGCCCCTTCTTATTATGGTGAAGAAGCCGCTATTCATAATTCACAAGTGGCAAATGACTGCGAAGTATATGGAGAAGTAACTAATTCTTTACTATTTAGAAAAGTCAAAGTAGCTGAAAGTGCAAAAGTTGAGAATTCTATTGTTATGAAAAACTGTTATATCGAAGAAGGTGCCACACTAAACTACGTCATTCTTGATAAACACGTGTATGTCAAAAAAGGTGCTCACTTAGAAGGAACACCAGAAAATCCAATCGTCATTGGGAAAAATGAGATCGTCGAAGAAGACGGGACTCTGATGAGAGGATGACAGAGAAAATGAATATTGTCTTTACAGCCTCAGAGTGTGCCCCGTTTTTCAAAACGGGCGGATTAGGCGACGTGATGGGCGCACTGCCAAAAGAATTAGCCAAAAAAGGTAATGATGTCCGTGTCGTGCTGCCGTTTTACAAGCAGAAAATGCCTCAGGAGTTTCAGGAACAGTTGACCGATGTAACGAGTTTTAATCTGCGTGTCGGCTGGCGTAATCAGTATTGCGGGATCAAGCAGCTGAAGATGGACGGCGTAGTCTACTATTTTGTTGATAATCTCTATTATTTTGACCGTCCTGAACTCTATGACTATCCGGACGATGGCGAACGCTTTGCTTTCTTCTGCCAAGCGGTCGTTGAAATGCTGGAAAAAGTTGACTTTATTCCTGATATCCTTCATGTCAACGATTGGCAGACAGCTGTTATCCCAGTGCTGCTGAAAGATAAATACCATTGGGTCAATGCACTGAAAGACATCAAAACAGTATTGACGATTCACAATATCTTGTTTCAAGGCAAGTTCGATCAAGTGGTTCTATCGGACTTGTTTGATATGGGATACAGTGCCTTCCATGATCATGGTTTAAAATATGAAGAACAGGTCGGATGGTTAAAAGGCGGCATCTACTATGCGGATCTAGTGACTACAGTCAGTCCCACCTATGCTGAAGAAATTAAAACAGCCGAGAATGGTTATGGACTGGATCAAGATTTGAGCAATGTATCTTATAAATTAGTTGGGATCTTGAATGGGATTGATTATGATGTTTATGATCCAGAAAAAGACCCGATTATACCGGCACAATTCACCGTGGACAACTTATCCGGCAAAAAGAAAAATAAAGCAGCACTTCAGGAAAAATTTGGATTACCTGTAGATGAAGATGTTGCGCTGATCGGCGTGGTGACTCGCTTAGATGAGCAAAAAGGTGTTCAACTGATTGCTGAAGCAATGGATGAACTGCTTTCGCACAGACAAGTTCAAGTCGTACTGATTGGAACCGGAAAGCCTTACTTTGAAGACTCATTCCGTTACTTTACAGATAAATATCCAGATAAATTCAGTGCCAGAATTGAATTTGACAGCAATTTGGCACAGTGGATCTATGCTGGATCCGATGCCTTTTTAATGCCGTCTAAATTTGAACCTTGCGGATTATCACAATTGAACTCTCTGCGCTATGGCACACTGCCTATCGTCCATGAAGTCGGTGGACTGGTAGATACGGTTACGCCATATAATAAAGAGAATGGTGAAGGCAATGGATTCAGTTTTTATGGCTTTAATGCCCGGACCATGCTTGAAACGATCGATCGAGCACTTTCTGTTTATTACGACCAGCCAGAGCAGTGGCATAAAATGGTTGTCACAGGTATGAAGCAAGATAACAGCTGGGACAAGTCAGCAGAAAAATATCTTGATCAATATAAATACTTAATTTATTGATCAGCAACCGTTACCCTTGAAATTTCCTTTGTAAGCAACACACGGGAAACCTTTCAAGGGTCTTCGTTTAACCGAAGCCAAAGCAGAACAGGAGGAACACCATGTTTACATCAACAGATAAATTTGTTCAAGCGTATAAAAAATTATTTCAGAATCGATATGCCTTTACTTATGAACAAGGAACAACAGAACAGCAGTATATTGTTCTAGCGACACTGATCAAAAATCAGTTAGCTGAGAACTGGCAGGCAACAAGAGAACAGTACTTAAATGAAAAAGTGAAGCAGGTCTATTACTTTTCAATGGAGTTTTTACCAGGCAGACAAATGAAGAGCAATGCGTATAATATGGGTATTCTTTCTGAAATTGAAAAAGGCGTTGCTGAACTGGGTCTGAACTTTGATGAACTTGTTGAAGCGGAAGCGGATCCGGCATTGGGTAATGGAGGGCTTGGACGTCTGGCTTCTTGCTTTATGGATTCACTGGCTTCTTTAGGGATTCCTGGAAATGGCAATGGAATTCGGTATCAATACGGTTTGTTTCGTCAAAAATTCGTGGATGGACATCAAGTTGAACTGCCGGAATATTGGCTGAGAAACCAGAATGTCTGGGAAACTAGAAATGATCAGTCTTCTTATATCGTTCGTTTCGGCGGACATGTATGGATGGAAATAGATCACCAAGATCACTGGATTCCTAAATATGAAGGAACACAGAATGTACTTGCGGTTCCTTACGACACGCCAATGGTTGGGTACCGAACAAATAAAGTGAACAACTTGAGACTATGGTCAGCAGAGATACCGGTAGAAGAAGAAGAAAACTATCATACGGTTCAAGAAACAGACCAGATCAAAGGCATCACACAAGTATTGTATCCAGATGATTCTAATTATGAAGGTCGACTTTTACGTTTGAAACAAGAGTATTTCATGGTGTCTGCCGGTGTGCAGTCAATCGTTAGACAATTTCAGAAGTATAATCTGCCGAGAAAGTTTTTCCCGGAAAAAATCGCTATTCATATTAATGATACACATCCAGCCTTGGTTGTAGCTGAATTGATGCGGATCTTAGTGGATGAAGAACATTTGAGCTGGGAACAAGCATGGGAGATTACTTGCAAGACATGCAGCTATACCAATCATACTGTCCTCAGAGAGGCGCTGGAGAAATGGCCGATCGATATGATGCAGTCTTTGCTGCCGCGGATTTATATGATCATTGAAGAAATCAATCGTCGTTTTGTTGAAGAGACTTTACCGCTTTACGGAGAGAAGTTAACGTGGCAAACTGCTATACTGCAAGATGGAATGGTGAATATGGCGCACTTAGCCATTATTGGCAGTCATAGTGTCAATGGAGTTGCTCAACTGCATACTGAGATTTTGATGAATGATGTACTAAGAGACTTTTTCACCCTCTATCCAGGGAAATTTAACAATAAAACCAATGGGATCACACAGAGACGCTGGATGCATCTAGCTAATCCTAGATTGACTCAATTAATAGATTCAAAAATTGGAGAGGAATGGAAACAGAATCCGGCAGAGTTGAAACTGCTGAAGACCTTCGAACAAGATGACGACACATTAGAGAAGCTGGCAGAAGTCAAGCTTCAGAACAAAACAGATTTGGCGGACTATATTGAGCAGCAACATGGATTAAAAGTGAATCCGCAGTCTATATTTGACGTCCAGATCAAACGGCTGCATGCATATAAACGGCAACATCTGAATGCGTTGCATATACTTGATCGTTATCTGAGAATCAAAGATGATCCTGCTATAGACATCCAACCGCGTGTATTTTTGTTTGGGGCTAAGGCTGCACCGAGTTACACATATGCTAAACAGATCATCAAACTGATTAATGCGATCGCTGACTTAGTCAATAACGATCCAGACGTCGGAGATAAAATGAAAGTTGTCTTTTTTGAAAATTACGGCGTCTCTTTAGCAGAAAAGATTATTCCGGCAGCAGACGTAAGTGAACAGATTTCATTAGCTGGTAAAGAAGCTTCAGGAACCAGTAACATGAAACTGATGGCGAACGGTGCAATGACTTTAGCTACATTGGATGGCGCAAATATTGAGATCAAAGAGTATGTTGGAGAAGACAATATTGTTGTCTTTGGTCTTTCCAGTACAGAAGTTGATCAGCTTAATCAGAGCCATGCTTATCACTCAAAATCACTTTATGAATCTAATGAACGATTGAATCGTGTGTTAAATGCATTGATTGATGGAACCATTCCGAATGCTCAGCAAGAAGGAGAAGCTGTCTTTGATTCTCTGGTTCATTATAATGATGAATACTTTGTGCTGGAAGACTTCGATGACTATATTGCTGCTCAAGATAAAATTGATCAACTGTATGCAGACAAAAAGGTATGGAACCGCAAGTCGCTGCTGAATATTGCTGCTTCAGCTCCATTTTCTGCAGATTACACAATTAAACGATATACTGAAGAAATCTGGAAAGCTAAACCGCAATGTACAGATAAAGAAGGCGTGCAGCCATTAAATGAACCCATCTAATCACCAGTGAATCAGAAAGTGAATTAGAAAGATTAAAGTGGGCTCAATTGGTTTTACAATGTTTTGCTTTTCATTTCAGCCATTAATTGTTAAACTATATCGTGCTGTTATAAAGATAAAGCAAAAGGACGAGATGATGTGCTGAAAAGATTTAACTTAAAACAATATCATACTTCAATTAGACAAGAAGTGCTGGCAGGGATCGTAGCGTTTTTCTCTGTCTCCTACATTTTATTTGTGAATCCCAGTATTCTGGCAGAAGCAGGAGTACCGGCAGAATATAGTGTGTTTTCCACTATTTTTGTTGCGGTGATCGGAACCTTTTTAATGGGAATCATGGCAAATGCCCCGCTGGTTATGGCACCGGGGATGGGTGAGAATGCCTTTTTCGCTTTCACCCTAGTAGCGGGGCTTGGAATGACTTGGCAAGAAAGTCTGGCCGCGGTGGTCGTTACGGGTGCACTGTTTGTGTTTGTCGCTTTTTCGGGAGTGATGAAGCTGTTCAGCGAATCGATTCCTAAAGTGTTAAAACAGGCGATTACGGTAGGGATTGGTTTATTTTTGATCTTGATTGGACTTGAGAATGCAGGACTGTTTATTGATAGATCCCTGCAATGGAATGGAATCGGACTTGCTGGCATTTTACTGGTTCTTTTAGTGAAAAGACTGAATATCAAAGGCGGGTTCTTAGTTGCAATCTTGTTGACGACGGTTCTCTACTGGCTGTTCAATCTTCAATCCTTTGAAGTCGTAGAATTTAATTTAGGAAACTTGATGGGGTATAGCGAGTTACTGCAGGCGCCGGATTACAGCCGTGTGTTGCGCTTTGAATTCTGGCTGGGTGTATTTTCACTCCTGATGCTGCTGATTTTTGAAACAATCGGCATGCTTGAAGCGTTCATACCAGAACAAGAGCGGGCTGATCAGGGCTATAAAGTCGGGGCAGTGACTGGATTGCTCTCAGGACTGCTCGGTACAAGCCCTGCCATTCCAGTAGCTGAAAGTGGTGCGGGTATTGCAGAGGGCGGAAGAACTGGACTCACAGCAGTGACAGTCAGCGGATTGTTTTTACTGTCTATTGTATTGACGCCGTTTCTTTCTTATATCCCTTCAGAAGCTGTCGGACCAGTCATTATTATAACAGGAGCGACAATGGCTCTAGCGAATATCACGAAGCTGAAAACGAATCATGCATTGGAATGGCTGCCTTTAGGATTGATTATGCTGCTGATTCCCTTAACCGGCAGTATCGTAGAAGGAATGGCATATGGGTTTATCGCTTATCCGCTTGTACAAGTTGTTTTAGGCAAAAAAGAGTCGACGAACCGCATTCTGTGGATCATTAGCGGTTTATTCTTACTCACATTGATTTCGACATTTTTACTGTTATAAAAAATGAAAATACCCCCGTGAAGCAAATCAACTTTGCTTCACGGGGGTATTTATATGATCAGTGTTCTTTTACGATCGGATAGGTAATGCCTTCTAGTTCATCGAACAGTACATATTGTTCATTCTCAATTTTTTCCATAATCAGCTGATATCCGAATCGATCTTTCAAGATCAACTGATCCGGCGAATTCTGAGGCAGGATGTCTTTTAAAGGATAAGTGTTATAATATCCTTTCCCTTCAGAAGAAATCTCCAGTGAGCCTTCTTTTAAAGCTTTAGGCATAAACACTGTCCAGCGGCCGATTAGTTCTGTTTCTTTTATAGGATTTTTAATAGAGGACTCAGCATGTGTTTTAGGACGAAACAGTGAAATAAGTTTTTGGATGACTGATAAACGATTCATTCTATAAATAGACCCCTTTTTATTCAATGCGGTTAACGTATAAGCATAGTATAACGATAAATTGTTTTAAGGATGTATCAATCATGTTACGTTTCTCCGAGGTTTTCTTAAAACTCATTTCATCGTGTTACAACAAAAAGGAAGAGCAGGTTGAGAGTTGAACAATCCAGGCAGCGCATCAGAAGTGGTAGGAATGAGAAAAAGTGTTTAGGCAATAGTTATGTAGTCGCATTAAATGATACGGTTGAAAAAAGCCACTCTGCTCAATAGCAAAGTGGCTGTCCAAAAGATCGAATATTGGTTTATCCAATGATCAGGAAATAGGCAATAACAACTGCTCCGGCGACAATCCTGTACCATCCGAAAGAACTGAAATCATGACGACGTATATAGTTCATCAAGAACTTGATTGCAAAAACAGAGACAATAAAGGATACAATACAACCAGCGAGTAAAATCATCAATTCTTCAGAGGTAAAGCTGAAACCAAACCCAATCAATTTCAATAAGCTGGCACCAAGCATAACCGGTATCGAAAGGAAGAAAGAATACTCTGCTGCTATAGGACGAGCAGTACCAATCAAGATAGCTCCTACAATCGTTGCGCCTGAACGTGAAGTTCCGGGAATAAGGGCCAGGACTTGAAACGCACCAATAATGAAGGCAATTTTATAGGTCAAGTCTTCCCACGTTGTCACCTTTGGTTGATTTCCTTTATTTCTCTTTTCAATGACGATAAAAGCAAGTCCGTATACAATTAAAGTAATTGAAACCGTAACCCAATTATAAAAATACTGATTGATCAAGTCTTCGAAAAGAAGCCCAATAACACCTGCCGGTATAATCCCGACTAAAACTTTGAACCAGATATTCCAAGTTTCTCTTTTCTGTGCTTCATTTTTGGAAGGGGCGAAAGGATTTAATTTTGTGAAATAAAGCAAGATAACTGCAAAAATAGAAGCAAGCTGAATCACTACAAAAAACATTTCTTTAAATTCTTCGCTTGCATTAAGTACTAGAAACTCATCAAACAAAATCATATGTCCTGTACTGCTGATGGGCAGCCATTCTGTAATTCCTTGAACGATACCTAAAATGATCGCCTTAATAATTTCGATAACCATTATATAAACTCCTATTCCTTTTTAACAAATTTGTATTTTAACTTGTTCATCATACCGAATTTCTTCAAACTTTCCAACTTTAATTATCAAATTTAAAAGTTTATTAAAATCTATTCAAAAATCTTTCAAATAGTCGTATCGGTTCAACTCTCATCCAAAACTATGGTAAAATAAGATATAAGAAAATCGGTCGGCAGGATCTGCATGTCGTCTGAATTTGATTAAAAAAATCATGAAAGTTGGGTTAAACATGGGAATGTTTGATTTTCTAAAAGGTAAAAGCGGTAACAGCAGTTCAGAACAAACTCTGGTCAGTCCAGTTAATGGGAAAGTCATTGCGATCGAAGATGTAGAAGATCCAGTGTTTTCACAAAAAATGATGGGAGACGGCTTCGGTGTTGAACCAAGCGACGGAGATATTTATGCTCCAGGTTCTGGAAAAGTAGTCAGTGTCTTTCCAACACAGCACGCGGTCGGTTTAGAATTAGATAACGGCGTAGAAGTATTGGTTCATATCGGAATTGATACAGTAGAGTTAGGCGGAGCGCCATTCGATACGTTAGTCAAAGAAGGCGACAAAGTTACACCGGATACAAAAATCTCAACAGTAGATCTGACAGCACTAGCAGAAGCCGGTAAAGAAAACACGGTTATTATAGTCTTCAGTAATATGGATCAAGTAGAAAACTTTGAGTTATCTACAACTGGAGAAACTTCTAAAGGTACTGAAATCGGAAAAATTTCATCTAAGTAGTAGATTATAATCATAAAAATCCTCTTTAACCACTGAATCGAATGGTTAAAGAGGATTTTTCTATTTAAACAGTTATTCTGTCGGCCGTTTATAAGTGAATAAGCGGCCCATCTCAGCGTATTGGATTCCAGATAAGCGTGCTGTCGGGTTTAACGCTTCCGGCAGAATGTATTCTTTTTCCAGGTCGAAAACTGATTCTGCAAAATAAAAGTCGGTGACTTTTAGCAGAAAGAGATCTGACACGGCTTGACCGGCATCATCTTTGACTTCTACATGCTGATGCAAGGTAGTCTCAAATCGAATACGCGCTTCTTTGATTCCAGGCACTTTTACGGTCTGACTATCGATCAGTGAGAGACTCGTTCTTGTTAGTTCACTTTGTTCTGGAGCCAGCGGAGCTGCGGTTTCATTCATTTCTTTTGTAAGATCAACATCAACGATGTGCACAACAGCTTCTTTTTGGTCTAGAATATTTCTAGCCGTATCTTTCAGCTGTCCATTTGAGCGCAAAACAGCGACTGTAAGCAAAGGAATTTCGTTAGAAGCAGCGCTGAAAAAACTGAAAGGTGCAGCGTTGACTATTTCATCAAGTTCATTTAATGACGTTACCCAAGCGATAGGGCGGGGAATTACGCTCCCGGAGATCATTTTGTATTGCTGCTTTTTACTTAATTTTTCTGATTTAAAATGATACATCTTTAGGCCTCATCGAATCCGAAGTACTCTTTTTCAAAAGTCTTCGTACTTCTAACAGTATCAATCGGACGGACCATTCCTTCGATTTGCTCACGGTGAGCTTCATAAGCGGGCGGCAGGGCTAGTTTTTCACCAAGATTTTCATAGCTCTCTTGATAATCAATAAATCCTGGACCATCTGTTGCAAACTCAAATAAGACACCAGGATACATACGGGAATAAAGGGACTCAAAATAGAAACGATCCACATATCCAGAAGTAGCAAACCCTAAGTTGCTTAACCGTTCAGTCCATAAGTCAAGCACAGAGCGATCCTCGACACGGAATGCTACATGGTGAACACTGCCGTAACCCTGACGAGCTGGAGGTAAAATAGTACTGACTTCAAGAATCAGACGACCGCCGTTTCCGCCTTCGCCCATTTCAAATAAAACCAGAGAACCATCTTGCGCAATCTTTCTGAAATGCAAGGTATCTTCTAATATAGTAGACATACGGTTCAAGTCAGAAACTCTGATCACCACAGGGCCTAGACCATAAATACCGAATTCTTCTGGAACTGGTCCGTTTTTCCAAGGTTTTCCTGGTGCTACACCTTCAAGATTTTCATCAGAAACAAGTTGATATTGCTGTTCGTCAAAATCTTCAAACTGAATCACTTTGACTCCGAATTGTTCTTTGATTTCTGAGTGTTTGACATCGAAATGTTCAAAGCGTTTCAGCCAGTAATCCAATGCTCTATCGCTTGGCACTCTGAAAGAAGAACGGGCAATATCATTTGTTCCTTTAGATCCTTTTGGTACATTTGGAAAATCGAAGAACGTCATATCTGTTCCGGGATTTCCTTCATCATCGGCAAAGAACAAGTGATACGTTTGAATATCATCTTGATTAACCGTTTTTTTCACTAAACGAAGACCTAGTATATTTGTAAACCAATCATAATTTTTTTCTGCGCTGCTTGTGATGGCTGTGATATGATGGATTCCTTTAATTTCTTGAGTTGTCATTTTGTATTCCTCCTAAAATAGTTCTGTTTATGTTTAAACGTTGTTATGGTGGTTCCGAGTGTTTCCAGTGGTTCATCAATCGTAAAACCAGGCGACTTGGTGGCTAACTCGATTCTCAAACCGGCAGGGCTTTTAACGTATAAGCTTTTAAAATAGTGCCGATCAGTCAACTTTTCGACAGTGTATCCTAGTTTGACGGCGCGTTCTTTGAAAGCGGTCAAGTCATCAGGAGAGTCTACGCTCAATGCAATATGATCGATTGTTCCTTTGCCGAAGCGTGTTCGTTCATCTGTATTTGACGGAAGAATCTCTAGTCGTTCAGAAGAGTCAAGAGTTAAAAAAGGGAAATCGGTCAGGCCCAACCATTCTGTATAAAACGTTTCTTCAAGCTCTGTGTTTTCTACAAGGATCTCTACTGTATGGATTCCAGAGATCTGGTGTTTCCCTGGAACAGAAGAATGGTTCGTACTAGATTCTCCACTCAGTGTGTCACTCGTTTCAGCTAACCTTAGTTCCAGACCGTCTGGATCTGAAAAAGTCAGTTGATGCTGATGGTTTGTGGAATAATCGATCGCAAAATCCGTGAGCCGATTCTGCCAGAAAGACAGACTGCCAAAAGGGACGGATAGCGTTATGCTCGAAAAATAATGATTGTTCAGATAGCTGTGTCCAATCTTTGGATAAACAAAAAAGGTCAATAGTGTGCCCGGTGCACCAGAATAGTCCCCATAAAATAAATGAGGTGTCTCCCAGTTTTCCTGATGGAAGGTCTGTTTAACGAGGCGCATCCCCAGTACTTGGGTATAAAAGTGTACGTTTTGCTCCTTAGATTTTGTAAAAGCTGAAATATGGTGAAACCCTTTAATGTGAGGCATTAGATCATCACTCTTTCTGCTGGTCAATGACAGTAAAAAAGACGAATGATATGCTCAAGAAAATCCTGTCCAATTTATCTCGAATTCGTTGTATTTAGTGTACACCATTTACTTACAAAAGAAAAGAGGTGCTGTTTAAAAAGCACCTCTTTTCAATCATTTAACTTATAAGAAGACTACACAAACCACTTCTGGCGCGTAAACATCTTTTTGAAGCAAGCTTAATTTACCTGTTTCAGTGTCTCTTTCAAACAAAGTCAAATTATCAGTGTCCTGGTGACCGACAACAACGAACTGTCCAGATGGGTCGATATTGAAGTCTCGAGGAATTTCCCCCTCAGTGGGTACATATTCTACTAATTCTAAAGTACCGTCTTCTTTGACACTGTACACAACAATTGAATCATGTCCGCGATTGGATGCATACACATATTTACCGTCGTTTGAGATACGGATTGCAGCACCACCGTTAAATTCAGTGTGCTCTTCTGGAATAGAAGAAATAGTTTGCAAATGAGAAAGTGTACCATTCTCGCTGTTGTATGAAAGCGCAAGAACATCACTGCTTAATTCTCCAAATAAATAAGCAAATTGGCCATTTGGATGGAATACGATATGACGCGGTCCAGTTCCTGGAGCTACAGAAATTACATCCACTTCAGATAATTTGCCTTCTTCATCTACTTCATAAGTAACCACTTCGTCAGTTCCCAAGTCGCAGGCGATCAAGTACTTTTCATCTGGTGTCAAATCAAAGTAGTGTGCATGAGCAGATTTCTGATTTTCATGAACAGATTTTCCAGAATGCTGAACAGAATCAGCTAGTGTCAGTGATCCGTTCTCATCTGTTTTAAAAACAGCTACTTCGCCTGTATGATAATTTGCTGTATAGACAAAATTTCTTTTTGAATCATACGCTACATAACAAGGAGAAGAGCCTTCCTGCGTAAAGACATCCGTTGTCGCATAAGAACCATCATCGGTTTTCTTCAGTGCATTCAAACCGCCTTTATCACCATTTTTTAAAACGGTGTATAAACGCTCACCATTTTCAGTGGCAGCTAGATAAGTCGGACTTCCCACCTCTGCTTCAACTTGCAGATTAGACAATTTTTTTTCATTAAGATCTAATTCAATGCTATAAACACCTTTGCTGTCGCGCTTAGTGTAAGTTCCTAGTAAAACTTTCTGAGTCATGAAAATCGACTCCTCCTTTTATTTTAAGATTGTTATCCACAGTATACCAAAACATTGAATAATTATGAAACGGAATTCACTATTCAAAATGTAAAGGTTTACTAGACTGTTTTTAAATAGGAAGATTTATCTTTTATTTAAGTCTTTTTGTTGTTTATCTATGATAGAATGAGAGATGCAAGCAATGTAGCAGGAGGGCTAAACATGAAACGAGAACCGCACCAATCACAATCCAGTAATATAAGACAATCATGGTTCTGGAAAAAAATTATTGACAATAAAGTGGTCACTATTTTGCTGATCAGCTTACTGATTTTCTTTAATATTTATATGCTTAGTCAAATTTCAGCTGTTTTCCGGCTAATTGAAATCGTATTGAGTATCATAGGACCGCCAATCGTATTTTCTGCTATTTTTTATTATATGTTAAATCCTATAGTTGATTGGCTTGAGAAAAAAAGGTTTTCCCGCAATTCTGCCATTGCACTTGTGTTTGCGCTGATTATTCTAATGTTTATTGTAGGAATCAACTATATTATTCCTATCATTCAAAGACAACTGGAATCCATAGTGAATAACTGGCCTGACTACTGGAATAGTCTTATGATACAACTTGATCAGTTGCTGGGAACAGAAGCCTTCACTGATTTTATGCAACGAATCAGTGATACTTCACTGATCGGAAGTTTGAGTAGTCAGGCTTCTGGATTTTTAGATGTAACAGTAGGCGGGATTGGCAACTTTATCGGATTACTTACTCAAGTAGGTATTACATTATTTACTATTCCTTTTATCGTGTATTATTTGTTAAAAGAAGGCAAAAAAATTCCAGACAATATATTGCGGTTTATTCCAACGAAGGCACGTACTTCAGTCAGAGAAATCCTGGCTGACATCAATCGACAAGTCAGCAATTATGTTCGAGGACAGTTGCTGGTCGCGATGAGTGTGGGACTGATGTTCTGGATTGGATTTTCTATCGTTGGATTGGATTTTGCGCTGACATTAGGAATATTTGCTGGAATTATGAACTTGATTCCATACCTTGGTTCTTTTTTAGCAACCATTTCTGCCGTCATTGTAGCAATTGTACACTCTCCGTTCATGCTGGTAAAAGTCCTGATCGTTTTTGTTATTGAACAACTGCTGGAAGGACGAGTGATTTCTCCACAGATTATCGGAAATACGCTTAAAATCCATCCTATCAATATTATCTTTTTGCTTCTAGTCTCTGGTCGACTGTTTGGAGTAATGGGCGTCATCCTGGCGATCCCAGGGTATGCTGTATTAAAGATTATTATTTCAAAACTGTTTGAATGGTATCAAAGCCATTCTGATCTATACGAAGATAACCCTATAGTAGAACCGGAAGTATTAGAAACAGAGGAAACTGAAGAATAGCAAGTAGCAAATAGCAAAATCCCAAATAATGGGGTTTTGCTATTTTTTAAAGGGTTTATGAAAATAAATTGAAAATCAAAAACTTGCGACTTGATTTATGACACAGTGTCACATATAATACTAAAAGTATGTTTCGTGACACAGTGTCACATTTGTTAGATTGAAAATATAGGATCGAAAAGGAGGGAGATTTGTGCCAACGCATACTTTTTTCAATTTACCTGAATCTAAGCGCCAACGATTGATTGATGGAGCCATGAAAGAGTTCACGGCAAAATCGTTAAATGAAGCATCTATATCTAATATTGTTAAAAATGCTGGTATATCAAGAGGAAGTTTTTATCAATATTTTGAAAACAAAAAAGACCTGTATTATTTTCTGATTGGAAAATTCAAATACAATTACCATAAGCTGATGATCAAAAGCTTCAAAGAAGCTGATGGTGATTTCTATAAAGGGTACTGCACATTTGGAGAAAAATATATCAAGTATATTATGGATTCAGAAAAGTTCGGATTTTTTGAGAACATGTATCTGCATATGAATTACCAGATCAATCAAGAATCTGGCGCAAATATTATTACAGCTCCTTCTAACTTAAAAAAAGAGCATCCTGTTAATGAACGTGTGCTGGAAGCTATCAAACGAGAACAGGTTAAAGCTTGTACAGATCAAGAATTAATTTCTATTATCCGGTATATTTTAAATATACTGAATGATACGATCATGGAAGGTTTCTGGAAAGAACTCTCTATAGAAGAAACACAGCAATTATTTGCAAAAAGGCTCAAGTGGATGACACAGGGTGTTTTAAAAGAAAAAAGAAATGAAAGAGAAGAGGATAAAGTATGAGAAAGCTAGCTAGATTAATGAACCCATGGCGTGTGTTTATTACTGTTTTTTTCATGGCCGTTCAAGTAGCAGGGATGCTGGCGATGCCGACCATTACAGCCAATATCATTGATTATGGAGTAGCGACCGGAGATATTGATTACATTGTCAGCAGGGGACTGATGATGATTGGATTCACCATCCTAACCATTATTTCTGCATTATTAAATGTATACTATGCAGCGAAAGAATCTCAAGGATTAGGAAATACCTTGAGAAAGAAACTTTACCGAACAGTTATTTACTTTACGAATGATGAATTGGATCGTTTTGGAACATCGACTCTAATTACCAGAAATACAAATGACATTATGCAAATACAGTTTGTCATGATGCTGGTACTAAGAACTATGATTTTAGCACCATTTTTGATGATCGGTGCAGGAGGACTGGCATTTACCAGAGAACCGCAGCTGGCTTTTGTCTTTTTGATTACAATGCCGATTTTAGGTGGATTGATTTGGTTCATTCTGCGCTTTTCGAGCCCTTTATTCAAATCTATGCAGCGTAAGACAGATAGGCTGAACCGAGTATTCCGTGAAGGCCTGACAGGTATCCGAGTAATCCGCGCATTTAATAAAGATGCTTTCGAACGCAAACGATTCGATGAAGCCAACTGGGATTTTGCACAGACTTCTATTAAAGCCAATACTGTAATGGCCTTTATGATGCCATCGATGGTATTCGCTGTTAGTATTACCAATATTATGATTATCTGGTTCGGTGCCCAATTTATTGCCGCCGGAGATATGCAAGTTGGGAATCTGGTTGCCTTTATGACATATGCTATGCAGATATTGATGGGTGTCATGATGGTCTCAATGGTTCTATTCTTCTTGCCGCGTGGCCAAGTAGCGGCAGAACGAGTAATGGAAGTTTTAGATACATCGAACACCATTACTGATCCCAAAAAACCTCGTCATTTAAAAGATACTTCCAATGTTTCACTTCAATTCGATGATGTTTCTTATCGATACCACGGAGCTGAAAAGACAGCATTAGAGAATATTGATTTTACCATTAATAAAGGAGAACGTCTCGCTATCATCGGCGGTACTGGAGCCGGTAAGACGACTTTGGCAAATATGATTCCGCGACTTTATGAAGTAGAAAGCGGTCAAATCAAAGTTAATGGCATAGATATTCGCGATGTAGAGCAGGGAGAGTTGAGACGTCTGATCGGATTTGCGCCGCAGAAAGCTTTACTATTCAGCGGTACGATCCGTGAAAACTTGAAATACGGAAGACCAGAAGCGACAGATGAAGAATTGTGGCATGCCCTTGACGTAGCTCAGGGAAAAGATTTTGTTTCTGGATTACCAAAAGGCTTGGATTCAAGAGTAGAACAAGGCGGCGGCAACTTCTCCGGTGGACAGAGACAGCGGTTGAGTATTGCCAGAGCTTTAGCGACTAAAGCTGACATTCTGGTTTTTGATGATTCATTCTCAGCACTGGATTTCAAAACAGATGCAAGATTAAGAGAAGCATTGAAACCTGATACGCAAGATTCAGCTGTCGTCATTATTGCTCAGCGAATCAGTACAGTGATCGATGCAGACCAAATTATCGTTCTCGACCAAGGAAAAGTCGTTGGAAAAGGAACACATGAAGAATTAAAAGCAAATAATCCAATCTATCAAGAAATCATGGACTCTCAATTGAAAGGAGAGGATATTTAATGGCAAAAGGCGGATCAAACGCAGCACATATACGCGCGAAAAAAGCCAATAACTTTTGGGGCACGGTCTTTAGACTAGTCAAATACATGTCTACAAGATTCTGGGCTCTGGTAGCTACTTTGCTATTAGCTATTGTAGCTGTCATTATGGCAGCGCAAGCTCCTCGAATTCTAGGGCAAGCAACCACTGAAATCTATAGAGGAATCCAAGAAGGAAATGCTCTGCGAGAAGCAGGAGAGACTATTGAACGATTCCCAATCGACTTTGGTGTCATTCAGAATATTCTCATTACAGTTGCCATTGTCTATGTTATACAAGCTGTTTTTCAGTTCTTCCAACAGTTTATTACTGCGAGAATCGCTCAAAAAACAGTTTATGACATGAGAAAAGAACTGAAAGAAAAAATGTCGACCTTGCCGATCAAGTATTATGACACACATTCGACTGGAGATATTCTTTCTCGTGCAGTCAATGACATGGACCAGATCGCCAATACACTGCAGCAGTCATTGACTCAATTTATCATTAGTGTGGTTCAATTTGTGACGGTATTGGTGGTCATGCTTTCTATTGATATTAGATTAACACTAGTGACGATCGTAACGGTCCCGATCAGTTTCTTCCTTATTGCGTATGTTGCACCTAAATCACAGAAACAATTTGGACGTCAGCAAAAAGAACTGGGAAATGTCAATGACCATGTTGAAGAGACATTTTCAGGTCACACCGTTGTAAAAACATATAATCGTGAAGAAGATGAGATTGAAAAATTCGATCAAAGAAGTGAAAAATTAAACGATGCTTCTATGAAAGCTCAATTTCTTGCTGGAATTATGATGCCGCTGGTCAGTTTCTCTCGTGATCTTGGTTATTTTGGTGTAGCGCTAGTCGGCGGACTTGGTGTAGCGAATGGAACCATTTCTTTAGGGAATATTCAAGCGTTTCTACAATATGTCAATCAATTCTCACAACCAGTTCGGCAAATCGCCAATTTGGCTAATACAATCCAAGTAACGATAGCAGCTTGTGAACGTGTATTTGAAGTGCTGGATGAAGAGGAAATGCAGGAGACAGCTTCAGGATTGGAACCAAAACCAGACTCCCCTTACAAAGTTGAGTTCGAAAATGTCCAATTTGGATACGGTGATGGAGCAGATGATCCATTGTTAATGACAGACTTTAATCTTACGGTTAAACCAGGAAATATGATAGCGGTCGTCGGCCCGACAGGTGCAGGGAAGTCAACGCTGATCAACTTGCTGGAGCGCTTCTACGATGTCAAGGGCGGGAGCATTCGATTTGACGGTGTCGATACTCGAGATATTGCACGACCTGAATTACGGAAAAAATTCTCTATGGTGCTTCAAGATACTTGGTTATTTAATGGAACGATCTGGGAAAATATTGCTTACGGCAGTGAAGAATATGCCGATAATCGTGATCATATTCTAGCGGCTGCTAAAGCAGCACACGTTGATGACTTTGTTAAACGACTGCCTGAAGGGTATAACACACTCCTGAACGAAGAAGGGACAAATATTTCTCAAGGCCAGCGTCAATTGATTACGATTGCGCGTGCATTCCTGGCGGACCCTGAAGTACTCATTTTAGATGAAGCGACCTCTTCAGTGGATACAAGAACGGAAATCCTGATTCAAAAAGCGATGAACAACTTACTTGAAAATCGAACAAGTTTCGTTGTAGCACACAGATTATCAACGATCCGTGATGCTGATAAAATTATTGTCATGAATCAAGGCGACGTGATCGAAACAGGTAACCACGATGAGTTGATGGAACAAAATGGATTTTATGCTGATCTATATAATAGTCAGTTTGCTTCTTATGAAGAAAATCCTTCATTTGCTTGATAAAGGTAGTAAAAGTTCTGAGATCTGCACTTAGCAGATTTCAGAACTTTTTA
Source organism: Marinilactibacillus piezotolerans (assembly GCF_900169305.1). GTDB lineage: Bacteria > Bacillota > Bacilli > Lactobacillales > Carnobacteriaceae_A > Marinilactibacillus > Marinilactibacillus piezotolerans_A. The sequence goes on along the minus strand of NZ_FWDP01000002.1, from coordinate 101,892 downwards.
GATTCAACGGAAATGTATATACCAATTTAACGTAAAAGTAAATTATATTAAGTGAATCAGAGAGAATTCTTTTTAAAAACAACAATAATGCTGTTATTTCTCAGATATATCAGAAGTGTCTGTATAGGATTGATATGTATACCAATGTTTCGGTATAGTAGAGCCATCTTATTTTTAGGGGGAAACAACAACATGTCAGCTACAGATACACTATGGGTATTGTTAGGAATTGTTTTAGTCTTTTTCATGCAAGCAGGATTTGCCATTTTAGAATCAGGAATGACTAGAGCAAAAAACGCCGGAAATATTATTATGAAAAATCTGATGGATTTTGTGATGGGGTCATTATTATACTGGATTATAGGGTTTGGCATTATGTTTGGACCGTCTATCATGGGGGTTATCGGAACACCAGATATGTTTGTGACAGGAAACTATGATTCAAACATTCCAGGATATGTCTTTTTAATGTTCCAGACTGTTTTTTGTGCAACAGCTGCAACAATCGTTTCTGGTGCAATGGCTGAACGGACAAAGTTCAGTTCATACTTGTTATATACTCTTGTAATCTCTGGTATCGTTTATCCGATTTCAGGTCACTGGATCTGGGGCGGCGGCTGGCTCTCAAACTTGGGGTTCCAGGACTTTGCGGGATCCACTGCCGTCCACATGGTCGGCGGCGTTACAGCGATTATTGGTGCAAAAATAGTAGGTCCGAGAAAGGGTCGTTTTGATCGAAACGGCAATCCAAAAGATATCCCAGGACATAATGTTGTATTAGCTGCTTTGGGTGTATTCATTTTATGGTTTGCCTGGTTTGGGTTCAATGGTGCTTCTTCGCTGGAAGCTTCCAGCGAGGAGTCTTTGAGCTTGATTGGATTGATTTTACTGAACACCAATCTGGCAGCAGCTGCAGCTACTTTGACTGCGATGGTACTGACATGGCTCAAGTCTGGTAAACCAGATGTCGGAACAACCATGAATGGTGCGCTGGCTGGTTTAGTCGGAATTACAGCAGGATGTGCAGTTGTCGAACCAATCGGTGCAGCAGCGATTGGTATTCTTTCTTCGGCAGCAATGGTCTACGCAGTTGAATTTGTAGAATCAACATTGAAAATCGATGATCCTGTTGGAGCTTTTGCAGTACATGGGGTTGCCGGGGGACTTGGCACTATTCTCTTAGGAATATTCGCTCAAGATGGCGGTCTATTGTATGGCGGCGGATTTGGCTTATTGGGTGTACAGTTACTTGGCGTACTTGCAGTTATTCTATGGGTATCAGCTACAATGTTTACTGTATTCAAATTGATTCATCTGACAATCGGCTTACGTGTAACACCAGAAGAGGAAGAAGCGGGCATGGATGTCAGCGAGCATGGATTGGCAAATAGTTATGCAGATTTTGCAGCAACAAAACAAATTCCAAACGAAAGCAGATAGAAAAAATCGTCCGGCATTCAGTATATACGCTGAATGCCGGGCGATTTTATTATTTCAATTCGTCTCTAAACATTTTCTCCAGGAATAGAGGCAATGATCTGAAGATTGCCGCTGATTGTCCAGAATTTGATTTCATTCGGAAGAATAAAGTGAGTGCCTTTTTTGATCGTGTAAGATTGATCCTCGACAGTTAACGTTCCTTCGCCATCTAATACACTGACAAGTGTATAAAGTCCCTGGGCAGTTAAACCGGCTTTCCCAGAAACCGCCCATTCTTGGACTGTGAAAAACTCATTTTGAACAAGCGTCTTGATTGCTGCGCCTTCTATTGTCTGAGTCGATTGAGACAGCTTTGCATCCTGATGCGGAATCATGGCTACATCAATGGATTGTCTGATATGAAGCGGACGAGTATTGCCTTTTGCATCTGTGCGGTCATAGTCGTATACTCGGTAAGTTGTATCGCTGGACTGTTGTGTTTCCAGAATCGTGATGCCTTTTCCGATTGCATGAATCGTCCCGCTTGGAACATAAAAGAAATCACCAGGTTTAACTGGAACAGATCGCAGCAGCTCATCCCAATTTCCTTGCTCAACCATTCTTTCAAATGCTTCTTTTGTCTGAGCGTGATGACCGAGAATAATTTCCGCCCCTTCCTCCGCATCAATGATATACCAGCATTCTGTTTTTCCAAGCTCTCCTTCATGTTCTAATCCATAAGCGTCATCTGGGTGAACTTGAACAGACAGATTATCTTCGGCATCCAATATTTTTGTCAGGAGCGGGAACACATCTCCGTCTTGGTTTCCAAACAGCTCGCGGTGTTCATCCCAAAGCTCAGCTAAGGTTTTTCCTTTGTAAGGACCGTTTTCAACTACGGCTGGACCATTTTTATGAGCACTGATTGCCCATAATTCACCAGTATGGTTACTTGGAATATCATATCCAAACACTTTTTTTAACTTGCTGCCGCCCCAAATTTTTTCCTGCATAACGCCTTTTAAAAACAATGGCTGATTCATAACTGCACTCCTTATGTAAGTTTTAATGTAAGATTTATCTATAGTGTACCATAGATTTGACAAAATGAATTCGTTTTTACAGCTGCCGTCAGCCAACTGATTAAGGCAGACTTTCTTCAGGATCATATGGATTCCCTTGTACTTTTTTTTGTCTTGTCATATAATCTATAAGGATAAGCACCAACACAAGCAACATTAAATGATGAAAAAACAACTGCATTAGATTAATCAATGAAAGTAGGGCGACTATTGGCTCAACTGTATTTTAGATATGGCGCAATGAACAGCGGGAAATCTATCGAAATTCTGAAAGTCGCGCATAATTATGAAGAACAAAATAAAAAAGTCCTCTTATTTACCAGTGCTGTTGACGACCGAGATTCAGTCGGTGTGATTTCCAGCCGTATCGGACTAAAACGAGAGGCCATTCCTATTGAGGAAGAGACAGACTTGTATGAGAAGGTATATGCTTTAAAAGATCATCTAGCTTGCGTATTAGTGGATGAATCTCAATTCTTGAAAAAGAATCATGTACTGCAGCTGACAAGAATCGTAGATGACCTGAATATTCCTGTCATGGCCTTTGGGTTGAAAAATGATTTTAGAAATGAATTATTTGAAGGATCTAAGTATCTGCTGCTGTTGGCGGACAAAATCGAAGAGATGAAGACAATCTGCTGGTTTTGCCATAAAAAAGCCATCATGAATATGAGAATGCAGGATGGAAAACCTGTCAGTACTGGAGACCAGATTATGGTCGGCGGGAATGAAGCGTATTATCCTGTCTGCCGTAAACATTACTATATGTCAATGAAAGAAAGCAAGGAAGAAAGAGGCGAGAATCTATGAGTATGTTCGACCGATTAGAACAAGTTGATAATCGATATGACGAACTGAATGAACTGCTGAGCGATCCGGCGGTAATCAGCGATACAGATCGTTTTATGAAATTGAGCAGAGAAGAAGGCGAATTAAGAGAAACTGTCAGTACTTACAGAAGATACAAAGAAGTATTGGAAGGTATTGAAGAAACAGACGAGATGCTGCAGGAGTCTCTGGAAGCCGATATGGAAGAAATGGCCAGAGAAGAGCGTGAAGAGCTGGCAACTGAAAAAGCACAACTGGAAGATGAACTGAAGATTCTGCTTTTACCAAAAGATGAGAATGATAAACGTAATATCATTATGGAAATCCGAGGTGCAGCTGGTGGAGATGAAGCTCAATTATTTGCAGCAGACTTATTAGAAATGTATCAGCGTTACGCTGACAGTCAAGGTTGGAAAACAGAAATCATGGATGCCAATTCTAATGGTCTCGGCGGCTATAAAGAAGTAACGTTAATGATTACTGGACAAAATGTGTACTCTAAACTGAAATTCGAAAATGGAGCACATCGTGTTCAGCGCGTTCCTCAGACAGAATCGCAAGGCCGGATCCATACTTCGACAGCTACAGTGGTGGTTATGCCGGAAGCCGAAGATGTGGAAATCGATATAGCCGAAAATGACATTCGAGTCGATATTTATCATGCAAGTGGTGCTGGTGGACAGCATGTCAACAAAACAGCATCAGCTGTACGTCTAACGCATGAACCGACAGGGATTGTTGTTGCTATGCAAGATGAACGGTCACAGATCAAAAATCGTGAAAAAGCGATGAAAATCCTTCGTTCAAGAATTTACGACAAAATGAACCAGGAAGCACAAGATGAGCTGGATGCAGAACGCAAATCAGCTGTCGGAACAGGAGACCGTTCTGAAAGAATCCGGACCTATAACTTCCCGCAAAGTAGAGTGACGGATCATCGTATCAACTTGACGATTCAGAAACTGGATCAGATTCTATCTGGTAAAATGGATGAAATCATCGAAGCGTTAGTATTCTGGGAGCAAACCAGAAAAATGGAGCAGCTTCAAAATGAATATTAAAATGACGTTGAATGATGTGTCTGAAAAGCAAACCTATAGAGAAGTCCTAACGGGGGCTTCTTCTTTTTTAAGCTCGATCGAAAAAGAAGCCTTTGCAGCGGAATGGCTTCTGAGAGAACGTTTTGAATTGACCAAAACAGACCTGATCAGACGCTATCCTGCAACAATGGAACCAGCAGTGAAAGAGAAGTATTTGTCAGATCTAAAAGCTTTTGCAAACGGACTTCCTGTTCAGTACATTATTGGACATGAGTGGTTTTATGACCGGAAATTCAAAGTGACATCCGACACATTGATCCCAAGACCTGAAACGGAAGAATGGTTCGACCGCTATTTGAAACGATTAAGCAACCGACCGTTGAAAGTACTGGATGTCGGTACCGGAACGGGTGTACTGGCTATTTCCCACAAGCTTCAGCGTCCTCAAGATGAGGTGACAGCTGTTGATATCAGTCCGGAAGCAATAGCCGTTGCACAAGAGAACGCAGCCCGACTTCAAGCAGAGGTCGCTTTTTTACAGAGTGATCTGACTCAAGCGGTACAAACGGATCAATATGATCTGATCATCTCCAATCCGCCCTATATTTCTTATGAAGAACAAGCGGATATGGATGAGTCTGTTTTAGAGCATGAGCCAAAGCTGGCTTTATTCGCTGAAGAAGACGGATTAGCTATTTACCGAAGACTTGCTGAAGAGCTGCCTGCCAGAGTCAAACCGAAGGCACGCATCTTAATGGAAATCGGGTTTCGTCAAGGTCATTCAGTTAAGGATCTATTTTCCAGTGCTTTTCAAGAGGCGGATGTGGAAGTCTGGAAAGACATGGCTGGACATGACCGCGTGGTATACGTAGCGACCTAACAACTATTTTTTATTCAGAAGGGTGAGAAGATGGAGACAAAGTGGCTTAAAGAGACAGATATAAAAGCCGCAGCTGAACTGCTGCGGCAGGGAGAAGTGGTTTCTTTTCCAACCGAGACGGTTTATGGATTAGGCGCGGATGCGACCAACGATCAAGCAGTAAAAAAAATCTATGAAGCGAAAGGTCGTCCGGCAGACAACCCCCTGATCATACATGTAGCCGATCTGGACCAAATTGCTGAATACGCTGTTGAAGTCTCAGAGAAAGCTGAAACAGTTATGCAGCATTTTTGGCCCGGTCCCTGCACAATTGTATTGAAGAAAAAAGGACCGCTTGCTCCAACAGTTACTGCTGGACTGAGTACTGTAGGGATACGCATGCCATCTCATCCAATTGCATTAGAACTGATCAGAGCCTGCGGTAAACCACTGGCTGCCCCCAGTGCTAATTCTTCTGGCAAGCCGAGCCCTACTGCGGCTGAACATGTTTATCGTGACTTGAATGGTAAAATCTCAGGAATCATAGATGGAGGAGAAACAGGCGTTGGCTTGGAGTCGACTGTGTTGGATTTATCCAATCCAGATCAGCCAGCGATTCTAAGACCAGGAGGCATTTCGCAAGCGGAACTTGAGGCTGTCATTGGCCCGGTCCTGTTCAAACCGGGATTAACAGAAGAGACGGAAGCGCCGATGGCTCCCGGAATGAAATATACGCACTATTCTCCAGTTGAACCAGTGCTGATTGTGGCGAAAGACGGCACGGGCTGGGAAAGAGCAATCCACCAGTGTGAAGCAGCAGGAGAACGAGTTGGCTTGCTTGCCTCTGAAGAAATCATTCATGCATTCAAAAGTGAAACAACTGTTACCTTTTCACTGGGAAAATCCGGGGATAGTGTAACAGCCTCTAAGCGATTGTTCAAAGGTCTTAGATTTTTTGAGGAGACAGAAGCAACGGTTATTCTAGCAGAAGCCTATGACCGAGAAGGCATTGGTGAAGCCTATATGAATCGACTGGAAAAAGCAGCAGCAGATAAATATATTTAAAAATAGTAAAATTAAGAATTTCAATGGAAAATGAACAGGTCTTTCTGTACAATAATGAGAGGTATTAGACATAGGATTTTTTAAAATCTGACAAACAAAACGAGTATTTCTGCGTTAACGGTCTTTATCAAACGACATTTAGTCTAAGACAGGTGTCTGGGTATAGATATCCATTAGACTACAAATAAAAAAATTATCAAATCAAATTCACAAAGGAGCTACTAATAACATGGGAAACTTTCAGGTGATCGATCACCCGCTGATCCAACATAAACTGACAATCATTAGAGACAAAAATACAGGAACTAAGTACTTCAGAGAAGTCGTCAATGAAATCGCAAGGTTACTGGCTTATGAAGTCTCTCGCGAAATGCCGCTGGAAGATGTGGAAATCGAAACACCGCTGATCAAGTCGACTCAAAAGCAGTTAGCTGGTAAAAAAGTCGTTATCGTACCAATATTGCGTGCCGGACTGGGCATGGTGGATGGAATGCTGGATTTGATCCCGGCTGCTAAAGTAGGACATGTCGGTATGTACCGCGATCATGAAACGATGGAGCCGGTAGAATACTTTATCAAAATGCCTTCTGATCTTCCAGATAGACAACTGCTTGTCGTAGATCCGATGCTGGCGACCGGCGGATCTGCCGTCGCGGCAATCGATGCTTTGAAAAAGCGCGGCGCAACGAATATTAAATTCGTTTGTCTAGTTGCAGCCCCTGAAGGCGTTAAAGTCCTTCAAGATGCACATCCAGATGTTGATATCTTTACAGCTTCTCTTGATGATCAATTAAATGAAAATGGGTATATTCTCCCAGGGCTTGGAGATGCAGGCGACAGACTATTCGGGACATTATAATCGATCTGTTGCTGTGACAATTGCTCATAATCCTCAATTCAATCATTTGAATTGAGGATTTTTTATGAAAAATCCGGATGAAATGTGCCTGAAAACTGCATATAGGCATTAAAAATGAAGTATAACACCGGATATGCTACACTTACTTTGAAAGGGTTGAAGAAATGACTTATATTGGCGTACAATCACTGATCACGATTGTGTCACATATGACCTTTGTGTTTTTAACATTTTGGGCTCTGCAGAGCTTAAGAACAGAAAACTGGTTTAAAAAATACCATATACAGCAAGCACGTGTTCTGTACCTTTTATTATCCATTGCGATTGGATACAACGTGAGCAGTTTCTTTATGGAATTCATTGGCTATTCACGCACACTGGTTCAGTTATTTAACTGAGACTGATGATAAACAAATTGACAGTTGGAGTTATGTTCACAAAAAAGCCATAGTATTTTGTCATTTTATAAATTAAATGTTTTCTAAAAAGAGTCCTTTCTGTTATAATATAACAGGTTATTGTGTCTTTAACGGATAATCACGTTTTTTTGTTAAGAAAATCAAGTTTAATCAATATTTACTTTATAAATTTAATGAACAGCCATCTTTAAACAGCTGTTCATTCATAAATTGAACTTATTAATTTAGTTATACCAGTCAAATAAACAGAACATTATCAATCAGGATGAAGGGTTACCTTGGAGGTCAAAGTATGGAAAAGATTATTGTAAGCGGCGGAAATGTGTTGAACGGGGAAGTTGAAGTTGAGGGTGCAAAAAATGCAGCTTTACCTATTTTAGCAGCTACTATTCTAGCCAGTAAAGGAAAAAGCGATTTATCAAATGTACCATTGTTATCAGATATTTACACAATGAAATCTGTATTGTCTTATCTTAATGTAGATATTTCTTTTGATGAAGAAAACAAAGAAATGACGTTAGATGCTTCAAGCAAATTAAAAGAGGAAACACCTTTTGATTTCATGAGCAAAATGCGTGCATCCATTGTTGTAATGGGCCCGCTGTTGGCACGAAACGGATATGCTAAAGTAGCATTGCCGGGTGGATGTGCAATCGGTACGCGTCCGATCGATCTTCATTTAAAAGGATTTGAAGCAATGGGAGTAGAGGTACATATCGAGAAAGGGTATATTGAAGCCTCTGCAGAACAACTGCGCGGAGCTCATATCTACCTTGACTTCCCAAGTGTGGGTGCTACTCAAAATATTATGATGGCTGCAACTTTAGCTGAAGGCACGACAGTCATTGAAAACGTAGCTAGAGAACCAGAAATCGTTGACCTTGCAAACTTCCTGAACCGCATGGGAGCAAAAGTCATTGGTGCCGGAACAGAAACCATTCGCATCGAAGGCGTAGAATCTCTTACCGGAATCAATCATATGATTATTCCGGATCGTATTGAGAGCGGAACATTTATGGTAGCTGCCGCATTAACAAAAGGGAATGTCCTTATTAAAAACGCAGTCGCTGAACATAATAAACCGCTGGTTTCCAAGCTGAGAGAAATGGGCGTCACTTTTATCGAAGAAAGAAATGGACTGCGCGTGATGGGACCTGAACAATTGAAAGCGACAGACGTTAAAACGATGCCGCATCCAGGATTCCCGACAGATATGCAAGCGCAGATGACAATTGCTCAATTGCATGCAACGGGTACAAGTGTTATGCGTGAAACCGTATTTGAAAATCGTTTTATGCATATGGAAGAACTTCGTAAAATGAATGCAGAATTTAAAATAGATGGACAAAGCTTGATGATTAAGGGCGGGGTTCAGCTTCAGGGCGCAGAAGTAGCATCAAGCGACCTGAGAGCCTCTGCGGCACTGATCTTAGCAGGTCTTGTTTCTAAAGGGTACACGCGTGTAACGAATCTAAACCACTTAGACCGCGGATATTATAAATTCCACGAGAAGTTAAAAGGATTAGGCGCAGATATCGAGAGAACAAATGAAGAAGTATTGACTTCTACCGAGAAAAGAGCATTAATTGCTGAATAATCGGCTTAATTTAATCAAAAAGGTGTATCAAGCGAGAGAGAAACATTGACTCGCTTGATACATCTTTTTTATTTATAGGATAAGGTTTTTACAATAAGATCTGTTTTTTTGACCTTGCTCTTTTTGGCAATGTTGAGTATGATAGAAAGAGTGAGAATATTATTCATAACACATTAAACTTGAACGACTTAAATAATCATGAGGTAGTCTTTTAACGCTTGCTGCATGTTACGGTAAAAGGCTTGAGAGGAGAAGAGTTATGGCAAGGGATATCGGAATTGATTTAGGAACTGCAAACGTACTCGTGCATGTAAAAGGCAAAGGGATTGTACTGAATGAACCTTCTGTTGTAGCTTTAGATACAAAAACGAATGAAGTATTAGCAGTTGGGGAAGAAGCTTATCTGATGGTGGGTAGAACTCCTGGAAACATCAAAGCGATTCGTCCGCTTCAAGGAGGCGTCATTGCTGATTTTGATATCACAGAAGCGATGCTTACATACTTTATCGATAAATTAAATGTTAAAGGCTTTTTATCTAAACCCAATATCCTGATCTGCTGCCCGACAAATATTACAGCTATTGAGCAAAAGGCAATTATAGAAGTCGCTGAAAAAAGCGGCGGGAAAAATGTCTATTTAGAAGAAGAACCAAAAGTAGCAGCAATCGGGGCTGGAATGGATATTTTCCAACCGAGCGGAAATATGGTTATTGATATCGGAGGCGGAACAAGCGATATCGCAGTTCTTTCAATGGGCGGCATTGTAACCAGCCGTTCAGTTAAAATTGCCGGTGATACAATCGATAACGATATTATTGTTTACTTAAAGAAAAAACACAATCTGCTGATTGGTGAACGAACAGCAGAAGCTGTGAAAAAAGAAATCGGTGTGATTTTTGATCACGGACGCAACGATACAATGGATGTTCGAGGCAGAGATGTTGTGTCAGGGCTGCCGCGTACTGTAACGATCTCTTCTTTAGAAGTGATGGAAGCTACGCGAGAATCAATGGTCGTTGTGGTTGACAAGGCGAAAGAAGTTTTGGAACAGACACCGCCGGAATTGTCAGCTGACATTATTGATCGCGGCGTTATTTTGACTGGCGGAGGCGCACTTTTAGATGGAATTGATCTTTTATTTGCTGAAGAGTTGAAAGTTCCTGTCTTTAAAGCCGAAGATCCACTAAGTTCCGTGGCACTGGGTACTGGTATTCTACTTGAAAATTTAAAGAAACGTAAGTAGGATAGATACAAGAGCAGCAGGCAATTTGTTAACAAGTGAAAAAGAATCTATTATTATTGTTTAGGGGTGAAGACTTCATGAACTGGAAGTCCGTATTAAAAAATATCGGTATGTATTTGTTGAAAATTTTCTTGGTGCTGCTGTTTATTTCAGTTGCCTTTATTGGCGGAGCCATGCTTGGATATGGTGTAATTGGAGACGGCGGCAGTCCGCTGGACGTTTTTGATCCTGAACTGTGGCAGCATATATTTGATTTCTTTTTATAATTCCCCTCAAACAAGTGTAGAAGAGCAGAAAATTTCTGCTCTTTTTTTGATGACTTTTTTGATGAGTTGATCAATATGTATAGTAGGACGACTTTTAAGATCGTCTGAATATTATTCATATTGGAGGAAGGAAATGAATCAAGTAGCACTTGTCGGTAGAATTGTAAGAGAAATTGAGTTAAGAGATGTCGGAGATGAAAAGATCGTATTGAATAATGTGATCGCGATTCAACGTCATTACCGTACAGAGAATGGAAATGAGGCCGACTTTATCCCATTTGTTGTATGGGGGAAACGAGCAGAACTGATTGAGGAATATTGCGATAAAGGAGATTTGATCGGATTAAGCGGAAAGATGCAGTCCAGATCTTATCAGAATACAGATCAAGAAACCGTTTATGTAGTCGAGATGCTAGTCAATGATGTTCAGCTGCTGCAACCGAAAAAACAAGCCATTGTATAAATAAGAATATAGAGACCTGAGGACATATATACTCAGGTCTTTTGTTTTGTACTAATTTGATGATGAAGTCGCTTCCTCATCTCTTTCTGTTCATATTTCGTCCTATATTTCTATAAAATCACACAAAATTTTCAAATATCCCGTGTATACTGTAGAATAAAGTGGAAGAGAAACCACAGAGAAAGTAGGATAGGCATGAAAATATTAATGATTGAAGATAATGAATCGGTTTGTGAAATGATTGAGATGTTTTTTCTTAAAGAAGAATGGGAGGCGACTTTCGTTCATAATGGTAAAAAAGGATTAGAGACGTATTTAAATCATCCTGATGAATTTGATCTGATTGTTCTGGATATCATGCTTCCGGAAATGGACGGAATGACCATTTGCAAAGAAATCAGAAAAGAGTCTAAACATGTTCCGATTATTATGCTGACGGCTAAAGATACAGAGAGCGATGAGGTGATCGGTCTGGAAATAGGTGCCGATGACTATGTCACAAAACCGTTCAGCCCGCTTACACTTGTGGCTCGAATCAAATCACTTAAAAGAAGAGCTGAAGTCGTCAATGATGCAGATAGCAATACGCAAGGACAGTATGAAGTGGATACACAGCACTTAAAACTGGACCGCAACACAAGAGAAGTGCTGCTGTATGATAAACCGCTAGAAGGTTTGACGCCTAAAGAGTTTGATTTACTATATACACTGGCTAACAGCCCCAGAAGAGTATTCTCCAGAGAGCAGCTGCTGCAAATGGTATGGGATTATGAATACTTTGGTGATGAACGAACAGTGGATGCACATATCAAGAAACTGAGACAGAAACTCGTCCAAAACGGTCCGCAAGTGATTCATACGGTCTGGGGCGTTGGATATAAATTTGATGATACAGGAGCTATAGAGTAAAAATGAAGTTTCCTTATTTCTATCAGCAAATGCTGGGGTTCTTGTCGGTCATTATTATGCTTCTGACGATCTCAGTCGTCTCGATCGTTTTATTTGCACGAAATACAGCGATCAGAGGGACGGAAAATCAACTATTTTCATATGCTGAGTCAATTGTCGATGTCAACTTGGAAGCGGAACAGTTAGCTAATTTTCAGTCCTTGTTAAGTAATCAGGGTGTGACTTTTTTCGTATTCAATCAGAATGGAGAACTGGTTTTTCCGAATCTTCCCGATCACATTGAAACAAGAGTAATTCCTGAGGAGGAAGAACGTCTCAGAAATGGAGAAAGAGTATCACTGACGACACAGCAAGCTGATCTGTACGGAAATCCTAGAGAAACCGCCTATGTGTATTTGCCCTATTTCAGCAATAGTGCTGGTGATTATGCCGGTTTTGTAGCAGTCAGTGCTCCGGTCAGTCAAATCGACCGCCAAATGAGCGCACTAAAAAGAAACTTGTTTAATGCGTTCCTGATTTCAACTGTTGTTGCGATCCTTGTCAGTTTCATTTTTGCCCGCTATCAGGTTAAACGTGTCAATGAATTGAGACAAGCTGCCCATCTGGTTGCGGAGGGAGACTACGATGTCAGGTTGGAGCATAGAGATCGGGATGAGATTGATATCTTATCTCAAGACTTCAATAAAATGATTCACGCACTAGATTTATCCAGGCAAGAAGTCAATCGTCAAGAAGAGCGCCGCAAAACCTTTATGCAGGATGCAGCGCATGAGATGCGAACTCCCTTGACCACAATCAATGGATTGCTGGAAGGATTGGAATATGATGTAATTCCTGAATCGCAGCGGCTAAGAAGTATTCAGTTAATGCGAAAAGAAACAAAACGACTGATCAGACTGGTCAATGAGAATCTTGACTATGAAAATATTCGATCAAATCGAATCATGTTAAACAAACATACCTTGCCAGTATCTGAAATTCTAGATGAAATCAAAGAGCAGATGACGACGATCGCAGAAAGCTCCAATAATACGCTGCAGATCGATTCTTTAGAAGGTCTGACCGTTTATGCAGACTATGATCGCTTCAAGCAGATACTTGTCAACTTAATCAAGAATGCTATTCAGTTTACTGAAAATGGAACAATTAAAGTCAGCGGACAAAAAACAGACAAAGGAACCAGAATCAGTATACAAGATACTGGAATCGGTATGACAGAAGAACAAATGAAGAACATTTGGGATCGATATTATAAAGCAGATGTTTCGCGGACAAATACTAGATATGGAGAATCTGGGTTAGGATTATCGATTGTCCAGCAGCTGGCAGAACTCCATCAGGCCCATTTAACAGTGGAAAGCCAATTAAATAAAGGGACAACCTTTGCAATTGAATTTCCAGATTCAAAAGTTTAAATCAATCTTAAATATTTATTAACTCTCCTTTTGCTTGCAGAAAAATTGTAAAGCTCAAGGGGAGTTTTCGCTTCAATATCAGCCTTTCTTAGAGGTTACCATAACTGGTTTTACATAGGCTCAACATTTGCCTTCTATGTAAATTTAATGTAAAATGTCCTAGTGAATCATTTTGTATTAAAAAAACAAAAAAACACTAAAATTGTTATGTTCAGAAATAATAGGAGGCATTTGCATGTCTAAAGTAAAAACATTAATGAATTCAAGAATCGGATTTTTCGGAATGGCCAGCTTGCTGTTCTGGATTAAAACCTATGCTGCTTATTTACTTGAATTCAGCCTGGGTGTATCTGGCCCGATTCAACAATTTATCTTATTGATCAATCCAGTAGCCATTACAGTAATCCTGTTCTCCATCGCACTGTACTTTAAGAAATCCAGTCGTGCTTATATAGCTTTGTTTGTAATCATGGCGATCACTTCAATGATTCTCTACTTTAATATTATGTTCTACCGAGAATTTAGTGACTTTTTAACCATGAATATCTTACTGGGATCAAATAATGTTTCCGGCGCTGTTGTCTCTTCAACAGTGGCAATGATGAGACCTTGGGACTTTATTTACTGGGTCGACTTTATTTTCTTATTAACAGCTTTACTTTATAAGAGAAAACCTTTTGTCAAAATGGACCAGAGACCATTCAAAAAACGCTATGCAGTTGCAACAACCATCTTAGGTTGTGCTTTATTTGCTGGCAACCTGGCATTAGCCGAAAGCAATAGACCGCAATTGCTGGTCAGAACCTTTGACCGCAACTATATTGTGAAATATCTAGGGTTGAATTTCTTTACCGGTTATGATGCATTTCAAACTGCTCAGAACAATCATGTTCGCGCCAGTGCGGATGAATCAAACTTGGCTGATATTGTTGAATTTACTGAAGAAAACCATGCCGAACCGAATCCAGAGTATTTTGGTGAAGCAGAAGGCCGCAATGTAATTGTCATTGCAATGGAAAGTATCCAGCAATTCCTAGTTGACTATGAATTAGAAGATGAAAATGGCGAGAAGCATGAAGTTATGCCGTTTTTGAATAGCCTGTTCCATGATGAATCTTCTTATAGTTTTGAGAACTTTTATCATCAAGTAGGACAAGGCAAATCTTCAGATGCCGAAATTCTTGCAGAAAACTCTCTTTACGGATTGCCGCAAGGTAGTGCATTCCAGACGTTAGGATCTACAAATACGTTCCATGCAACACCGAATGTACTTCATCAAGAAGCAGGCTATACTTCAGCTGCTTTTCACGGAAACGTCGGTTCATTCTGGAATCGTATTGATACGTATCAACAGTTCGGATATGATTATTTCTTTGATTCCGAGTTTTATGATATGGCTGAAGGAAATACATTAGAATATGGGTTGAAAGATAAATTGTTCTTCAAAGAATCCGCTCAATATCTAGAGCAATTACCGCAACCTTTTTATTCTAAGTTTATTACTGTATCTAACCATTTCCCTTATCCATTGGATGAGCAGAATGCCGGGTTCCCGGAAGCTCAGACAGATGATGAAACAATCAATCAGTACTTTACCACTGCTAATTATGCAGATCAGGCAATGGAAGAGTTCTTTAATTACCTGAAAGAATCAGGAATCTATGAAAACTCTATTTTCGTACTATATGGCGATCATTACGGAATCTCTAATATGAGAAATCCTGAATTGGCGCCTTTATTAGGAGAAGATCCTGAACAGTGGAATGAATACAACAATTCACAGCTGCAAAAAGTACCATTGGTCATCCATGTACCGGGAGCAGAAAACGGTCAGGTATTTGAAAAATATAGTGGACAGGTCGATATGCTGCCTACTTTGATGCACTTGTTAGGTCAAGAAACAGATGATTATCTGTTTATGGGACAAGACATTTTATCAGAAGAACATGATGATACGGTTCCATTCCGTAATGGGAATGTCATCACCCCTGAATATTCATTTATCGGATCACAGATATTTGATACGGCAACAGGAGAGGAACTGCAAGATACCCTTTCTGAAGAAAAAGCTGCCGAGTTGAATGAGATTCGCGAAGAAGCACGTCAAGAATTGACGTATTCTGATGAATTAATGACAATGGATCTGCTGCGTTTCTATACACCTGAGTCATTCTCTGATGTTGAAAAAAATGATTATATTTATCAGGATCAATTAGAAGTATTGCTGAATGATCCGCTTAGAAGCACCAGTGTTATTGAACAAAATGGCGGAGAATCAACCGTTGATTTATACAAAACGGATGCTCCTGAACTTCAGGACCAAGAAACAGAAACAACTGAAACAACAACTGATCAGCCGCAGTAATCATCGCGGTAAAGTAAATAAAACAGTCAAAAGGCAAATGTCACTTAACTGCTGGCATTTGCCTTTTTTCTGTATTTACCTATCTTGTGGTATAATGACCGATGATGAGAAATGATCTGATCAGATAGTAAAGGAGTGCAAATGTGAGAACATTACAAGTAAAAAAATTAGCAGCAAGTCGTTTGAAAAAAGGATATCCTGCGCTAGAAGAATATGATTTTAAAACACTTGACCAAACCACAGAAGGTGAACTAGTCAGAATTGTAGACCAGCAGAATAACTTTATTGGGAAAGGTTATTTAGGCAAAGAAAATCGGTCTGTCGGCTGGATGCTGACATTAGATAAAGAAGAAGAAATTGATTCTGTCTTTTACGATCGTCACTTCCGAATTGCACGTGATATTCGGTCTGCTTTCTATGCAGATACATCGACGACTGCTTTTAGAGTTTTCAACGCAGATGGAGATGGTATCGGCGGGATAACCGTTGATTACTATGACGGATTTTATATTTTCTCTTGGTATAATAAAGGCATCTACTCATACAGAGATCAGATATACCAGGCATTCAAAGTAGCTATTCCAGACTTTAAAGGGATTGTAGAGAAAGTAAGATTTAAAAATGCTCAGATAGAATCTCAGCATATTGACGGAGAAGTACCGCCAGAACCATTGATGATCAAAGAAAACGGTATTCAATATGCGACGTATATTAATGAAGGCTGGATGACAGGGATCTTTCTAGACCAGCGAAATATCCGCCGCAAGTTAATGGAAGAATGGGGTGCAGGAAAAACTATCTTGAATACATTCAGCTATACGGGAGCATTTTCTGTTGCTGCTGCTATGGGTGGAGCTGTCAAGACAGTCAATGTGGATGCTGCAAACCGCAGCAAGGCCAAGACGATCGAGCAGTTCGAGGTGAATGGATTAAATCCTGATGATCATGAGATTCGAGTGATCGATGTTTTTGATTATCTGGATTATGCAAAAAAACATGACTTGAAATTTGATTTGATTATTTTGGATCCACCAACCTTCGCAAGAACGAAGAAGAGAACGTTCAGTGTTGAGAAGGATTACGTAGGGTTGGTGCGAGAAGTACTTGAGATCCTTGCTGACGACGGTATACTCATTGCATCGACGAATACTTGGAAACTAAGTCGAGATGATTTCTATCAAATGGTGAATGAAGCGTTTGACGAAGAAAATGTAGATGCTTATTTAATGGATGAGTATGGCTTGCCGGAAGATTTCAAAATAAACGAGAATTATGTTGAAAGCAACTATCTTAAAGTAATGGTACTAGAGAAGTTAAAGGATTAAAGAGTGACTGAGCAGAAGAGTCCTGGAGGTAGAACGTGTCTTCCGGGGCTCTTTTGCCGCTTTAAGATCTGGAACAAATATGAAAAAAGTGTGATGAAATACTTAGTGGGTATATAGTTGTCAGAGCCTGTGCTACTATAAAACTAGATAGAGGAAGAAAGGAATAAAGAGTATGACTGCATATATCAGCGTAAAAGACGAATATAAACGCTACCGTTCGGGAGAAACGATCGTTGTAGCCAATAATGGTATAACCTTTGACATCGAACAACAAGAGTTTGCTGTAATTGTTGGTCCCAGCGGGGCAGGTAAAACGACTGTACTGAATATCCTAGGCGGTATGGACTCCGCGGATGAAGGAGAAGTCATCATTGATGGTACAAATCTCGTTGGATTCAACGGAAAACAACTGACCAAATATCGTCGCGAGGATGTAGGGTTTGTTTTTCAGAATTATAATCTGATCCCTAATTTGACTGCTAAAGAAAATGTAGAACTGGCGGCTGAAATTTCTCCGGATGCATTGGATGCTGCTGAAGTATTGAAAAGCGTAGGATTGGAACACCGTATGGATAATTTTCCTGCTCAGCTTTCAGGGGGTGAACAGCAGCGAGTGGCCATTGCCCGGGCACTAGCAAAACAGCCGAAGCTGCTTTTATGCGATGAACCAACAGGAGCGCTTGATTTCGAGACTGGAAAACGAGTGCTGGAAATATTGAATCAGTCTAAAGAGCAGTACGGGGCCACCGTTGTTGTGATCACGCATAATCGATCTATTGCTTTAATGGCTGATCGGGTGATCGATATCAATAACGCTAAAGTCAGAAGTGTAAAAATAAATGAACAGCCCACACCGATTCAAGAGATTGAATGGTAGAACGTATCAACAATACTTGCTGAAAAGATAAAAGAATCATAAAAAAGAGGAATCCTATTGAAAAAGAAGGCATTATGGAAAGATACCGTCAGAGAAATTATACAAACCAAAACTCGTTTCCTTTCAATATTTGCAATTATTTTGCTTGGAGTAGCATTTTTTGCCGGGATCAGTGCCACCGGACCGGTTATGGTGCAGACAGCTGACGACTACTACCATAATCATCAGTTGATGGATCTGCAAGTTCAGTCTACATTAGGATTGAACGATAAAGATCTGGCAGTGTTGAATACTGTTGAAGGTGCAACAGTAGAATCTTTATATTCTACGGATGTAGTACTGCATGAGTCAGGGGTCACATCCAAGATTTATGGACTAGATCCTCAAAAGGAACAAGCATTGAACCAGTATATCGTAACGGAAGGCAGACTGCCTGAGAATTCAGGTGAAATAGCTTTAGATACGACTAATGTTTATCAGAACAACTTTCAGATCGGCGATACGGTTCAGATCGAATCTGGCTCTGAGATCTCTTACGATGAAAACTTTAAAACGTTAGAGTACGAAGTGGTCGGTTTTGTCATAAGTCCCTTATATGTCGAAAGCGACAGCCGCGGGAATACGCCCATCGGTTCAGGGACATTGGATGGATTTTCAGTTATTTTAGAGGAAGATTTTGATCTGGATTACCATACGGAAACGTTCTTGAGATTTAATGAATCAGTACCGATTGAAGCATACACTAGTGCGTACGATCAGCTGATTGAAAGGAAAACACAGGAGGTAGAATCCCTTCTGGAAGATCGGCCGCAGGAAAGACTGGAAACGTTGAAAGCGGAAGGTCAACAAGAAATCGATGAGGGCTACGCCGACATTGAAGCGGGCGAACAAGAACTTGAACAAGCACGTGCAGATCTTGAAGCAGCCCGAGCGGAGCTGGATGAAGGATGGGCAGAGTATGAAGAAGGTGTCGCTGAACTTGAACAGCAGGAAGCAAATGCCAGAACTGAACTTGAATCACAAAGACAAACGTTAGCGCAAGGAAGAGCACAGCTGGAAACAGCCAGAGAAGAGTTGGAAGCAGCACAAGCACAGATCAATTCTGGAAGAGAACAGTTAGCGGCTGAACGAGAAGCCGCAGAAGCGCGTTTTGCTGAAGCTGAACAACAAATTTCTTCTGGAAGACAGCAGTTGGAACAAGCGAGACAAGCACTTGAAGCAGAAGCACAGCGGTTAGAAGCAAATGCTGGATCATTGCCGGAAGCACAATTAGCTGCGGCACAAGAGTCGCTCGCAAATCAGCGAGCACAGCTGCAAGCACAAGCAGAAGAACTGAATCAGGCAGAAGTACAAATTTCTCAAGGCCAGCAAGAACTTGCAAATGCTCAAGCAGAGCTGGAACAGTCCCAGAGAGAAGTTGACGCAGGGCTGGCTGAACTTGAAGCGCAAGAAGCAGAGATCCAAGCTGGAGCAGAGCAGTTAACTGAAGCTGAAGCAGAACTCGAAAGTGAGTTGGCACAAGGTCGAGAAGAATTAGCGGCTGCTCGAGCAGAACTGGAAGATGGAGAAGAGGAATATGAAGAAGGGTTAGCAGAATTTGAGCAAGAAGAGGCTGAAGCAGAAGCCGAAATAGCCGATGCGCGAGAAGAGTTGGAACAAGCTCAAGAAGATCTGGATAGCCTAGAAGCTCCGGAGTATTTAGTTAATGACCGTTCCAGCTTTGCAGGATACGAAGAATATGGTGAAAATGCTGAACGAATCAGTTCTATTGCACAGATTTTCCCAGTCTTTTTCTTCTTGCTGGCTGCTTTGATTTCTTTGACAACGATGACCAGAATGGTGGATGAAGGACGGAATCAAATCGGGACTTTAAAAGCATTAGGATATACCAATCGTGATATTTCGATGAAGTATTTCGTGTATGCCTTCTTGGCAACCATTTTTGGTGCAGTGATTGGACTGGGTATCGGTTACTGGATCTTCCCTTCAGTCATTATCGAAGCTTATAGTTCGCTGTATAATCTGCCGGGAATTGGTGTGCAGTTCTATTGGAGTTTTGCCGTCATTTCTATCATCGGAGCGTTATTAGCGACAGGAGCTGCAACGCTGATTTCTGTAAGGCTCTCTTTGCAGAGCAACGCCTCAGATCTGCTGCGTCCAAAAGCACCGAAAAAAGGAAAACGAATTTTACTGGAACGAATTCCATTTTTATGGAATCGATTCAGTTTTACACAGAAAGTATCTTCTCGAAACTTGTTCCGGTATAAGGGAAGAATGCTGATGACAATCATTGGCGTAGCCGGATGTACGGCTTTATTGCTGACAGGGTTCGGACTATCAGATTCCATCTCTAATATTGGGGATATCCAGTATGGAGAAATCAACCAGTATCAAGCCATCGTTTCAGAAGATCCTAATGCTGCAGAGAGCGATCAAGACACTTACGAAGAAACCTTGAACAGTCTTGATGAAATCGATCAACGCCTGGCAGTAGAACAAAATGTCCATACAGCACAAGTTGGAGATAACACTCAGGATGTAAATGTATTTGTACCCCAGTCTCCTGATGTTATGGAAGACTTTGTAGTCTTAAAAGATTATCAGCAGTCAGAGAAGGTGTATGATCTTCCTGAAGAAGGAGCCGTTATCACTCAAAAGCTGGCGGATCTCTTTAATGTATCAGTGGGAGATTCTATCCAGATCAATGGAGAAGAACAAGCCGATTATGATGTGGAAGTGAAAGGCATCGTTGAGCACTATTTCGAACACTATGTGTATCTTTCTCCTTCTGCCTATGAAATAGCTGCTGGCGAAGCACCAGAATATAATATACAACTGTTGAAATATGATACCGATACAGTAGAAGATGAGTCGATCGGTCAGCGTTTGATAGAAGAGGATGCTGTTTTAGGTGTCATTTATGTATCAACAATTTACAATGCAATGCAGGAATCTTTAGGCAGTCTAGATGTAGTAACGATCGTGATCATTGTATCGGCTGCTGCATTGGCGTTCATTGTTTTATACAATCTAACGAATATCAATGTTTCCGAAAGAGAACGCGAGCTGTCTACGATCAAAGTGCTCGGATTCTATGACAAAGAAGTAACGATGTATGTCTATAGAGAAAACATTGTACTGACTTTGATGGGGATTCTGTTCGGTCTAGTGCTGGGCATTATCATGCACCGGTTCGTCCTGCAGACAGCCGAAATCGATATGATGAGATTCAGCCGTCATATCAACCTGACCAGCTACCTCTATTCAGGCCTGCTGACGTTCTTATTTTCGGGAGTTGTGATGATCCTCATGCACTTCAAACTGAAGTATATTGATATGATCGAAGCCTTGAAAGCGCAGGAATAAAAGGTACTTGATATAAAGGAAAACCGTTCAATCGTTTAACAGCGATTGAACGGTTTTTGAGTTTATTTATCTGTCAGATCCATTCCCCAAGCCTTTGCAGCTTGGTCCATTAAGTCGGTTACGTCTTTTGTCAGTTCGATATAGGATTGATTTTCTTGATTCAAAAGAGTTTCTGATAAAGCTTCGACTTCATATGCCAGTGCTGATCCGGAGTCACCCGCTTCAACGACTTCGGTTGTGCCGTCCGGATAAGTGATGACGGCTTTGTCTGCTCTTGGATAGTTTAGTGCAGTGATGTAGGCATTCTCGCAGACAATGACGCCTTGTTTCGGCATTTTTCCTCTAAAGGATAGAGAGACAGTTGATAATTCATTCTGCTCGTTTTTCATTTGTATGGTACTCATTTCATCAACGCCCGTTTCATAAAGCTGAGCCAATGTCTGAAGCGTTGTCGGCTGGCTGCTTAAGAAATAGCGGACAAAGCTTAAAGCGTAGACACCAATGTCCAGCAACGCACCGCCACCCAGCTCTTTATTGAAAAAGCGCATAGACGGATCTGTATCTTTCAGACTTCCGAACATAGCATTGACCATTTTCAGCGCTCCAAATTCTCCAGACTCAATGCGGGCTTTCAGTTGTTGATAAAGCGGCATATGGTAAATCGTCATCGCTTCTGCAACGATCAGATTCTTTTCTTTTGCCAGTTCCAGTACTTCATTCAATTGATCAGCGTTCATCGTTATAGCTTTTTCGCAGAGAACGTGCTTGCCGGCATTCAGCACCATTTTGATATTTTCCGCATGATGACTATTCGGTGTAGCTAAGTATACGATATCAATATCCGGATCGAAACAAAGCGCTTCATAATGACCGTAAGCTTTCGGTACTTGATACTGATCTGCAAACTCTTGTGCTTTCTGAAGTGTTCTTGACCCAACTGCGACCAGCTCTGCTTGTTCTGACTGAAAAGCAGCAGCGAAGTCATGAGCGATGCCGCCTAATCCAATAATACCCCACTTGATTTTCTTCATCTTTACTCCTTCTTTCTAATTTATACTGTTTTTTTAAAGTGTTCCTTCCCTACCAATTGACAAATTTCCGATAGAAAGAGGCATTACTTTTATTATATCAAAAAAATGGCGAAACCGTTTAAAAAAGTTTAGATATTCATGAGGACTTTGTTATAAGCCGTTGCGTTATGGTAAAATAAGTGCAGTTAGAGAGACAATAGGAGATTTTTAGTATGAAAAATAAATGGACCATAATACCAGCAAGCTTACTGCTTCTGACGGGGTGTGCTCAAGAACAAAACAAAGCAACTGAGCCAGAACAATCCAATGAGCAATCTACTGGACAGACAGAAACAGCAACGAATGCAAATGAATCAGGACAGTCAGAGTCTGGAACAACTGAATCGTCGAATCAAGAAGAACCTTTATCAGCAGAAGAACAAAAGCATGCAGCACTGATAGAAGCATTGCCTGAAGATGCAAGCTCGACAGACTGGAATCTGATTCTTGTCAATAGAGAGAATCCATTACCTGAAGGATATGAAACAAATCTAGTAGAAGTAGAGCCGCAAAAAGAAATAGATGAACGAATTGTTGAACCCTTTCAGAACTGGGTCGCAGCTGCAAAAGAAGCAGGATATCAGCTCTACTTTGCATCAGGATACCGCTCTGTAGAAAGACAGCAGAACAACTATGACCGCAGTGTAAATAATTATATGAAAGAAGGATACTCAGAGGCTGAAGCAATTGAGAAAACGGAAGAGTATATAGCTGTTCCCAGAAGCAGTGAACATCATACAGGGTTAGCCGTCGATATTGTAGATCAGGAGTGGATCGCTTCTGGGAAAGGACTGATTCCGGAGTATGACACACAACCTTCCCAGCATTGGCTGGAGGAAACAATGGCTGACTACGGATTTATATTGCGTTATCCTGAAGGAACAAGCGATCTGACAGGCATTAATTACGAATCCTGGCATTTCAGATATGTCGGAAAAGAAAATGCTCAGTATATAGTTGAACAAGGCTTGGTTTTAGAACAATATATTGAATTGTTAAAAGAAAGAGAAACAAGTACTCAAGAGTAGCCTATTAACGGTTGACCTAAGGAGAAGATCGGCGTGCCGAAAAAAAAGAGAAAAAAGCGTAACCGCAAGCAGCATCCGCTTATGCTGATGTTGAAAATCGGATTAATCGCAATCATCTTTTTTGTGTTTTCAATCGCCTTTATGGCAAAGCAATTGCTGGATAGACCAGAAGGCGTATTCATTAGCTATGAGCAGCAATTCATTGAGAAAGCTGCTGAAAATGCCATTTTACTGGAATCGACACATGGCATACGGCCCAGTGTAGCAATTGCCCAAGCTATTTTGGAATCAAACTGGGGGAAAAGCGAGTTAGCACAAGAAGAACAGAATTATTATGGAATCAAAGGGTATGGTAATGAAGAAAAATATGTGACTAAAGAATTTGAGAACAATGAATGGATTGAGATTGAAACAGAATTCAGAACCTATGATTCAATGAAAGCATCTATGGAAGATTATGCTGATTTGCTAAGAGATGGGACAGAATGGGACGAAAATTTATATCAAGAAGTGATCGAAGCGCCGACATATGAAGCATCAGCAGAGGCATTGAAAACGGCAGGCTATGCGACAGATCCTGAGTATCCCGAAAAGGTCATCTCATTGATTGAAGAATACGATTTAGATCAATATGATCGAGAAAATAGAATAAAAGAGGGTACAGATACATGACAAAGAAAAAAGAGATGCCGCTCGTTCAGACTAATCTGCGTAAAGACTATATTGCTGTTCCGGATGTGATCAGAGAAGCCAGCGGAATCAATATTAATGGCAAACGATTCAAAGCGCTTCTGTTTACAACGGATATTGCCATTATTATGAACAATAA
Organism: Marinilactibacillus piezotolerans; assembly: GCF_900169305.1. Classification (GTDB taxonomy): domain Bacteria; phylum Bacillota; class Bacilli; order Lactobacillales; family Carnobacteriaceae_A; genus Marinilactibacillus; species Marinilactibacillus piezotolerans_A. The sequence goes on along the minus strand of NZ_FWDP01000002.1, from coordinate 77,568 downwards.
TGCAGATGCGATCATGGCAGTATACCCCTTTACACCTCACCCAGCTATTATTGAAGCTATCACTTCTGTCTCGACAATTCCAGTAATGGCGGGAGTGGGAGGCGGTACGACTCAGGGGCCACGTTCAGCTAATATGGCGCTGTTTGCTGAATCGCACGGCTGCCTTGCGGTCGTTGTTAATGCGCCTACTCCGGTTGATACGATCGAAGCCATCAATGAAGTCGTCGATATCCCGATCATTATGACAATTGTTTCGGAATACACTGATATCGATGAACGATTAGCAGCTGGAGTAGATATTTTAAATGTCTCAAATGCAGGGAACACAGCAGATTTAGTGAGAGAAATCCGACAAAAATATCCGAAACTCCCAATTATTGCAACGGGCGGTCCTACAGAAGAGAGTATAAAAGAAACGATTGAAGCGGGTGCTAATGCTATTACATACACGCCTCCTTCAAATGGGAAGTTATTCAGTAAAAAAATGGATAAATATAGAGAAAAAGAAAAAGACAACTTTGAACAGTAAAGCAGCGGGTTGGATTTGGCTGTCAGCAAGTTAATCAGCAGAATAATACGATAATGGATAGACAATTACTGGAAAGCAGGGGGTAACATGAAAAGAACACCTAATCATTCTTCTAATAAAAGTAAGAAAGTATGGCTGATTCCATTAATCATTGTGTTGGTCATCGCAGTTGCTGTAGGCGGATACTTTGGATATCAAAGCTGGCAGTCCAGTCAAGCAGCCCAAAGACGTCAGGCACAAGCTGAAGATTTAACAGAAGAATACTTAGCAGCACTAAGACAAGTGGATATGGAGAGTTTTGTACCATTATTATCAGAATCCTCAATCAGTGATTCTGCGAATACACGAGAAGAAATCGGAGAACGGTATCAAACGATTTTTTCTGCGATCGGTGCAGGAAATTTAATGGAAACTCAGTCAACATTAACTTTAAACGAAGAAACAGATCAGTATGAATTTTCGTATACCTTGTCAATGGATACGTCACTGGGTAAGTTAGAAGATCTGGAATATCAGACTACTTTCACTGAAACGGAAGAAGAGATGTTTGTCGATTGGCAACCATCACTGATTTTTCCTGATATGGCAGCGGGCGATACCGTCAGAATCGCTTCAGAAGAAGGAGACCGTGGTAATATAAACGATCGCAACGGCAATATGCTGGCAGGAAACGGCAGTGCGTGGCAAGCCGGGTTATACCCGGCCATGCTGGGTGAAGGAAATGAACGACAAGAAAACATAGCAGCCATTGCTGAAGCATTTGAAACAGAAGTCTCTGAATTGGAAACACTGCTGGAACAGTCTTGGGTAACAGAGGAAAGCCTGGTCCCTATAACAGTTGTCCAAGAAGGGGATAGACCTGAACTGACAGGTGTTAGATATACTCAAACAGAAGCGCGTATGTACCCTCTTGGAGAAGCAGCAGCACATTTGACTGGCTATGTCGGTGAAGTTACTGCTGAAGATATTGAGATTAATCCTACTCTGATTACTGGAGACGTAGTTGGAAAAACAGGTCTTGAAGCAGCTCTGGATGACAGACTGCGCGGCAGCAAAGGAGGACGTATTTACATCGAATCAGAGGCTGGCGAAACTAAAACAGTTTTGATAGAGTCTGAAGCTCAGAATGGTGAGAATATCCGTTTGACGATCGATATGAATTTACAGCAAGCAGCCTACGACCAGTTCAATGGTGAACCTGGTTCAGCTGTTGTGATGGATCCTGCATCAGGTGAACTGCTGGTGGCAGCAAGCTCTCCTTCTTATGATCCGCAGTTATTTACGCAAGGAATATCTGCTGAACAGTACGCTGCTTATGCTGATAATCCAGACAGTCCTTTCTTGACACGTTATTCTTCAAGATACGCTCCTGGATCTACATTTAAAATACTAACTTCAATGATCGGACTTGATGCAGGAACGATTGTACCGGAAGAAACTCACACAATTGAAGGTCTGGACTGGCAGCCAGAAGATGGCTCTTTAGGGAATCACGACATTACAAGAGTGAGCGATGCGGTCATAGAAGTCGATCTGCAAGCGGCAATCACGTATTCTGATAATATTTACTTTGCAATGGAAGCATTGGAAATGGGCGCTGATACCTTTTTAGAAGGGTTGACTCAATTTCCATTCGGCGCAAGCATGAATCTGCCAATCAGCATGCAGCCTGCCCAAATCTCTAACGATGGCAGTATCAGTCAGACAGCTTTATTAGCAGATACAGCTTATGGACAAGGAGAAACATTAATGAGTCCGATCCATCAGATATCTTTTTACTCGTCTGTTGTAAATCAAGGCTCCATGACTTTCCCGACGCTTTTACTTGAAGAAACAGAACCAAATCAGTTGACTCCAGTAACAGCGGAATCAGCTCAGATCGTCAGAGAAGCTTTAGTAAATGCAGTCGCAGACGAAAATGGAACTGCACATCCTTTCTCTACTGTACCATTCCCAATCGGTGCGAAGACAGGAACGGCTGAGATCAATCAGGATGGTGAGATTGTCACAAATGGTTTTGTTTACGCGTTTGATGCACAAGATGATTCATTTAGTTTCTTAGGATTTATGGAAGGGAAAGCAAGTGGTGAAGTCGTTGACCGCTTCTTACCGATACTGCCTGAATTAAAAGGAGCAGAGTAAAAGCGGAACAAGTAAAAATGTACAAAAAAGCACAAAACACTCAGTCTATTGTTACACAGACTGATATGTGATATAGTGGCTTTGATTTTGATAAAACAACCTAAAAAAGTTTACGAAAAAAAGGAGAAAAAGAAGAGAATGAATGCTGATCCTGGGAGTATCCAGCCCTTAATTGGGCATGTTTCACTCATTGTATGTTTAACACTTGTCTATGGGGTATTTGCTGCGATTGAAGTTGCACTTTTATCTATGAATCAGACAAGAATCATCGAATTGTCGATAGAAGGTAATAAGAGAGCGAAGAAAGTGCTGAAACTGCTGGAGAGATCGGATGATTATCTGATAGCAGTTCGAACCATCTTAACGCTGACAGCTTTGCTCAGCAGTGCTGTTGCTTCTTTCTACTATACCGATGAATTTGCAACTATTCTGGGGGATTTCGTCTATGCAGATGCCATAAGTATGGTTCTCATTACGTTGCTGGTCGCTTGTTTCGTCCTTGTGTTCGGAGAACAGCTTCCAAAAGCAGCAGCCGCTCAGAATCCAGATCAGACTGCTCTGATGCTTGTAGGGCTTGCCCTTTTTGTCCATAAAATATTTATACCGATCGTTTGGGTATTGAGGACCATTACAAATGGTTTAAAACGAATATTACCATTTGATTTCAACAGCCATGAAGAGACAATGACTCGAGATGACTTTCGTATGTTCCTGGAACAAAGCCACCATCATGAAATCATTGACTTAGAAGAATTTTCTATGTTGAAAGGCGTCTTATCGCTGGATAACAAGATTGCTCGAGAAGTAATGGTTCCCCGTACAGATTCTTTTATGCTGGACTATGAAGATGATAATAAGGATAACATCGATGAAATGCTGAATACACCGCATTCTAGAGTTCCGCTTTATTATGAGGACAAAGACAATATTATTGGGATCGTACATGTTAAAAACTTATTAAAAGCATCGAAAGAAAAGCCGCTATATGAAATTGATCTGAAAGAAATCAGCAATGAAGCACTTTTCGTTCCTGAAACCATTAATATTGATGATTTGATTTTCCAATTAAAACGGACTCAAAATCAAATGGCTATATTGAACGATGAATATGGCGGAGTCGTTGGACTGGTTACATTGGAAGATCTGTTAGAAGAGATCGTTGGAGAAATCGATGATGAGTATGATGAGAGTTACAAGTTGATCGAACAGATAAACGATCAAGAGTTTATTGTCGAAGGTGCAGCGCCCATCGAAAAATTTAATGACTTCTTCGGGACAACGATTGAGTCGGAAGACGTGGATACAATTGCCGGATACTTTATTACAGAATTCGGCAGTGTACCGAGTAAAGATGATGAAGCTTTCTTGAAACTGGAAGATTTGCTGATTCGAGTTGATTCACAGGAAGGGTCAAGAATTTTGACCCTGAGAGTAGAGAAGACTTTCAAGGAAGATCCTTTGGAAGAGTGGGAATAAACAATAACCGTTTAAGCTGAGACAGGTATGACTTGTCTCAGCTCTTATCATATGTAAAACTTTAGATAAAGAAAATAAGGAGAGAGAAGTTAGTGGAATTAGATTGGACTATGTTAGTAACTATTTTTTGTATCAATGTTGTATATGTAACGCTGAATACATTGCGGATGATGCTGACCATGAAGGGATATCAAAAAATTGCTCCTTTTATTGCAATGGTAGAAATTGCAATCTATGTAGTAGGTCTGGGGCTTGTACTGGACAACCTTGATAATGTTGTCAACGTAGCTGTATATGCATTAGGATTCGGTGTCGGGATTTTTGCCGGAATGAAGATCGAAAATTATCTGGCACTTGGATATATTCTTGTTACGACAATTGTTCCGGATAGAGGCTGGGAAATTGCAGAGAAATTAAGAAATCACGGATACGGTGTCACGATTACTCAAGCTTATGGAAAAGAAGGCGACCGATACGTACTAGAGATTCTGACTCCACGTTCAAATGAAAGAGACTTATATGTTAAGATTCATGAAATCGAAACAAAAGCTTTTATCATTTCTTATGAGCCGCGTTATATCAATGGCGGGTTCTGGACGAAGCGAATCAAGAAAAACAAGTTAGCCAATCGAACATAAGCTATGAGCTTGATCAGCGTAATGAATTGTTTGTATATTAGAATCATTAAAGGGGAGTCTTGATCATGAGTGAATGGATTCAACCTGGAAAAACCATCGGCATTATTGGAGGCGGAAGTGTCGCTAGGCTGCTGGCACTTTCTGCAAAAAAAACAGGTTATAAGGTAGGGATATTGGATCCGGATCCAATGTGTTCAGCCAGCAGTATTGCAGACTGGCATTTAAGAGCGGATCTGAACAATGAGAAGGCCTTTCAGGATATCGCAATGAAAAGCGATATTGTCATCTATGAAACGGAAGGATTCCATTCAGATTTCTTAAGGCTGATGAAAAGAACTCTGCCAGTACCGCAAGGAGAGGATCTGCTCTCCATTTCTCAGGACAGAGTGCTTCAAAAAGCTTTTCTAGAGTCAATCAGTATAAATATTGCACCATTTGCCACGATTGTTTCGATAGACGATGTAAAAGAAGCCGTACAAAGTATTGGTTATCCCTGTGTGCTGAAAGCAAATCGGACAGATGAACGGTACAAGGAACATGTTGTTTTGTATGGAGAAGAAGACATTGTGAAAACAAAAGAATTGGTGGACTCAGGAGCCAGTGTTCTGGAAGCATGGATTCCATTTGAACGGGAACTTTGTATCGCCATTGCAAAAGATGCATCAGGGAAGATCATTACTTATCCAGTAACGGAAATGATGTATCGTAAAGACCGTTTCTTTCAAACGGTTGCTCCTGCACGGATCAACCCTGAAATCAGCGAAGAAGTAAAGAGAATCGCCAGAAATACAGCTGAGCACATTGATTTTCAAGGTGTTATTGCTCTTGAACTGTTTACAACTTCGACAGGTTCTCTCTATGTAAACGAACTGGTTGGACACCCTCATCAAGCTTATCACTACACGACTGACTGGGGAAGCTTGTCTCAATTTGATGCACACATAAGAGCTGTCTGTGGATGGCCGCTACCAGAAAAGGTGACCCATCCAGGACCAGCCGTTATGAGATTTTTCAACTATGATCAATTAGATCAGGCTTTTACTCAGGCGCGAATCCAGCAGGACTGGAAGTTTGCATTTTATCAGAGTGATCCATCCGATCCAGATACAGAAAAAGGACATGTAACAATCCCGACAGATAATGTCAATGAACTGCTGATGCTGCTGTCGGATATCGGAATGTAACACAGAACAAAAGAACACTGCAGATGACCTTATGACTAAAGTATTTATATAAAGTAGTCGTAAGGTAAGGGACTGAAGAATGAAAATGTCGAAAACAAAGAAAAGAGAACAAGAAGCTTACCGCTTTATCAAACAAAAAATAGTAAGTAAAGAATGGCTTCCGCAAAAGCACATTCGCGAGCAGGATGTTGCAAAACAATTAGAAATGAGCCGAACGCCGATTCGTAATGCTTTTCTTCAATTGGCAGAAGACCAGCTAATTGAAATAGAACCATACAAAGGGGCAAAAATACTGCCCTTGAAAATTGATTCCAAGGCTTTTCAAGAAAGAGTAGAATTTATTGAATTAATGACGAACCATTATTTTTTCAAACTCGAAAAGACGGAAAAGCAACTGGAGCTGCATCTTTTAAAGCAGCTGCTGCAAAATATGAATGAGTTCAGCAGAGCAGAGGCAATGGACTTTGAGCAGGAGGAGTGGCGGTTTTGGGAAGCATTACTGGAGCTTGAAGCTAACCGATATAGTCGTTCCATGATCCTCAGTGCAGTTAGAGAGATGCTGCCAGAAGAGGGGAAAATCCAAAACGTACTATCTAAAAGCCGGTTGACTAAGTTAAAACACTATAACCAGCTGCTTGAGTATCTTGAAGTACCCAACTATCCTTATGCTCGAAGAGAAATCAGAATTATGTTGAACCAGCTGCTCTTGAATATTATACAAAGTATGAATGAATAGCTGCTTGTAAATCAATCATCTGTTCAACAGCTCATTCAATTTATTTTAGCAAATTTATCAAAGCTTTTTATCTCAAAGCCCAGTTTCTCAAAGCCTATTGAAGAACAGTGTAGTCTAATTCTACAGATCATGGTGATCCCTGCTGTAGAGTTGCTTTACTGATGCTCAATAGGCTTTTTTTTGCTCCTTAAAAAAGCAGCGTAAATCAAGGTTGAATTTTGTTAAAGGAAGTTTAACAGAATTGCAAAGCTGAGCGGTTTGTTCTATGGAAAGCAGGCAGCTTTTTCTGTATAATAAGACAATGTATGACTACCTGAAAGGATGACAATATTGGTACTGCGTAAAGATATATTAAGCGGGATGAATCCCAAACAAAAAGAAGCGGCGGCTCACACAGAAGGTCCGCTTTTAATCATGGCAGGAGCAGGTTCAGGTAAAACGAGAGTATTGACTCATCGAATTTCTTACTTGATAGAAGAACAAAATGTAAATCCATGGAATATACTAGCCATCACCTTCACGAACAAAGCGGCTGCAGAAATGAAAGAACGGGTCTCAAAACTTGTTCAGCAAGGCGGAAGTGATGTCTGGGTCTCTACTTTTCACTCGATGTGTGTGAGAATACTTCGTAGAGAAGCCGATCAGATCGGATATAGTCGTTCGTTTACAATCAGTGATCCAGGCGAACAGCAAACACTGATGAAACGTATATTAAAGAGACAGAACATTGATCCTAAAAAATACAATCCACGAGCAATCCTTGCAGAAATCAGCAATGCAAAAAATAAACTGCAGAACGAAGCAGCCTTTCGAGCACAAGCCAATGATTACTTCAGTAAAATCGTAGCGGACTGTTATGACGATTATCAGCGGGAACTGAGAAATGCACAAGCCGTTGACTTTGATGATCTGATCATGCTGACGGTGCGTTTATTTGAAGAGCACCCTGACGTCTTGAAAACGTACCAAGTCAAATTCCAGTATATCCATGTAGATGAGTATCAAGATACAAACCATGCACAATACAGACTGGTACAGTTGCTGGCAGACCGTCTGCGCAATATTTGTGTGGTTGGAGACGCCGATCAGAGTATTTATGGCTGGCGCGGCGCAGACATGGAAAATATTTTGAATTTTGAAAAGGATTATCCTGAAGCAAAAGTCATTTTCTTAGAGCAGAATTATCGTTCCACCCAGAATATTTTACAAGCTGCGAATCATGTAATTTCCAATAACTTGAATCGGAAAGAAAAGAGTCTGTGGACAGACAATCATGAAGGACCTAAAATCGTGTATTACCGTGCTGGAAATGAACACGAAGAATCCAGATATATCGTACAGCAGGTCAAAGAAGAAATGGAACAGCATCCGGAACGGAAATATGGAGACTTCGCCGTCTTATATCGAACCAATGCCCAGTCAAGGGTGATGGAAGAAACGCTGATCAAAACCAATATACCTTATCGTATGGTCGGCGGACATAAATTCTATGACCGTAAAGAAATCAAAGATATTCTGGCTTATCTTACACTCATTGCCAATCCGGCTGACAACTTAAGTTTCACTCGAATTGTCAATGTTCCTAAACGAGGAATCGGTACTAGTTCAGTGGATAAACTGCTGCTGGCAGCGGAAGAAATGGGCTGGTCTTTATATGAAGCAGCTCTCAATGCACAAATCACAAATATTTCTGGACGTGCGGCAGGGAAACTGGAAACATTTGCGACAATGATTCAAGACTTCAGAAAAATGGCTGAGTACTTGACAGTTACGGAACTAACTGAACAAATTCTAGAGAAGTCTGATTACTTACCCTCTTTGAAAAAGGAGCGTACTTTAGAGTCAGAGGCTAGAGTGGAAAATATTAATGAATTCTTATCTGTAACCCAGCAGTTTGATGATGACCCCCAAGAAGATAAAAGTCTGATTTCGTTCTTGACAGATTTGGCATTGTTGTCTGATTTGGATTCAGTAGAAGAAGAGCCGACAAGTGAGATGACGCTTATGACGCTGCATGCTGCTAAAGGACTTGAATTTCCGGTTGTATTTTTAATTGGGATGGAAGAAGGGGTATTCCCATTGTCCAGAGCACAGATGGACGAAAATGAGTTAGAAGAAGAAAGACGACTAGCTTATGTAGGGATTACAAGAGCTGAGCACAAGCTGTATATTACCAACTCTTTGAATCGGACGCTTTATGGAAAAACGCAGACGAATCTGCCGTCAAGATTTATCGGTGAAATTGATGAAACGCTGCTTGAAAGCATTGAATCTAACAGCTTGAGACCTTTTTCTAATGGAATCAACAGAGGTTTCGGGAATCGTTCAAACGATCGGACAGAAACCAACAAGAAAGTCAGAACCGTTACAGCTCATCCAACCGGAAACAGTGGCGCAGAAACACTGGACTGGAATGTAGGAGACAAAGCGAACCATAAAGCTTGGGGCGTCGGAACGGTCGTTAAAATCAGCGGAACTGGACAAGATCTGCAGCTGGATATCGCTTTTCCGGGAATTGGTATTAAACCGCTGCTGGCAACTTTTGCACCAATCGAAAAAGTTTAATCACTGAAATTGGGAAGGAGCAAGCGAAATGGCAATGGACGAAGCATTCAATCAAGCAAAACAGAGGGTAGATGAACTGATTACGATATTAGATCGTTACAGTTATGAGTATTATGTACTAGATCAGCCGACGATTGCTGACAGTGAGTATGATAAACTCTATCAGGAACTTTTGAAACTGGAAGAAGCCTATCCAACGCTTGTTCAGCAAAATTCACCCACACAGCGAGTAGGCGGAACGCTGCTGCCCGGATTTGAAAAAGTAGAGCATGATCTTCCAATGCTGAGCTTGGATAATGCGTTTGATCTAGAAGGATTAAGAGCCTTTGATCAACGCGTCCGGCAGCTGGTTGACGGGGAAGTGGAATATCAGTGCGAACTCAAAATGGATGGACTGGCGGTTTCCCTCAAATACGAAGAAGGCAGACTGATGCAGGCTGTTACCAGAGGAGACGGCAGAGTTGGTGAGAACGTGACAGGGAATGTACGCACAATAAAAGCTGTACCGTTGACGTTAAAACAACCCGTTACCATCGAAGCACGCGGTGAAATCTATATGCCGAAGTCATCTTTTATTAAACTGAACAGTGATCGAGAGGAACAAGGAGAAGACGTATTTGCCAATCCCCGCAATGCAGCGGCAGGAACATTAAGAAACTTAGATCCTCGGGTCACAGCTTCCAGAAATTTAAACATTTTTCTATATTCCATGGTACAATATGGAACATTGGAGATAGAGACTCAGAGCCAGGCTTTATCCACATTGAATGACCTTGGTCTGAGGACAAATCCTGAGCGTGCAGTCTTTCAGTCAATCGAAGACGTTTGGTCTTATGTAGAAGAATATCAGGAAAAACGAGCGAATCTTCCGTATGAGATTGATGGGATCGTCATCAAAGTCAACCACTTTGATCGTCAAGAACAAGCAGGGTATACCGTTAAAGCGCCTAGATGGGCGATTGCTTACAAATTTCCAGCCGAAGAAAGCAGAACGGTCGTTAATGAAATTGAGTGGTCTGTCGGCAGAACTGGTGTTGTAACGCCTACTGCCATAATGAATCCCGTACAATTGGCTGGTACGACTGTTCAACGAGCAAGTCTGCATAATGTGGATTTGATCAAGGAAAGAGATATTCGGCTGCATGACACCGTCTTTGTACGAAAAGCCGGCGATATTATCCCAGAAGTTATTCGTGTTGATTTCGAAGCAAGACCGGAAAACAGTGAGCCTTGTCAGATCCCCACACATTGTCCGGCCTGCAGCAGTGAATTGGTGCATTTAGAAGATGAAGTGGCCTTGCGCTGTGTCAATCCTAAGTGCCCAGCACAGGCGAAAGAAAGACTGATTCACTTCGTATCCAGAAATGCGATGAATATCGATGGACTGGGAGAAAAAATCGTCATTCAGTTGTTTGAACGACAACTTGTCAAGGATGTTTCTGATCTCTACGGATTAACAAAAGAACAGTTGATGACCTTGGATAAAATTGCAGATAAATCAGCAGATAATCTTCTGCAATCAATCGAAGCATCAAAAACCAACTCCCTTGAACGCCTGCTTTTCGGTTTAGGGATTAAACATGTGGGTTCAAAAGCAGCCAGATTGTTAGCTGAAAAATATGAAACCATTGATACACTGAAAACAGCTGAGCTTGAAGATATCCAATCAATCGAAGGAATTGGAGAAATTATCGCAGAGAGCGTAGCTGCATTCTTTGAACTAGAAGCGGCGAATGAGTTGATTTCTAAATTAAAATCATTTGGGGTCAACACAACCTATACAGGAGTGAAACCGGAAGAAAGATCGACTGTTGAATCGGTTTTCAATGGAAAGACAGTTGTGATCACTGGAAAGTTAGAACATTTTAAACGAAATGAATTAAAAGAATCTTTAACTTTACTGGGCGCCAATGTAACGGGAAGTATTTCTAAGAATACTGATATTCTCATTGCAGGAGCAGATGCCGGAAGTAAACTAACGAAAGCTCAGGAGCTAGATATACCGATCTGGAATGAGGAACAATTACTAGAAGAGATTCCTGATTGAATTTGAAAGAGAGGCAATAAACATGCGTAAAAAATGGATACTGTCCAGCTTAGCCGGTGCAGTACTGTTTCTGACGGCTTGCGAGAGTTTGCCGAACTCAGAAAATACAGGAGAAGAAACGGCAGAGCAAAACGGAGAGAACGGTACGCAGTCAGGACAGGCCAATGATACAGTTACTATAGAGAATCAGATCGACTCCAATTATTATAGACCGCTGATTACTGAAGAAGGAAGTTATGCTCCGAGCAAGAACCGGGGAATAACCCTTGTACTCAACTCAAACGTGAACATTAAGACGTTTGAAGAAGATTTAATGCGGATATCTCATCGCTATTTTTCAACTGAAGATCACTACTTCCAAGAAGGGCAGTTTTTACCGGCGAATCTTGTCAGCAGCTGGTTAAGAAGAGACCGAGAATTGACAGAAGAAGAAATTGAAGATGGCGCAGAAAATCTGGGACTGAATCCACGAGATAACGGCAGTACGGATCCCGAGACGAGAGAGCCCATTTATCTCAGCTCTATACTAGAGCAAGACTACTATGTAGAGACTGAGAATGGTATGGAACTTGCAGGAGTCAGTGTTGGATTGGCGTTGAACTCTGTAGATTATTTCGGAGAAGGCCAACAGCAGGACATTTCTACTGAAGAGCTGATTGAAGAAGGACAGCAGATCGGTAATGAAGTGGTTTCCAGAATGCGTGAGATCGAAGGGTTAGGGACAGTACCTATTATGATCGGTTTGTACGAGCAGTCGACGAGGGATGACTTTGCCGGCGGAACGTATATATCTGAAGGAGTAAGCGAGAATGGTGCGTCAACCGTATCAGACTGGACAGCCATCAATGAAGATAGAAAAGTTTTTCCCATTGAAGGAATGGAAAGTGCAGAAGGGAATGCTTTTGCCAATTTCAAATCTGAAGTAGAAAATTTTTTCCCGAACTTGAGTGGCGTTACAGGCGTCGCACATTATATTGAAGACAATCTGGTGACTCTTCAGATCGATATTATGACGCAGTTTTATGGGAAAGGGGAAATTATTGCCTTTACTCAATATTTGAACCAGGCTGCGAATACGTATCTCCCAGAGAATCTGCCGATTGAAATTAAAGTTGAATCACTCAACGGGATTGAATCTTTCTTAGAAAGAGAATCAGAAGAAACAGAATTTGTTACCCATATTTTTGATTAATGAATAATAATAAAGGAAGGGTTGAGACAATGTCGATCAATGAAGAAACGGTCAAGCATGTTGCTAAACTGGCAAAACTTGAGTTTCAAGAAGAAACTATCCATGGATTCACAAAAGAACTGGATCAGATTATTCAAATGGTAGAACAGCTGGAGGATTTGGATACTACTGGAGTGGAAGGAACCTACCACGGCATAACTCATCATAGTGTTCTGAGAAAAGATGAAGCGAAAAAAGAGTTTGAAAGAGATGACCTTTTTGCCAATGTAAAGACAAAGCAAGATGGATTTATTAAGGTACCGGCAATCATGGACAACGGGGAGAGTGGCGCATAGTGAATATATTAGATCATACATTAGAAGAACTGCATGAAAAACTAGTGAACGGTGATCTGACTTCTTTACAAGTGATTGAAGCCGTCTATAAAAGAATAGAAGAAACAGAAGCAAACATAGGTGCTTTTTTAGCATTAAGCAAAGAAGAGGCATTGAGCCAAGCTCGAGCAATGGATGAAGCTGGGATTGATCCCAAAAATATTTTAAGCGGCTTGCCAATCGGAATTAAAGACAATATCGTAACAAAAGGTGTTACGACAACAGCTGCATCAAAAATGCTGGAAGACTTTGTACCCGTTTATAATGCCACAGTCGTTGAGAAGTTAACGGAAGCTGGAATGATTTCTGTTGGGAAACTTAACTTGGATGAGTTTGCAATGGGCGGATCTACAGAAAACTCTGCCTTTAAAATAACCCGTAATCCATGGGACCTTTCTAAAGTTCCCGGAGGATCTTCTGGAGGATCAGCAGCAGCTGTTGCAGCTGGACAAGTTCCTGCTTCACTGGGCTCAGATACAGGCGGTTCAATCAGAGAACCTGCAGCTTTTACAGGAATTGTAGGAATGAAACCGACTTACGGACGTGTATCTCGTTATGGATTGATTGCATTCGGGTCAAGTTTGGATCAAATTGGCCCCTTCACTCGCACTGTTAAAGATAATGCACTCGTTTTAAATGCCATCAGCGGACATGACCGCCGGGATTCTACCTCTTACGAAGGAGCGACCCCTGATTTCACTCAAGGAATCGAAGAGGGCGTCAAAGGAATGCGAATCGGCGTACCAAAAGAATATTTCCATGAAGAGGCAAAAGAAAAGGGCGTCGTTGAGTCTGTCAGAGCAGCGCTGAAAAAGTATGAAGAGCTTGGAGCGGAAATCGTAGAAGTCAGCTTGCCGCACTCTAAATACGGAATTCCTGCCTATTACATCATTGCTTCTTCTGAAGCGTCCAGCAACCTGCAGCGATTTGATGGTATTCGCTATGGATACCGCGCAAAAGAGGTTAACAGCCTGGAAGAATTATATGTAAAATCACGTTCGGAAGGATTTGGACTAGAAGTCAAACGAAGAATTATGCTGGGTACATTCTCATTGAGTGCCGGTTTCTACGATGCTCACTTTAAAAAAGCAGCCCAGGCAAGAACGCTGATTCGTCAAGATTTTGAAAAAGCATTCGAAAAAGTCGACTTCCTAGTTGCGCCGACAACGACAACGACTGCCTTTGAGTTAGGCGGAAAAATTGAAGATCCGTTGGAAATGTATCTGGCAGATATCTTAACAGTTCCTGTCAATTTAGCTGGTGTCCCAGCAGTATCAATCCCTTGCGGATTCTCAAATGATATGCCTGTTGGAATGCAGTTGATTGGGAAACATTTTGACGAACAAACGCTTTACCGGGCTGCATATGCATTTGAACAAGTAACGGATTTTCATAAACAAAAACCATTATTCAAGGGAGGAAAATAACAATGAATTTTGAAACAATTATCGGTTTAGAAGTACACGTAGAACTGAAAACAGATTCTAAAATGTTTTCTCCCTCTCCTGCGCATTTTGGTGCTGAACCAAACAGCAATACGAATGTTATCGACTGGGGGTACCCTGGGGTCTTGCCAGTTGTGAATGAGCGAGCGGTTGAATTCGGTATGAAAGCAGCGCTTGCTTTGAACTGTACGATTACCCAAGATACTAAGTTTGATCGAAAAAACTATTTCTATCCAGATAACCCAAAAGCTTATCAGATTTCACAGTTTGATCAGCCGATTGGCCATGATGGATGGATCGAGATCGAAGTGAACGGTGAGAAAAAGAAAATCAGAATTGAACGGGTTCACTTAGAAGAAGATGCTGGAAAAAATACTCACGGTACAGATGGATACTCATATGTGGATTTGAATCGTCAAGGTACACCGCTGATCGAGATTGTATCAGAAGCAGATATGCGTTCTCCTGAAGAAGCTTACGCATACTTAGAAGCGCTGAAACAGATCATTCAATTCACCGGCGTTTCAGATGTGAAAATGGAAGAAGGATCTATGCGCTGTGATGCTAATGTTTCATTACGCCCATATGGACAAGAAGCGTTTGGAACAAAAGCTGAACTGAAAAACTTGAATTCTTTCAATTATGTGCGAAAAGGATTAGCACATGAAGTCGTTCGTCAAGAAAAAGTGTTAGTAGCTGGCGGAGAGATTCTGCAAGAAACCAGACGCTATGATGAGACCACTGGACAAACAATCCTGATGCGTGTCAAAGAAGGATCAAGTGATTACCGTTACTTCCCTGAACCGGATATCCCACGATTAGTTATTGAAGACGAGTGGATAGAAAATGTTCGCGAGTCACTGCCGGAAATGCCGAAAGAGCGTCGTATTCGCTACGTTAAATCATTCGGCATTCCAGAATATGATGCTGAAGTTTTAACAGCTTCAAGAGAAATGTCAGACTTTTTTGATGGAACAGTCCAGCATGATGCTGATCCTAAACAAGCCTCCAACTGGTTGATGGGAGAAGTTTCTGCTTACTTGAACAGCGAGAAACTGTCGCTTGAAGATACAGCATTGACACCAAAATCACTAGCAGAAATGATCAATTTGATTGAAGATGGAACGATTTCTTCTAAAATTGCCAAAAAAGTATTCCGTGAATTAATTACTAACGGAAGCGATGACGTAGAATCGTTAGTAGAAGAAAAAGGATGGGTACAATTAAGTGATCCAAATAAATTGCGTCCAATTATCAATGAAACATTAGATCAGAATGAACAGTCGATCGAAGATTACAAAAATGGTCGTGACCGCGCAATCGGCTTCCTGGTTGGCCAAATTATGAAACAGACCCGTGGACAGGCCAACCCTGGTGTTGTCAACAAATTATTAAAAGAAGAAATCGAAAAGAGATAAACAGAATACAGTCGCAGAGACTGTGTATAGGGGGAACTCTAAGATATGAGAAAGAGAGCAAGAGTTATTTATAACCCGACTTCAGGGAGAGAGCAAATCAAAAAATCTTTACCTGATATTTTAAAGGTTTATGAAGATGCAGGGTATGACACCAGTGCTTATTGTACAACAACCGACCCATTGAGTGCTCGAAAAGAAGCTAAAAGATGTTCAGCAGATCAATTTGATCTAGTCGTCGCAGCCGGCGGAGACGGAACCATCAATGAGGTCATCAATGGAATTGCAGAATCTAAGATTCGTCCCAAAGTAGCCATCATTCCGGCAGGGACGACGAATGATTATGCTAGAGCACTTCATATCCCAAGAGGCAATCTAGTCGATGCAGCCAAAGTAATCGGTAAGGATCAGTCTGTCTTCATGGATATTGGAAAGGTAAGCACTGAGACGGAAGAACGGTATTTTATGAATATTGGTGCAGCGGGTTTTCTTTCAGAAGTATCTTACGAAGTTCCTGCTAATATGAAGTCTTTATTTGGTTCATTAGCTTATTTTGCTAAAGGCGCAGAGCTGCTTCCAAGAATTGGAAAAGTACCGGTTCGTATTGAGTATGATGATGGCGTCTATGAAGGACAGGCTTCTATGGTCTTTGTAGCATTGACCAATTCAGTCGGCGGATTTGAAGATATAGCCCCTGACAAAACACTAGGCGATGGTAAATTCACCCTCATTATTGTCAAAGCAACTAATTTGGTTGAGATTATGCGACTGGTGACACTGTTGATGAATGATGGCAAGCATGTCAACAGTCCGAGTATCGTCTACACCAAAACCAGCAAAGTGGTAGCAGAGACTTTAGGTGATAAAAAACTGATGATCAATATTGATGGCGAGTATGGTGGAAATGCACCTGCGACCTTTATCAACTATCGTCAGCATATCGAAATGGTTGCCGACTTGGACGGTATGAAACTGGACATTGACACCAGAGATCCGTCTATGGAAGAAAAAGAGACTGATTTTATTCAGCTAGTTTCGAAACTAGAAGAGCAAAATCAACAGGAGTAAATAGACTTGGTAGAGAGCGTACAGGTAGCAGATTCTGTACGCTTTTCAACTTTCAACGAGAAAGAGATAAAAAAGGAGTATACTATTGGGAAAACAATCTAACAAATGGACAGCACCCGTATCAAAAAACAAGGACTATACAGGAATCATTGAAGACTTAACACATGAAGGACTAGGCGTCGTTAAAATCGAGAACTTTCCTATCTTTGTTGAAGGAGCTTTGCCGGAAGAAGAAGTTGCCTTCAAAGTTGTAAAGGTCGGCAAAAAATTCGGATACGGAAAATTGACGGAAGTCATCACTCAAAGTCCTGACCGTGTAGAAGTCATGGATAAAGTGTATGCTCAGACTGGAACCATGCCTTTGCAGCATCTATCCTACGATGCACAACTGAAATTTAAGAAAGATCAAGTGGTTCGTGTATTTGACCGTATTGCTAAAATGCCCGAAGTTCCCATTGCTGATGTGATTGGAATGGAAAATCCTTATGGGTATAGAAACAAAGCTCAGATTCCCGTTCGTAAAATCGATGGCAGAATGCAGACTGGATTCTTCAGAAAAAATAGTCATGACTTGATTCCGCTTGAGGATTTTGTGATTCAAGATCCAAAAATCGATGAAGCCGTTGTGGCTGTTCGAGATATTTTAAAGAGATATCATATCAAACCTTACGATGAAGAAAATCATAAAGGGGATATTCGTCATATTGTGGTCAGAAGAGGCTACTATACAGGTGAATTAATGGTTGTTCTGGTAACAAGAACGAGTGACCTTTCAAGAAGAAATGAAATCATCGAAAGTATCAAAGAAAAACTTCCTGAGTTAGTCAGTCTGATCCAGAATATCAATCCTGACAAGACAAATGTCATCCTGGGATCTGATTTTAAAGTTCTTTTTGGAGAAGATGGATACCATGATACATTACTAGGAGATACGTACTTTATTTCTCATCAGTCTTTCTACCAAGTCAATCCAGTCCAAACACAGAAACTCTATCAGACAGCAATTGATTTTGCTGAGCTGACAGGAGAAGAAACGGTTATTGATGCTTATTGCGGTATCGGGACATTGACATTAGGTCTCGCCAAAAAAGCTAAACATGTTTATGGACTGGAAATTGTTAATACGGCGATTAAAAATGCCAACAGAAACGTTCAAGTCAATGATGTGTCTAATGTTTCATTCAAAGTAGGAGCGGCAGAAGACTTGATGGTCGAATGGACAGACCGTAATGAAAAAGTAGATGTGCTGGTCGTTGACCCTCCTAGAAAAGGGCTGGCAAAAGAATTTATTGATGCCGTCTTAACGATGAAACCAGAAAAAATGGTCTATGTCAGCTGTAATCCGGCAACTTTGGCACGAGACTTGAAACTGCTGCATGAAGGCGGCTATGAAGTGCTGAAAGCTCAGCCAGTCGATTTGTTTCCACAGACACATCATGTGGAGAGTGTAGTATTGATGTCACGAGCGTAAACGAAGTGTATTAATAATTATATTGTAATTAGATAGTAGGTGAAATTATGATTACTAAAAAAATTAAATCTAAGCGAGATGGACTGGAGCTCGAACTTGCTATTATAGAGCCAAGCTCTAATCCTATTGGAATTGTTCAGTTAGTTCATGGAATGTCAGAACATAAAGAAAGATACTACGATTTTATGAATTACTTAGCTCAAAACGGTTATGTCTGTGCGATTCATGACCATAGAGGTCACGGAGCTAGCGTTAAAGACTCATCTCACTTAGGATATTTTTATACAGAGGACAGCTCTGTTATTGTTGACGATGCTTATCAAGTGACAGAATACTTAAAAGAAAGATATCCTTCGTTAAGTATTTCAATATTTAGTCATAGCATGGGCACTCTTGTTTCTAGAAATTATTTAAAGAAATACGATTACGAGCTTGATAAAATAGTTTTATGTGGGCCACCAACTGAGAATAAATTAACGGGATTTGCAGTATTTTTAGCAAAAATAAGCAGTGTTTTTTATGGCAAATATAAGCCCAATAAATTTTTAAATTCTTTATCAGTCGGTCAATATAGCAAGGGATATGAAAGCCAGCTAGATTGGATTTGCGCTAATCCAGACACAGTCAAGGAATACGATGCAGATCCGCTTTGTGGTTTTATATTTACTACAAATGCATTTATCAATCTTTTTAAATTATTAAAATCAGCGTACAATGGCAAAGACTGGAGACCAAAAAACACTGCTTTACCAATATTTTTAATAGCTGGAGAAGATGATCCTGTTATTCAAGGAAACGAAAAGTTTAAGGGTTTAGAAGGATTCTTAAAAAGTCTTGGATATAAAAACATTAAAAGCAAGCTTTATAAAGGTATGAGACATGAAATACTTAATGAAAGAGATAAAGAAACTATTTATCAGGACGTGCTAGAATTTTTACGCTCTGATACAAATAAAAAAGAAAAGATTTAGAAGCAATTAACTTTTTTAATATTAAGGAGCAGATAGGATAGTATATTTTTCATGAACAGGTAACAATGAAAACAAAGCGAATGATAATGAGCATAGTAAAAAAATCCAAATTTAGTGAAAGCGGAACTTTATAACTGGAAGTTAGAAAGCAAAGAAATAAATCAAGTATATAAGTTAGCTAGTAAGCTTGTAAGCTGACAACTCTCAGTTTGTCGAGGTAATACCTTTTAACGACAACTTTAAGCTACCGTTAAAAGGTTCATAGATATATTCCCACATACGAGGCTTTTGAGAAATATTAAACTTTATCCATACTGACCACTCAAGCCATGTAGAGTGTGTTGCCTTGATGTCTAGGGTGGAGAAATAGGACTATTCAAAACATTGATAAATAAAGGGTTTTCAAGATTGGAAGATTTTCTGCCTGACATCTGGCGGTACCTTTTAGCCTTGAAGATCCTTATTTTTATTTTTTTTAGGAATTTTAAAGTTGCTTATAACGACTTGTTGTGTTAAAATATACGCTGATACAAATAAGAATTTAGGAGGAACCGAAACTATGACAGCCTCAATGCGTTTAAGATAAGCCGGCAATAAAGAAAGCAGAATCTATCCCCGATGATAGGCTTTTTTGTTGTGCTTATTTATACGATATTGAGCATTCATTAGTTACGGTGAGGATATAGGTTATTTAACTATACCTTTATTTAACTATGTCTTTAATATGAATGTTTCCAAATTGTATGTATGCAGACCAAAAGCCACATTGTGGAGTTTGGCCTGCATTTTTTATTGCCTAGAATGCTATTCAAAATAAAAATTCAAGCAAAATAATATGCAGGAGATAATATAAATGGAAAAATACAACAATTGGAAACTTAAGTTTTATACAATATGGGCAGGGCAAGCAGTATCGTTAATCACTAGTGCCATCCTGCAAATGGCAATTATTTTTTACCTTACAGAAAAAACAGGATCTGCCATGGTCTTGTCTATGGCTTCACTAGTAGGTTTTTTACCCTATGCGGTCTTTGGACCTGCCATTGGTGTATTAGTGGATCGTCATGATAGAAAGAAGATAATGATTGGTGCTGATTTAATTATCGCAGCAGCAGGGGCAGTGCTTGCTATTGTAGCATTGTATATGGAGCTACCTGTCTGGGCGGTTATGGTAGTATTGTTTATCCGTAGCATTGGAACAGCTTTTCATACCCCAGCACTCAATGCGGTTACGCCGCTTTTAGTACCAGAAGAACAGCTGACGAAATGCGCAGGCTATAGTCAGTCTTTGCAATCTATAAGCTATATTGTTAGTCCGGCAGTTGCAGCACTCCTTTACTCCGTTTGGGATTTAAATGCTATTATTGCCATCGATGTATTGGGTGCTGTGATTGCATCTATTACGGTAGCAATTGTACGTATTCCTGAGTTGGGTGATCAATTGCAAAGTTTGGAACCAAATTTCATAAGGGAAATGAAAGAAGGAATTGTCGTTCTGAGACAAAACAAAGGATTGTTTGCCTTATTACTTTTAGGAACACTATATACATTTGTTTATATGCCAATTAATGCACTATACCCTTTATTCAGTATGGAATATTTTAATGGGACACCGATGCATATTTCTATCACCGAAATTGCGTTTGCCTCTGGTATGCTGGCAGGAGGCTTGATATTAGGAAGATTGGGAAGTTACGAAAAGCGTGTACTATTAATAACGGGTTCATTTTTTATGATGGGAGCTAGTTTAGCCATTGCAGGATTACTTCCTTCAAATGGATTTGTAATGTTTGTAGTCTGCTGTGCAATAATGGGGCTTTCGGTGCCATTTTATAGCGGTGTGCAAACAGCTCTTTTTCAGGAGAAAATTAAGCCTGAATATTTAGGACGTATATTTTCTTTGACCGGAAGTATTATGTCATTCGCTATGCCGCTTGGCTTAATCCTTTCTGGGTTTTTTGCTGATAGAATCGGTGTAAATCATTGGTTTTTACTATCAGGTATTTTAATTATTGGCGTTGCTATCGTTTGCCCGATGATGACCGAGATTAGAAAATTAGATTTAAAACAAAATTCATAGGAGGGACATATTTATGTATTTAATTTTCATGTAATTCTTCCTGCTTAAATCGTAGGGTTTTCCCTGCGTACAAGCAAATGAAAACATGCGATTATAGACAGGAGGAAAATGTTATGGAATTGATATTAAAAGCAAAAGACATTCGTGTGGAATTTAAAGGACGCGATGTTTTAGATATAGACGATTTAGAAGTATATGATTATGACCGTATTGGTTTAGTAGGAGCAAATGGTGCAGGAAAAAGCACTTTATTTAAGGTGATTTTAGGAGAATTAACTCCTCCAGGATGTAAAATGAATCGTCTAGGTGAACTTGCCTATATCCCTCAGTTGGACAAGGTAACCTTGCAAGAGGAAAAAGATTTTGGACTTGTAGGCAAGCTTGGTGTTAATCAATTAGATATTCAGACCATGAGCGGCGGTGAAGAAACAAGGCTTAAAATAGCACAAGCTTTATCGGCACAGGTTCATGGTATTTTAGCGGATGAACCTACCAGTCATTTAGACCGTGAAGGAATTGATTTTCTAATCGGACAGCTAAAATATTTTATAGGTGCACTGTTAGTTATTAGCCATGACCGCTATTTTCTTGATGAGGTAGTAGATAAAATATGGGAACTGAAAGATGGCAAAATCACTGAGTATTGGGGAAACTATTCTGATTATCTTCGCCAAAAAGAGGAAGAACGCAAGAGCCAGTCTGCAGAATACGAACAATTTATTGCGGAACGTGCCCGATTGGAAAGGGCTGCGGAGGAAAAGCGAAAGCAGGCCCGTAAAATAGAAAAAAAGGCAAAAGGTGCTTCAAAGAAAAAAAGTGCTGAAGGCGGAGGGCGTTTAGCTCATCAAAAATCAATGGGAAGTAAGGAAAAAAAGATGCATAATGCCGCTAAGTCCCTAGAACATAGGATTGCGGCCTTAGGAAAAGTAGAAGCCCCAGAAGACATTCGTAGGATTCGTTTCAGGCAAAGTAAAGCATTGGAGCTCCACAATCCATATCCTATTGCTGGTACGGAAATTAATAAAATATTTGGAGATAAGGTATTGTTTGAAAATGTATCTTTTCAAATTCCGCTTGGAGCAAAAGTGGCATTAACTGGTAGTAATGGAACCGGAAAAACAACTTTAATCCAAATGATCTTAAACCATGAAGATGGAATTTCTATTTCACCTAAGGCAAAAATAGGTTACTTTGCACAAAATGGTTACAAGTACAACAGTAATCAGAATGTCCTAGAGTTTATGCAGGAGGATTGTGATTACAATGTATCGGAAATTCGTTCAGTGCTAGCATCCATGGGGGGTGAAACAGAATGATATTGGAAAAAGCTTATCTGTTTTAAGCGGCGGAGAAATTATTAAATTATTGCTAGCTAAAATGCTTATGGGTAGATATAACATCTTACTAATGGATGAACCGAGCAACTTCCTTGACATACCAAGCTTAGAGGCTTTGGAAATACTAATGAAGGAGTATGCCGGAACTATAGTATTTATCACCCATGACAATCGGCTACTTGATAATGTGGCTAATGTGATTTATGAAATTAAAGATAAGAAATTAAACTTAGTCCGATAATTATTTTACTTTTCTTATTTGACAGATCGTAAGTAGGGCAGTGAAAAAGATTATGGATTTTATCTAAGCGCTAAGTAGTTTAGATCACTAATCAGGGAAAATAAGGCCTTCAAGATGAATTCTGAAGGCCCCCTTTCCATATAAATATACGTAAAGCATAAGGAACATATGGCAAAAAAGGTGTTTCTCAACATGAGATATAGCTTTTGATATTGAAAGGAGTGATTCAGTATGATAGATAATATTATTCAATCAGTGACAGAAAAATTATCCTCTTTGCCTTATATAGAAGGCATCGTATTAGGGGGTTCTCGTGCAAGAGGCACCCATACAGAGGATTCTGATATAGATTTCGGAATCTATTACAATTCAGAGTTATTTGACATTACAGTAATTAATCAACTTGCTACAGAGTTGGATGATGAGAATAGAAGCAACCTTATTGTACCTCCCGGAGCATGGGGTGATTGGATTAATGGCGGCGGATGGTTAGTCATAAACGGATATCATGTGGACTTAATTTTACGTGATATTAAACGGGTGGTACAAATAATCAAAGATACGGAGCAAGGAATTGCTACTGCTAATTATCAGACGGGGCATCCCCATGGATATATAAGTGCTATGTATCGAGGAGAATTAGCGATTAGCAAAATACTATATGCTAATGATGAAAACTTTTATGAGTTTAAAAAGCAAGCAGAACGTTATCCAACCGCTTTGCAGAAAGGATTAACTGAATTTTTTATGTTTGAGGCAGGTTTCTCTTTAATGTTTGCTGAGAACAATATAGATAAAGACGATGTATCCTATGTTTGCGGGCATTGCTTTCGAAGCATATCTTCCCTTAATCAAGTCTTATTTGCAGTAAATAAAGAATACTGTATAAATGAAAAAAAGGCTGTTAAGATAATCGAGGATTTTAAGATCAAGCCAAGCGATTACAAGGAAAGGGTCGATAAGGTTATTTCCTTAATATCAACTAATGTAGATTGTACAAGAAAAGGAATAGAGATTCTTCAAAGACTAGTAAATGAGGTTGAATACCTGAAAGGAGCCCATATTCAATGACGGGGCCAGATAAGAAAAAGCTTTATCCGAATGAAAATATAAAGACGGTTTGCTATATAAGTAATCTACCTAAAAGACCAAATGTTGAGATTGGTGAATACACTTATTACAGCGACAATAATAAATCTCCTGAGAAATTTTATGATAATATAGAGCACCACTACGAATTTCTTGGAGATAAACTCATTATAGGCAAGTTCTGTGCAATTGCAGCGGGTGTTAAGTTTATCATGAATGGTGCAAATCATAGAATGGATGGAATTACAACCTATCCCTTTAATATCTTTGGCTGTGGATGGGAAAAAGTGACTCCTACAATAGAACAACTTCCTTTTAAGGGTGACACAGTGATTGGCAATGATGTGTGGATAGGTCAAAATGTAACCATAATGCCAGGTGTTAAAATTGGAGATGGTGCGATTATTGCTGCTAACTCAACAGTAGTAAAAAGTGTTGAACCCTATTCAATATATGGTGGGAATCCAGCTAAGTTTATCAAAAAACGCTTTAGTGACGAAAAGATTGAATTCTTGCTAAAGCTTCAATGGTGGAATTGGAGCGAAGAGGAAATATTTAATAATCTTGAAATGTTAACATCCGAAGCAGGGTTAGAGCAATTAATGAATAAACAAATGTAAACTAAAGGGTTTCCCGAATAAGGTGAGTCGACTACATTGTGCACAGATTGTCGGATGGGTAAATGCATCCTCTGATAATATTGATGATGAAAGGAGGTTGTTTGATGGATTCTTTAAGAAGTATGAATAATGCATTGGCATATATTGAAGAGCACTTAACAGAGGAAATTGATTATAGTGAAGTATCTAAAATCGCTTATTGTTCAGAGTATCATTTCAAGCGGATGTTTTCTTTTTTAGCAGGCATAAGTTTATCAGAATATATTCGGAGAAGAAGACTGACGTTGGCTGCACTTGATCTG
Organism: Marinilactibacillus piezotolerans; assembly: GCF_900169305.1. Classification (GTDB taxonomy): domain Bacteria; phylum Bacillota; class Bacilli; order Lactobacillales; family Carnobacteriaceae_A; genus Marinilactibacillus; species Marinilactibacillus piezotolerans_A. The sequence continues at coordinate 52,646 of NZ_FWDP01000002.1, read as the reverse complement.
AAAGATAGGGATTTGAGAATAATTGATGTAGCCGTCAAATATGGCTATAATTCGGCTGATTCATTTTCCCGTGCTTTTCATTCCCTGCATGGCATTCTCCCTTCTGAGGCAAGGAGTGAGAATACACAATTAAAAGCTTATCCTCGAATGACCTTTCAATTATCAATTAAAGGAGGATGCGAAATGAACTATCGTATTGTTGAGAAAGGAACTTTTAAGTTAGTAGGATTTAAGAAGAGAGTTCCAATTATTTTTAAAGGTGTCAATCCAGAGATTGCAAAAATGACTGAACTTTTAACCACGGATGTTATTAAACAATTAAAAGCAATTTCAAATGTAGAACCAACAGGTATTATTAGTGCTTCCACTAATTTCTCGGAAGGAAGAATGGAAGAAAGAGGAGAACTAGATCATTACATCGGTGTAGCAACTTCAAGTGATGAAACAGCAGAATTTGATGTATTAAAAATTAATGCTAGTACTTGGGCTGTATTTGAATCGATTGGACCATTCCCGGAAACACTTCAAAATGTGTGGGGTAGGATATATTCAGAGTGGTTTCCATCATCAAGTTATGAATTAGTTGAAGGCCCAGAAATTTTGTGGAACGAGAGTGCAGACACTGGAAATCCAAAGTATCGAAGCGAAATCTGGATTCCGGTAAAGAAAAAAGACTATTAATCACACCGATTTTTATGATTGGTGGATATGTTCCCACGAATGTACGAAATAGTCGATATGTTCCCCCATACGACCATTGTGCTGAAAATCGCAAATACATCAATTCTATCAACTCGTCCCATGTAGAGACTGTTGCATTGCTTAAATTGAAATAATACACGATCATATGATTGAGACATTTTTTAATGAATCTTCTATAAAAGGTTCATTGAATGTCCTTTAAATCGTCTATAATAAAAAACTGACCGACTTTTTATAATAAGTCGGTCAGTTTTTTAAATTCATCAAAGGGATCATGCGCATTAGAATAAATACTGAGCAATTCCTGTTTGGCAGCTTGAATTGCTGGATATAAGTGGGGGTCAAACTGTGTTTCTCTGCCTTTTTCTAATTCTTGAAAAGCTTCTTCAATTGTGAGCTCATCTCTGTAAGCTCTTGTAGAGGTAAGAGCGTCAAGTGCATCAGCCACAGTTAATATACGAGCTTCTAAAGGGATATCATTTCCTTTTAATCCTGCTGGATACCCTTTTCCATCCCATCTTTCATGGTGGTAGAGGACACCGCATTTTAAATCTTCTAAACCATCCACTTTCTCAACCATTTGAGCTCCGATAACGGTGTGAGTTTTGATGATTTCATATTCTTCATTCGTCAAGTTAGTCGGTTTCGTTAGGATCTGTTCTGGAACATTGATTTTGCCGATGTCATGAAGCAATCCGCTTAAGCGTAATTTTTTCAGACTGTGTTTATCTTGAAACTCAGGCAGTTGTTTGGCTATTGCCACAGCATACTGGCTAACTCTTTCACTGTGTCCGAATGTGTATAAATCCTTCGCCTCCATAGCCACAATGAAACTTTGTACCACTTGTTCAAGGGTTCTTTCAACTGACTCAACCACAGTAGTGACTTGCTTATTGTAAAGCATGTTCAATTTGGACAACAGCAAATAGCTGAATGTGGCCACGATAATGTACAGTAAAATGCGGTTGGAAACATCGATATAATCTACTATATAGCTGTCAGTTAATTGGAAAAAAACACTGGCAGCAGACAAACACAGCAAACCGATAATGGAATAACTGATAGATAAAAACCGATTACCATATAGGCTGTCAATAATGGGGATCAGCAGAAAATAACTCCATCCTTCTGAATAGCCTGAACCAAAATACAGACCAATAACAACTAGTATAACGATGGATAAAACGATATGTGTTTTTAATCTCGAGGGAAGTTTAAAAATATGGAAAAACAAGAATACAATCGACAGCAAAGCGAAAATCAGCAGCAAAACACTAAGGTCAGCACGCGAAAAAGGAAGGTTTAACCACTGAAAGGCAAAATTCCAGCTGATACTCAGCGTTATATAAATCAAACAAATTTTCAGTATCTGGTCATTTAAACATTTCTCGTAGTTAGTCATCAATTTCTGCAGCAACATCTTTTTTTCATTAGCAATATTATTCACGGTCATAATCATCCTATTTTTGAAATATAAAAGGGACTATCATTCTATCATTTTTTTGAGAAAATAACTATAAAGGCTATAAATAAAAATAAACTGTCATTTTATCGACAACTGTTATTTAATAGAGAGGTAACATAAATTATAAAAGGAAGTGTTATGATGGAAGTGGAAGAAACGTATTATTTTGGTAACGTAGAAGGCAAGCTGCGAGATAAAGCAATTGCACTGCATCACCAGCGGTATCAAGAAGTTGGTTTTTTTAAGCAGAATGAAGAGGATCCTTACATAGACCATTCAACTTATTTTGTTGTACAGACTGAGGATGCCAAAGAGGTTGTAGGGGTTACCAGACTGATCTTCATGCCAATGGAAGAACTGCCGACTATCAAAAACTTTTCGATTTCTCTTGCTGAAAAAGAGCGGCTGTTACAGTTGGAAGAAAGCAAATATGCGGAATTCAGTGCATTTACGAAGATGCCGAAACATGATGTTGGACTTGGATTGATCAAGACAGTTCTGAACTATTCACTAAATAATGATGTTACACACTGGATCTGCTGCATTGATGAGAGAGTTTATAAGTATATGCACCGAATCTTCAAATTTCCATTCGAAGTCATCGGAGAGCCTAATGTTTATCTCGGATCAAAAACGATTCCCTGTGCATTGGATCTATCGGTCTGTCTGGCAACGCTGAAAGAAAAACGCAGCACATTATATGATTATTTAATGGAAAATGAAAAAAATACAGTGGAGGAGTTAACTCAATGATAAAGGATCAATTTATTCGAAATTTAGGTATAATGTCAGAAGAGGAAGTTCTAAAACTTCACGATACTACGATTGCGATAGCAGGTTGCGGCTGCATTGGCGGGTTCTCTGCTGAGCTACTTACGCGTATGGGGCTTGGTAAACTGATTTTAGCGGATCCAGACACTTTTGATGTTACAAATATCAATCGTCAGTGTGCAGCGACGCATGAAACGGTAGGACAGCGAAAAGCAGAAGCATTGAAGAATCATTTACTTACAATCAATCCTGATATTGAAATCGAATGTTACTTTGATGGTGTAACAGAAAAGAATGCTGCAACGTTTGTAGAGGGGGTCGACTATGTCATAGATGCAATTGATTATTTTGCATTTCCTGAATCTGTTGCCCTTCATCGCGCAGCACGTCAGAGAAATTTATTTGTAATAACTGCGGTGGCATTGGGATTTGGTACTTCTGTATTAACCTTCGCTCCAACGGGATTAACACTTGAGGAATATACAGGGATTCCGTCAGACATCAGTATAGATGCCTTACAAGGGCAAACCTTTCCACCATCCGGTTACAGTCAAAATCTTCCTGACTATGCAACAGAAGAGAAAGTTGCAACATGGATTGCAAACAAGAGCATACCGACGATCAGTGTAGGACAAGCATTAGGACCGGGCGTACTGGTTTCGAAAATGGTTTTACATCTTTTAGAAAGAAAAGTCCCGCCGATTGTACCAGAGTCTTTCCAGCTGCAATTTGAATAAAGCGGCTAGTAATATAGTCGAACTGAAACCGAAATGAAGACTGATTGTAACCCTTAAAAATAGTGATTCGGTGCAGTTTTAGGGGGTATTTTAATACACTGAAGCAACGACAAATGCCTAAAGAGAAGCAAAATCAGATCGAATAAAAAGTATAAGAAAGAAGCAATGAACTATGAATTGGCTAAAACGAAACTGGAAAAATTTTATCATGGGAATTTTAATCCTTCTAGTCCTCCTTATCACTGGTGGATATGCAGTTATAAAATATAGGACCTATGAGGCAATGCCTGAAGCGTTGAGCTTAATCAAAACGGATGGTGTGCAAGAAGAAAACGGTTATTATATCATTGAACCAGAAGAAGCGTCTGGAAATGTCGTTTTTTATCAGGGGGGATTAGTTGAGACGGAAGCCTATCTGCCATTGGCTCAAGCAATCAGCGAACAAGGATTTAGAGTATTCGTTCCTTCTATGCCGTTAAACCTTGCGATACTGAAGACAAATGCTTTTGCAGAAATTTACAAGGAAAACCCTTCAAATCTGGAATGGTGGATCGGCGGTCATTCTTTGGGCGGAACGAGTGCCCTGCTGTATGCAGACGAGCAGCCAGCTCAACTTAAGGGTGCTTTCCTGTTAGGTGCCTATCCCTCTGATGAAACAGATTTGACGGATACTGATTTAGAAATATTGTCTCTATATGCTGAAAATGACGGAGTGATCAACCAGGATAAGTACCAGTCTTCGCAGTCGCTGCTGCCTGAAAACACGGTGTATCATGTGATATCTGGAGGTAATCATTCTAATTTTGGACATTATGGATTCCAAAATGGAGATGGAGAGAGCAGCATTTCTCGAGAAGAACAGCAGCAAGCGGTGGCGGAACAATTTAAACAGATGACAGAATGAGGATTCGTTTGCACTTGAATATCTTGAGCACATGATTTTAGACCTTTATAAGAGATCGATCATAAGCTTTGCTCTTAAGCGTGTAGTATGATAATGGCAAAATAAAATTATGGTATCTATCTGAGAAAGGGGCTTGAAAATGATCAGTAAATTAGCGCAAGTGATGCTGTATGTAGAAGACCAAGCTGCAGCTGTGACATTCTGGACAGAAGTTATGGGTTTTGAGATCATCTCTAAAAATAAAAATGACCCATCTAGTGAAGAAGAGATGAAATGGATCGAAATAGCACCTGAATCAGATTCAGCAACGACTTTGGTGTTATTCGATAAGAAAGCTATCGCGGAACAATCTCCAGAGTTGAATCTCAGTACACCATCCTTAATGTTTTTCACAGAAGATTTAGAGAGCCTTCACAATAAGCTGAAACAAGAGCCGGATATTTTTGTAGGAGAAATTGTTGAATATGCTGATTATAATGAAAGATTATTCAACTTTTCTGATCGAGAAGAAAATTATTTTGCAGTGTTGGAAAAAATGAAAAATTAAATTTTGACTGAGTTCACAAGCCAGTAGTAATTCACCTTAAAAGTTAAAAAGCCAAGAAGCCCCCCGCCACTGTTATAGTAAAGGCGGGGGGCTTCTTGTTGACAATTTTTTACAACTTGTTTACTTGTAGAGTTACCTGCGTTTTTTACGACCGGATATCATGTTATATATAAAGGCGATCAATGCAATTACTAACAAGATGTGAATTAAACCGCCAACAACATCAAGAACAAGTCCGATGACCCAGAATAACAATAAAATTCCGATTAAAGTCCAAATCATAGGAACACTCCTTTTTTCATTTCTTAAGTCTAGTATAACAAGAACAGAGCAGTTTAAGTAATCATATGAATTGTAATGGATTAAAGAGCCGCAGATTTAGATTAGCTGAAGCTGATTGGAGGCCAATGGCTCAGGTTCTGGCTTTCCGAATAAGTATCCTTGAAACAACTCGTAACCCAATGATTTTAACCAATTAAAATCTTCTATCCTTTCAATCCCTTCTGCTAAAGGGATAGCCTGAAATGTACGAGCTGTTTCTAAAAATGCAGCAGCAACAGCTTGTTTTTCCGGATCTTCTGAGACGTTTTGGGCATATTCCATATCCAGTTTCATATAAGGTGGTTTCATTTCTTTCAAAACTTCTAATGTATTAAAGCCAGCACCCACATCATCTAATGCATATTCAAACCCGTGATTTTGATAGTAATGAAGAATGGTTTTCAGATGATCCAGATCCGCAATTTGTTCTGTCTCCACAACTTCAAATACAATCCGTCTAGGATCAATATTCAACCGTTTGGCTATCAGCGTCGTTGTTCTCAAGCAGTGTTCTGGTGAGTAAATAGCCGTAGGAATAAAGTTGATGAAGACTTTCTGATCCGCCTGTAGTCGATCAACTTGTTTGACTGCATGAATACGACATACGCGGTCTAATGCGAAAGTCCGTCCTCGAGCTTTTGCTGCTGGAAAAATGGTATTCGGATAAAGGGTATTCCCATCATCATCATGAAAGCGAGCAAGCAATTCATAACCATATATAGTGCCATCAGTTTTAACAATAGGCTGGAAGTGCATCTTCAGGTGCTGCTCATTAATAATCGAATCGATCCAGGCAGCGTCTATGTATTCGGAAAAATGATCAATGGTGTGCCACTCTTGCTGATTAATCCTGAATTGTATACCATCGGTCAACTCAATACCGTTTAAAAAATTATATACATCATTGGCGCCAGATTCGTTTGTTATAAGTGTCAATCCTTCCACTTCAAATTCATGACCGTACCGTGTAAAATGTTTTGAAATAAGTGGGAGCAGCAGTTCGTTTAACTGAAACGCAATACGCTGCCCGAAAGTGGAACAATTTATGCAAACCATGATTTTCCTCCGAAACTGAGATTTTATTTGTTGACCCTATCATAGCATAGGTTGTTCTGATTATATAGATGAGCAGTAAAATAATTAATTGGAACGTAGCAATTGTTATTTTATACTGGTATAACGGTCTGTAGTTTGCTGTAGTTTTGGATAAAGAGAAGGGGAGAAACGATGCTAAAGATCATCCGCCTGGAAAAACTTAACCAAATAAGAGAACTGATGATAGAGGTTGAGACAGATTCAGAAGTGTTTTATAAACAGACGTTACATAGACTGCTGGATATCTTTCCAAGAAGTCTAACCGCCGAAGAAGCTGAGCCAATTTCATTTGCTTATGCTGATCTGCATCTGAAACATGAATATAATCAGCTTTCTTTTTTAGAAGCTCTATGGTCAAGATTCGATCTCTTCTATTGTGATTGATCTCAATTACGAAGATATGGATGAGCAAACTCATTTAAATGCTTTGAATGAACTCGATCGATACGAACAGTATTTATGGATCAGGCAGTTAAAGAACACATCATTAGAAAACCAGACAAACTTTTTTACGATTGAATGTTTTGAAGATCTAAAATTGATTCAGCAGCTGAATGCTCGAGAAATCGAATTTTGTACAATCCATTTTATTGAAATGGGCATTGCGATCAGAGGGACATTTGATATGGCAATGGAAGTTTTTTTCAAAGATGGTAATACAGTAGCAGAAATTGCTGAAGAAGCTGACAAGCATGATTTATTCTTAAGAGAATATCCAGAAGATCTAGAATTCTTATAAAAACACGATCAGCATTAATACGTCATTGTTTTAATGCTGATCAGACCCTTTAATCCTCATTCGTCTTGTCGTTAGAAGAGAAAACGAATGATTTCAGAATATCCTTAAAATGAGGTACGATAGTAATAGAAGGACGAAGCGGTCCTGATATTGCTATTTTTTTTATGTTTATTTATATAGTGGGACAGTAATGGTCTCGCTTTTTACTTTATTATTGTGTAACTTAAAGGAGAGAGTCAGTAGTGAGTATCGGATATCCGTGTATAACGGTCGGTGTGAACGACACTAAACAGAAAACCTGCCGGAAGGCGAGTGCCACAGAAGAACATTTGAGCACGCTGATTGAACATAATCTAAACGCTTTAAAAAATATTGTTCAGTTCAATGGTGAGCATAAAATCAAACTGTTCCGAATCAGCTCGGATATTATTCCATTTGCTTCAGACAAAGAAGTGAATACACTGGATTGGTCCACGCAGTTTTCAGAACAATTTGAAGAGATCGGTAAGTTGATCAAACAGTATGGTATGAGAGTCTCAATGCACCCAGGGCAATATACGGTGCTCAATTCTCCAGACGAAGGGGTTGTTGAAAGGGCGATTGCAGACCTGGAGTATCACACTTTGTTTCTAGATAGTTTGGGCACAGACGCAAGCAGCAAATTGATTTTACATGTTGGCGGCGTGTATGGGGATAAAGAAACAGCGATGAATCGATTCGTGGAAGTTTATCAGACTTTGGACGAACGGATCAAAAATCGGTTGGTAGTCGAAAATGATGACCGTTCTTATACCATCAAAGAAGTCATCTGGATCAGTGAGCAAACCGGTGCACCTGCTGTATATGATAATTTGCATAACGCTATTAATCCGAGTGATCCGGAGAAAGATGATGCTTACTGGATAAAGAAAGCCAAAACCACCTGGAATAAGAAAGACGGCAGACAAAAAACACATTATTCCCAGCAACAGATCAACAATCGTACAGGATCTCATTCGAAAACCATTCATATTGATGAATTTGTTGCCTATTACGACCAAGTAAAAGACTTGGATATTGACATTATGCTGGAAGTGAAAGATAAAAATCTGTCCGCTGTCAAATGTGTACTGGCGACTGCGGACAATGGTAATATTAAAGATCTGGAGCAAGAATGGAGCCGCTATAAATATGTAGTACTGGAACGATCTCAGGAGATTTATCAGAGTATCCGTGAATTACTGAAAGATAAATCCAGTTATCCGGTCATTCCGTTCTATAGGCTGATTGAAGCTGCCATAGACCTGGAACCGATTCCTAAGTCAGCGGTAAATGCAGCTAGTCATGTTTGGGGATATGTTAAAAAGCAAGCAACAGATAATGAAAAAGATAAATTCAAACGATTATCATCAGCGGTGGAAAGCGAAGAGGAGCCTTTAAAAAAATTAAAAAGTTTCTTAAAGCAAATGATAAAAAAATACGATCAGCAGTATGTATCTGATTCACTTTATTTTGAATTCTAACCAAATTCTATCAGCAAGGAGGAGTATATTATGAATAAAGCAAAAAAATATGGTATAGCTTATCTAGTTGTTTTTGGGATAATGATTTTCTTGAATTACTGGTCTGCTACAGATGTAGGAGCAACTGCTGACGACCAGCAGGCTTTGATCCAGCCAGCGGGCTTCGCTTTTTCAATATGGGGACTCATTTATCTCAGTGTATTGGTCTGGATTGTTCGTCTCTTTTTCATTAATCATTTTGAAGGCACAATTTACGATAAAGTCAAAGTCTGGCTGATCTTGAATTTTGCATTAAATGCAGCTTGGATCTTAACCTTTACGGCTGATCAGATTCTGATTTCAACTTTTATTATTGCAGGATTATTAATTACACTGGTGATGATCTACCGTATCATCTCCAAAATCCGCTATAATTTCTTTGATCGTTTTCCTTTTTCGATATATTTTGGATGGGTAACCGTCGCTACCATCGTAAATATCTTTACTTGGGCAGTTTCTGCTGGGATCACATCCGTCTTAGGATTTAATGAAACGACCTGGACGATCATTATGTTGGTGGTTGCCTCTTTATTATGTGTATACATTTCTTTAAAATACCAAGATTGGCTGTATCCATTAGTCTTTATCTGGTCTTATGTCGGTATCATTGTAAAAAATGACCAGCAGTTTATATTGATTGCTGCAGGTATTGGAATCGCATTGCAAGTTGCTGCGGCTGTCTACGCTGTACTGAAAAAAAGAAAAAGCCCCTCTTATCGATAACAATAATGGATGATTCAGGAGTCTCCAAAGTCAGGTCAATTTATACTGACTTTGGAGACTTTTTACTTATAAAGTTTTCTTTCCGTGGTCAGCTTATCCTAATTGTTTTTTTTAACAACAAAATGAATAAACGAATTTGGAAGATCTGCTTAACTTATCAAACCTGGACCTCTGCGGTATGACGGCTATGGTATAATAAGAAAGTAGATTTTTTCAAGTTAAATTAGGAGTGAGAAAAAATGAAAATTGCAATTGCAGGAAGTGGAGCGATGGGCAGCCGGTTTGGATTTATGCTGCACCAAGCGGGCAATGATGTCATTTTGATTGATAAATGGGATGCACATATTCAGGCTATTCGAGAGAATGGATTACAAGTTCAATATAATGGTACAGAACAAACTGCACATATCCCTATTTATTATCCAAATGAAGTTAAAGATCAGGTAGATGTAATCTTTATGTTTACAAAAGCGATGTTTTTAGGTGATATGCTTGAAGACATTCAACCAATCATTGGAGAACAGACTCAAGTCGTCTGCCTATTGAACGGTATTGGTCATGAGACGGTTATGAAAGAATATGTTCCACTAGAAAATATGCTGATCGGCGTAACGATCTGGACAGCAGGGCTTAATGGACCTGGTCAAATCGAATTAGAAGGCACTGGATCAACAGAAATCCAAAACTTCATTCCTGGAGGAGAAGAAAAAGCAAAAGAAATTGTTGCAGTGTTGAAAGATGCAGGGCTTAACGGAATCTACAGTGAAAATGTTAAATTTTCTATCTGGAGAAAAGCGTGTGTAAATGGAGCTTTAAATGCGACCTGTTCATTACTGGACTCAACACTGGGTGAGATGTTTGAGACAGAACAGGCGGTATCCATTGTCGAAAGAATCGTGAAAGAATTTGTTGAAGTGGCTAAAGAGCAAGACGTTGAACTGGACTTTGAAGAAACTGTCGAGTATATCGTTTCAGCTGGAAAAGAGCTTGGTCATCACTATCCATCCATGCACCAAGATTTAATTCAGCACCACCGCTTAACTGAAATTGACTATATCAATGGTGCAGTTGCCAGATTGGCAAATGAATATGGGTTTGAAGCACCGACTAATGCACTGATTACGGAATTTGTGCACGCAAAAGAACAAATTTTAAAAGTGAAATAAAAAGTGTTCAGTACGAAATACTCTACCAGAGAGGAGCTTGCCGGTGCCGGCAGAAAGAAAAGAAAGTTCATTAAAGCAGACTGAGGTAAAAAAGAAGAGCAAGTGGAAAGGGTTTTGGATTTACTTCGGACTGATTTTGATCAGTTTAGCAAGTTTATATCCCGTTGTATACAATACAGCTGTAGCCACTACGACAGAAGGATTGGAAGGATATGAGACTTGGCAGATTGCTGGACTAAGTTTGCTTCAGCCTTTGACGATCATTACAGGTGCTCTGCTGATTGGTCACTTTAATGCAGAAAAAGTCAGACTAAGATCCGTTATTTACGAGCAGTCTTCTCTTCATATCAGATCTATTCTCAGCACAGTATTAATCGGCGGAGCAGTAGTCGGTCTTGTGACCGGAGGATTTGATATTGTGTTCCGGCCATGGCTGCCAGAAGCATTTCAAGGAGCATTGATGGTACCTGGATGGGAGCAAATCTTATCTAGTATTCTATATGGCGGAATCACACAAGAAATTCTGCTTAGATTCGGTTTGATGACGATCATTGTCTATGTATTCAGTTTAGGCGGTCAGAAACTCAACCGATACGTGTATCTATTCAGTATCCTTTTTTCTGCGATTATCTTCACAGTAGGGAATATCTCAGTATTTGAAATGAGTACAGTGCTGTGGGTCAGATTATTTGTCATGAACGGTCTAGGCAGTATCATTTTCGGCTGGATTTACTATAAACATCATTTAGAAGCCGCTATATTAGCTCACATGTTTTCACAAATCGTGTTTCTATTAATGCGACTTTGTCTAATCTTGATTGGATTATAAAAATAAGTAAAAATCCTCTTATCCTGCCCAGCGAATCTGCTGGTCATGAGATAAGAGGATTTTTGTTATTTAAAAGAAAAGCAGAAGCTTAAAACTCACTTTGATCCAAATAAGCTAATGCATACTGCGCATAAAGCTCTGCGCCGACTTTCAAGGCTGCTTCGTCTACATTAAAGCGGCCGTGGTGATGTGCCCAGCAAGTATCTTTCGTCTCATTTCCTGAACCAACCAGTGCAAATGCACCTGTTGCTTCAGCCATATAATACCCAAAATCTTCTGCTCCCATGGTAGGCGGTTCTTCTTGCAAGGCAGATTCTCCGAATGCCTCAGCAGCAACACTTTGGACAAGCTTAGCTGAATGTGTTTCATTGACGACCGGTTCTGTTTTGCGTTCATAATCAACCTCAACCGTTCCGCCATACAATAAGGCAATATGTTCTGCATATTGAGCAATAGAAGATTCAATCTTGTCTCTTGTAACTGCATCAAACGTTCTTATCGTTCCCTCTAGTAAAGCATTCTCTGCAATAACATTAAAGCGGCTGCCGACTTCCATTTTCCCAATGGTCACAACAGCAGAATGCAAAGGGTCGATTTCTCTGGAAACAATTGTCTGCAGGGTCGACACAAATTGTGATGCCATTACTGCAGCGTCAACAGTCTGATGGGGCATAGCGGCGTGTCCGCCTTTACCTTTGAAGCGAACAGTCAGCATATCTGCAGCAGCAAATGAAGGACCGGGAGGACAGGAGACCTTGCCAGATTCCAGTTCTGACCAGATATGGATACCGAAAACGTTGTCCACACCTTCGATAACTCCTTGTTCGATCATTTTGCGTGCACCTTCAGCAACTTCTTCAGCAGGCTGGAACAGTAAGCGGACGGTTCCTTTAATCTCCGCTTTGATTTCATTTAAAGCAGCAGCAGCAGTCATCAGCATAGCTGTGTGAGCATCGTGGCCGCATGCGTGCATTTTATCTTTTACCTGAGAACGATAGTCTAAATGATCATTCAACTCAGTGACGGGCAGAGCATCAATATCCGCTCTAAGCAGAATGGTTTTGCCATCTTGTTCACCATTGATCTCTGCAAGTATGCCTGTCGGATCCATCCGCTTATAAGGAATCGACAGTTCCTCAAGTTTCTCTGCGATCCGATTAGTCGTTTCGATTTCTTCAAATGCAATTTCCGGATGCTGATGCAATGTTCTGCGAAAATCGATTAGTGTCGCTTCCATTGTGCTGATTTTATCTTTTATCTTCTGATTCATTCATTTTCTCCTTCATTTCTAAATCTTATTGTATATTGTCTTATAAAATTCTCATAAAAGCAAGCTGTCGTTTCTCCTTACAGAAGACAAAAAAGTATAACAGCAGTAACCGATTTCTATTCTAATGATTAGAGGACAAACAAACTATACTATCATAAAAAAACAGTATAGACAAAGGTTGAATCTTGACAAGATACATACACTACATTTACAACTCATTAACAAACCTATGATAGACTGCAAGAAGATAAAAATGATACGCTTTAGTACTGCTTACAGAGCAGTTTTGAATCAATAAAGGAGTGAACACGATGCAAGTTCGTTTTAATGATGTCACGATGGCATACGGAGATAAAGCCGTATTGCAGAATATCAATTTCACGATACCAGAAGGTAAATTGGTTTCTATTCTCGGTCCCAGCGGCTGCGGGAAATCAACGACTTTAATGTTGATTTCAGGATTGACTTTCCCATCGAACGGTCAGATTTACTTTGGAGATAAAGAAGTCACGAAGCAAGATGCTGTTAAACGTAAGGTAGGGATGGTGTTCCAGAATTATGCATTATATCCGCATCTTTCAGTTTTAGAAAATATTATGTTCCCACTGAAAATGGAAAAAGTACCTAAGAAGCAGCGCCGTGAACGCGCGATGGAACTAGCAACACTTGTACAGATCGAAGATCATGTTGACAAAAAGCCGAAGCAGTTATCAGGCGGGCAGCAGCAGCGTGTAGCGATCGCAAGAGCATTAGCGAAAGAACCGTCTATCCTTTTAATGGACGAACCTCTTTCTAACTTGGACGCTAGATTGAGAATTGAAATGCGTGAAGAGATTCATCGTATCCAGCAGGAAACAGGTGTTACAACGGTTTTCGTTACTCACGACCAAGAAGAAGCTCTCAGTATTTCGGATGAAGTAATGGTTCTGAACGAAGGAGCAATCCAGCAAAACAGTGATCCAATCACTTTATACAGAAAGCCTAAGAATCGATTTGTAGCTCAGTTTTTGGGAACACCAGTCATCAACACAATCGACACAGTTGCACATCCGGAAGTTTTGGATCGACTAGCGCTTCCAGAAAACACAAAACGTACTGTCACTATGATTGGATTGCGTGCAGAAGACCTGGTTACAACCACAAATCAGAACGAAGCCTTATTTGAAGGCACGGTCAGCCACGTTGCTCGTGTCGGAAAAGACGTTACCGTTCATATTAAAAACCAGTATCAAGAAGTTGTGGCGACCGATCTGGGAGTGATTCCTCAAGAGGAAACAGATATATATCTGACAGCACAAATGAAAGATATCCATCTGTTCGACCAGAATGGAGAAACCGTTGAATTTGAGGCGGTGGCATTGGCATGATGGAAAAGCCGACTTTGAAGAGCTCTCTAAAGTCACTGTTTTATATCGCACCGATGCTGCTGATTGTAGGAACCTTCAACTTGTATCCGATCGTTCAGTCGTTTCTAATGAGTTTATATCAGGACTATAATATCTTCACAGGAGAAGTCGGTGGATATGGATTCAGTAATTTTGTCGAGATTTTACAAGATCCGAAGTTCATACTGGCGATTCGAAATACGTTCATATTCGTTTTAGGGGTAGTTCCCATCTCAATCGTCATTTCTTTGACCATTGCTGTACTGTTGACAAAAATCGAAGCCTTATCCAGTTTTTTCCGCTCTATTTATTTTCTGCCATTCGTAACGAGTACTGTCGCTATCTCCATCGTCTGGAGCTGGATATATCATAGCCGCTTCGGTCTGTTGAATTATGGGTTAGGACTGCTAGGGGTGGCACCTATTGAATTTCTGGAAGATCCAGATTATGCCATGCTGGCTCTCGTCATTATGGCAGTCTGGAAGGGATTAGGATTCAATATCATACTGTTCCTTGTTGGATTGAACAATATAGACGCCAATTATTACTCAGCAGCAAAAATTGACGGGGCAAAAGGATTTCAACGATTTACAAATATTACTGTGCCGCTATTAGGTCCAACTATATTCTTGGTTTCTGTTATGGGCGTTATTAATAGCTTTAAAGTTTTCGATGAAGTCTTTGCGCTTTTCCAGAGCAGACCAGGACCAGCGGGTTCAGCAATGACGGTTGTCTACTATATTTTCCAGAAATTCTATCAGGAGAATCAATATGCTGTAGCTGCAGCCGCAGGAATTGTTTTATTTTTGATCATTTTAGTGGTTACTCTTATTCAAATGGGATTCAACAAGAAATTCGTACACTATTAAGAAAGGAGCTGACGAATATGGAACAGATCAATAGAAAATCAACGCCGCTATTAGCAAGTATTTTAAAGCGGAAAAAAGAAAAAGCTGACCTAGATTCAGGTGCTTCACAGAATATATCTACAAGAGTAGCAGCGTATGTTTTGCTTGGGCTGGGTTCTTTCACCATGCTGATTCCATTTTTATGGATGGTGTCGACTTCTTTGAAGTCGCCCGCTGAAGCCGTGGCTATGCCGCCGGTATGGATTCCACAGGTATTCAGGATCGAAAACTTTATCGAAGCGTTTGAAGTCGCTCCATTTGGACGCTACTTTCTGAATAGTGTTCTGATTACAGCACTGTCAACGCTGGGTGAATTATTGACGACAATTCTGGCAGCATTTGCTTTTGCAAAATTGAAGTTTTATGGGAAAAACTTGCTGTTTACAATTCTGATCGCCACGATGATGGTACCGGGAGAGTTACTGATTATCCCCAACTATCTGACGATTTCAAATATGGGGTTGATCAATACATATGCTGCAATGATCATTCCTTATGTGGCGAGTGTTTTCTCCGTATTTATGCTGAAACAGAATTTTGAATCCATTCCGAATGAATTGTATTATGCAGCAAAAGTTGATGGAAGCAATGATTTCAGATTCTTATGGACCATCCTGGTTCCGCTATCGAAATCGGCAATCGTAGCTGTAGCGATCCTTAAAATTATCGGAAGCTGGAACGCTTTTATGTGGCCGCTGATCGTAACCAATGAAACGGCACTTAGACCATTACCAGTAGGATTGCTGGCATTTACAACAGAAGCAGGAACCCATTATCAATTATTAATGGCTGCTTCCGCAATCGTTATTGCTCCTATGATCTTGATTTACCTATTCTTGCAGCGTTACATCATCATGGGTGTAGCTAAGAGTGGTTTGAAAGGCTAGAATACACTGATCGCCAACCATATCGAGTTGAAGATCGGACTACTGATAAACAGGTTTCAATTTTAAAAACCAAACTTATAACAAAAGGAGAATTGATTAAACATGCAAGGTTCAATAAAACGGTTAAAACTAGGTACAGGTATTTTAGCAGGATCATTACTTATGGCAGCTTGTGGAAATGGTGAGACAGCAGAAGAAGATACAGCAGCAGCAGACTCTTCATCAGAATCTACAGAAACAGCTAACGCTGAACCAGTGGAGATTACTTTCTGGCACGCAATGAATGGTCCTCACCAAGAAGCGATTAAAGAATTGACGACAGAATTCAATGAATCTCAAGACCAATACGAAGTAGTGGAACAAAACCAAGGTGGATACGATGAGTTAAACCAGGCGATCACTGCAGCCGGTGTATCAAAAGAATTACCGACTATGGCTCAATTGACAACAACGGACGTTCCAGAATTAGCGACTAACGACTTGCTTGTTCCTCTTGACGATGATTTTCTGACTTCAAACGGGTTTTCCGCTGATACACTTGCAGATATCTACGAAGGGTTTAAAAACTCTTCTAACTTCGAAGGATCAAGATACGCTCTGCCATTCTCTAAATCAACACGTTTGATGTTTGTAAACCAAGGAATCTTGGACGAATACGGCGTTGAAGTACCAACTTCTTGGGCAGATATCGAAGCGTTAGGTAAAATGATGGTAGAAGCTGGCGACGACCGTGTAGCTATGGGATTCGAAAATGGCTACGAAATGGAATACGAAACAATGGCTCGTCAAAACGGAGCAGAATTTATTTCTGAAGAAACATTGGATACAGATATCGGATCATCAGAAAGTGTTGAAGCATTAAACTTTATCAACACTATGTTTGATGAAGGCTATGCTCGTACTGCCGGTGAAGATGGATACTTCTCAGGACCATTCGGACGAGGAGAATCAGCATTATACATTGGTTCATCAGCTGGATTAGCTCACGTTGAACCAGTAGCTGAAGAAAACTCACTTGACTGGACTACTGCAGCTATCCCAACATTCAATGATACGGAATTAACTCTATTCGCGGGTAACGATCTGGGACTATTCTCCTCAGCTTCTGAAGAAGAACAAGCTGGATTCGTTGAATACCTAAGCTTCCTGTTACAACCAGAAAATACTGCACAATGGGCTATGGCAACAGGATATGTGCCAATCGTCAAATCTGCGCTTGAAGATGAAACTTATATGACATTCCTGGAAGAAAACCCTCGTTACAAAGCTCCCACAGAAATGCTAAGCTATGGTATGACGAGTCCTGTATTCCAAGGATATGGTGAATTCAGAAACGCATTGACTGCAGCAATGGAAGAAGTGGCTGTCAACGATGCAGATCCTAAGACTGTTCTGGAAAACCTGCAAGCTGAAACTGAATCAATTATCGAATCAAATAAATAAGCAAACCTTCATTTATGGAAGTTTTGTTAGTAGTACATCTCTTGACTATATTTTGATCAAGAGCTATAGAAAGGATTTCTTATATGACAACTTACCAATTTTGGAATGGATTAAAAACCATCGGAGGGAATATTGTCGAAATCCGCACAGCCAAAGCCAGAGTCCTTTGTGACTTTGGCTTAACTGTTGGAGGACAAATTCCAGCAAAACAAGAGGGTATCTCAGAAACCGAAACACTGATCCAGTCAGGCAGTCTGCCGGCTATCGAAGGACTATATGATACAACGGACTTCAAAACTTTGTCTCTTACATCTTCAGAAGATTCGAATTTGGAAACGGCCGTATTCGTATCTCATCTTCACTTAGATCACATGGGTGGGCTTCGCCAGCTGCCTGAAGAAACAAAAGTTTATCTTTCACGAGAAGCATATATTCTATATAATGAACTCGTTCATATCGGAGAAGATCTGCCGGTTTCATGCGAGCTGATTCCATTTGATTTCGGCAATTCCATTGAAGTAGGCGATATTACAGTATTGCCCAAACATAGTGACCATGATACAGTAGGATGTAGTGCATTCTTTATTGAAACACCCACTTTGAAAATGATTCACTCAGGGGACTTCAGACTTTCCGGAGATCATCCTGAACGCGTTCTGCAATGGGCAAAAGAAGCGAATAACTGGGGAGCAGATGTCTTGCTGATTGAGGGAACGTCTTTCAGCTTCAAACCCGAAAAAGAAGCAGAAGAAAAAACTGCCCGCAAATCTTTAAACGAGCAGACGCTAGTGAATGAACTGGAAGATATGATCACTATGAATACGGAAGATCTGTTTATCTATAATCCGTATATCCGAAACGTAGAACGAATGAAAAAGATTGATGAAATCATTCGACAACATGGAAGAACGATGGTTTGGGAATCAAGTTATGCGCATATTCTGCATACGTTTTATCCGGATGCAAAATGGACCTTGCTGGAAGAAACGCTGGAAGATAAAGCGGAAGTTCCTGCCTATGCAGAAAAAGCGGTTACCTTAAAAGAGCTGTCTGATCAGCCAGGAAAATATGTGCTGCAAAACAGTTATAAAAATGTGCACTACTTAGAGCAGTTTGAACAAAGCTGTTATTTGCACAGCAATGGGGAACCACTAGGAGAATTTGATCCTGGATATGCCCAGCTGCAAGATTATCTGGCTGCTTTGAATATCACGTTTATTTCATTAGGGGCCAGCGGACATGCGACAAAAGAAAACTTGCTGAAAGTAGCAAAACGAGCAAATGCTGGAGTGACGATTCCTTGGCACACTTTTAATCCTGAGCTTTTTTACGAAGCGTTAAAAGGTGAAGGACTTAATACGTTCGTTCCTGAATATCAAAAAGAATATCAACACTAAAAGTACTAGGATGAGCTGTTTCAGCTTATCCATACATAGATTGGAGACAAAATGATGAAGTTAACCATTTTTGAAACAAGTGACGTACACGGCTATCTATTTCCGACGGATTACCAGAAAAGAGGGCAGAATCTGGGATTTGGTCTGTTTAAACTGGCGGATCAATTAAAAAAAGAAGTAGCTGCTGCAGATGGACCATCAGTCGTTATAGAAAATGGTGACTTTATTCAAGGGTCTCCTTTAAGTTTCTTTGTGCTGAAAGAAAAAGGCGAAGCGGATGCGTTAATTAATGCTTTGAATGACTTGCCTTATGATGCAGGGATTATCGGCAATCATGAATTCAACTATGGTTTGGATTATCTGAATACTGCAGTCCGTTCGGCACAGTATCCGATCCTTTCGGCGAACATCTTAAATGAAGAACAGCAGCCGGCTTTTGGCAACCCTTATGTTATTCTAAAAAAAGAAGGAGTCAAAGTAGCTGTTTTAGGTTTGACGACGCAGTATATTCCGCACTGGGAACATCCTGAAAATTATACAGGGCTTCAATTCTTGTCAGCTTATGAGACTGCGAAAAAGTATGTCCCTGAGCTTAGAAAAGAAGCAGATATTGTCGTGGTCAGTTATCATGGCGGATTTGAAAAAGATCTCGACTCTGGTGAAGAAACGGAAATTCAAACTGGTGAAAATGAAGGCTATAAAATTCTAACAGAAGTTAAAGGCATTGATGTACTGCTGACCGGACATCAGCATAGAGTTATTGCGCAGACAAAAAACGGCGTGGCTACAGTAATGCCTGGACATAAAGGGGCATATCTTGGAAAAGTTACAGTAGAACTGGAAAAAGAAGCAGGAAACGTTCAAATCCAATCGATCTATCCCGAACTGATTGAAATCTCTGAACAGACCCCTTTAGAGGGCAGTCTTGCGGGTAAGTACGAAGCTTTGAATAACGAAGTTGAAGACTGGCTGGATCAGCCGATCGGAAAAGTTTCAGGAGATATGCTGATTGATGATGTTGAACAAGCTAGGAGAGAAGAACATCCATATGTAGAGTTTATCCAGAAAGTTCAAATGCATTACACAAACTGCGATATTTCCGGAACGGCACTTTTCAATAATGAAAGCAGCGGATTTAATCCGCAAGTTACTATGCGAGATGTCGTGACCAATTATATCTTCCCGAATACATTAGCCGTCCTGAAGGTCAGCGGTGCAGACTTAAAAGCAGCGATTGAGCAATCTGCTGAGTATTTTGTGTTGAATGAGCAAGATGATATTGCAGTAAATCCGGACTTTATGGAGCCGAAACCGCAAATGTATAATTACGATATGTATGAAGGCATAAACTATATTATTGATGTTGCTCAACCGTTCGGCGAAAGAGTAGTGAAACTGGAGTACAAAGGAGAACCTGTACAGCCAGACGATGAACTTGAGGTTGTTATCAACCAATATAGAGCGGTAGGCGGCGGCGATTATGCCATGTTTGATGCTTCAAAAATCGTTCGGGAAGTAACGATTCCAATGAACGAACTGATCGGGAATTATTTCAAAGAATTTGGAACGATCGAAGCGACAGTCAATCATAATTTTAAAGTCATCAATTCTAAAAAGGATTGAAATCAACACTGAAGTAATCTATTAGTAAAAGCAAAAATAATGAATGACAGAAAAAGGAGCTGCGCAGATATCATCTGTACAGCTCCTTTTTGGCTTCAATAATGTTGAATTAAAAGGTTAAAAAAATAGTGATTAATAAAACCTGATCTTGACTGGACCTGAATCAAGTATGATAGGGCTCGACATGGACATCTGTGTGCATTACATCATATTGTTCGTATAGCACCGTTTCAATGGTTTCAGTTATATCGTGTCCTTCTTGTACTGTCATCTCGGCATTAACAAGTACCGTAATATCTACATATATATTTGTGCCGTACATGCGTGCTTTTAAAGAGGCGATTTCCTGAACTTCAGGTAATTGAATAATCACTGCATGATACTCTGCCAACTCCTGTTCATGAAAGCCGTCCGATAAGGAGAAGGTGCTTTCTCTAAATACTTCTAATCCTGTTTTGAGTATAATCAGGGAAACGATGATAGCCATGACACCATCGATCCATCCGATTCCAAATGAAGAAGCAAAAATAGCAACACCCGTAGCGAAACTGGTCAGTGCATCTGCAAGGTTATCTTTTGCTACAGCTTTTAGTCCATTAGAATTTACTCGTTTAGCCAGGGTCAGATTATACCGGTAGACACCCAGCATAATGACGGTACCCACTAAAGCGGCAATTGCAGCTAAAGGATTAGGAGGTACGACTTCCCCAGACAACAGGCGAGTTGCAGTAGACTGCAAAACCTGGAATCCTACAAACATCATGACAAAAGAAGTGATAAGACTGGCAATCGGCTCAGCTTTCCAGTGCCCGTAAGGATGATTGGAGTCAGCGGGTTTTCTGGCGGCTCTCAGTCCGATCAAAACTGTAACGGAAGAAATCACATCCGTAAAATTATTGAACCCATCAGCGCTTAAAGAAGAAGAACGAAAGAGATAGCCGATGATTAATTTCAATACAGCCAGTAAGATATAGACTACAATACTGACGCGAGCCCCTTTTTCTGCTGATCGGATTCGTTCAAAACGAGTATCCATACTATTCCCTCATTTACAATAAAATAGCAGATAAACTGAAATAATTGTTTATATATCATTTCAATCTATCTTGTTTCATTCACTTTTATAAGGGTACTGTTCTGAGAAAAAATTTTCAAATCATACAGCAGAATTTTTAGGAGACTTTTATAATGAATGAATTTCATCATTTTATTTTAGGAAAGGCGAAACCTTAAAAGAACAGAGCCCTTATAGGAGCTCTACTCAAGCGATTATACTAACGTTTTATTGCGAGATAGGGTTTCTAGATAGCGCATAGCAGAGTAAATGTCATCTGATTGTGCAGTTGGTACGGCTAACGTAAAGGTTTCATGGTCAGCAGCAGCAAAGTCAGCGACTTTATGCATCGCCTCATCCAAGTCACGCTCAGGAATGTTAAAACTTGAAAGAGTAGGCGGAAACCCATTCTTTTCATAAAATGGAAGGAGTCTATCTACTTCCTCAGTTTTTCCAGCCGCCGTCAACTGAACGAGTATACCGTAGGCCACCTTGACACCATGTTCAAAGGAATGTGTTTCTTTGATTAAAGACATTCCATTGTGGACAGCGTGAGCACCAGCCATCCTTCCAAATTCGCCAGCGAATCCTCCGACTGTTCCTGCAATGGCTACGACAGCCTCTGCAACGCGCTGAAACGCTGGAGTAACGCTAAGCTGACGCATGCTGTTTAATGCTTCTTCACTGTCACTCAACAGCAACTCTTGAGTCACCTTTGCAGTCTGTAAACCGACAGATACCATTGCCGGTAACGTGCCTTCATAGTGGCTGGTAATACCTTCTGCTTCATACCATTTAGCGAGCGTATCGCCGATCCCGCCAGCGAAGTACTGGACAGGCGATTCAATCAGTAAAGACAGGTCCATCAGACAAAGGTAGGCTGCACGCTTATAGTAATCTACACTTCTAAAAGTTCCGTCCGGATGATAGGTGGCAGAGATAGGTGTATATGCCGCGCAAGTCCCTAATACTGTCGGAATCATTATATATTCGATTTCCAGCAGATCAGCCGTTCCTTTTGCCGTATCCAACACTTTACCTCCGCCGATACCAATTATACAGTCTGCATGTTGGCATTGAGCGGCTAAGCGCTCCATATCTTCCACAGAAGCTGTCCGGTCATATCTTAAAACGGGATAATTGTGAGTATCCGGATAGTGTTTCTCAAAAGCTGCATAAGACTTCTCTCCTGTAATGATAACGGGTTGAGAAAAAAGATCTAATTTTTCGTGTAATAAGGTTAAGGCATTTTGCTGACAGATAAACTGGTCGGGTCCGCTGCGGACGGTTTGGCTGAGTTTCATAATATCCCTGCTTTCTATAGATAAATTGATTTTTAGATTAATCAGTAGACACGGCTGCTTCATTCTGCAGTTTATCATTCAGTAATGCAGAAGTTTTCCGGTCTCTCTGACGGCAAAGGTTTGCGAAGATGGTTCCGAATAATGTGTGAACGATCGTACCAGCTGCAGCTGCTAAGGCAGTAGCGGGAGAAAAATGTGCCAGACCAAGATTGGCTGCTAAACCGGTGTTTTGGAGACCCACTTCAACTGCGATCGTGCGAGTTGTTTTGACATCTCTTTTCAGCAATTTACACATCAGATAGCTGATACCGTATCCGCTGAGATTATGCAGCCAGACAACCAAGAAGATAAGGAGACCAGTACTTAATAGATTTTCTTGATTGACGGACACAGTACCGGCAAGAACCAGCAATACAGCTGCTGATGAGAAAGAAGGTAATACTTTTTCTGCTTTCTGGGTTTGCTTTCCCCAAAAATAGCTGATGGATAGTCCAGCGATGACCGGCAGCAAAACGACTTGAATAATCGAGAAAAACATCGTCCAGAAATCAACATTTAAGTAAGCACCGCCATACAATGATAAAATAACCGGTGTCAACAAAGGAGACAGCAAAGTGGAAACAGAAGTAGCGCTAATGGATAAAGGAAGATTTCCATTTGCCAAATAAGCCATCACGTTTGAAGAAGTACCACCAGGAACAGAACCTACCAGCAGCAAGCCCAATGCGACTTCTGGAGATAAGTTAAAGACTGCAGATAGAGCAACAGCTGATAAAGGCATAAATAGATACTGGCCAAAAACAACTAGAAATACCTGCCAAGGTTTTCGCATCACTTCACTGAAGTCAGATGGTTTCATTGTAAGTCCCATGGTAAACATAATAAATTGCAGGGTATATGTGGTAATGCCGGCTGCCCAGGTAAATAGTCCGGGAAACAGCAGAGCAGCTGCCGCCGTTAAAATTACGATATAAGATAAGTATTGCGTAAAATAGTCATTCACTTTTTTAAAGAATTGCATGTTTTCATCTCCTTAGTAAGGTTATTTGCAGAATGAACAAAAACTGAACGGTTTCTTCCTCCTTTTATCTTTATTCTAAATGTGATGCAAAAGAAAAGACCTCCCACTCTTGTAATAAGAATGGGAGGTCTTAGTCCCATTCACACAACCATGAATAGGACTAAACAGCTGTAAAATTTCTTACAGTGCTAAGCCCTGAGCGTAATAATAATAATGATTTGCTGTAGTTGTGCGGTCATGAGAGACTCCTTTTTTTATTATCAGAATATTTAAGTACATCTATTAGTTATCTATTAGAATACAGAGGTTAAAGCAGAATTGCAACAGTATCACCAAATAAAGGGATAGTAACGGAGAAACAATAAGAAGATTAAGATAAATAAATACTGTAAGCGTTGCGCAAGTTAGGTGTGTTTTAATAAATAAAGCCAAAAACCGGTAAGTCATTAATCGACTTACCGGTTTTTGGCTTTGAAGAAAGATTAGAAAGAGAAAAGTTTTACCATTCGTTAACTTCTTTTCGCTCACCTTTAAAGTTATTCGGTTTTTGATGACGAGCAGATAATACAGCTTCTACATCGGCAACCGTCACACCGGAATGGTGCAGCAGTACACCTAAGTGATACAGCACATCTGCCGCTTCATTTGCAACTTCTTCTTTATCGTTGTTTTTAGCACCGATCACCACTTCAAAAGCTTCTTCACCAAACTTTTTGGCGATTTTATCTATCCCTTCAGAAAGCAGGTAGTTGGTATAAGACTTTTCTTCAGAAGATTCAGCGCGATCTTGAACAGTCGCTTCAATGTCTTTTAACGTAAAGGAATCAGCTAAATTGAAACAGCTGTCTGTTCCAGTATGGCAAGTTGGTCCAGCAGGGTCTACCATAACCAGTAAAGCATCCTTGTCGCAGTCTAAATACATGTCTTTGACGTACTGAACGTTGCCGCTGGATTCGCCTTTTTTCCAAAGTCTTTCTTTAGATCTGGAATAAAACCAAGCAACTCCATCTTTTTTGGTCAATTCAAAAGCTTCTTCATTCATGTAACCAACCATACGAACTTCTTTGTTCGTGTAATGCTGCAGAATGACCGTTAATAGTCCTTTTGAAAAATCAGGGGTTATATCGTCATATTTAGACATTTCTCATCGCCACTCCTTTTCGTATACAATCATCTTTGACTTCTTGAATCGATACTTCTTCATCATGGAAGATGGAAGCAGCCAGTCCTGCAGAGACATCTGTTTCTAAGAACAACGCTGAAAAGTCCTCGGAAGTGCCGGCACCGCCGGAAGCGATGACGGGTATCGTTACAGATTCTTGAATCAAGCTCAATAGTTTATGATCGAATCCTTGCTGCATACCGTCATAGTCCATACTGGTCACCAACAGCTCTCCTGCACCAAGACTTTCTACTTTTTTGACCCAGTCCAGCGCGCGAATGTCTGTTGCTTTTTTGCCGCCGTGCGTATAACAGAACCAATCTTGTTTTTCTTCATCCCATTTTGCATCTAATGCGATACAGATACATTGAGCCCCGAATTTTTCGCTTGCTTCGCGAATTAAATCTGGATTTCTTAAAGCAGCTGAATTCAAGCTGACTTTATCAGCACCCGCACCAAGCAGCGCAGAAATATCTGCAACTGACTGGATGCCGCCGCCGATCGTCATAGGGATAAATAATTCTTTTGCTGTTTCTTTAATAACATCCAGCATTAATGCATGACCGGTTTCAGTTGCTGAGATGTCCAAGAAAACCAATTCATCTGCTCCGAGGGCATTGTAGCGTTTCGCCAGATCTACAGGCTTTCCGATTTCTCTTAATCCCTTGAACTGGATGCCTTTGACGACTACCCCGTCTTTAACATCTAAACAAGGAATAATCCGTTTCTTGATCATTAGCTGATTCCTTCCCAGAACTCGGAAGTATTGGCAGCTTTTCCTACGATAGCTGCTTTTACCCCGATCGTTTCTAATTCTTTCATGTCGGATAGACTTCTGATTCCCCCAGATGCCGTAATCGGGTGGGGAGAAAGCTCGACTAATTTTGCCGTCAATTCTACATTCGGACCGCCCATTTTGCCGTCTTTTGAAATATCAGTATAAATAATGCCGCCTAACTTGAACGAAGCTGTTTTTTCAGCCACATCATAAATCGTGAAATCTTCAGTTTCAGTCCAGCCGTTTACTGCGACTTGGTCTTTCACAGCATCCAATCCTAAATAGATTTTCCCAGGATACAGATCTGTCATTTGTCTTAACCAGTCTAAATCTTGTAGACCTTTCGTTCCAACGATCACATATGATGCACCATTTGATAGGTAGTGTTCAATCGTCTCTTGTGAACGAATACCGCCGCCGATCTCAATCGGCAGACGACTGGTCTGGATAAGATTTGTAATAAACTCGCTTTCAGCGGGTTTTTGGTGCAGCGCACCCATCAAGTCTACAATATGAATGCGAGTGACTTGCTTGAATTGATTATAGTATTCAATCGCTTCTTCTGCTGAGCGATTCATGACTTCTTTTGATTCATATTTTCCTTCAGTCAACCTGACGCTTTGCTGGTCTATCAGATCGATTGCCGGCCATAATTCTATCATTGTGAAAACCCGCCTTTAAGTGCCTGATCTAAAATCTGCAGACCTTTAACACCGCTTTTTTCTGGGTGGAACTGAATTCCTATAATGTTGTCTTTTTGCACGATCGCTACAACATCATCTTCATACTCAGCAGTAGCTACAACATTCTGATCTGTATGAACTTTAAAAGAATGAATAAAATACACATCATCATCTAAAGAGGGTACAGTCGATTTCAGCTTGTTCCAACCTAAATGGGGAACGGAGACATTTCCTGTAATCTTCTTGACCGTTCCAGGTAAATAGCCTAATCCGTCAACATTTCCTTCTTCGCTGTGTTCAAACAATAATTGCATCCCTAAACAAATTCCGACAAATGGTTTAGAGGATTTTAATTCTTCTAACACAGACAAAAGACCATTCTCTTTGATTCGATTCATTGCATCATTGAAGTGACCCACACCAGGTAAGATAATTCGGTCTGCTTTTTTCAAGACTTCTAAATCGCTGGTGACTACAACTTTATATCCTAGATATTCACAGGCATTCGTCAAGTTGGCAATATTGCCTAATCCGTAATCTACTATGGCAATCATTCTTCAATCACTCCTTTTGAGGAAGGGATTCTATTCACATTTGAATCGCTCAAAGCGATTCTTAGACTTTGTGCAAAAGCTTTGAATAGAGCCTCGATTTCATGATGAGTATTTCCGCCGCGAATCAAGTCTAAATGAGCTGTGATCCGGGAATTGATGGCTACTGCATAAAAGAATTCTTTTACCAATTCTACATCGAATGTTCCTACTTTCTGACTTGAAAACACAGCTTCAAAGTGAAGACAAGGACGACCGCTGATGTCTACGACAGAGCGCGCCAAAGTTTCATCCATCGGTACATAAGCTGTTCCGTAGCGCTGGATTTTTGATTTATCTTCGTTCAGTTCAGCAATAGACTGGCCTAAGAGTATGCCGACATCTTCTGTTGTATGGTGATCATCCACGTCCAGATCACCCTCGACTTTTATATCAAAAACAAAGTGACCATGGAAAGCCAGAAGATCCAACATATGATTTAAAAAGCCTACGCCTGTATCGATCGTTGAAGGTTCAAGACCTCTATCGACTGACATGCGGATAGACGTTTCTTTTGTTATCCGTTCTTTCTTGACTGCCATTTTTCATCTCTCCATTTTTGAATGATTTTTCTGATTTCTTCTAATTGATTTTCTTTTGCAATCGAATATCGTACCGCTTTTTTTAGTGCAGGAGATTCGTCTTCAGGATACATTCTTGGTAAAAATCCATTTTCAACAATATAATTTCCTAAGTCCATTGCATCGTCTCCATAAGTGAACAAGAAATTTGTGTGGCTTTCAAGCATAGGGATGATATCGCCGACCTCTTCTTTGAATACACTGTGAAGCTGTTTTGAAAGCTCGCGGTTCAATTCAATAAATTCTTCCAGTCTTTCAGGCTGATTCAGCAGGTGGACCGCCACGTTTAGTGAGAAAGTATTTAACGGATAAGGGTGGGCGATAGAGTCTAAAAGCTCCATTGTCTTGCGCGTAGAAGTAGCGACTCCGATACGCAGTCCAGCCAGTCCATAAACTTTTGATAGAGTGCGGAATCGGATAACGTGATCGCCTGTAGGATATTGTGCAGTTTCTTCCACAAATTCGCCATAAGCCTCATCTAAAACAAAATATCCGCCAACTTCTTTCATCATTTCTGCTGCTTTTTCGATGAAATCAGCCGGGTGTAAAGTACCGTACGGATTGTTAGGTTGTGAGAAGATAAAGATAGAGGGCTTCAACTCTTCTATCTTTTTGTAGACTTTTTCATAATCAAAGGTATGATCTTCATTGCTGGGGAGTTTGACGATTTCCCGACCGAATTGTTCGGCGTAGACCTGGTACATTACAAAGTCAGGATCAAAAGTTAAGATAGGTCCTTTGCCTAAAACAACAACAGACTTTTGAATCCATTCATCTGATCCATTGGCAAAAGAAACCAGTTCTGGATCAAGATTATTAAATGCAGCATAACTTTTCTGCAGATCTTGATACTCGTTTTCAGCATATTGATTGAATTGAGTATCAATCGCAATTTTTGCAATTTCATCTTCTGTCAGTGCTCTGTATGGACTTTCGTTTTTATCGATTCTTATCATTTTGAATATCCTCCAATCGGTAATAAAGGGAATCATGGTGCGCTTGCAGTGCCTCTTCTTTGGCTAAACGAATCCCTGAAGGAGCCATCCTCTCAAATGATGCAGGGGAGAGGTGAATTACTGAGTTTGTCCGTAAAAAATCATTTACGGATAGTCCGTTTGAAAAGCGGGCATTTCCGCCTGTCGGTAAAACATGACTGGGTCCGGCAACATAGTCTCCGATCGCTTCAGGAGAAAGGTCACCGACAAACAAAGCACCAGCTGTCGTAACCAGATCGACATAGGTTTCGGCATCTTTGGTCTGGATCGAAACATGTTCACCAGCAATCAGATTTACGACTTGAACGGTCTCTGCTTTGGAAGCCGTATGAACAGCATAGTGATGATCTAAAAGACTCTTAGAAATAATTTCGGCTCTCGGTTGAGTTGATCGTTTTTTCTCTACTTCAGACAAGATCTCTTCTATTTTTTCTTTGCTTTCGCTGATTAGAAATGTTCTGGCCAGTACATCATGCTCTGCCTGAGCCATCAAGTCATAGGCTGCCCATTCTGCATTCGTTGTTTCATCAACAACTACAACGATCTCGCTTGGGCCTGCAATCGAATCTATACCGACATCTCCATAGACTAGTTTTTTAGCCATCGCAACATACTGGTTGCCTGGTCCGACGATTTTATCAACTTTTTGGATCGTTTCTGTTCCGTACGCTAGTGCAGCAATTGCCTGAGCTCCGCCGACTTGATAGACGTGGTCAGCTTCGACGATATAGCAGGCTGCAAGAATGGCTTGCTGAACACCCTCTGGTTGAGGCGGGGTGACGATCGTCGTTTCTTTTACTCCGGCAACATTCGCCAGCACTGTTGTCATCAAGACAGTAGAAACAAGCGGAGCCGTTCCGCCAGGGACATAGATTCCGACACGATTCAATGGATGAATTTTTTGATAAAGTTCAGAAGACTCACTTTGTTTCCATTTGATCGATTGCTGATACTGTTCGATATTTTCCTTAGCGGCTTCTAGTGCTTCTCGCAAGTCGCTTGGTAACGATTCATAAGCTTCTTTAAGCTTTTCTTTTGATATAGTCAGTTCATCCAGCTCAACGCGATCGAACTGTTTTGAATAGTCTAATAAAGCTCGATCTCCATTTTGCTGAACTGTTTTTATCATGGACTGGACAGTTTCCATTACTGTCCAGTCCATTTCGTTTTCCTCAGTAAAAATCTGTGTAAATTCCTGTGCGTTAAACATGGTCATTCATCCTTAACTGATTCATAATCGTTTGAATTTCATCATTCTTAGCAAAGTAAGCATGCTTGTTGGAGATGAGACGAGCATTAATTTCATCTAATTGGACTTGTTCACTCAGCCCGTTCTCTCTTAAGGTCGTTCCGGTTTGAACGATATCCATAATAGCATCCGCCATGTTGATGGTAGCTGCCAGTTCAACAGACCCCTTTAATTGAATAATTT
The DNA here is from genome assembly GCF_900169305.1 of Marinilactibacillus piezotolerans. Taxonomy (GTDB): domain Bacteria; phylum Bacillota; class Bacilli; order Lactobacillales; family Carnobacteriaceae_A; genus Marinilactibacillus; species Marinilactibacillus piezotolerans_A. Next base: position 22,593 of record NZ_FWDP01000002.1, on the reverse strand, counting down.
TGACAGGCTGCATGATTGAATCAAAATATTGTTGGGTAAACTGAACATACTTTGTAGCAACGACAGGATAAGTGTCTTGCGGTTCTTTAGCCGCAATTGCAAAGTGACAGTATCCGAAAGGCAGATCCATCAAGTTATTGATTTGACGATCTTGTTCAAATAATACATCGCTGCCCGTAATGCCTAGATCCGCAACACCTTCTTCAACGTAGACAGGCACATCTTCTCCTTTGACCAGCATGAAGCGGACATTTTCTGTTTCGACCACCAGCTCTCTAGAGACAGATTTTAATGCTGTACTCCAACTGGTTAGCTTTTTTTCATCAAGATAGTTGATAAAGTCTTTTAATTGTCTTCCTTTTGATAACGCAATTGTAATCATGTATATTTATTCCTCCATGGACGCTTTTAATGAGTTAAACGTTCAAACCGATTCCAAAGGCATTAGATGGACTAGAATACTGTCCGCCTGAAGCGATGGGTTCTACTTGGTCTTCTGAATAGAGCTGGATCGAAATCCCTTTATAATAAGATTGAGAAGGCAACGCCAGCATGTCACCGTAAACATAGGATACATTTTCCTTTATTAAAATGGATTCCCAGTGACTCATTTCTTCGATATGACGTTTTAAATGAGGCATATGTTCTTTCACATAAGCAGCTTGTTCGGCAGCTGGGTGAGCCATCAATTCTACGATTGGATGATCAGTGCCTAATTTTGCGATCAGAGCATCGCGGTTACGCTCTTTTATAAATTTTCTTGTCAGCTCATCAGCGAGTTCTTCTTCTGAGAGCAGGTTTTTCAGCAATGTGTTATGACTGATCACTGCAACAGATAATGGAATGGATAAAGACTGTTTGATAAAACGGACCATTTGAGTCAGCACTTCAGCTTGCTTATCGACATTGTCGGTAAAAATTTCAAGACCATATTGATGTTTTTCAGTATTTAACGTATAAACGGGTCCAGTATACGCAATTTTTTCAGCATTTAGTTGGTATTTTTTTCGGTAACGAACGATGGCATTGGTCCAGTCGCTTCTTAAAGCAAATAAAGATCCTTCATGCTGCCATTTATGACGTTCGTTCATTAGACCAAGATCATCTTGTGATAACTTAGTCCAGTCAAATTGTTCAATAACAGATAAGTCGATCAATTCAAAATCCAATCCATGGAAATGATGGAGGAACTCCAATTCTTGTTGTTTTTGATGGAGTATGGATTGGTTGTGACTGTTTGAATGCATAATAGTTCCTTCCTCATTTCTTATATTTTTAAAGTCTGATACAATAAAACTTGTGTTTAGTAAGTTTTACTGATAACAAAAATAGTAACACAAACCTTTATATATATGAATAACTTGCAATGAAATATTCCGTTACACTAAAGATACAGCACGTTATAGAATTTTTTAATTTAAAAAAATCAATTTGAAAAGAAAAACACAATATATTAAATAGAGAGAAAGCAGGGAGCGGGCATGATAAAAGATACACACGTTCATACGCCGTATTGTCCTCATGGATCTACTGATCTAATGGAGCAGTACGTCAAAAAGGCAATTGAAAAAGGGATAGTAGAAATGACGTTTACGGAACATGCACCTTTACCGATTAATGATACGGTACCGACAAAAGATAGCGCAATGAAAAAGGAAGATGTCTATGAATATCTGAAAGAAGGAAAAGGTCTGCAAGCCAAGTATCAGGGGAAGATCAAAATTAATATCGGCTTTGAAATCGATTATATAGAAGGATATGAACAGGAAACGCAGCTCTTTTTAGAACAGTATCCTGAAGCCGTTGAGCATTCTATCCTAAGCGTTCATTTTCTGAAGTTGCCGGATGGTACTTTCTTTTGTATCGACTACAGCAAAGACAGTTTCGTTAAAAAAGGACAGGAAGTGGGGGTTCATACACTATACAGTATCTACGCTGCAACAGTGAAAAAGGCACTGAGCTTACCTTACGGACAATTGACGCCGAAGAAAATCGGTCATTTGAACTTGATTCATAAGTTTCAGAAAGCGTATCAATACACTGATAAGATTGATTGGACCGAATTGCTGAAACTAGCGAAAGAAAACGGGTATCGGTTAGACTATAATTTTGCAGGAATCGATAAGGAGTACTATCAGCAAACGTATCCTAATCAATTCATTATAGAGCAAGCTGAGAAATTGGGCTTAGAATTGGAAACCGGATCTGACGCTCATAAATCAGAAGAAATCGGAAGACACTTTATTTTAGGGGAGCGTTAAAAATGGCAGGAATTGATTTCGAGATCATGGAACACATCGGTGACTTAAGTGAAGGGAAAAGCGGATGGAAAAAAGAACTGAATATTGTCAGCTGGAATGGCAATGATCCCAAATTTGATATCAGGGACTGGAGTCCGGATCATAGTAAGATGGGCAAAGGGCTGACATTCTCAGCTGATGATCTCAAAGCACTAAAAGATGTGCTGAATGCGATGGATTTATAAACATAAATTTTATTTCAACTATTACAAAATAATCATTGCAACATTAAGGAGTTATCATCTGAAATAATTTATTACGAATTTGAAGTTTATTCTTGATATTCTATTGAATAAGGTTATAATGGACATAGTTACAAAAAGTAAGGTTATTTCAGAAAGGAAGTATTAGTACATGCAATTTGTTGATGAATTAAAAAAACGCCGTTCTATCTATTCATTAGGTAGCAATGTTGAAGTTTCTGAAGAAGAACTAGTTAGTCTAATTAAAGATGTCGTTAAGGAATCTCCTACTTCATTTAACTCTCAGACTTCTAGAGCAGTCATTTTGTTTGATGATGCTCACAAAAAACTATGGGATATCACTGAAGAGTTATTGAAACCACTAACTCCAGAAGATGCTTTCCCGAATACACAAGCTAAGTTGCAAGGATTTGCAAATGGTAAAGGAACTGTTTTGTTCTTTGAAGATCAAGACACAGTAAAACAGTTACAAGAACAATTTGCTCTTTATGCAGACAACTTCCCGATCTGGTCTGATCAAGCAAGCGGAATTGCACAAGTAAACGTTTGGACTGCTTTAGCTCAGTTAAATATTGGCGCTAACCTGCAGCATTACAACCCAGTTATCGACGAAAGAGTCGCTCAAGAATGGAATATTCCTTCAAACTGGAAACTAAGAGCACAGTTAGTGTTCGGTTCACCAGAAGCTCCAGCAGGAGATAAAGATTACATGAACGATGAAGATCGTTTTAAAGTATTCGGAAAATAATATCTGAAGTATTGTAAAGGCCGGTTATAGAGAACACTCTATAGCCGGCCTTTTTCCTTATATGATTTTCCTTTTCTTTAAAGTGGAAAGGGGACAGTTTTTGTAAGTTAAATATATAAAACATACGTATATTCTGCGGTAACGGACTCAGCATCGAATAGTCCCAAGTCTGATTCTTCGAAAACCCAGAAAGTATGGGGATAATCCGGAACAAATGGAATAGGTTGACTTTCAGCTGTCCATTCTCCAATTCTATTATGTTCAAGATCAACTGAAAATCGGCCTCTTTTATATGTATCCTGCTTTGGCTTTCCAAGAACGCGATAATGCTTTGTCAGGAGCTGTGCACCATTCTTCTGGTAAAAAGCATTTGCAGCTATATCATCGCGTGTAAAAATCGTAAGGTAATCAACTTGTTTTTCTTTTAACTGGTCAACGACTTGGTTCCATAAACTTTGTGCAATCCCTGACTTTTGATAATCTGGGTGAACAGCAATGCTGTCTAAATAAGCGCCTTGGTGGGCATGAGGGACATAAACGTCATGCCGGCTGCGTTCTTCACTATAAACACCGACGTCTATAAGTCCCACGACTTTCTGACCGTCTAGTGCAATCAGCTCAATGACCTCATTGTAGCCATCCTCTACCAGAGAATAACGATCTTTATTCCGAGACATTTGATCATGAAACTGACTATGTAAATAGGAAAGCGCCTTACATCGCACCCAACTGTCTTCGTAAGCCTCTTCATAATCGGTTATGTTGATCGCTTGTTTCATTTCTTTCTCCTTTCTATATAAATCAACTTGTTCAATAACATTTTAACACAGTACATTTTTATAGAAATGGATCTTTTTATTCAAGTGAAGTCAATAGAACAGTTCCTGAATAGACTAAAACAAAAATGCTTTTGAAAAGGGCAGAGATCTGCCTGATCAAAAGCATTCTACTTTATATCAACTTTTTAGAGCAGATTTTGCTAATTGGTCGGCTAGTTCATTGAATTCTACACCAGAGTGCGCTTTGACTTTTTTGAAAGCTACTTCGATGCCTTGAGAGAGTTTTTTGAAATGTGCTACATAGTCTTTAGAGACTGCTTTATTTGCACGCCATCTTTCAGTTGCCCACATTTCGATTCCTAAGTAATCATAATGGATGATGACTCTTTTATATCCATGTTCTTTAGCCCACTTGATAGCATTCAAGCTGCCGAAACACTCTCCAGCAATTTGATAGCTTTCTACATATCTAGAATCATCGTCAGCATTTTTCAATGTCTCTAAAACAGTATTGTCTTTCAGCATAACCACTCCATAACTGTAACGTCCGTTTATTTTGTCAAATGAACCATCAACATAAGCCGTCACGGTCTGTTCGTCGGTGTATTGAGAAACGATCTCTTTAGGATTGATGAATTGTTCTGCTTCTTCTTTAGAAGTAAAAGATTGAAATTCAGCGCCTGAAAATCCTGATACCTGCTTTTGAGCTTCCGGCCATGTTGTATAAATTCCTGGTTTGCGGCCTTTTTTGATTGCATAATATTTTTTTGCCATACTTACCTCCGTTTACTATTGCCTATATTACTGTATGAGACCAAGCGGAGAATGTCAACGTTGAATAAAACAGCTGCTGATTGAAGTTGACAAAAGTTCTCCGTTTCAGTACATTAAAATCAACTTTTTTAATAGGATTAAAATGCTTGTTGAGTTTAAATGCAGAATTTTAAAAAATTGAACAGTGCCGTTCTTACCATTTTTAAACAGTATGTTCTTGCAAAGAGAACTAGTTAATAATAAGTAAACTAATTAATAAAATATTGGTGACTATAGTAGGTATGCGGAGTAAGCTTTTCCAAATTGAAATACAGAGAGGAAGTTACATATGACAAATCAAACAGCAGTAAAAGGACCATTTAGAGTAGACCATGTTGGCAGTCTGCTTCGTCCTGATCATTTAAAAAAAGCCAGAGCTGCATTCGAAAATGGAGAGTTGTCTCGAGAAGAGCTGACGGCAGTAGAAGATCAGGAGATCAGCAGAATTGTAGAAAAGCAAAAAGAAATCGGGCTGCAGGCGATAACGGATGGAGAATTTCGACGTGGATGGTGGCATCTGGATTTTATGTGGGGAATCAACGGAATTGAGCAGTACCGTAAAGATCACGGGTATAAATTTGCGGAAGGGATTGAAAGTGAACCGCTGGATGTTCGGACAACAGGTGAAATCAGCTGGAATAAAACGCATGATTTTCTGGAGCACTTTAAAGCTTTGAAAGAATTCGTTGATGACGATGCAGTGGCTAAGCTTTCTATTCCAAGCCCTAACCAATTTCTGCATGAAGGCATCCGAAGAGAAGAACACTACGAAACGTTAGAAGTATTTGCACAGGATCTCAGGAAAGTCTACATTGATGCTATTCAAGATTTTTATGATTTAGGCTGTCGCTACTTGCAGTTAGATGATGTATTCTGGGGATTTTTAGCAGCCGACGGAATCAGAGGCGGGTTGCTTTCGGAAGAAGAATGGACTGAACTGAAGCAGACCGCCAAAGAAAATATAAAAACCATTTTAGCCAATAAACCTGATGATCTAGTACTGACAACACATGTCTGCCGCGGAAATTATCGGTCATCTTATGCAGCAGCAGGACCTTATTATCCTGTAGCAAAAGAGTTGTTTAACGATATATCCTATGACGGGTATTTCCTTGAGTATGATGATGATCGCTCAGGAGACTTTGGACCCCTTGAACATTTTTCTGGTAATGGAAAAGTGGTGCTTGGGTTGATGACATCTAAATTTCCTAAGATAGAAGATATCAAAGTGTTGAAAAGCCGAATTCAAGAAGCGACTCAGTATGTCCCTAAAGATCAGCTGTGTATCAGCCCGCAATGCGGGTTTGCTTCTACAGAAGAAGGCAATAGTATGACTGAAGATGAGCAGTGGGCTAAGCTCAGCCACCTAATTCAGCATGAAAAAGAACTATTTGCTGATTGATTAGAAGCATATTGAACGTGTAAAATTAACTTCAAAACGTGTCATCCATTATTAAGGAGCTGCTGACTGATAATGTTAAAAGAATTTTGTGCTGAGAATTATACGCTGATTCCTACTGCGATTGAGCGAGGTGCCGGAAGAATTGAGTTATGCGACAATTTAGCAGTAGGAGGTACAACTCCTTCGAATGGTGTGATCATTCAAGTTTTAGATTATTGTAAAAATCTCAGTATTCCAGTGGTTACTATGGTCCGACCGCGCGGAGGAGACTTTATCTACTCTAAACAAGAAATCCATATTATGGAAGAAGATGTCAAAAACGCTGTGCGCTTGCGGACAGATGGACTTGTCTTCGGATGCCTGACCGCTGAGGATCGAATTGATCGGTCGCAGATGAGAGAGTTGCTTGCTTTAGCAGGAAACACAGAAGTTACGTTTCACATGGCTTTTGATCAAATTCCTGCAGAAGCTCAGTTTGAAGAAATGGATTGGCTGATTGAACAAAACGTTTCTAGAATCTTAACCCATGGCAGATTAGGAGGAGACATTACGGATAATTTGGATCGATTGAATGATCTGATCCAGTACGCAGCCGGTCGAATCGAAAATTTGCCGGGAGGCGGAATCAACTATCAGAACCTGCCGTTTCTTGCAGAAAAGCTCCAAACCAATCAGTTTCACGGTACAAAAATCGTTGCGTTAAACAGTTAATTTTCATTTAGCATTCATATTTAAGACAGCTTTTCCGTTAGGAAAGGCTGTTTTTCATTGTATAGAAAAAATTTTTAAGAAATAATGACTGATTATTGAAAACATCAGTGACAATACCGATGAAAACAGGCATACTGATAAGTGAATATAGCTAAAAGGAATGAGTAGAATGTTACATAAATGGTTGCTGCAGATCTTTAGAAGAAGAGTATTGATTGCTATTCTGATCGTGATACAGTTTGCTATATTTGCTGTCATTATTAATCAGTCGGTTGCTTACTCTATTGTTCTTGAAACTTTGTTCACCTTTTTATCCGTTGCTATCGCTCTGCATGTTGTCTGGAAAAAAGGAAAAGAAGCTTACAAGATCACTTGGATTCTGCAAGTACTGATTTTTCCCGTGTATGGCGCGTTGTTCTATTTGATTTTCAACCGACAGACCAAGACTAGAAAACTGCAGAAAAAGTTAGAACAAATCTATAAATTTCACCGTTCCTATTTATTAGAAGATCGCTCAGTTTTTGAAGCAGCATCTCAAGAGTACGATGAATATTCGACACAAATGTATTATCTTCAGGAGACGATGGGGTTTCCAGTGTATGATCAAACGAAGATAACCTATTATCCAATCGGAGAAGCTTATTACCAAGCGATGCTCGCAGATCTAGTAAAAGCAGAGAAGTATATTTTCTTTGAGTTTTTTATTGTGGCAGAAGGGAAAATGTGGTCAGAAATTCAAGAAATACTAATTGAAAAAGCAGCAGCAGGAGTGAAAGTAAATGTCATGTTCGATGATATCGGAAGTTTTGTTACCTTGCCAAACGATACAAAAGAACAATTAGAAGCAAAAGGAATTGAATGCAGGGTATATAATCCTTTTCACCCAGTTCTCACTTCTTCTCAAAACAATCGCGACCACCGAAAAGTGCTTTCCATTGACGGAATGGTAGCCTTTACGGGTGGAATCAATATTGCAGACGAGTATATCAATGAAATTGAGCGATTCGGGCATTGGAAAGATACAGGCATACGTCTTGATGGTCCAGGTGCCTGGGGACAGACACTGATCTTTTTAGAATTATGGCAGACAATGGACGAAACGCTGTCTTCTGAAAAAATGACTAGCTTTCTTCCTGAATTTAATCAAACGTCTGCATCATCCAGCAGAGGATATGTCCAGCCCTTCGCAGACAGTCCGACAGATACACAGAATGTCGGAGAGCAAGTGTTTGTTAAAATGATTCATCAAGCGAAAAAGTCTGTTTTGATATGTACTCCTTACTTGATTTTGGATGAAAATCTGGAGACCGCTTTAGTGCTGGCCGCTCAAAGTGGTGTAGATGTTAAAATCATTCTGCCTAAAATTTGGGATAAATATTTGGTACATATGACGAGCCGTTCCTATTATAAAGATTTGATAGAAGCTGGTGTTGATGTCTATGAGTATACACGCGGTTTTATGCATGCTAAGTCGCTGATTGTAGATGACGAAGCGGCGGTTATTGGAACCATTAACTTTGATTATAGAAGCTTATATTTGCATTTTGAAAATGCAGTGGCTTTGTATGGTGTGCCTGAGATCAAAGATATGATCCAGGATTACAAGGAAACATTGAAGCAGAGCGAAAAAATTAAAATAGAAGATTTACCTCAATCTGTTATCGTTTTATTTGCAAAAAGAGTTTTGAGATTGTTTGCGCCGCTGATGTAAAGATCGAACAACCATCCCAGCTTATTGGTTCAATAGTATAACGATTGTTTAGTTTATTCGCTTAAAACCATTTAGATTAACAAGAAAAGTCCAGTAAATTATGGTAAAGTTAACGATAGAAAACGATTTTTAACGTAAAATAAAAGATGTATTATTAACAGTGTTCATCAATAGGCGGAGGGACTAGATTGGAAAAAGTATTCATTTATCATACAAATGACATGCATTCTCATTTGGAAAACTGGCCTAGAACGGCAAAATATTTAAGAAGTCAGCGTGCAGCACATGAGTCAGCTAATGAAACAGTGCTGATGTTTGATATTGGGGATGCGTGCGATCGTGTTCATCCACTGACAGAAGCTACAAATGGACAGGCCATCACACGATTACTCAACAATGCACATTACGATGCCGTTACGATTGGAAACAACGAAGGGATCGGCAGTACAAAAAAAGAATTGGATCATCTTTATGACGATGCGGATTTTAAAGTCATTTTATCTAATTTGGTGGATCAGGAGACCAACAGAGTTCCCGATTGGGCTGTCCCTATCAAAATTTATAAAACAAAAGAAGGTACACGCTTAGGTGTAATAGCCTGCACAATACCATTGACTTTGAGCTATGATCCTTTAGGATGGAACGTTGAAGATCCGTTTATAACGATAGAACGCATGCTTGAACAATATGAGCCATTTGTGGACCAGTGGATTCTAATGAGCCATTTAGGGATCGATTTTGATCGAGAAATTGCTGAACGTTTCCCTGATATTGATTTGATTCTGGGAGCACACACGCATCACCTGCTTCCAGAAGGAGAACAAGTCAACGATACATTATTGACTGGAGCCGGAAGATACGGTGAGTATATAGGTCGCATTGAACTGGAGATAACAGACCACACAATAAAAAAAACCGCAGCTAGAGTTGTCCGTATCGATCAAGAGGTTGAACCGGCTGCTCATGAAAGAACACTCGTTTATCAGTATCTTCAATTGGGGCATGAACTGCTTCAAAAACAGCAGATATCTACGATTCCTGATTTATTAGAAGCAAACTGGAAACAGTGTACAAATTTTGTGAAAGTAGGACTTGACGCGGTCAGTGAGCAAGCTGAGACAGAATTGGCTATTTTAAATTCAGGACTGTTTCTTCAGCCGCTGATAGAAGGCATTGTTACGAATGATGACTTGCATAGAGCCTTGCCTCATCCTATGCGCGTGTTAAAATATACAATGAGGGGAAATGAACTAGAAACCATGATCCTCTCAATGGAAGAACAAAGAGAAAAATTGCAAGATCTAACGATTAAAGGATTGGGATTCAGAGGGAAAGTTTTTGGGCAATTATGTTATAAAAACATTCAAGTACTTGATGGAAAAGAGATTTTGATCAAGGGAGAACCAATCGAATCTGAAAAAGACTATGTACTCGCATCCGTTGATCATTATCTATTCTTGCCTTTCTTCCCGGAAATTTCACAGCAATCAGACTACAAAGTTTTATTTCCGTACTTTTTAAGAAGAGTTGTCGGAGAATATCTTAAACAACATTACCCATTAATTTAGAGAAAAGAAGAAGGGATCATATGAACGACACAACATACAAAGAAGAAAAAAAAGAGGAGACTACGCAGCTGTCGAATCAAGAAGCGATTTTAAATATCAACTTGGGCGACGAAGACAAGCTCGTCAAAAAAATTGATCATGAGACTTTGTCACTAAACGGTGATGCTTATAAAATTATTGAAAATTACAGAGATGCATTGGATCTGGAAATGCTTGAACAGCGATATAGTGATTTCTTGGAGAAATATGATTATATCGTCGGAGACATTGCCTACGAGAAACTGCGCCTAAGAGGATTTTATTATTCTAAAAATAAAAAAGTTCCGATTGATATGCGAATTACTAGCTTGAATGACTATTTAACTGAGTATTGCAGCTTTGGCTGTGCATATTTTGTTTTGGAAAGAATCGAACCAAAAAGAAAACAGCGGCAATCCAAACGGAAGCCTAAATCGAATCAAAAACAAAAAAATCAGCAAACCAAGAAACAGCAGAATCTGAAAAAATTTGATCAAGTGAAAAAGCAGAAACAAAATGAGAAAAAAACGGATCGAAAACAAGGACAGACCAAAAAAACTTTTACTAAAAAAGATCGGCAAAAAGAGCCTGTACAAAACCAGAAACAAAACTCAGCAAAACAAGAAAACAAAGTGAAAACAGTGAAAAATCAAAAAGGCGAAACAAAATTTAAAATTCGTCAAAAAAATGATCCTGAATCCTGATAAACAGCAGGAAGTTGCATAGGGAAATACAATAGAACGAGCATGAGAGAGGTAGACGTATATGGAAGAGACGATAAAGGACTATAAAGGGTATCTGATCGACTTGGATGGAACGATGTATAAAGGAAAAGAACCAATCTCTGAGGCGCCGGACTTTATAAATCGATTAAGAAAAGCAAACAAGCCATTCTTGTTTGTGACCAACAACTCTACAAGCAGCCCAAAAGAAGTGGCTAAAAAACTGACAGAACAATTTCAAGTTGAAGCTTATGAAGAAGAAATTTATACAAGTTCATTAGCTACAGCTGATTACTTGAAAACACTCGGCGGCTCAACGGTATATGTGGTCGGCGAAAAAGGACTTCATGAAGCCGTTACTGAAGCTGGATTTACAATCGATGAAGAAGCGCCTGATCATGTAGTTGTCGGTTTGGATAGAGCGTTAACCTACGAAAAGTGTGAAATTGCAACCTTGGCGATCCAAAAAGGGGCTAGTTTTATTGCAACCAATAAAGATACTAATTTGCCGACTGAAAGAGGAATGGTGCCAGGCGCCGGATCAGTCGTTGCTTTGATTGAAAAAGCTACTCGTATTGAGCCGACCTTTGTAGGTAAACCAGAAACGATTATAATGGATGAAGCAATCAAAAAAATCGGATTAGATAAGAATGAAGTGCTGATGGTTGGAGACAACTACGAAACGGATATTCTAGCAGGAATCAACAACGAAATCGACACTTTATTAGTCTTTACAGGGTTCACAACAGAAGAGGATATGGAGACTATCATTGATCAGCCGACCTATACAATTCAGAAATTAGACGAATGGACAATCTAATGACAGCTAAATTTAAAGATTTTTTTGGGATCATTAGTTTGATTTTACTCATTGTCTCGGCGGCTATTGCTTTGACAATCTGGTGTATTCCTTTATATCAAATAACCGTTGAACAGCAGAATTTGCCAGAAAGATTGGGTCTTTCTTATGATCAGCTTATGGATAATTACTATGTGCTGTTACGCTACCTGCACTTTCCGTGGATACAAGAGTTGAACTTTCCAGATTTCTCAAGTTCTGAGAGCGGGCTATTTCACTTTTACGAAGTAAAAAGATTATTTTATCTTAATTATGCGGTTTTGTTCATTACACTGGTCGGTTCCTTCTTTTATTTGAAGTTTTTGAAACAGACAAAAAGAATCTGGATACTGATCAAGCCATTTTTTATAGCCTGTTTGATACCACCGATTCTACTAATGCTGCTGGCTGTCAGTTTTGATCAGATGTTTGTCCTATTCCATCAGCTGTTTTTCAATAATGATGCATGGCTGTTTGACCCGGCAACTGATCCAATCATTAATGCATTGCCGCAAGACTTTTTTATGTATTGTTTTATTTTCTTTTTTATACTGATAGAAAGTTCATTTATCATTGGATATCAAATAAGCAAAAGGCTATCATTTAAGTAGCCTTTTGCTTATTTAAGTTCATAAGTTATGTAGATTATCTTCCAGTTCCAATTAATTCTATAATATCTTGAGTAGAGATTAAACCTTTAGTCAACATTAAGCCAGCAAGTTGTAATAAGATCATTTTCAACACTCCTTTTACCATGAGTTACTCACATAGTAAAAGGCAGAGTAGAAATTTCAGAAATTTGGGTCATATAGTAGTCAGCGAGAAAGAGGACCGCATCTATAAGGAGAGAACCAACCGTGATTGAAAAATATGGACAGGCTTTTAAAGAACTTCGTGAAAGTAAAAATGTTTCTACCAGATTTCTAAGTGAGTTGTCTGAGAAATCAAATTCATCAAGAAAAATCAGTGCTTCTAATATTTCGAAATTTGAGCGAGAAGAAACAAATATAGGATTTCCCAAGATCGTTAATTTACTCAATGTCTTAAACATTCCAATTAATGAATACATTTTAAAAGTTGAAGAGCTTCAGGATAGTGTCATGGATGACTTTAATGGTATTAATGAGGCATTTAGGAAAAATGACATCAGTCGCCTGCAGTTTCTGGAAGATCGTTACTTAGCATCTAAAGAGGAACTGATTCGGAATGAACATATGAGTGTCTTGTGTCATGCCTTAAAAAAACGGCTGACTAAAGAGCCTGTTGAAACGGCAAAAATAGAAGTAATTCAACATTATCTGTTCAGTATTGATAATTGGCAATATTATGAAGTAGCCTTATTTACCAATATAATATTTATCTTTGATGGGGAAGTTATTGGATTGCTGGCTAAAAAAGCCGTAAAAGTTTTAAATAACTATAATCAAATCAGCCGATATTCAGATGAGATGGTCTTGATGCTGATGAACGTTGTAGTGGTGATGTTGGAAAAACGGCAGCTTGATCTAGTTAGAACATATATTTTTAAAATTGAAGACTATCTGAGTGGATCAAGATACATCTATGAAAGAATCAAATGTTCTTTTCTAAATGGATGCTGCTATTACTTGACGGGAGATAAGGACAAAGGTGAAAAACTTGCTGAAGCAGCAGTTCGGAATATGGAACTGTTCGAACTGGAAAATGAAGCAAAAGCACATAAAATATATTTTGAGGAATTAAAGAAAAATGACTGACTACTTTTTGACACACAGAAATTTTAAGTAGGAACCATCTATTAAAATTAGCTATGAAGACATACGAGCCCCTCAACTTGTATGATTCTCTCAACAACTAACCTTTGTCCTAAGCGGCAACCCACTATCTGAAATACAAAAAAAGTTTCGTGCTTGCGCTCGAAACTTTTTTTGTATCTTAAACTTTCTTATTTAAAGATGCTGCGATAATAAAAAGCAAGTAAACTATGATTCTAAAACTCATGTGTACTTCAAGTATATGGTCATATTTCCCCTACGGTAAGTAAAAACACCAGACCTCAGATAGTCTGGTGTTTTTACTTACTTTTTTTGTTTATTGCATGATGTCTGAGATTCCAGGATTGTCATGAGCTAGTCTGCTGGCAGCCGCTGCTGCGATGGCTCCAACAATATCATCCAGAAAAGTATGGGTATGTTCTTTGTCTTCATGATTATCTAATTTTGATATTAATTTTGGCTTTGTTTTATCTAGATAACCATAGTTTGTAAAACCGATTGATCCATAGACATTGACGATTGATAAAGCCAGAATCTCGTCAATACCATATAACCCTTCATCTTCTTCAATAATTTCTTGCAGCGGGCTGCTCAGTTTGCCTTGTTCACACAAAACATCCAGCTCAATACCGGTCAAGATAGCATTCTGAACTTCTCTTTTTTTAATAACAGAACGAACATTTTCCAGACAAATCTCGTGAGTAACATCAGCAATGTAAGGCTGCTGAAGATCATAAACCAATTCTGCAATTTCTTCTAAACTGACACCGCGTTCTTTTAACCGCTCTAGCGCTACTTTATGCAATGCTTTACTTGGTTGGACCATTTAAGGTTCCTCCTTTAAAATGTATGTTGCGTTTTGTTAGTCGTCAAATGATAGTTTAGTACTTTGATAGGGTTGAGCATGTTCTTCTGGACGCAAATAATGTACCGCATGATTGACTGCAGTCGGTGCTTCACCGAATCCAGTTGCGATCAGTTTTATTTTACCATCGTATGTGCTGATATCTCCAGCAGCATAGATTCCCTCAATGGAAGTTTCCATTTTCGGACTTACGATAATGTCGTTTTTTTCTAATTCGATGTTCCAATTTTTTAGTGGACCAATCGATGAACTGAATCCGTAGTTGACGACAAAAAAGTCTAAGTCAATAGTCTTGGTTTCTTCGCCTTTTGCTTGTTTGAAGGTCACAGCAGTTAGCTGACCATCATAACCGTGCAGCTCATGCGGAATATATGGAGTAAGCAACTCAATTGATGAGGTCTTGACTTGCTCCACGGACGCTTCATGAGCTCGGAATTTATTTCTGCGATGTACTAGATAAACCTTTTTAGCAACAGGCTCCAATGTCAGTGCCCAGTCCACTGCTGAATCACCGCCGCCGCAGATAGCTACCGTCTTATCACGATATTGTTCTATATTACTGACAATATAATGCAGCGACTGATCTTCAAAATCTTCTGCATGTTCTAGTGATAATTTTCTAGGCTTAAAAGCACCTTGACCTGTGGTGATAATGACTGTACGAGAGTAATGTTTACCTTTCGCAGTCGTTAATTCAAAAATACCTTCTTCATTCTTGATCACGTCTTGTACTTGTTCTTCAAGACAAATTTCTTGATCAAATAAAGACATTTGTGCCTGCAGCTGTTTGATCAGTTCTTTCCCGGTTACTGCTGCATATCCGCCGATATCGTAAATCGTTTTGTCAGGATATAACAAAGCGACCTGTCCGCCTAAAACAGGCAGTGTCTCAATCAGCTTGGTCTTCACGTTTCTCATTCCTGCGTAGAAAGCAGCAAACATGCCGATCGGCCCGCCGCCGATGATGGTTATATCAAAAAGTTCTTTTTCACTTGCCACTATATTTCCTCCATTTTACTAAATCCAATTACAAATCAAAAACTAGTAAGCTAACCGTACTAAGAAAGCAATCAGAATTCCAGATAATATTCCAAAGAATACTTCTATAGGCTTATGGCCAAGAAATTCTTTTGAATAGCGTTCTTCGTCAATCATGTTTTTGACACTTTTCGGTCCTTCTTGTCCAATTGTAATAATTGTTTTTCTGAGATTTTCTAAGTCTGCAATCAGCTCGTTAATTAATATACCATGTTCACCGCTCTGTCTTCTGACCCCCATAGAATCAAATATGACTATGACACCAAAGGTTACAGCGATCGCGACTAAAGGAGAGGCAAATCCATATTGAATGACCAAGCTAGTAATGAGTGCTGTTACGCCTGCTGAATGGGAACTAGGCATTCCTCCAGTAGAAGTTGCCAACGCTAAAGAAGTCGGCCGACCTAATAAAAAAGCGATCGGAATTTTAACAATTTGCGTCAGAACAATTGCAGACAATGCTGAAATCAGCGGGTAGTTGCTTAAAAATGCCATGAGTAATCTTCCTTTATTTAAAATGCAGATCCAATGTTAATGATAACATGAATAAAACAGTTATTAATAGAAAAGATTGAACCTCTGAAGATAAATTTTTAATGAATGAAGTTTTGAATAATCAGCTGGTTTATGTTCACTAACACAGCTTAATCAACGGCTCGAATAAAGAGGTTGGAAATCTGAGGAATCTAAGGTAAACTGTTAATGATACCAAAGGAGGAATTTAAACGATGAGTCAATTTCCACAATTAGCAGGACAAAATGCCGAAGCATTAACTGCAACAATCAAAACAAACAAAGGGGATATTACTGTTCAATTATTCCCGGAACATGCACCCAAAACAGTAGAAAACTTTACTGGTTTAGCTGAAAAAGGTTACTATGACGGTGTTGTTTTCCACCGTGTTATTCCAAACTTCATGATTCAAGGTGGAGATCCTACTGGAAGCGGTATGGGCGGAGAAAGTCTTTGGGGCGGAAACTTTGAAGATGAGTTTTCTACAGAACTGTTTAACTTGAAAGGTGCTCTGTCTATGGCAAATGCTGGACCTAATACCAATTCAAGCCAGTTTTTTATTGTAACAATGTCTGATCTGCCAGAGCAAATGGTCGGCCAATTAGAACAAGCGGGCTTCCCAGATGAAATCATTACAGCTTACAAAGAACAGGGCGGAACGCCATGGTTGGATCAGAAACATACTGTTTTCGGGCACGTAGTATCCGGACTGGATGTAGCTGAAGCAATCCAAAACGTAGAAAGAAATATGATGGACAAGCCTAACGAAGATGTCGTTATCGAAACGATCACCATCAACAGATAAGGATTATGATAGTTTGATCAATCAGCAGGGTGCGCAGGTACGCTGCTTTTTGATACATACTCATTAAAGGAGTGGAAATATGTTAGGAGCAATAGAGGCAGGAGGAACAAAGTTTGTATGCGCTGTCAGCGATAACGAACTTGCGATTCAAGATCGAGTAACTATACCTACCACTACACCAGAAGAAACACTTGGAAAAGTTTTCGAGTTTTTTGATCAATTTGAATTAGAATCAATGGGAATTGGATCTTTTGGCCCCATTGACGTCAATCAGCAGTCTGAAACATATGGCTATATAACCACAACCCCTAAAACAGCTTGGCAGCAGACAGACTTTCTAGGGCAAATGAAAAACCGCTATTCAATACCAATCGGATGGACGACAGATGTCAATGCTGCAGCATTAGGTGAGCTGGAAAGAGGCGCTGCAAAAAGGAAATCATCCTGTGTCTACCTTACAATTGGAACAGGTATCGGTGGTGGAGCAGTAGTAAACGGGGAACCATTAGAAGGGTTTGGTCATCCCGAAATGGGGCACTTGCTAGTCAAACGACATCCTGAAGATACCTTTGAAGGAATCTGTCCTTTCCATAAAGATTGTTTAGAAGGATTAGCATCAGGACCGGCGATTGAAAAAAGATATGGAAAGAAAGCGCAGGACTTGTCAGATGATCAAAAAGTCTGGGAAATTCAGGCGTATTATTTAGCACAGGCATTAATGAATTATACACTGATTATCAGCCCGGAAAAAATCATTCTCGGCGGCGGTGTCATGAAACAGAAGCAGCTGTTTCCTTTGGTTAGAGAACAATTTCAAAAGCTGTTAAATGGATATGTTGCAACCCCGGCTCTGGAAGAATATATTACGTCTCCAGGACTGAATGACGATGCAGGCATTACAGGCAGCTTGATCTTAGCTTTGAATGAATTATCATAAGAAAGAACCGTTTCCTCAAGAGGAAACGGTTCTTTCTTATAGCGGAACTATTCAGCTGTTTTTTCATCAAAAACTTTTTTGACTCTCTTGAGCCCTTCTTCCAGCATCGTTCTAGGGCAAGCAAAGTTTAATCTCATATACTGTCCGCTGGATTCTCCGTATGCAGTACCGTCATTTAATGCAACATCCCCTATGTCTACGAAAAGCTGCTTCAATGCTTCACCAGGTGTTTTCAAAGTCGAAGCATCAAACCAGAATAAATAGGTTGCCTCAGGCTTCATATACCGGACTTCAAGAAGCTCGTGGTCAAAAAAATCTGTGACATACTGACGGTTATCCTCAAGATATTCAAGCAATGCGTTATGCCAGTCACGGCTTTCTGAAAAAGCAGCTTCTGTAGCAACCATCCCAAATGTGGAAATACCGCTTTGTTCGGTCTGTGACTGCACAAAACTGATTTTTTCTTTGAGTTCATCATTGCAGACAATAAAATAAGCGAGTTTGACACCAGCGATATTGAAGGTTTTACTTGCTGAATGCAGTGTAACAACAGTATCCCTGTACGTATCGTTTAATGCAACGGGAGAGTAATGTGTTGATTCAGAATAGACCAGATCACTGTGGATCTCATCGCTGATCAGAATCACACCATATTGTATACAGAGGTCCGTAAGCTGAATCAGTTCTTCCTTGGACCAGACTCGTCCACCTGGATTATGCGGATTACATAATAGGAATACTTTAATCGAATAACGACTGAACTGATCTTCAATATCTTTTAAATCCATAATGTATTGGTTATTTGAAATAGATAGAGGAGATCGATAAAGTTTCCGACTGTTAGATTCTGTAACGGAAGCAAAAGGAGTATAAACAGGATCATTGATCATCACACCTTCACCAGGTTCGGAAAAAGCTTGGATACAGACAGCTAATGCGCCAACGACCCCTGGAGCAAATAATATTTGATCATTAGCGATGTTCATTTGATGTCGCTCATTTTGCCAATTAATAATGGACTGATATAAAGTGTCTGAAGGCAGCGCATATCCTAAAACCTGTTGATTGATTAAGTTATGCAATGCAGTTTTAATTGCCGGGGCATTATCAAAGTCCATGTCGGCTACCCACATCGGCAATGCAGTTTCAGAATCAAAGAACAGTTTTCTGCCATCCCATTTAACGCTGTTGGTACCGGAACGATCAATGATTTCATCAAATATTCTTTCCATACGCCACTTCCTTTATCCTTTTCTTACATTATATCGTTGTCAAAAGTGAATTTCTACCAGAGGGTCCATTATTCAATTCATTCTTTATTTCTTCATAAGGTTCAACTTGAATCACAATTTCCCTATGCCTGTTATTCATGCTATACTAAAAAGGATATGAAAATAATACTCCATGACAGACAGCGAGGTGAGTTCATGGAATACAAAATCGGCAACCGTGTGCGAGGCAAAGTCACTGGTATACAACCCTATGGAGTATTTGTTTCGCTAGATGACGAAACACAAGGGCTCGTGCATATTTCTGAGTTAAAACATGGGTTTATAAAAGAGATCGAGGACATCGTCAAGGTAGATGACGAAGTAGAAGTCATTGTGATGGATATCGATGAATATAGTAAAAAAATCAGTCTTTCTATGAGAAGTCTGCATAAACCTAACTATCATCCTTTTTCAAATAAAAAGAAAAATCCAAGATATGGCCGCAGGACAGGGACAGAATTCGAATCGATTCGAAAGCAAATGCCCAACTGGATAGATGAAGCATTGACTGAAATAGAAGAAAAAAACTTTTCTAATTAAAAGAAAGCATCTGCCTCTATACTTAATGAAAAGTATAATATATAATAGCCTGGTTGACTAAAAATGACCTATTTAGTTATCTGGGTTAATTGCATGGATGTTTGGTAAGACTACGAGAGGTGTAAATTGTGATAGCAAAAAATCATTATGTAGCATGTACCGTTTTAGTGAAAGACGAAGAAGACAGATACGTCTTCTTAGTCAAGAAAGAAGAAGAAGGTTTTTCTTTTCCAGCGACTGAGGTTCTGCCGAAAAAAACAGGTTTAGCTTGTATTATTGATAGAATGAAAGAAGTTTTACTGCTGGAAGTTGAAAAACTTGAGTTGAATGAACTGACTAATGCAGTGGTAGAAAATCATCGTGTCCCTCTGTTTGTATTCACCTATGAAGATGAACAATTAAGAACACCTCTGGATTTATTGCCCGATAATAGTGAACTGTCTTGGGAACATTCTGAAAAGATCACAAAAACGCTTAAAGAGTGGGAGATATCTGGTGTCCCGCAATTTCTTTTAATTTAATACCTTTGAACAAAAAGAGGAACTTCAAGCTTTCTCTTTTTTTTCTTGCCTAAATCATATAAAATATAAAGAGAACGATATCAAAAATATGGAGGTTAGAATTCGAATGGGTCATATTTCATTTGATTACTCAAACGTACTAAATCGCTTTATCGGTAAAGAAGAATTAGGAAACATGCAAGCTCAAGTATCAACAGCTGATGATACACTGAGAAACGGCACTGGAGCAGGCAGTGATTTCTTAGGATGGGTCAAGCTTCCTACAGATTATAATAAAGAAGAGTTTGCACGCATCAAAGCAGCTGCAGAGAAAATCCAATCTAACTCAGAAATCTTAGTGGTTATCGGAATTGGCGGATCTTATCTTGGTGCAAAAGCGGCGATCGATTTTCTAAATCACTCTTTCTATAATGAACTAAGTGGAGAACAAAGAAAAACACCTCAAATCTTCTTTGCAGGAAACAGTATCAGTTCGACTTATTTAGCAGACTTAATTGAAGTTATCGGCGACAAAGACTTCTCAGTTAATGTTATTTCTAAATCGGGGACTACAACTGAACCAGCAATTGCTTTCAGAGTATTTAAAAATCTTCTGATTGAAAAATATGGAGAAGAAGAAGCCAAGTCCCGTATTTTTGCTACTACAGATAAAGAAAAAGGTGCTTTGAAATCATTAGCAGATGCAGAAGGTTATGAAACCTTTGTCATTCCCGATGATGTCGGTGGACGTTTCTCTGTTTTAACAGCAGTTGGACTATTACCGATCGCAGTCAGCGGCGGGAACCTAGATGATCTAATGAAAGGTGCAGCGGATGCTGCCAGCCTATATACTGATTCTGATCTATCAAATAATGAAGCTTATCAATATGCAGCATTAAGAAATGTATTATATCGCAAAGGATATTCTACAGAACTGCTGATCAACTATGAACCAAATTTGCAATACTTCTCTGAATGGTGGAAACAGTTATTCGGTGAGTCAGAAGGGAAAGACCAGCGCGGAATCTATCCTTCAAGTGCAAACTTCTCAACAGATCTTCATTCTTTAGGCCAATATATCCAAGAAGGAAGACGCAACTTATTCGAGACTGTGATCAAAATCGACAATCCTGCTAAATCAGTGAAGATACCCTCAGAATCTGAAGATCTTGATGGATTAGGCTATTTAGAAGGGAAAGAAATCGACTTTGTCAACACAAAAGCATTCCAAGGAACTTTATTGGCGCATACAGACGGAGATGTTCCAAACTTTGTGCTGAATATTCCTGATACAAGTGCATATACATTAGGATACCTATTCTACTTCTTTGAAATAGCTGTTGCGATCTCAGGATATCTGAACAGTGTCAATCCGTTCGATCAGCCAGGAGTAGAAGCATACAAGAAAAATATGTTCGCTCTATTAGGTAAACCTGGATTTGAAGAATTGGCAAAAGAACTTAACGAACGACTATAATTCATATTAGATGATTAAAGCATCTGAAAACCTCTTGCAAGAAGGTAACTTCTTGCGGAGGTTTTCTCTTTAGTTATAAATGGGGGATATAAATGAGCATGTTAAAAATAGAAACAGCACAGCAAAAAGATTATGAATTAGTATTGTCGATTCTGACAGAAACAGCTGAATGGCTTGCGGCTAAGGGATCTTCTCAATGGAGTGATTTGCTGTCAGGAAAAGATGTTCACAATACCCAAAGAGCCATAGAAAGAAATGAAGTCTATCTAGTGAAACAAGATCAACAAGTAATGGGAATGTTCGTTTTATGGGACGAACAGAGCGCATGGGATAAAACACTTTGGGGAATAGATGAATCGCATCATACTTATTATCTACACAGAATCACCTTAACCAAAAATGCTCATGGCAAGAATTTAGGAAAAAGTTTAATGGAGGCAGCGCTGGAAATCTCCCGGATAGATCAAAAAGAGAAAGTGCGTTTAGACTGTATGGCAGATAATCTGTACTTGAACACTTTCTATAAAAAAAGTGGGTTTAAATTGCTTGAAGTCAATAAAAAAGTTCCTGAAGTTAACGATAATGCTTATAACCTTTATGAAATACAGCTCTAAATTAAAGCGGCGGAATTACTGACAGCAGAGATTGAATAAAAACTTCTACTTTTTAGCTTTTTTCTATTGACCAGTATTCGATATCGTGATAAAGTATATCTTGTCGCTTGTGAGAGACGAACGAACGTCAAAAATTGATAAAACTTTTTCTTGACACTAACTCTTGCAAGATGATATACTACTAAAAGTCGAGTAAGGGAACGCTTCCAACCGGAAGCCGACAATGATTGATCAAAAAACTTTTTGAAAAAAGTTATTGACATTAAATTGACTAAATGGTATGATATAAAAGTTGCTGATAACGAGGCGACGAACATTGAAACACCATGAATACAGTAGATCTTTGAAAACTGAACAAAGTAAAACAACCAAATGTGCAGGGGTCTTCGATTCTTTATGGATCAAGACAACTATCGAATGAACAAGGTTCATTCACAATCAATACAATTGAGCTTTTCAAACTTA
>NZ_FWDP01000003.1 GCF_900169305.1 Marinilactibacillus piezotolerans | reverse complement strand
TAAGTTTGAAAAGCTCAATTGTATTGATTGTGAATGAACCTTGTTCATTCGATAGTTGTCTTGATCCATAAAGAATCGAAGACCCCTGCACATTTGGTTGTTTTACTTTGTTCAGTTTTCAAAGATCTACTGTATTCATGGTGTTTCAATGTTCGTTGCCTCGTTATCAGCAACTTTTATATCATACCATTTTGTCGATTCAACGTCAACTACTTTTTAAAGAAATGTTTATCTATAAATTCGTTAGCGTTTTGTCAGCAACCTATACATCATATCACGCTATGACTTTGCAGTCAATAACATTTTTCAAAAATGATAGATCATTTTTGAATACCGGCGGCCGGAGTCGAACCGGCACGCCCTAACGGGCACTGGATTTTGAGTCCAGCGCGTCTACCAATTCCGCCACGCCGGCCTGTTAAAAGATTATTTAATTTCTAAGACAAGGCGGTAACCGGATTTGAACCGGTGATGAAGGTTTTGCAGACCTCTGCCTTACCACTTGGCTATACCGCCATAAATGTATTCATTTGAAATGAAACTGGGCTACCAGGATTCGAACCTGGGGAATGACGGGATCAAAACCCGCTGCCTTACCGCTTGGCTATAGCCCAATGTTACAAAGGCGACTGATGGGGTTCGAACCCACGCATGCCGAGACCACAACCCGGTGCGTTAACCACTTCGCCACAGTCGCCATAATTCTTCTTAGAACATATGGTTTATTAATATGTCTAACAGGGGTAGTAGGAATCGAACCCACATCGATGGTTTTGGAGACCATAGTTTTACCATTAAACTATACCCCTATAATGGAGGGAGTAGGATTCGAACCTACGAACCCGAAGGAGCGGATTTACAGTCCGCCGCGTTTAGCCACTTCGCTATCCCTCCAATGGCGCAGGACAGAGTCGAACTGCCGACACACGGAGCTTCAATCCGTTGCTCTACCAACTGAGCTACTGCGCCTTGGAAAATGTTGCTACGGTCCCGACGGGAATCGAACCCGCGATCTCCTGCGTGACAGGCAGGCGTGATAACCGCTACACTACGGGACCTGAAATTTTCAGTTGAAACACTGCGAGCTTTCGCTCGAATGTACCATGGCTGTACGTTGCTAAAGGAACTACAAGCATGGCAATTGCGGGGGCAGGATTCGAACCTGCGACCTCCGGGTTATGAGCCCGACGAGCTGCCAGCTGCTCTACCCCGCGATAATGTGATTACACCAACGGCATAATCATAACCACTGTGGACTTTAGTCCAGCAAATCATATTCATAAGTTTTTGACAATAAATATGATAAAGGAGGATGTGGGATTCGAACCCACGCGCGCTTTTACACGCCTGACGGTTTTCAAGACCGTTCCCTTAAGCCGGACTTGGGTAATCCTCCGTAACTAACTTATCATTCAACAGAAATCTGCTGATGACCCCTACGGGATTCGAACCCGTGTTACCGCCGTGAAAGGGCGGTGTCTTAACCGCTTGACCAAGGGGCCAATATTATATTAATGGTGCTAATGGGCCTAAGTGGACTCGAACCACCGACCTCACGCTTATCAGGCGTGCGCTCTAACCAGCTGAGCTATAGGCCCTAAACAAAAGCGGGTGACGAGAATCGAACTCGCGACAACAGCTTGGAAGGCTGTGGTTTTACCACTAAACTACACCCGCATGTGTTTAACGGTCCCGACGGGAATCGAACCCGCGATCTCCTGCGTGACAGGCAGGCGTGATAACCGCTACACTACGGGACCTTTTAATTTTGAAACAGCTTAGACAATACCAAGTGGTTTGCCCAAGTGGATCATGTTTGCAAATTGCTGAAGCAACTACAAGCACGGTAATTGCGGGGGCAGGATTCGAACCTACGACCTCCGGGTTATGAGCCCGACGAGCTGCCAGCTGCTCTACCCCGCGATAATATAAAAGGATAAAAGTGAAATGGACCTTGCAGGACTCGAACCTGCGACCGGACGGTTATGAGCCGTCTGCTCTAACCAACTGAGCTAAAGGTCCGATTTCCTGTTAAAACTGATAGCGGCGGAGGGAGTCGAACCCACGACCTCACGGGTATGAACCGTACGCTCTAGCCAGCTGAGCTACACCGCCATTATAATAAAAGCATTGCTTTTATATTTATCCAAATCGGGAAGACAGGATTCGAACCTGCGACCCCTTGGTCCCAAACCAAGTGCTCTACCAAGCTGAGCTACTTCCCGTTTTATCGTTTCTTTCTTTAGAAAGATGCACCCTAGAGGAGTCGAACCTCTAACCGCCTGATTCGTAGTCAGGTACTCTATCCAATTGAGCTAAGGGTGCGTATAAAGTGAATGCCGAGGGCCGGAGTCGAACCGGCACGGTGAAAACTCACCGCAGGATTTTAAGTCCTGTGCGTCTACCAATTCCGCCACCCCGGCTCATACAGGGTAATTAAACTTCGTAGATCTCATTGTTTTACGCTTGTACTCTAAGTACCAAGCGGAAGACGGGATTCGAACCCGCGACCCCCACCTTGGCAAGGTGATGTTCTACCACTGAACTACTTCCGCAAAAACAAAATGCCGGCTAAAGGAGTCGAACCCTCGACCTACTGATTACAAATCAGTTGCTCTACCAACTGAGCTAAGCCGGCTGAATATTAAACACAGTACGTTTTCATAAACATACTATGCGGATGGAGGGACTTGAACCCCCACGCCGTGAAGCGCTAGATCCTAAATCTAGTGCGTCTGCCAATTCCGCCACATCCGCGTGTTGATTTCTTTACACTATTCAGTGTACATGAGACATGCAGGGTTCGAACCTGCGACCCTCTGATTAAAAGTCAGATGCTCTACCGACTGAGCTAATGTCTCAGAAGACTATGGAGGTTAACGGGCTCGAACCGCTGACCCTCTGCTTGTAAGGCAGATGCTCTCCCAACTGAGCTAAACCTCCGATAATACTTGAGAATAAGTATTTGCATAACGACGTCCTGCTTTCACAAAGAGAAACCCTTCACTATCCTCGGCGCTGAGAAGCTTAACTTCTGTGTTCGAAATGGAAACAGGTGGATCCTTCTCGCCATAATCGCTATACAATGTTGTGTGTCGCTAAAAGAAATAATTGTTTAGCAGCAACTCTTATATAATACAACGGGATTATATTATTGTCAATTACTTTTTCCACTTTTTTTAAAATAATAATGCCGAGAATACTTCTCGGCATTTTATCTCGTTCACAACGGCTGCATTACGCTTGCTGATTATCCCAGTTTCTTTCGATAAAATCGACTCGACCAGATCCTTTGCTGTAGCGTTTATAATGAGCTGATTCCTTTTTATAAAAGTCTTGATGATAGTCTTCTGCTTCATAAAAAGGGTGTGCAGGTTCAATTTTTGTAACGATCGGATCATTGAATCTGCCGCTGTTTTCTAATGCCTGTTTAGATTTTTCTGCTGTTTCTTTTTGTTCATCGTTTTTATAAAAAATAACGGGACGATAAGAGTCACCGCGATCGGCAAATTGTCCGCCTGCATCAGTGGGATCTGTTTGTCTCCAATAGATTTCCACAAGTTCCTCATAAGATATCTTAGAAGGATCATATGTGATTTCTACTGCTTCTGTATGTCCTGTTGTACCTGTAGTTACTTGTCTGTAAGTCGGGTTTTCTACTGTACCGCCAGTATAGCCTGAGATAACTTTTTCGATTCCTGGTAATGAGTCGAACGGTTTAACCATACACCAGAAACATCCGCCAGCAAAAATGGCTGTCTCGAATTTTTCTTCAGTCATTCTTATCCCTCCTATTAACTCGGTACTAAATAGTATATCATCATTTTGCCGATTTGTTTACTCAAAAAACTTAAAAAACAGGATTCTATCCAATTTCTGTAACGCCGCCCATATAAGGAACCAGTACTTCCGGTACTTTTACAGTTCCGTCTGCTTGCTGATAATTTTCCAAAATCGCTGCCACAGTACGTCCGATCGCCAATCCTGAACCATTCAGTGTATGAACGAAATCGATTTTCCCATCTTCTTCTCTTCTATAACGTATCTTAGCCCTTCTTGCCTGGAATGCTTCGGTATTTGAGCATGAGCTGATTTCTCTGTATGTGTTTTGTGCAGGAATCCATACTTCTAAATCATATGTTTTAGCTGCCGCAAACCCAGTATCTCCTGTAGACAATAAAACTACTCTATAAGGAAGTTCCAGCTTCTGCAGAATTGCTTCGGCATTTGCTGTCATTTTTTCTAGTTCATCATATGATTCTTCAGGTTTGGCAAACTTGATCATTTCTACTTTATTGAATTGGTGCAACCTGATTAACCCGCGAGTGTCACGACCAGCGCTTCCAGCTTCTGAACGGAATGACGGAGATAGTGCCGTGAAATATTTCGGAAGGTCTGCTTCTTCTAAGATTTCATCTCGGTAGTAATTAGTTAATGGTACTTCCGCTGTCGGGATCAAGGTTAAAGCAGTATCTTGAATTTGGAAAACATCTTCCTTGAATTTAGGGAATTGTCCTGTTCCATATAAGGAATCTTCATTTACCAGATACGGCGGGATCATTTCATAATATCCATGTTCTTCAGTGTGTACATCCAGCATAAAATTGTATAAAGCACGTTCTAAGCGCGCCCCTAAGCCCTTGTAATAAAGGAAACGGCTTTTCGCCACTTTAGCGCCTCTTTCAAAGTCAAGAATATCTAAATCTGCGCCGATTTCCCAGTGCGGTTTCGGTTCAAAGTCATACTGGTCATTATTTCCATTGCCCCAATTGCGCACTTCCAGATTTGACTCTTCATCTTCTCCGACCGGCAGAGATTCATGCGGAAGATTTGGCAGACCGTCAGCGATATCTTGGAATTTCGTTTCAACTTCTTCTAATTCCTGGTCGATCCTTTTAATGTCTGCGCCGACTTTTTTCATTGCTTCAATGGCTTCATCAGCGTTTTCTTTGTTTCTCTTTTTCGTTG
Source organism: Marinilactibacillus piezotolerans (assembly GCF_900169305.1). Taxonomy (GTDB): domain Bacteria; phylum Bacillota; class Bacilli; order Lactobacillales; family Carnobacteriaceae_A; genus Marinilactibacillus; species Marinilactibacillus piezotolerans_A. Next base: position 410,045 of record NZ_FWDP01000003.1, on the reverse strand, counting down.
CAATCTCATCTGAAACTTCATTACGCGTTTTCTTCAAGCGTTCTGATTCTTGGATTAGCGCTCTTCTTTTTTCATCCAATTCTTTTAGTGCAGTCAGTTCATTAGGATCTACGCCTCGTGTTACCAGTTTTTCTTTCACTTGATCAAATTCAGTGCGGATAAGTTTGATATCTAACATATTAACGCCTCTTTTCCTTATATTTTCTGTGATTATTTAAGTGTTGAAGGAACGAAAAAAGCAGTCTCTCACCCCTCCTGTTACGAAGGGACGAAAGACTGCTTTTCGCGGTGCCACCCTGATTCAAGGAAGAAACACTTCCCTGCTCTCTATGAGTATTAACGGGCTCTACCGAGACAATTTACACGATTAGTCGTTTCACTGTCTACTTGCGGGATGGATTCAGGTTATAAAGGATCAGTTCTCACCAGCCACTGACTCTCTTGAACTTTAGTCCCCTTACTGCTTCTCGCTTAACGTTCACTTATTATATGCGTTTATTGTACTGTACTCTCTTTGTTAAAGCAACTGCTTTTCAACCAGCTTTTAGAAACGATCGATTAGGCCGCCGAAGAAATCTCCAAACCAAGTACCGATAATAGAAAAGAAGCCTGCTCGTTCGACAGATTCCGACGTTACAGCTGCAACAGTGTTGTGACTGCTCTCATCCAAATAACCTAGATCTTGCCCTTCAAACGAGTAAGTGATTGTACCAACCTCTTGTCCTTTTTCAATCGGCGCTTCCAGCTCTCCTTCTTCATTCAACACTTCTTCATCGGGTGTAAATGTCCAAGTCACATCTTCAGCCCCGACACCGCTAGGCAATAAAAATTCCGCGGTTTCAGCAGACATGATTTCAACTGAATCTGATTTTCCATTATGAACTGTAAGCGGATCTGTTTCTTCAAGCACTGTATTTTCTTCCATGACAACTGCCGGATCCCATTCATTGAATCCATAGTCCATTAGTTCGTCTGTTGCATTAAATCGTTGCGAACGGTTTGTTACACCGTCTCCTGCTCCCATGACAACAGTAATGATTCTGCGTCCGTCTTCTACAGCGGTTCCTGTAAATGTTGCGCCCGCAAATGGCGTCGTTCCTGTTTTCAATCCATCTACGCCCGGACGTTCATGAAGCAAACCTTCCAGCATCCAGTTCCAGTTTTTCATTTGGATCGCATCAGAAGTTCCTTCTTGGAATACTAAACTTGGAATGCTTGAGGTTTCCAAAACTTCTGGATAATCTTTTAATAGATGAGAAGCAACGGTTGCAATTCCTTTAGCCGACATTACATTCTCATTTTCTTCTGTACTTCCGGGATAGATGTTCCCATTTAAAGAAGCATTGCTTAAACCCGTCACGTTATATAATTGGTACTCTGTAACTCCCCATGACTCGACCAGTTCACGCATTTTATCGACCATGGCTGGTTCTGATCCTGCAAGTTGCTCGGCAATCGCTACAGTTGCACCGTTAGCAGAATAAATTGCCAGCGCTTGATATAATTCTTTTAATTTATAGGTTTCGCCTTGTCTAAGCGGAACATTGGACAGCTCATAGTTTTGGCTGATTTGGTAGGCGTAATCGCTGATGGTTACCTCTGTGTCCCAAGTGATATTTCCAGCTTCAATTTCCTGGAATAAAATATACTCTACCAGCATTTTTGTCATAGAGGCAATCCCTCTTTGTTCTTCTGCATTTTGATCTAACAAAATTTGATTGGTTTCAAAATCTACAACCAATGCAGATTCCGCTTCGACTTCTGGTGCTTGTGCAGCTGCAGCTGTCAAATTTGGTTTTGCGATAGCGGGTACCAGCAGGCTGGCAGATAGTCCGGAAACGATTATTTTTTTTAAAGTTTTCATAATTAGTTAGTTCTCCTAAGTAGATGCATCCAATAATCTGCATCGATTTTTTGAGGCTGGCCGCTGATTTATCCTGGTAAGCTGAATATCTGATAAGCAAGCTGAGCTCAACCTCTTTTATGGTACTCTGTCATCATTGAAAAAACAACCTGTTTCGAAGAGTTTTCAAAAATTAGACACCACTCTGCACAGTATCTTCATAAAGTGTTTCAGTCCCTTTTTACGATTGCTGCAAAACAACTATGAAAAAACCCACTCCAATGACTGAAATGGGTCGTCTATCACTATTCAAAAGATACTTCTCAGACCGTCTGCTCCAGCGGAAGCAAAATATCAAAACTAGTCCAATCTTTACTGGTCTGTGCCGTGATTGTACCGCCGTGCAGTTCAATAATGCTTTGTGCGATCGCCAGTCCGAGTCCTGTTCCGGCAGTTTCCTGCGATCTAGATGTTTCCGCTCGATAGAAGCGTTCAAAGATTTGTTCCATCGCTTCTTTCGGCAGCTGTTCGCCATCATTCTTAACAGAAATCACCGCTTGTTCATCCAGTTTGTCTATCTCTATCTTGATCAACTTTCCGCCCTTACCGTATTTAAGCGCATTAGAAATCAAATTATTGAACACGCGTACTAGTTTTTCTGTATCGGCCACCATCATCAGCCTCTCAAGCGGAGACTGAACGACGATTTCCATCCCTTTCCGCTGAGCTTCCAGTTCGAAATCTATAGCAAGCTGTTCGATCAATTGAATCATGTCAAACGACACACTCTGGAGCGGAGTAGTCGTCTGTCTTACTTTTGTATATTCAAACAAGTCATCTACCAGCACTTTCATCTGTTTTGCTTTCTGGTAAGCGGTATGAACGTATCTTTGCACTTCATCCGCAGATTGAAATCGCCCTTCCTCGATCAACCCCAGATATCCTATGATAGAAGTCAGGGGAGTCCGGATATCGTGACTGACATTGGTGATCAGTTCATCTTTTGACTGTTCGATCCGTCGCTCCTCTTCCATCGCTTCTACTGTCGAGTCGACTAAAACGTGAATACTATCCACAACTCTTCCAATGTCACCGCTGTACTTCCCGCGAATTTGATGGGTGTAGTTGCCTTGGGCGATATAGTGCAATTCATCAATGATATGTCTTAATTCATACTGACGATACCGTCTCTTTAAACGCCAGTAAATCGCCGCCAGAGCTACTACGATCAGCAAGAACAGCACAAAAGGCGTGATTCCCCAGAAGTCTTGACGCTGTTCTTGTAAGTAGACGTCTTCAAAGAAACTGATGTGATTAAAAACTCCCGGGAACCCTTCTACAAACCAGCCCAAGATTTCATATGCTGCAAAATAGCATAATAGAATGATTCCCGCTGTAATAAACCCCTCGATCAGCAACCTGAACCGTTCTCTTACTGTTAGTTTCATCTATTCACGTCCTCTGTTTCTCTAACCATTTCTTATACAGCCCTATTTATTGATCAAAACTCTGCTTTTCTTCAATCTTGTACCCAACACCCCAGACCGTTTTGACAACATTCTCTCCGCCAGTGGCTTTTTCAATTTTATCTCTTAAATGACTAACATGGACCATAACCGTTTTCGCCGGAACAAGACTTTCTTGTTTCCAGACTCTTTCAAAAATCTCATCCGCACTGAATACTCGGTTAGGATTGCTTGCCAGAAGATATAAAATCCCAAACTCCAAGGCAGTCAGTTGGATGATCGTTCCATCAACGGTCTCAACCAGATGCTGCTCTTTACGAATAATCAGCGGCCCGATTTCCAGCTCGCCAGCTTCTGCTTCTCGGCTCGTATAAGCACTTCTGCGCATCAGCGATTTTACACGAGCTACTACCTCCAGTGGATTGAATGGTTTGACAACATAATCGTCTGCACCATTAGCTAGTCCTCTGATCTTATCGACATCTGCCGTTTTAGCGCTCAGCATTAAAATCGGCAGTTGTGATTCTTCTCTGACTTCTTTTACAACTTCCAGTCCAGTTTTCTTCGGCATCATTACATCCAAAATTAAACAATCGATCTCCTGATCATACAATTTTTCCAGCGTTTCTTGACCATTATGTGCTTTCTCCACTTCAAAACCTTCATTTTTGATATAAATTTCCAGAAGGTCACAAATCTCTTTGTCATCATCTGCTATTAATACGCGCATTTTTTAGCCTCCTCTGATTCTATTCTGTTTCATTTTAGCATGCAGACCCCCTCTTAAACGTAAACTTTTCCTTAAAAATACACCAAAAAGGCTCTTTTTAACTTAAAAAGAGCCTTTTCTTATCTATTGATTAACTTGTACTATAAATCCCCTAGTAAATTCATTACGGTCTTTTGCACAAGCACTGGCGCTACATTAAAGCTGTAGTTTTTTTCTAGTCGTTCAGTAAACTTATGAGAGTCTTTACCGAAAGGACCAATATCCACTACCGGCAACTGCAATTGCTGCATGTCTTCCAGCGGCAAGGAATACTTTACGCCGAAGCCCGGCATATTCTGCTTCAGCGCATCAACAGCATCCATCTCTTTAGGAGCCGCTGCATAGCTTAAGTCAGAAATATATGGGAAAAACTTTTTGTAAACAAGCTGGTAGTCTGTTTCAGTTGTATTAACAGCATCTTCTACCGCCTTCAAGAGTTTCTGTTCCTGCTGAGATTTCCCTTCTACATAGATATGCGGATAATACGGCGGCGTAAAATACGTGATGATGACAGGCGCTTGATTCGTCCACATCATTTGCAGCCACTCTACTTCTTTCAACGCATAGTCTCGATCATCGATCGTTTCATCCAGCAGCCATCTCTGCCGCAACAGTTCCAGCTGTTCATCCAATTCTGGACCATTCTCTGATCGGACAGCGTCGTACAGCTCTCGATACGTCATCACTTTCGCTGCAAAAGGGAGTGTTTCGATGGTTCTTCCATTCAACTCACTATACTTTTTATACTGTTCATTGACAGCTTCAAGTACGGCTTCAAAAGCCTCCATAGCGATTCCCTGCATCTTTTCCAGCACTTTATCCGGTGTAGAATAGTGAGTAGCAAAGTTATAGAAGGCATGCGCCGTTTTAGCTGTTTGCACTGAATACTCCGGTTTCAAATCTTGCTGTTTCAAACTCATCGGCGGCAACGTTACTTCACCTTCAACGATATCACATAAATCTGTATTTAAGTTGATACGTCTGGTCAGCTCAGCAACCAGCTGATTAGGATCTAACCCTTTGAATGCTTCACCGACATGCGTTTCTTTGCCGACTACATAAAAAGAAGGCATCAGTTTTCCGACGGTTCCAACATAAACATATTTATACTGGTCACCTGGGTATTCAGACGTCATATAATCTGTATTGATCAGCGCAGTATAGTCAAACTGATTCTTTTCTCTTAATTCGACCAGTTTCGGTACGCAAGAGCGCATTCCAGCAGAATTCGCTTCTTCATCACATACCGCACAATAAATGATATTGCCGGCAAATTCATCAAGATTTTTCTCGATCTCTTCCATCATACTCATGATGATCGCATTACCGGCTTTCATATCGAAAATCCCTCTTCCAAACAAGTATTGACCCGTTTCGATATCCGCTTGGACGTCCAGCGGTAACTGCTCTTTTCTTTCTGTCAGTTTCGCTGTCAGTTCATACGGAAGATGCGCAAGTTCTTTCAAATCACCGTAGTCTGAAATCCCCACTGTATCCGTGTGCCCTATCAATATGACCGTTTTTTTATGCTCCGCTGCTTTTTTGCCGCGCAGAACGGAGATGACACTTTTTCGTCCCCAAGGATCATTAGGCACCGGTACAGTAATCAAATCTTCTGGATGTTCTTTATAATATTTCATGTCTTTGAAAAAGTGGGTTACTTTTTCAGTTACCAGTTGTTCTTCCACTGTCTCCGTTATACTTCTTTGTCTCGTCAACATGATTGCAAGTTCTTCGATACGTTCTGGATTAATTTCTATGTTCATATTTGCTATCCCCCACATTAAAAATCTAACTCTTCAAACACGACTTCTTTATCTTTCCGTTTAAATCCTCACGACTGAAAAGTGACTGTATCTATATCAAAATGATACACATACCGGTTATGCACTAATGTACGCTGTTCCATGACTGCTGTTTGGAATGCCTGTTTAGAGATGATCAATTCATCAACGGTTTCTCGTCTCCCTGACATTTCTTCAGAAAAGATAATAACCTTTTCAGCTGTTTCCACTTCAAACACATAGAGCATAGCCGGATCAGATACTCTTTTTTGTTTGGCGAATCCTAATGTCAAAACGGCTTTCAATAATTCTATCCACTTGAATTCAGGTGTTCTATACGCTTCGACCGATTGGATCGGTTGATCCAACACTTTCATTCTGTCACCTCTGCTTTTTGTCTTTTTATTCTTTTATTCTTTTATTCTTTTATTCTTTTAAATCATAAATTTTATGCATGATCCTGATGATAATATTGCCCATTCAAAGCAAGTAAATATTCAAACAGTCGGACTGTTTTATGCTCTATATCTTTTTGAGTTATACCCCTTTTTAAAGTAAAAGCTTCCTGCAGACCGGGACTATTAGAGTCCAGCACACCGATTTCTTCATCTAAAAGACAAAATATCTCCTTACCATTCTGAAATTCTGAGCGAATGGGGCTTGGATGCACATGTCGATAGTAAGACTGGCTTTCAGCTGTTTTACTGATCTTGAAAAAATGAAGAGAAAGATTTTCTTCCAGTTCTGCTTTCGAATGATAAAAGCCTTCTTTCAACAAAGCAGCTTTAATATCTTTCAAATAAGCATCGGGCAGCTGAGCCACACTGAATTCTTCCACCGTCAGCCACCTGTTCAAAAACGATACGGCGTCTTGCTCTTCTTCACGGATAACCAGTTGCCCTTCATATTGGTCCAGCATGGCTTCAATACTTTCCTGCCTCTCTTCGGGACCATCATCTGTCATTGTTATACCATTTCCTAAATATATATGATCTTTCGTCTTTGGGTTGCGCTTCAGCATAAACTGTTCCGGGACTTTATCCACCCCACCCTCAACAAATGGGTTGCAGCGAATAATCCTAGCGACCGCCATCAAACTTCCTTTAAAAGCACCGTGCATTTCTATCGCCTGCACCGTGTAATTGGAACAAGATGGATAATATCTGCATGTTGGCGGGAATAAAGGAGAAATCATTCTCTGGTAGCCCTTTACTGCCGCTAACAGTAATTTTTTCAAATTGACCTTCTCCTTCGGCTTTCTTAATAGCTCTTATTATACCAAATCACTGCAAAAAAAGAAGCGCCCATATACAGGCACTTCTTCATTTTTATTTCTTATTCTGTTTCAAAAACATCGGCTACTGTTCTTGTAACGTAACGTGCACCTCTGACAGAAGCAAACAAGTTAACGCCCTCTTTTTCAAAGAGATTCTGGTCGATGATTTTCTGCATAGCTGCTTCTACCGTCTCCTGATCAATATCTAAGACTGGTTGATTTATACCAATGGTTTTGCTTTTTCCTTCTCCTGTTTTAAAACGTAATTCTAATTTTGTTGACATATTCATTCCTCCTATTAAAATGTGATCATTGTTTTTTGGTAAAGCTGCTTAATTTTTGACACACCTGATTACAGTGAGTAACGGTATTCTTCTACCAGCACAGTTTCTGATACCGGCAATTCACTGACCGTATCAATCGCTTGTGTAAAAGCTGTAATTTGTTCATTTGTCGGTGAATGAAGCGCTCCGTTGAAGCTGCGTCGTACAAGTCGCTCATTCGCCACATCCTCAAAATATACTTCCACTCTGCTTTCTGCCCATTCTTTTTGCATAGAACATTCCTCCTGTTTTGTTTTCGTTTACTATTTTGGTAAGTTGTGATCACGCCTTACACCCTTAATAACGAACGACAGTAAAAATGTGTTACCTTGATATTAAAAAACGCCTACCTTTTTTCGGTAAGCGTTGCGCATTAGATTTTTATCAACATCCTTGATCAGTCTGCCGCTTGACGGTACATGCATGAAACCAGATGATCATTCACCATGCCCGCTGCTTGCATATAAGCATAGCAAATCGTAGGACCGACAAACTTGAACCCATCTTTTTTCAATTGTTTGCTCATCTGCGTACTGATCTCAGTCACTGCAGGCACCTCTGCTTGGTGTTCCCAGTAATTGATCACTGGTTTTCCGCCCACAAACTGCCAGATATATTCAGAAAAAGACTGTCCACCCTCAACGATTTTTATATAAGCTTTGGCATTGGTAACAACACTACGGATCTTTAGACGGTTTCGTATAATATTTTCATTCTGCAGCAATTCAGCAATTTTCTTTTCATCATAGTCAGCGATCTGATAAGGATCAAACCCGTCAAACGCTTCACGGTAGCTTTCTCTTCTCTGCAGTATGGTCCACCAGCTTAATCCAGCCTGAGCCCCTTCTAAGCATAAAAGCTCGAACAGTCGCTGATCATCATATAACGGCTGACCCCATTCCTTGTCATGATAGGCTATATACAAAGGATCTTCAGTTACCCATTCGCACCGTTTCCCCATTTTAAGCACGCTTCTTTCTTAATGATTTTTTCCAGTTTCTTCATTATAAGTTAATTTCAAAGTCCAGGTTTCTGAAATCAGGTTTTCCCCAAATTCCTGATTCTCTTCTTCATGCGTAACCCGGAAACCTACTTTTTTGTAAATATGCCTAGCCGTATCTAACTGTTTCATCGTCCATAATTGAACACTGTCGTAACCGGCTGTTCTAGAAAATTGTATGACTTCTTCTACCAGCCTTGTCGCCAGTCCCATTCCGCGTGCGTTTGGTTCAACAAAAAGCAGTCTAAGCTTCGCTGTCTGGTTTCCTGCATTTACGACAAAGACACAACCGATCATCTGCCCGTCTTTTTCCGCTATAAAGCACCGCTCTTTTTCCGGGTCATAGGTTTTGATAAATTGTGATGTGATTTCTCCTACGACAGCCTCGAATGCTTCTCCCCATCCGTATGTACTGGCTACTGTCATTGCATGACGGTAAGTAATCCATCCCATATCGCCTAATTGGTGGTTTCTAATTGAATATAGTTGTTCATTCATGCTCTTCCGCCTTTCATTTAACGTTTTCTTTATTGTCGACGACTCCACCTCCTTTGTCAATCGCTTAAAATGGTAAAATACTTCCTTCATTTTTTGCGAAAAACAGCCTAAACAATTCTCATAATCATAACTAATAATAACGATGTAATATTTTTAACATTCATACTCTTACTAATGAAGAGATTCAAAGTATACCTAACGTATTAGAATTTCTTATATTTTTATTGAACTCCAACCAAATGCTTATTAAATAAAGCCATTTTGGAATGTTAGTATGTTCAAAAAAAGCCTAGCTATCATTTTTATCAGAGATATATTAAGTGCGTTAAACAATAGATTGAGTTACAATAAGGTTACACAAAACCTATGACACATCAAATTCTAATCATATTATTAGAAAAGCTTCAAATCAATGTTTTAAAACGGTAACATCGGCAACTCGATTGTGAAAGCTAAGCAATTTGTTTTACAGTGCGTATTTGGTTTGTTACGATTATGATTGTGCAAAATGCCGCACTTAGACAGAAGTTATGTAAACAAACCCTTTTGTTTTAAGGAATAGGTGAATAACTTTTTTCACTAAAAAAAATAAAACATTATTTTTGAGGAGGTAATGATTTCTTGGGTACAAAAGTAGAAGTACAAAATTTAGTTAAGATCTTCGGTAAAAAAGAACAGCAAGCTCTTGAACTGCTGCACCAAGGCAAGGGAAAGGCTGAGATTCTACAAAAAACCGGAGCAACTGTTGGGGTAAACCAAGCAAGTTTCGAAATTCAAGAAGGCGAAATATTCGTTATTATGGGACTTTCGGGAAGTGGAAAGTCTACTTTGGTTCGTATGTTGAATCGCTTGATCGAACCATCAGAAGGAAACGTTTTGATTGATGGTGACAACATCTCCAAAATGGAAAAGGAAGAATTACGTAAGGTGAGACGTGAGAAAGTCTCTATGGTTTTCCAGAATTTTGGGTTATTCCCGCACCGTACAATTCTAGAAAACACTGAATATGGGCTAGAAGTGCAAGGCGTTGATAAAGAAGAGCGTCAGAAAAAAGCAGAAAAGGCCTTAGATAACGCTGGACTTCTTCCTTATAAAGATCAGCTTCCAAGCCAGTTATCTGGTGGGATGCAGCAACGTGTCGGGCTGGCTCGTGCGTTAGCAAATGATCCAGAAATACTATTGATGGATGAGGCATTTTCAGCATTAGACCCGCTGATTCGTCGTGATATGCAAGACGAACTGCTGGATATGCAGGAAACGATGCGCAAAACCATCATCTTCATTACCCATGATCTGAACGAGTCGCTAAGAATTGGTGACCGTATCGCAATTATGAAAGATGGAGAAGTTGTTCAAGTCGGAACTGGTGAAGAAATCTTGACTAATCCAGCTAACGATTATGTTGAGCGTTTCGTAGAAGACGTCGACCGTTCTAAAGTCTTGACTGCTGAAAACATTATGGTTCGCCCGCAAACCGTTCGTTTAGGACAAAGCGGACCAAGAGTTGCATTGAACCGTATGAGAACAGAAAGTCTTTCAAGCTTACTGGTTGTTGGAGAAAATCAAAAACTATTGGGTTATGTAGTAGCTGATGATGCTGCAAGACTAGTTAAAGAAAACGTTACTTCATTAGAGTCTATTATTCGTACGGATATTCCAAAAGTTGACAGACATACTCTGATCAATGAACTGTATGGTATTATTCATGAAGCAACAACACCAGTAGCTGTAGTGAATGAAAATGACCGACTGCTAGGTATCGTTGTTCGTGGATTAGTCATCGGTGCATTAGCGAAAGAAGAAGAGGAGGAAGCAACTAATGGAGAATAGTTTTTTAGATGTAATCCCTCGTGTCCCCGTATCAGAATGGATTTCAGCTACTGTCGATTGGTTGACAAATAATCTTGCATGGTTATTTGGTGCCATTCAAGATGCCGGCGATTGGTTAATGGATACAATGACGGATCTGTTATTATTGATTCCAGATTTCGTATTCATCATTATCATGGTTGCATTGGCATTCTTTGCAGCGAAAAAGAAATTTGGATTACCCATTTTTACACTTGTTGGATTACTATATATTCAAAACCAAGGACTTTGGGAATCCTTAATGTATACCTTCACGCTGGTTATCGTAGCCAGTCTGGTATCCATCATCATTGGAGTGCCTGCCGGAATATTAATGGCTAAAAGCAAGATAGCTAATACTATCTTAAGCCCTATATTGGACTTCATGCAGACTATGCCGGCTTTTGTTTACTTGATTCCCGCTGTAGCTTTCTTTGGAATCGGTATGGTTCCAGGGGTATTCTCAGCTGTTATCTTCGCATTACCGCCTACTGTTCGTTTTACGAACTTAGGGATTCGCCAAGTGTCTGAAGAAATGGTCGAAGCTGCGGATTCATTCGGTAGTACTGGATCACAAAAATTATTCAAAGTAGAATTGCCATTAGCTAAAGCAACTATGATGGCTGGTATCAACCAGACAGTATTGCTTGCACTATCAATGGTAGTTATCGCATCAATGATCGGTGCACCTGGTCTTGGTGAAGAAGTTATCAGTGCCTTGCAGCGTGCACAAGTAGGACCAGGATTCGTTTCAGGTCTATCACTTGTAGTACTAGCGATTATTCTAGACAGAATTATGCAAGGGTTCAATAAAAGATAACTATAAGACATGGAGTAATTGAAATGTCTTACCAATATTCAATACTTGTTTTAAAAAAGAATAAATAATACTTTCGAGGAGAGATTTATTTTGACAATGACATGGAAAAAATTTGGATTAACTGCTGCTTCAGCTTCAGTATTACTTTTAGGAGCTTGCGGAAATGATTCTGATTCTGCAGATTCAGGCGAAGATAACGGCGTATCTGGAGAAGTCAATCTAGCTTACGTTGCCTGGGATACTGAAATTGCTTCTACAAACGTTATTGCTACTGTTCTAAGTGACTATGGTTATGATGCAGAAACAACTCAATTAGATAATGCTATCATGTGGGAATCTGTGGCAAGCGGTGAAGCTGATGCTATGGTTGCTGGATGGCTGCCTGGTACACACGGCGAACAGTTTGAACAATACGGAGATCAATTGGATCACTTAGGCACAAACCTTGAAGGAGCTAAAATCGGATTAGTAGTTCCTTCATATATGGATGTAGACTCTATTGCAGACTTAAGTGACGAAGCCGGTCAATCTATTACAGGTATCGAAGCTGGAGCTGGAGTTGTCGGAGCGGCTGAACAAGCACTTGAAGACTACGAGAATCTTTCAGACTGGTCTGTTCAGACTTCTTCATCTGGTGCGATGACTACTCAATTAAACACAGCAATACAGAACGAAGAAGATATTGTGATTACTGGATGGTCTCCACACTGGATGTTCCAAACTTATGATCTTAAATATTTAGAAGATCCTGAAGGTTCTTTCGGCGAAGCTGAAACAATTGATACGTTTGCTCGTGAAGGATTAGCTGAAGATATGCCTGAAGCATACCAAATCTTAGATAACTTCCAATGGTCTACGGAAGACATGGAATCAGTTATGCTTGATATTCAAGAAGGAACAGATCCTGAAGACGCTGCTCGTACTTGGGTTGATGAAAATCCAGAAAAAGTTGCTGAGTGGACTGAAGGCGTAGGAGCAGAATAATACTGTTTTTACTAACAAAAGATTCGTCAAAAAGCCGACAACCTAAAAGGTCGTCGGCTTTTTTGATAGATATATGACCATCTATTGACGTTTTTCAATAGAATAATGAGTATCTTTCAGGCTGCTATCAGCTGTTTCTTCGCTAATTCCTCTTGCACTTTCAACAGTCGCAGTTTTGTTTTCTAAATCTATTTTTACTGATGCTACTGTTTCTATTGCAGATAGTTTATCTTTGACTGTATTAGCGCATCCTTCACACTTCATACCGTTCACCGTCATCACTTGTTCCACTTTAATCTCTCCCTCAAATTTACTTTAGAGTAATCATTCATCAATGGCATTCTTGCTGACAATTACATTGTCCCGGTACACACTGACAAGCTACTACTTTTGGCGCCGTCTTTTTTTTAGTCTGCAGCAGTTCTTCCAGTCGCTCAATGTCTTCTATACTCAATGTCGTGTCTTCAATCATTTGATAGAGAACTGCTCCTCTTTTTTTAGTACAAACCTGTTGCAATACTTCTTTACTATTTTCTTGTATACTTTCTTGTTCAGAAACATTTGCTGAATAGAGGTATTTTCTGCCTTCTTCAAGCGTGTTCAGCTTGTTTTTCTTTACCAGGCGCCCAATTAGTGTTTTGGTTGTTGCAGGCTTCCAATCCATTTTTTGCGTTAGTATTTCACTGATATATTTACTTGTAGTCGGCTGATTGGCCCAAACTACGCGCATCACTTCCCATTCAGAAGAAGTAATCTGACTCTCTTGCATATACGTCCTCCTTTTGACTACGTGTGTAATCTTTCCTACTACATTTAGTTTACATCTGTAAACAATATTAGTCAAGTCTCTATTCCTGATATCAAAAAAAGCCAAAAACTTGAGCAGCTTTTTGCTCTGTTTTTGGCTTGATCATTCTAATTTGTCATGAACTCCTGAAGCTCTTCCCACCTAGGCGGTCGATTGATCAACTCAGTTATTCGGTATTCTCCGGTTCCTGCTGTTTCTTTCAACTGATTCAGCGCATCAACATCATTAAAATGCCACCACTCGGAAGCAAGAGGCGTGAACCCAGCGGCTGTCATATATCCTTGCAGTCTTAACGCAGGTTCTGTTACTGCACTATTGAGCGTCATGTTTTTCCAGCCTTCCTGGTCACTGGACGCAATCGGTTTAGTAAACATTGCCGAGTTCGTACTCAATTCATGAAAAGGCGTCTGCATTTCATATTCAGTGTATTCTAATATTTTAGGCACATGGTAATCGCCAACGATTCTTTCTGTCAGTTCTTCAATTTTTACTAAGGTTAAATCAATCGCTAACCCTTTTTGATGATTAGAAACACTCGTATTAATAAACCAAGTCAAACTCCAAGGTTTTTCTGTAATTCCCGTTTTGACTACAGAGTTGTTCTTCGCCAGCTTACTTAACGCTTCATTTACTAGAAGCTGAATATCTCGAGGGCGAAAAGTTTCGTAAACCTTAAGCGCTTCTCCATTCTGCAAGGCAATCTGTTGAGCAGCCTGTACTTTTTTAGCAGTCTGATACAAGATAGGCATGATATAGCTATCTTCACCTAATCGGTCACTGTAAGCTCTCATATCGTACAGTGATTCTCCTGTCAGTTCTGGGATATCTACAAAAGAGGATCGAAATTGAGCATTGTAGCTGTTTGTATGATCATAGATAATAGAAGGAATGACATCCGGCAAGTTTATCATAGCTGTTTTATGTTGAATCCATCCGTCTGTCCCTGAGTCTCCTTTCACTCTCCACCATTCACCAATTTCTTGCTCAATTACAAAAGGTGCTCCAGCTTTCAGCGTTACAAGTACATCTGCTTGAGTATCCGGTTCAGCAAAAAGTTTTTGCTCCACCGACGTATACCCCCCTGCACCGATAAGCGGCAACTCGAAAGGTCCTTCTTCATACCAAATCGGAAATTCAGGTGGAACGGGTTCTTTTATATTTACAGGTTCTTCTGGTTCTTCAGAAGTCTCTTCTGAAGGTTGATCTGTTTGTGTCGGCTGTTCTGTTGGCGCTTCTGCAGTGCCATCGGGAGAGTCAGTCTGCAGGTCTTGAATAATATAAATGATCAAACCGATCAGAATAATACTGAGTACTGCAATAATGGCTGGTCTTTTATCTCTCAACTCGATAGCTCCTTTATCTTTTTATTTAAGTGACGTTCGTTATTTTTCACTTAAACTTTATTTTATCACATAATAAGCCAGCTTAGTAGGATAAAAAAGGTTAAATGCAACGGATAGAACCAGTAAAATGCCCATTTAGAGAACCAGCTTCTTTTCCCCGGTTGACGATTGTAGTAGTAAAAGAAGGGTATGGCCAATAAAAATCCGAATCGGTACGTAACAAATGGTCCATATTGCAGCAATCCTGGAAGCACATAGAGCAGACCTCCAACGGCAACATAAAAAAGCATTTTTTTGGTAAACTGTTCCCTGAAAACACCAAATCCTACAATCCACAATACAGCCAGGTAATGCCAATTGGCCGGATACGCGGCTAAGCAACAGAGCAGTATCACAAGTGATTTCTGAAAAACATTCATGGTTTGATGCTTAGCTGCCGTTAATGCAATCAGTCCTAACATGAGAGACCACATTACACTAGTTGCCTTCCATAAACTTAGATCGAAATAAATAACATAAGGAAAGTGAGAAATCAGTGCAAATAAAAATAAGCGTATCGTATAAGCCTTTTTATTAGATGTATAGTGATGACCTTCTGCAATCAAATAACAAATCAGCGGTGCAGCTAATCGTCCAAAAAGATGAATGCCCCATCTCATAGGGGTACCATCCGGGACGAAAACATTTGTAGCATGATCGAAAAACATTGCTGCTACTGCAACAATTTTAAGTACATTAGCGTTGATTCCATTGTTCGATAAATCTAGTTGTCTAATATTTTTCAAGATAGGCACCTCTACTGAACAGTTTTTTATAAAGGAATTGGATTTAAAGTATTATATTTATTCATAAAAAGCTTAGTAAATTTTCCTTTTATTCATTTTGCTTTCTAACTCTCTCATCATACTACGGTTTATCATCTCAATCTATGCCCTATGCTTTTTTGTGATGAAATTGAAATGTTTAGATCGTTTTTCACTTTTCCGAATAAAAAAGCTGCAGGATTTAATTGTCCTGCAACTTTTTGGTTCACTGTAATTGTATTACACTTTTTATGTTGTTTTTGTTAGACTTTCTGCTAATACTTGCATCGGATCAATCAGCGGGACTGACACATCTTCTTGTTTCAAAGCCAGCTCAATCTCTGTACATCCAGAAATAATGACCTCTACTCCAGCAGCAATCAGTTCATCTGCAGCTTCTTGCAGCAATTGCTTAGGAATAAGACCGGTATTCCCTTGCTTGATACCTTCTGCACCGTAAATTGCTTCCATCACTTTATTTTTTTGAGTGATATCGCTGGGATACTGAATCTCAAAGTCTGTTAATTTTCGCTGAAACAATTCCATTTTGCGCGTACCTGTCGTGCATAACACACCCACTTTACGAACACTGCCCTCAAGCTGCTTCAAGTGAGCATCTACTGCTTCAAAAACATCAGCAATCGGGATAGAGAGTTCTTTTTGTACGTCTTCTAAAAAATAATTGGACGTAATGCATGGAACTGCAATTACGTCGGCCCCTGCTTGTTCCACATTTTTAGCTGTCTGGATCAGTGCCGGCAGAGGACTCTCTCCTTCTCCTAAAATCGCTTTGGTTCTATCAGGAATTTTAGGATTATTATCAATGAAGATTCTGAAATGATCTTGATCTTTTTGTACTTTGGTTGTATGGATCAGCTTGCTGAAAAAGCTAGCTGTCGCTTCCGGTCCCATACCGCCTACTACACCGATGACTTTTTCATGATCACTCACTTTGCATCATCCTTATTTAAGAAAGACTCGTCAATGCCGGCTACGCGTTCTTCTAGTGGTGCTAACACTTCTTTAGCATCTAATTCCGGTTTCATTTCCACTAATTGATTCAAGATATACTTTGCTCCAAAGTCCATACCCTGCGCACCACCAATGACGATCACATCGTTTTCTTCCGCTTGATTCAAACTGGACTGCAGCGCATCTGGCATTTCATGGTGCAGTTCTACTTCCACGCCGGCTTTTTCCATTGTCTTGTTGAACGCATCCAGCTCTTCCGGTGTAACGATATCTTTTTCCGTTACATGGGATTCACTCAATGAAACAATGACCTTTTTCAGCCCTAGTTCCGGAATCCACTTCGCCAGAGCTTCAGCATTTTCCAGATTGGTCGTTACCCCGCGGCTTCCGCGAATGGCATATACTAAGTGCAGGTTATTGTAATCCATTTTTGTCAGCGTTTCGAGAGTAACATCAATATTTCCGGCATTTGCAAAGTGATCGTCGACAATTTTAAAGTCATCTTCATAGATAAACTGGAAACGTCTTTCTACACCTTTGAAGTTTTTGATTCCTGTCTGAATTGTTGAGATTGAAACACCGCTGATCAAACCTATCGCTATGGCTGTCATCGCATTGTAGACAGAATGGTATCCCGCAACGGATAGAGATACATCAAATGATGTCGGTTCAATCGTCTGTCCCTCCACGGTTTTGATTGGACGTTTGATTTCTACCGTAAAGTTGCCTCGGCCAGTAGATAAGTCAATATCCGTACAGTGTAAATGCCCTTCTTCACTATCGATACCGTAAGTTACAGTTGCAGCTTTCGTTTCATTGACAAGTGAAGCCGAATACTCATCATCCAGATTCAATACCGCGAACTCGTCCTCGGTTGCTTCTCTGATCAGGCTAGCTTTCGCGTTATAATACTCTTCAAACGAACCATGCAAATCAATATGCTCACGACTGATGTTATTCAGTGCAACGATATTGAAATCCACATTGCCGACTCTTTTTAAATCTAGTGCAGAAGAAGAAACTTCCATTGTGACATGAGAGATTTGCTGATCACGCATCTGTGCAAAATAAGCATGTAAATCCAGCGATTCCGGTGTCGTTAACACACTCGGAATTAAGGTGTCTCCAAACTTGACCATAACGGTTCCCATCAAGCCGGTTCTCCATTGATTCTCTTCTAAAATCGCATTTGTCATAAAGGAAGTAGAGGTTTTTCCGTTCGTTGCTGTAATGCCGATGACATTCAACTCTTTCGAAGGGTGGCCATAGTATTGATCTCCCAAAGCTGCTAGCGCTTGTCGAGTATCTTCAACTACATACTGTGCGACGCTCAGCTCAGGAAGGAATTCTTCGACAATCAATGCTGAAGCTCCACTTTCAACGGCTTGTGGTGCGAATTGATGTCCATCTGTTTTATACCCTCTAATACAGACAAACAATGTGTCTTTTTTTACTGCCTCCGAATGATAGGCTACTTCAGAAATCTTCTGATCCTGATGGTTTTTAGACTCTTTTACCTCGATTGCATCCAGTAAGGTAGATAATTGAATCATCTGTCGATTCTCCTTTTTTAATTTAACGATTTCTGCCTGTGACTCTGCCGGCCATTCGTTTCATGAATTTTCCGATAAACTGTATGCCCGGCTTTGGATCGTCTGCTGCCCATACAGCACCAGTCTTGCTTGCTTTATAGGACTTGAGGATTTGTCCCCAGGTCAGATCCCCGGCTTTCACATAAGCTCTGGAAGCATGCAGATCTTCATACATATAGTGGAAGACTTGTCCGGTGTCTTCTTTGATCACTCTGGAACCGATCGGCTGTCCAGTTAGTTCTTTATAAGCAATCAGCGGCATATTTAATCCTACATCCGCAATCATCTGATTGAAGTTTGTTGTTCGAACATTGATTTCGATCAGGTAATATTCACCCGTCTGAGCATCTTTTTTGAACTCGATCTCCGCAAAGCCTTTATATCCGATTTTTTCCAGGAACGGTGCTCCGATAGCATGCAATTCCGGAACATAACGCTGCATAGTGTAGACAGATGCCCCAAAATGAATGGGATACTGACGATGCTTCTGAGCGGTCATCCAATGGGTGACTTTAGATTCCTGATTCAAATAAGCATCGAATGTATACATGTGGTCATCGAACCCTTGAACTAGCTGCTGTACAACAACCTCAATGTCAGCATCTTTTGCTTTTTTCAAGCTTTCCTCCAGTTCTTGGCGGTTCTGGGCTTTGAATAGTTTTCTGCGGAATTTCGCAACAAATTTAGTAGAATCAGCCGGTTTTACTAAACAGGGATAGCCCAATTCTGATTCAACCGTTTCAATCAGGTTTTGTCGTGTTGTCTGAATGGTTTTCGGCACTCTGACGCCATGCTGTTCTGCCAGCACATATAAATCATCCTTATCAATCAGACGTGTCCATAATCCTTTTTCTTTTTGTGTAATCAAGAAGTACTCACTTAATTCATCCAAGTAAGCATCGATAAATTCTACATAAGGATCCGCTGTGGGATACAGTACAGGTTTGGCTTCTTGTTTTTTAGCATATTCAATCAAGAAATCTTTTAATGCTTCTGGTTCTTTTTTATAATTCGGACCGATCAGCTGCTCTGATAAGTATTTTGAGTGCAGACCATAGGCGCCCTCTTTCTGGTATTCTACGGCAACAACGGGAACTCCGGTACGGCCGAGACAACGGATAATACTTAATCCGATATAGTAATTTGCGCCTAATACGACGGCTTTATTTTGGACTGTCATGTATCTTCCCATCTCTTCCTTGTAAATGTTGATTGAGTCGTTTATTTAATCGAAGTGCGTACAACTCTCGTATGATTGATTTTTCATCTAATTTGAATCTGTACACGTTCGTTTATTATACATCAAATTGTATAGTTTTTGTAGAAGCAGCCTCTTTTTGCTGACCGTATACGCAACTTTTGTGTCGCTGATTTTTCTACTCTCCTGCTTGGCAGCACAGCTGATAAAGTGTCTCTGCATAGATATCCATTGCTCGGTAAAACTCTTCCAGTTTGATTCCTTCATTTTCCTGGTGAGCCAGGCTTGGACTTCCCGGAAAGTGTGCTCCGAACGCAACCATATTCGGCATGGAGCGTGCATATGTTGCACCACCTGATGTCATGGGTTCTTGATGGTCTCCTGTCTTTTCTCTATAAATAGACATCAATGTTTTCACCAATTCACTGTCTTTTGGAACATGCAAAGACGGCAGCGCATCATACTGCTGATACTCTAATTGATAAGCTGCAGCTGTTGTTTGCAGCTGTTCTGCCAGTTCTTCTTGAGTATAAGAGACAGGGATTCGCATATCAATCATGATTTCTGACTGTTGAGCATCGATTTTTAAAGCAGCCGCATTAAAGGTCAATTCTCCTGTAATCTCATCTTTGACTTTCCCAAACAAGCTGCTTCCATTTGTTTCTTTACCGACTTTTTCCGTTAAAAATGAAAGCGCAGGATGATCATATACCGCAGCCAATCCACCCGCTAAAGCTGTAATAGCATTTTTCCCTAAATATGCTGTACTGGCATGGACTGCTTTTCCGTAAACCGTCAGCGTCTGTCCGCTGAGAGCATATTCAGTATCTGCAGCATCCAATGCTTCTGCTATCGCAGCAACTTTTCCACCTTGATATACTGCTGTAGCTGGGACTACATTCGGTGCGCCCGGACAATCTATTTTCAGCTCATCAGAACCCGGTCCGACCAGCTTCAGCTGCAAAAGGCCTTTTTCAGCATACGTCAGTGGGAATGCCCCATCTGGAACAAATCCTCTATCCGGCAAACGCTCTTGCGCTGTGTAGCGATCCATACAGCGCCACAAGCTTTCTTCATCCGTTCCAAATACAAAACGAACAGTATGGTCAAACGTTTCTCCCGCATCTACTAATGCTTTAAAAGCGTACAAAGCAGCGATCGTCGGTCCTTTATCATCTTGTGTCCCGCGACCGTAAATCACACCGTCTTTTTCCGTTGCAGAGAATGGATCTGTATGCCATTTAGACTGATCCCCTTCTGGTACAACATCCAGGTGGCAAAGGACACCCACCATCTCTTTTCCATTACCATAATCTGCATAGCCATAGTAGCCTTCCGGGTCATAATAAGTGGTCATTCCCAGTTCTTCGCACAATTTCAATGCTTCTTTTAAAACCTGATCGATTTCTTCTCCAAAAGGCGGGTATACCGTTCCTTCTTTTTCTTGATTGACCGAGGGGATATCTACAAGTCTTTTTAAGGCTGCTAAACTTTCTTGTTTTATTGCAGCTGTTATATAATCTTTCATCATCATGCTCCTTGTTAGTTAAAAAGTTGTGATAGATTGTTTTCTTTCATTTAAGATTACGTTACTAGATTGAAGGGAAAAGTCAAGGCATAAAAAAACTCGCCTTTCCATTATAGAAAGACGAGCTGATATTAAACGATTATGCTACATCGCTAGAAGTAACGTGTTTTGTTTCATCTTGTACTTTT
The DNA here is from genome assembly GCF_900169305.1 of Marinilactibacillus piezotolerans. Lineage (GTDB taxonomy): Bacteria > Bacillota > Bacilli > Lactobacillales > Carnobacteriaceae_A > Marinilactibacillus > Marinilactibacillus piezotolerans_A. Next base: position 389,002 of record NZ_FWDP01000003.1, on the reverse strand, counting down.
GGTTTCCACAGTCCTAGAATCACTGTTGAAACTGCAGTACCAATAATTAAAGCTAGGAAGAACATGAATGGATTATCACCTAATAGTAAGGCAACGATTGCTCCACCGTGGGGTGCTGGAACTGTAGTAGCCCATAATTGGCTCAATCCACCACCGATTGCCGCTCCAATTACAGATGATCCAATAACACGAAGTGGATCTGCTGCCGCAAATGGGATGGCACCTTCAGTAATAAAAGAAAGTCCTAAGATAAAGTTAGATAGTCCAGAGCTTTTTTCTGTTTCAGTAAATTTGTTTCTAAATATAAGTGTTGCCAGTCCGATTGCAAGCGGCGGAATCATACCACCCATCATAACAGCTGCCATCAAGCTGCCGTCGCCAGTATCAGTAAAGATACCGATTGAGAATGCATAAGCCGCTTTGTTGAAAGGTCCACCCATATCAATCGCCATCATACCACCTAAAACAGCTCCTAATAATACAGCATTACCTGTACCTAAGTTGTTCAAGAAGCTGATCATAGCATTATTGATCGTTGTAAAGATCGGCATAATCAAAATCATGATCATTCCTGCAACCAGTAGGCCTACAACAGGATATAGAAGAATGGTTTTAAGTCCAGCGAATGATTGAGGTACACCTTTCAGTCCTTTTTTAACGAAGTTCATCGCATAACCGGCAAGGAACCCGCCAATTAATCCTCCTAAGAATCCCGCATTGCTTTGGACAGCCATATATCCGGCAGCCATACCAGGTAGCAAACCGGGACGATCTGCAATACTGTAGGCAATATAACCAGCTAAAATTGGAATTAGGAACTGGAATGCTGCGCTACCGATACTGTTGAATGATGTAAAGAAGACACTCTCGTTTCCTACAAAAGGTTCGAGCGCAAAAGAAATGGCTAGAAGAATCCCGCCACCAACAACAAATGGCAGCATGTGAGAAATCCCGTTCATCAAATCTTTGTACAATGTGTTCCATACGCTTCCGCCTTCATCATCAGAAGAAGCATTGTCGCTGCTTGTTGTATCACCATCTACATGTAAGATGGGTGCCTGCTGATTCATTGCTTTAGTAATCAGCTCTTCAGATTTGTTGATTCCTTCAGCAACTGGACGTTGTAAAACGTGTTTCCCGTTGAAGCGAGCTAGTTCTACTTTTTTGCTTGCTGCAATGATAACACCATCAGCACGGCGAATCTCGTCTTCAGTCAGTACATTTTTTGCTCCGTCTGAACCATTTGTTTCTACACGGATCGTTACACCCATTTCATTGGCTTTGCGTTTCAATGCATCTTCAGCCATGTATGTGTGCGCAATTCCTGTCGGGCAAGCTGTAACAGCTACAACAAATTTTTCTTTTCCTGAGACGTTTTGTGTATCAGGTTTAACTTCGTTGGTTTCTTGTTCGTCATCAGCGAAGACAGCTTGAACATCTTCCGGCGTTTCCGCTTGTCTTAAGTGTTCCAGCACTTCCGGGTTAACCAATTTACGAGATAGGGAAGCCAGCACTTGCAAGTGAAGGTCGTTTCCGCCTTCTGGAGCAGCGATCATAAACAAGAAGTGAGTTGGTTGACCGTCTAAAGATTCATAGTCGACTCCTGCTTCTGATTTTGCAAATAAAACGGCCGGTTCTTGTACCGCTTTGTTTTTTGAGTGCGGCATTGCGATTCCGTCCCCTAATCCAGTTGACGTCTGCGCTTCGCGGTTCATGATGCCTTCTTTATAAGTTGCTGCATCAGAGATGACATTTTTTTCTGCCAAACGTGCAATCATTTCATCAATTACAGCTTCTTTTTCTGTTGCTTTTAAGTCTAAGATCATCAGATCTTTTCTCAATAAGTCATTGATTTGCATTTAGTTTTCCTCCATTGCTTGAATGTCTATTTGCGGAAGCAGTGCTTCGATTTTATCTCGTGTAGCCAAATCTTCTTCAAATGCTGTGGCACTTCCTGAAGCGATCCCATATTTGAATGCTTCTAACGGATCGTTCGTTTTTGTAAAGACACCTGTGAATCCGGCGACCATTGAGTCTCCAGCACCGACTGAATTTTTCAATTGTCCTTTAGGTGCTTTCCCATGGTAGACACCTTTTTCCGTAAACAGCATGGCACCTTTTTCTGCCATTGAGATAATGACGTTCTGCGCACCTGCATCTACCAGCTTTTTACCATAGAAAACCAGATCATCTTCAGTTTCCAGTGTTACATTGAACAACTCTTCCAGTTCATGATTGTTGGGTTTGATCAATAACGGACCGGAAGCCAATGCGTCCTGCAATTCTTTTCCGGTTGTATCCAAAACAAATTGTGCACCAGTCTGTTTTAGTGTCTGGATGACTTGCTGATAATAATCAGACGGCAGTCCAGCTGACTTGCTCCCGGAAAGAATGACGACATCCTGATCGGTCAGTTGAGAAAATCCATCCAGCAGCTCTTTTGCTTTTGCTTCAGAAATATGGGGTCCGGGACCGTTGATTTCTGTTTCATTGCTGCTCTTTACTTTTACATTGATACGGGTGTCTTCTTCTACTTGAACGAAACCTGTATTGATCTGTTCTTGTTTTAAAGCTTCTTCAATAAAGTTTCCAGTGAAGCCGCCGATAAAGCCCAGTGCTTTATTTTCAATGTCTAACTGCGTTAAAATTCTGGAGACATTGATCCCTTTGCCACCCGGAAACTTACGATCTTTCTGGATTCGGTTGACACCGCCTGGCTTAACCTCATCCTTCATATACACAACATAATCAATCGATGGGTTTAACGTTACTGTATAAATCACTTGCTGCACTCCTCTACGACTCGTGTCATGGACACAAGTTCTCGATTTTCTTCCGATAATTGAGTTGTCACGATTGTACAATCTTCAATATCACTTACTTTGACAAAACTCACCTTATTAAACTTGGATGCATCAGCTAACACGTATGCTTCATCTGTCTGCATGATGGCGACTCTCTTCATAGAAGCTTCTTCTAGATCCGGCGTTGTATAACCGACTTCTTTATCGATAGAATTCATCCCTAAGAAAGCTCTGCTGAACCGATAATTCTTCATCTGTTCCTGCGCCAGTGTTCCAATGATTGCTTTCGTATTCTGTTTGATCTTGCCGCCTAATAAAATGGTCTCGATTTTCAAATCTGTCAGCAAAGAGGCATGGGGAACACCGTTGGTTACGACTGTGATTTCTTTATTTTTAAAAAAAGGAATCATTTCATACGTCGTCGTTCCTGCATCTAGATAGATCACTTCATGCTCTTGGATAATACTTGCTGCTCTTTTTGCAATGGCTTGTTTTTCATGAACGTTTTTGACCGTTTTCTCTTCCATTGTATCTTCGGTCGCTACGGCCACACGCCGCTTCGCTCCGCCATGAATACGGATCAGCTTCCCAACAGACTCCAGTTGACTTAAATCTCTGCGAATGGTCGATTCAGAATGACCGAGTGTGTCGACGAGTTCTTGAACCGTCACTGTATTCTTTTGGTTGATTTGTCTAAGGATATAAGCATGTCGTTCGTCTGTAAGCACTTACTTCACCTCTCATTCTATAATATACCATCTCATACAATCAAAATCAATCATAAATAATCATAAACAGTCAAACAGAACACAATTTGTTCAACTTTATTTAATTAAGTACATACAGCCTATACCTGAATTTTACATATAATTGAAGAGATTCTATTGCTTTTGTTTCAATGCCCGCTATAATAACTAGGTATCATACATTCTATAAGATGAATTTAGGACTTGTTTAAATGTTTTTTAGCCGTTAAAGGATAGGAGGATATCATTATATGAAGAAAGACATGACACAAGGCAGTCCGATGAAACTGATACTGAGTTTTACGGTGCCATTGTTGATTGGGAATTTGTTCCAGCAGTTTTATAATATGGCCGACTCTTACATTGTAAGTCAGACAGTAGGGGTAGAGGCATTCTCAGCAATCGGTTCGACAACCAGTCTGCAGTTTCTGATTATTGGATTAGCGATTGGATTAACAGCCGGGCTAGCCGTTATCACAGCACAGCGTTTCGGTAGAAAAGATGAAGCTGCTTTGCGAAAGAATCTCGCTGCCAGCTTAATCATTAGTATTGTCATCGGAGTCGTATTGACCTTGCTGACGACGACCTTTACAGAAGAGATCCTGACACTGATGCAGACGCCGGAAGAGACATTCCAGTATGCTTACGATTACTTAAATGTAATATTCTGGGGAATCGGTGCAACCTTGATGTTCAACTTGCTGGCGAACTTGCTGCGAGCACTAGGTGACAGCAAAACACCGCTCTATTTCCTGATTTTAACTTCCGTATTAAATATTGTATTAGATTATGTCTTTATTCTTTCCCTTGATATGGGAATTAGAGGGGCTTCCACAGCGACCGTTATTTCGCAGATTGTTTCTAGCCTGCTTTGTCTCTTCTTTATATGGAAGAAAGTGCCCCTGCTTAGAATTCATAAAGAAGATTGGGCGATCGACTGGGCAGAAATCAGAGAACATTTACGTATCGGTTTACCTTATGGATTCCAGTATTCAATCATTGCGATCGGTTCTGTTGCCATTACCGTGACACTGAACCGTTTAGGTGCCAGCGCAGTTGCTGCGTTCACTGCCGCTCAAAAAGTCGATACTGTAGCTATGCTGCCCCTGCAGTCTTTTGGGGTAACAATGTCTACTTACGCTGCACAAAATTATGGCGCCCGCAAGCTGAACCGAATCTGGTACGGCGTTAATCAGGCGATCAAGTTAAGTGTAGCCTATAGTGTAATCATCGGCGTTATCTTATTGCTCTGGGGCAGACAGTTAGCCTTGTTGTTCGTTGGAACTGATGCTTCTCCTGAAGTGATCAGTATGATTCAGCAGTTTTTTGTAACGAATGCGACGCTTTATGTGATTCTGTCGCTGCTGTTCATTTATCGTCATACCCTGCAAGGACTGGGCAATAGTTTGGCCCCTACCGTAGCAGGCATTGGAGAATTAGCAGCGCGTGCGATTGCTGCGATCGTATTGTCGATTCCATTCGGCTTCCTAGGTGCGGCTTTATCCAATCCACTAGCTTGGATAGCGGCGTTCGTTCCATTATCCATTGCTTATTATTCTACTCGAAGAAGTCTTTCAGGACGTGTTTCCTTCTCTCCAGAAACAATTGAAGAGGTTGTACCAGAACTGGAACTTCAAAAAGTCAAATAACCTTCAATCCATTAAAGCCATCTTTCAGTTTAAAACTGGAGGATGGCTTTTTTTGTATAGACCACTTTTAGAAATTAGCCGGATTGTTCTTTGTGAAATCCTTGAACAAAATTTGTCTATCTTCCCTGTTCAAAATTCTGTCGCATTTTCAAAAACGCCTATATATATCAACGATTGCCTACATGAAAGTAATGAAAACGACTAACAAAACCATGTGTTGATTTTGTTCACATTCCTTTCACAAAGAATCTTTCAAAGGGGCTTGTATTCTATTTAAAAGTATCTATACTTGTCAAAAGTGTTAGTTATAAAACACTGATCTGACGTGCTTTCATAAATGGTCAGATCTTGAAATGATTCATTTATTTTAACAAATTAAATGCACCTTGACGCTTATTCACTATCATCCGATATCGGATAGATAAACAACTCAACCATGGAGGTTATCATATTGTACAAAGACATGACTAAAGGCAACCCGCTTAAATTAATCGTAATGTTTTCAATCCCGCTGATCTTAGGAAACTTATTCCAACAAATGTACCAAATGGCTGATACCTTCATCGTTAGTAAAACGATCGGTGTTGAAGCTTTCGCAGCTGTCGGTGCTACAGGCAGTATCAATGGATTAATCTTAGGTCTGGCAATCGGATTAACTGCCGGCTTATCTGTTCTGACTGCACAACGCTTCGGAACAAAAGACGAAACAAAAATCAGACAAAACTTGGCAGCAAGTGTCATCATCTCTGGTACAATGAGCGTGATCTTGACTGTTGTCGCAGTATTATTCACTCGTCAAATTTTAGAATTCATGAACACACCGGCTGAACTGATCGAACATGCACACAGCTACTTGATTGTACTATTCTCTGGTATCGGTACAGCAGTAATGTTCAACTTGATCTCAAACATCTTGCGCTCAATCGGAAACAGCCGTGCACCACTAGTATTTTTGATTATTACTTCTATTTTAAATATCGCATTAGACTTAGCGTTTATTCTTCTATTTGATATGGGCGTTGCCGGTGCAGCTTTGGCAACTGTCATTTCTCAATTTGTTTCAAGTGTTATCGGATTAGTTTATATTAAGAAAAATGTGCCAATTCTTCGTATTCATAAAGAAGACTGGGCTGCTGGATTCAAACAAATCAAAGAACATTCAGCGATTGCTTTCCCAATGGGCTTCCAAAGCTCTATTATCGCAATTGGATCTATCGCTATCCAAATGACTTTGAACAGCTTAGGACCTGAAGCTGTTGCAGCAACAACAGCTGCTCAAAAAATCGATGGTATCGCTACTTTACCTCTTGTTTCTTTTGGTATTACAATGGCGACTTTTGCTGCTCAAAACTACGGTGCTGGACAAGTTGACCGTGTATGGCAAGGTGTCCGTACTACATTAAAAGTTGTATTGACTTACAGTGCTGTTATCGGTTTAGTATTAGTCTTCTTCGGTCGTCCGCTTGCTGCATTATTCGTAGGATCAGGAAACACTGAAATCTTAGGCTTGTCTCATTTATACTTTGCAACAAACGCACCTTTCTACTTCTTGCTTGCTATGTTATTTATTTACCGCTATACACTTCAAGGACTTGGAAAAAGTACTGCGCCTACAATGGCTGGAATCATGGAGTTATTTTCTAGAGTCGGCGCTGCATTACTGCTTTCAAACTCTTTAGGATTCGCAGGTGTGACACTTTCTAACCCGCTTGCTTGGTTAGCTGCGCTTGTTCCATTGACTTTCTCTTACTACAGCCTGAAACGTCAATTGGATGGAACAGAACGTCCAAAACTATTGCCAAGATTAGCTAGCTTAATCCGTTAAGATTCTAATTTTAAAGCCTCCTGATTTCTCTCATGAGAAAAATCAGGAGGCTTTTCTTTTTTATTTACCATTAAACTGTGAAAGCCATTCTCTGGCGATAGCTGCAAACTGGTCAGTATCTTCCATATGCGCCCCGTGGCTAACATTCTTCATGATCACTGACTTGCCCTTTTGTGCAAGACCAGCGCATACTTCTGCGTGTCTGGACGGCCAGAATGGACTGTATTCCGCACCGATAAACAAAACAGGTTTCTTTATCTTCTGCAGGCTTTTACGCCAATCTCCTTTCAGATAATCCCTATATAAAGGTGCTTTTTCTTTTACAGAAGCAATCTTCTTTTCTTTTAAAACCATTGTATTGAATAAAGACCATAACACGCTGGTCTTAGGGAGTCTATGTAGAGGCAAAATCGGCGACTTCAAAACTTCTCCAATCGATTCTTCACTGATTCCCGGGATACCCAGATTCCACGCAGCGTCGTTTAACATCTTAGGAGTCTGATCAATAAAGATTGCCGAGGCAATTTTTTCATCCCCAAATTGTTCCAAGTAACTCATCATTACTGTAGATCCTAAAGAATGGCCGATCAAAACAGGATCTTCCAGCCTCATAAATGCTAGGAATTCTTTAACATCTTTTCCTTGTCTGGCTACCGACATATCGTTAAAGTCCGCTATCGTTGCGCCTTCGTACCTTCGCTCCAGACCGATGACACGATAGTCTTGCTTCAGTTCTCTAGCCACATACCTGAAAGTCTGCACACTCGTCTGAGCGCCGGCCAGCAATACCAGCGGTTTTCCTTCTCCAATATCAAAGTAGTGCAATAAAGCTCCATCTGAAGTAGGAAAGGGTTTAAACCTTTCTAATCGCATCCGTCATTTCTCCCATCTTTTTGCTTATAAAACTGTACCACTATTGCCAGTATAATACAGCTCACTCTTATCCCCATTCAAAAACACTTCCAGCATCTGCTCAAAGTCCTCAACGGTTTCTGCTTCTTTCAATTCCGTCAGCGGCATCCACTTTACTTCTCCCTCTTCAGAAGACTGGATTTCTCCTTCGTATGTACAGGTACGATATAAAAAAACGATGTAGCGAGCGTTAGATTCTATCTGAAACTGTTTAATCCCGCATAACGAAAGATTTGAGACTCTCAGTCCCGTCTCTTCTTTGACTTCTCGCACAGCTGCTTCTATAAATGATTCACCCGCTTCTACTTTCCCTCCAGGGAACGCAATGCCCTTCCAGCTTTTTAAACGATGCTGGACCAGCACATCTCCTTTACCATCTTCAATCATGACCATATTAGTAAAAACTGTTCTCTCCACTTAGATTCTCCTGACTATTTGGCTCGTTATATTGGGTTGTTTTATATAGTATAACAAATCGTTCAAATAAGTGTTGACTTCCAAAGTGTATGCACTATATAATACACCTAGCGAATGTATTACTTGCTTAATACATTCAGCAACTTTTTTTACCACTAGTGTATTAAACGCGTAATACAGAAAAAAACAGATGATACGTCATTCCTCAAAATGTTTCCCGTGAAACAATGAAGAAATCGATCATTCTCAGTTACTTAGCTTAATTAGAAAGGAGTACTGAATATGAATCTGATATTAAACAAGCGCGATCCGATCTACCTGCAAGTCATGCACTTTTTAAAAAAAGAAATCGTAGCGGGACATTTAAAACCCGGTGAAGAGATTCTTTCTAGAAGGCAGCTGGCAAACGATTTGAAGATCAACCCTAATACGGTGCAGCGTGCATACAGTGAAATGGAGGCAGAACAATTGATTTATACAGAACCGAATAAACCCAGCAAAGTCACTGAAGACCCCAACGTATTGCGTCAGCTGAAAAGCGAGTGGGTCAATCAGGCTGTCAAAGAGTTTGTTAGTGCCATTCAAACAGTAGACATTACCATCGATGAAGTCACAGATTTAATTAAAACAGAAATGAACCACCATAAGAACGGAGGATAAACATGATAGAAGTAAAAGATATTCACAAAAATTTCGGCAGAAAAAAAGTATTAAAAGGTGTTTCTTTCACAGTTAATAAAGGCGAAATCACTTGTCTGATCGGAATCAACGGTGTTGGGAAGACGACGATTTTGAATGCCATTATGGACTTGACGCCGATTAAAAGAGGCGAGATTCTGATTGATGAAAAGCAGCATTCTCCTGAAATGTATAATCAGATCACCTTTATCCCGGATGCTGCTATTATGCTGCCTGGAATGACAATCCAGCAAGCAATGGATTTTATGAAAGAATATCATTCAGTGTGGAATGAAAAGCGTGCAAAAGACCTGCTTCGATTTTTCAAATTAAAAGTATCCGACAAGATTCAGGACCTATCCAAAGGTAATGTAGCCAAGGTCAACCTTCTAATGGGACTATCCTTAGATGTGGACTACATATTAATGGATGAACCTTTTTCGGGGATCGATATTTTTACCCGAGAACAGATCACTGAAGTATTCAGCAGCCGATTAGTAGAAGATCGCGGCGTACTCATTACGACTCACGAAATCAGCGATATCGAGCATTTAATCGATAAAGTACTGCTGCTGGACGATGGTGTTATTATGAAAGAATTCTATGCTGAAGCTATGCGAGAAAACGAAGGCAAGTCAGTTGTAGATGTATTACGGGAGGTATATGAAGGATGAAACAATCGTTAAAACACTTTATCCGCTTAGTGAACTTTGAATTTGAACGGATGTATAAATTTTTATTTGCCGTTATGGGGATCTTGATTGCCGCTAACTTGGCTGGTTACATTCTGCTCCCTCTTGAATATATGAATAATGCTCGCGAAATAATGAGAATTGACTCCTTGACCACCGCACAGTTTATTGAAAACAATGACCCTTTTTCAATGTACCCTGTGTCCATCTCTTTATGGGTATTAGGCCCCATTGCTCTTGGTATTATCGGTTTTATATTTTATTCTGTTTTCATCTGGTACCGCGAATGGTTTGGAAAAAATACTTTTATCTACAGACTGTTGATGATTCCAGTTTCAAGAATGCAGATATTCTTCGCTAAATTTTTGATGATCGTAATTGGTGTATTCAGTTTGCTTGCTTTACAGCTCTTGTCATTGTGGATCGGTGAAATCATCGTGTCCAATATCGTCTTAGGAGAATTTTATACGTCTTACAATCTGCCGCAAATCTTACAGTTGAACTATATTTTCCAAATTATTTTTCCAAGTATCGGGGAAGTATTTTTAGGCTCATACATCATTGGGTTTGTTGCTGTACTGGTCTTATTTACGGTTATTTTATTTGAAAGAAGTTTTCGAATCAAAGGACTAGTCATGGGAATCGGTTATGCGATAGCTTGCTTATTCTTTGTTCTCTCGCCAAATCTGATCCCTACAGTATTTAAAAATTACCACATTCTCTTTGATTCTGAACTGATTTTACTGATTTTCGGGTTCTCGTTGATTGTGGGTATGATCTCTATATTGCTTAGTCGTTATTTATTGAAGCATAAAATCACTGTTTAAAAAATACCGTTTAGAAAGGAATGAAACATATGTCAAAGTATGCAAAATTAATCGGGATTACGTTATTCACTATCGTCAGCTTCTGTATCTACGGAATTGCAAAGACCTCCGCTGAAACGACGACTAACCTAAAAATTGAAACGACTGAAGGCGATGATACTTATGCGGATTCCTTCAATTTATCTGGATATATTTATGGAGAATCCAATACCCTGCTTCCTACATTTCATTATACCGATGGGGCATTTGAGTTGAAAGACGAATCATCTTTTTTCGAAATTTTAGATGCTTCAATCTATTTAACTGCGGACCAACTAATGGAAGAACATAAATCCTTTATGCGCGGCAAGTCTCCTTACGCCCAGTTCAAAGTAGAGGATGAAAAAGTTGTCTACGCAGCTTCTGATACCGATCAATATTGGCAGGAGACTTCTACAAATCAGTTGAATGTTTCTTTACTGGATAAAGCGAATGATGAGATTTCCGACTATACATTTTCATTGCCTGAAGATTCTTCTGGAACTTCATTAGAATCCGTTAGAAACTTTTATGTTCAATACCCGATGGTTTACTTTACTCTTTTAACGGCGGAGTCGAATAATAGTAGTTTGTACAAAATCTATTCTGCTGACTTGTCTAAAGAAACTCCAGAATTACAGCTTGTTAGAGAAATAGATTCTAAATTAAGTACCGTGGACAGTCTCTATAGTTCATTATCCGAATCAGCAAATAGCCGCTATCTAGGTCTGGCAGAAATCAACTATAATGAATACGAAATGAGCGTGGATTCTTTTACTATTTATGATTATGAGACTGACACTCTTTTAGAAACACAGAGCTTGGAAGGCATAGAGCAGCCAAACTTGTTAAGGGATGGAGAAAACCTTTATATTACGTCACCTTCAGAAAACGGACTTACTGTTTATCAAGTAGATACTTCGGCAGAGCCAGCCGCATTATCACCCATTTTTGAATTGCCAGCTTCAGAAAATGGACCTATTTTACCTGCGTTTATTTCGGACAATATACTATATTCATATGAAGAACACTATGATTCTGTAGCTCTGAATTATAGTATTCAAATTAACGATCTCAATACGGGAGATCTTCTCTATAAAGGAGAAATACTTGGAGAAGACTCAGAACCAGTTGATATGTCTTTAATAGATATTCAAAAAGCAGCAGAATAATTCAGCAAACGATCCTTTCTCTTGAGTAAAGGATCGTTTTTTATGTTGTGCTTTAGTATGATAGTAGTAACAACGATTCATGGAGGAAACAATGATGCCTTATATGATTTCTGAAGCAAAAAAAATCCGGAAAGATGATATGACTAAGAATCTGCAGCAGCAAGTAAAGAGTATTCTGCCGAAAATCAACGCAGGAGATTACCGCCAGATCATTGAAGCTGACTCCGATGAGCATATAGTTGCGTTAGGACTGAGCTGGAAAAATCCTTTCCATCCATCTGCAGAATATCTGCGTATTTATCTGGATGAGGACTTGAAAGATCAAGCAGATGTTCAACGACAGCTGCTTACTCATTTAGAGAAAAACCCCTCCTCTACAGCTGATCGTTTGATCTATTCTTTGATGAATGATCAAGTAAAGACGCTTTCAACCCTGAAATCCAACGGTTATGAATTAATCAGGAACACGTGTGAACCGGCACTGACTGTTGCAGAGTGTTTGAGCCAGATAGAGACATCAGCTCATTCTTCTGTACTCACTTATGGAGAAATGATGAAAGATCCTCAGTTGAAAAATGAATTCTTTACTTTATTGAAAAGGAACTATGAAGCTACTCATCTTGTTAATCCAGCAGCTGACCTGACACTATCCGAATGGATGTCTTTGTTGTTAGACGAACAACCTGACTGGAATTTAAGCTTGGTAGGATTGACAGATGGTTCCGTTTCTTCTTACATCACTATTTTTCCGCCTGAGAATGAAGGTGTGGAGATCGCTTGGATGGGACTGCGAACAGAAATACCCACTGCTCGCTTAGAATTGCAGCAGCTCTTTAAGAAACAGCTGGAGTTGCTAAACCAGACAGGGATCCGTTCCATTGAGGCAGAAATTGATACGACGGATCACTATGCCTCTGCTCTTTTTTCTTTTATTGAACTTGGGACGTTGAAGTCATACGATACTTATAGAAAATCCATCTAGCTGATTCACTCTAGATTTAGCCAATATAAATTGTTATACTGTTGAAAATTATATCTATCAATAATAGCTTACTTAAACATTTTTTATTAGAATGGATGACCCTATGACAACTTCTATCAGACAATCATTGACGCAAAGCAACCGCATTGTAATCAAAGTCGGCACCAGTACGATCATGTATCCGAATGGTTCTATCAATCTGCAGCGAATGGAGAAACTGGCTTTTGTTTTAAGTGACTTGAAAAATCAGGGCAAACAGGTCATCCTCGTTTCTTCCGGCGCAATCGGCGTTGGCTTGGCTCGTATGAACTTAACTGAACGCCCTGTAACGATTCCAGAGCAACAGGCGATTGCGGCAATTGGTCAGACAGAACTGATGAACTTGTACAGTCAGTTTTTCTATCACTATGGTCATCAAGTCGGGCAAGTTCTACTGACCAAGGATGTAATCGACTTTCCAGTGAGCCGGGAAAATACTGCGAATACTTTTGAACAACTTCTCATTAAAAATGTCATCCCCATCGTTAATGAGAATGACACTGTTTCTGTAGAAGAACTGGACCACCTGACTCGATTCGGTGATAACGATACACTGTCTGCAATCGTTTTAGAAATTACAGATGCAGACCTTCTGATTCTTTTATCTGACATCGACGGTTTCTACGATAAAAACCCGATGATCCATACTGACGCCGTTTTATTCGATACGATACATGAAATTACTGAGGATACGTATGCATTAGCCAGCGATCCTGGAACTCGATTTGGAACAGGCGGCATGACGACTAAATTATCAGCAGCACAGATAGTACTGGAAGAACAGAAGCAAATGCTTTTGACCAACGGCGAGGATCCAACGATTTTATTCCGCTTGTTGAAAGGCGAGCCTATTGGAACCTTATTTACACCAAAACAGAATGGAGCACTCAAATGACCACATTAATTGAATTAGGAAAACGAGCAAAACAAACTGCACGTATTCTTGCTCAAGCTTCCACTCAAGAGAAAAACAGTGCACTGAACAAAATGGCAGATGCCCTGCTCACAAATACCTCTTCCATCTTAGCCGCAAACGCCGAAGACACAGCAGCTGCAGAACAGAATGGTGTTGCTGCAACGATGCTGGACCGCTTGACACTGACAGAAGATAGAATCAAATCCATGGCAGATGGACTGAGAGATGTTGCAGCTTTGCCAGATCCAATCGGGTTGGTTAAAGGCATGTGGACAAATGATGCTGGATTGAAAATCGGCCAGCAGACGGTTCCGCTTGGCGTGATCGGAATCATCTTTGAGTCGCGCCCTAACGTCACCTCTGATGCTGCCGGTTTATGCTTTAAATCTGGAAATGCTGTTATCTTACGCGGCGGAAAAGAAGCCATTCATTCCAATATAGCCATTATAAAAGCTCTGCAATCCGGACTGACATCAACGTTTTTTCCTAAAGAAGTGATTCAACTTGTGGAAGATACTTCTAGAGAAACAGCTCGTGAGATGATGCAGCTGAATCGTTATCTGGATGTTCTCATCCCGCGTGGAGGAGCAAATCTGATTAAAGCCGTTGTCGAGACTGCGACGGTGCCGGTGATCGAGACTGGAACCGGCAACTGTCACATTTATATAGATAAGGCAGCTGAACTGGAAATGGCCACAGATATCCTCGTCAATGCTAAAACGTCTCGTCCTTCCGTCTGCAACGCAGCAGAAACCTTATTGATTCATAAAGATGTGGCAGAAACGTATCTGCCAGTCATTGAGAAAGCTGTATCCGAATGGAATGTTGAACTGCGCGCAGATAAAAGAGCTGCAGCCTGCTTAACTTCTTCCGTTCCTGCAACGGAAGAAGACTGGAAAACAGAGTATTTAGATTATATTTTAGCGGTAAAAGTCGTCGATTCGATCGATGGAGCTATCGAGCACATCAATCACTACAGTACCGGTCATTCAGAAGCTATCGTAACAAGTGATTACTTTGCCGGACAGCAGTTCCACAAAGAAGTGGATTCGGCAGCCGTATACATCAATGCTTCTACACGTTTCACTGATGGATTTGAATTTGGATTTGGCGCTGAGATCGGAATCAGCACCCAGAAACTCCACGCAAGAGGACCAATGGGACTGCCAGAACTCACCTCAACTAAATACATCGTGTTTGGTGAAGGTCAGACTCGATAAGCAATGAAGGCCTGTAAACAGATTGCTGCATCTGTTTACAGGCTCTTCTTTTATAAACGATTATCGTAATAATGATTACCTAGATAATTATTATTACGATAATCGATTTATTCCATCATCTTCTGCTGCGTTTCTTTCGTGATGTTCATCATAGACTGAAAGAACTTGGTCAGTTCTTCTTCAAATCGCTTGTCTTCCAGACGGTTTACATTTTTTGCGATGACTTTCTGCTCACGACTGGCATCCAGTACAGGCAAATCATGCTGCTTTTTATATTCGCCGACTTTCAAAACGGTTTTGAGTCGAGCTTCAAAAAGCCGTGTCAACTCTTGGTCGATCGCATCAATTTCTTGACGATACTCTTCTAATTTACTCATACGGTGTGTCCTCCAATCATCAGATCCATCAATCCAAGTGCTGTAACAGCTTCTAAGACTGGCAGTACTCGGGGAACAATACAAGGATCGTGTCTTCCTTCCACTTCCAGTTCTGCCGCTTTCCCTTCTTCTACATTGATGGTTTGCTGTTTTTTCTTAATAGAAGCAGGTGGTTTAACGGCTGCCCGGAAGACGACCGGCATACCATATGTGATTCCGCCGATGATTCCTCCATTATTGTTGGACCGCGTTTTGATGTCTCCTTGTTCATCGTAGTAGTACTCATCATTCGCTTCTGATCCGCGCATTTTTGTAATTTCAAATCCAGTTCCGAATTCAATCCCTTTGATAGCTGGCACTGCAAAAACTAAGTGTGCCAGTTGGGATTCTACAGAATCGAAAAACGGATTTCCGTATCCAGCATCTAATCCTAAAACAAATGTCTCTACTACGCCGCCGACTGAATCGCCATCTTCTTTTGCTTCCACGATCAGCTCTTTCATTTCTGCTTCTTTTGACGCATCAAAAAGCGGCAATTGCTGATGTTTGAAGGCTTCTACTTGTTCTAAGCTGACCGATCCCTGTTCTGAGAAGTCTTCGTCTTCTATTGTTCCGATTGAACTGATATGGGATCCAATCGTGACTCCTTTCTGTTCCAGCCACTGTTTGCAGATTGCACCAGCAAATACCAGAGGAGCTGTGATTCTGCCTGAGAAGTGCCCGCTGCCTCGGTGATCATTATGTCCTTTATAACGTACACGTCCTGGGTAATCCGCTTGTCCTGGCCGCATCACATTCTTCAGAAGACTGTAATCTTTAGACCGTGTATTTGTATTCCAGATGATAGCGGTCAGCGGTGCACCTGTCGTCTTCCCATCTAAAAATCCACTGAGAATCTCCGGCTGATCCTTTTCTTTACGTGGTGTTGTCAGCTCGTTTCTGCCAGGTGCTCTTCTGGCCATTTCAAATAATACCCGTTCCATATCTACTGTTAACCCCGGCGGTAATCCGTTAATGGTTACGCCAATTGCAATCCCATGCGACTCTCCGAAAATAGAGATTTGAAGGTTTTTACCCCATATTCCACTCATGTACTTCTCCTCCTGCTTTTTGAAAAACTTCCCAGAAATCGGGATATGATTTTTGAACACACTCTGTATCTTTGATGTAGATCGGTTCTCTGCAGACAGTCGAAGCAACCGCAAGCATCATAGCCATCCGGTGATCTTTGTGACTCCAAACTTCCTGCCCACCTTTCAGCGAAGGCTGTCCTGTAATGTGCAATGTATTCCCTTCTGCTATAATCTGAGCTCCTAACGCGGCCAGTTCTTTCTGGGTCGCCATCAACCGATCGCTTTCTTTGATTTTTAACCTCTCCAAGTTTGTAAAAGACGTCTTTCCTTCACTTAATGCTGCCGCTAGAGCCGCAATCGGAATGATATCCGGTACTTGTGCACCATCAATGACCCGCTCGTGCTGCTTCGGCTCTTGAAGCTGCTTTAGAATTTGAATGATTTCCTGGTCTCCCTGCAGAGAGTCTGCTTTCAAGCCATCCACTATGACCGGATTCCCCAACTGCTCAGCCGTTAACCAGAAGGCCGCTTGGGAGTAGTCACCTTCAACTGTATACTGTTGAGATTGATAGCTTTGATTGCCGGCTATTTTAAAGGTTGTATCGTTCTCGTTGATGATGGAGATCCCAAATGTTTCCAGAACAGACAACGTTAAGTCGATGTATCCTTTTGACTCTAAATGTGTCGTAATGTTTAGAACCGAATCGCCTTCCAGCAGCGGCAACGTCAGCAGCATCCCTGTTATAAACTGAGAGCTGATATCTCCCCGCATATTATAAGTACCCGGCTTCAGTTTTCCTTCTATGGTCAGATTCAGTTGTTTGGAATCTGCTGGTTCGTAGCTTACTGACTGTTGTGCAAAAATTTCTTGATACGGATGCATTGGCCGCTGTCCTAATTTCCCTCGTCCAGTAAACCTGGTTTCTCCAGCGAATAAAGTAGCAACCGGTACGAGAAAGCGCAGTGTTGAACCTGATTCATTACAGTCAATTGTATGGCTGCGTCTAGCGCTAGCAGACCCTATACCGTCAATTGTTAAAGTATTTTCTTCATGTAAAATCACGGCTCCAAAGGCCTGCATCCCTTCAATCGTTGCTTGAATGTCTTCAGATAACTGAATATTATGGATAACACTGCGCCCTTCCGCCAAACTGGCACAAATCACTG
This sequence comes from Marinilactibacillus piezotolerans, assembly GCF_900169305.1. GTDB lineage: Bacteria > Bacillota > Bacilli > Lactobacillales > Carnobacteriaceae_A > Marinilactibacillus > Marinilactibacillus piezotolerans_A. The sequence goes on along the minus strand of NZ_FWDP01000003.1, from coordinate 371,488 downwards.
CTCGGTGGGCCATACTTTTAGAAGGAGGAACAGTGACTGTTCCACTCAATGTTTTTGGTATGAGTTTGAGATTCGTCAAGATGATGTACCTCCTGTCGTTAAGCTTTTGAAAAAGGTTAGATCGCTATGCACTCTTCTAGCTTTGCCAATACTGTCTAGAATAATGATCGTCAAATGACCCTCTAAATTTTTCTTGTCTTTTTTTATATACGGCAGTATTTCTGAATAGTCTTCCGGTTTTTTCAATTCTGTAGGCAGCTGATGTTGTTTTAATAGGAAGATCAGCGCTTCTGTCGTGCCGGCTTCTGTTTTCTTTTCAGCTTCTGCGATTCTAGTCAGCTCAACCATCCCAATCGCCACCCCTTGACCATGGGAATAATCTTCATAGTGATAATACGCTTCGATTGCATGGCCTAAAGTATGCCCAAAGTTCAGCAGCATTCGTTCACCAGTATCCTTTTCATCGGTTTGAACGACTTGTTTTTTAAGGGTACAACAGGTTTCGATAACCCATTCAATCTGCTGCATAACTTGTTCTCTAGAAGAAAGGTCCATCAGACGATCAAACAGTTCTCGGTCTTTTATGCAGCCGTACTTGATGACTTCTGCCATACCATCCGCGAAGGCTTCGTCCGTCAAAGTTTCCAGTACCAGCGGGTCGATTAAGACAAGTTTCGGATGATAAAAAGCACCGACCAGATTTTTTCCTTCGGGCAGATCAACGCCCACTTTCCCGCCGACACTGCTGTCGACTTGTGCCAGCAATGTAGTGGGCACTTGGATGAATGAGATGCCTCTCAAGTAAGAAGCTGCTGCAAATCCGGCGATATCTCCAATCACACCGCCACCGAGTGCAACGATCAAGTCACTTCTGGTTAGCCCAAATTCGATCAATCGGCTATAAATGTCCGGCATGGTCTGAAAGGCTTTCGTTTGTTCTCCAGGCGGCAACACGATGCACTGAACAGCGTATCCTGCAGACTCCAGCTCCTCCACTGCTTTATTCCCATAGTGTTGATGCACCGTTTCGTCTGTTATTACGGCTATTTTTGTTCCTTTGAACACTTTCAAGAGTTCTGACCCTATATGATTCAGCAATCCTTTTTCTATTTTCAGCGGATAGCTTGTTTTGCTTTCTGGAATTTCTACTGTCAGTTCAGGCATCGGGTTCCCTCCTTTTTAGTTATTTTGCTAATACAGTTGCTGCTGCTTGGATCGAACGGTCTTCCACTTCAGCCAGTTTGCGGGCTTTTTCCATAACCGCTGCAAATTCATCCGGTGTCAGGCATTGTTCTCCATCACTCCATGCATTTGCAGGATCGTTATGGACTTCGATCATCAGTCCGTCAGCGCCTGCTGCGATGCCTGCTTTGGCACCCGCTTCGACCATGTACGCCATTCCGCCAGCATGACTTGGATCAATAATAATTGGCAGATGCGAAAGTTTTTTAATAACCGGCACCGCTTGAACATCCAACGTATTTCGTGTTTCCGTTTCGAATGTGCGAATACCGCGTTCGCATAAAATGACGTTCTCATTTCCTTCTGACATAATGTATTCTGCTGACATCAACCATTCTTTGTAGGTTGCAGACAGTCCGCGTTTTAACAAGACTGGTGTATTGGTCTTTCCAACTTCTTTCAGCAAATCAAAGTTCTGCATGTTGCGGGCACCAATTTGAATAACATCTACGGAATCCACAAATTCATCGATCCATTTTGTCGACATCAACTCTGTCACGATCGGCATGCCGGTTTCCTGTTTAGCTGTTTGCAGCATGCGCAGTCCTTCTAATTCCAATCCTTGGAAGCTGTAAGGAGAGGTTCTCGGCTTGAATGCTCCGCCTCGCAGGAAGTTTGCGCCGGCAGCTTTGATTTGTTTGGCCACACGCACAATCTGTTCTTCGCTTTCAACTGAACACGGACCAGCTATGATACCCAACTGGCTTCCCCCAATTGTTTCGTTTCCTATTTGAATGACAGAGTTTTCTGGATGAAATTTTCTATTGGCACGTTTGTATGGTTCCTCTACTCGTACAATTTGTTCGACCTCTTTCAGTGCTTGCAGCTGGTGGGTATCGATTCCGCTGGTGTCTCCGATCAATCCTAGAAAATCTCTTTTAATATCTGAAAAATGACTGACAGCTACACCTCTGGTTTCTAAGCGACCTGTGATTTCTTTAACGGCTTCTGCAGTTACCCCTTGTTTTAATACAATAATCATAATTATTATCCCCTTTTTTATGTTTTAGTTTATTTTGTAAAGACACCAGACCATAACTGGCTCATAGCGTTCTTCTACTGTGTGTTCAGGCTGTTTCTCTTTTTCATACACATCTTCACTGATAATCGTATATTTCATACTTTTTTTGCAGAAAGCTTTCCAGGCTTTGTACTTGCTGTCTGTAAAACGGACTACCGTTTGCTCGGACTGTGTATCTAGATACTTTTTCAGAAAAATAGTGGTGGCTGGATGAATCATCGCCGTGTTTTCTGTGTGCTGCTGGTTTTTGATAAGCAGCATTGGCTTCGTCTTCCTTTGAAACACATTGACCAGTTCGATTTTATCCCAATAGTCATAATTGAATTCTTTCCAACCATAATCTCGTCGCGCGCTTTTAAAGGCTACCGGAAATAGTACATGCTGACCTTTTAACTGTTCTAGATTATGAAGCAGGCTGTCAAAAGACGGATACTCAACGATATCATCCTCCTCTGATTGAAGCAGCGATTTGGCAGCCGCATAACTGTCGGTGCTTTTTGGACCTAATGTATGGATAATCATGTTTTCTACCTCCACTATTTTTAGTGCCTGAATATTTCACGCTAATTTTAGGTACTCAATTTCTTTTTCCTCTGAGTTCGCAGAATTTTGCTCTTATTCTCCTTACTCACTCTCTTTTCTTCTCTGACTTCATAGAATTTTGCTCTTATTCTCCTTACTCATTCTCTTTTCTTCTCTGACTTCGTAGAATTTTACTCTTATTCTCCTTACTCATTCTCTTTTCTTCTCTGACTTCGTAGAACTCTGCTCTTATTCTTCTTACTCACTTCCTTTTCTTTTCTGACTTCGTAGAATTCTGCTCTTATTCTCCTTACTCATTCTCTTTTCTTCTGACTTCGTAGAATTCCGCTCTTATTCTCTGTACTCAACCTCTGTTTTCTCTGACTTCGTAAAACATTGCGCTTAACTTTTTGTGATTACCTGGTTCATTCTTTTCTCGTCATTTACTGCGTTCAAACGGACCTCCTGGCGGAACGGGTAACTACGCTCACTAGCGCTCGCCTAGTACTTTGCCCGTAACTCGCTTCGCTCGAACGGTCCCTTGCGGAGATGTGACTACGCTCGCTGGCGCTCGCCTAGTACTGCGTCCGTAATTCACTTTGTTCAAACGGACGCAGCAAAAAGCCGCATTCTGTCTTCTTTAGAAGATCGAATGCGGCTCTGGTTTATATTCACTCATAAAATGTTGTATTTTACTTGTGCGCCCCATTCGATTTCTGTGAAATCTATGGGACGCTGTTGTCAGCAGCTTAAAGCTCTCTAGCCTCCATAGATTTGATCCTAAAGAAGCTAAAGTAATAACGATTCAATTGTGAGGTCGATGCTTTATGAATGTGATGTTGGTTGATCATGTTCCTAACTCCTCAATTGATTGGTATCAGCTGTTGTTCAACTGTGCCCCAATACTAGCAAGTAAAAAATTCAATGTCAACAGAAATCACAAAATTTTTTCAAATTTTATTTTAATCTTTTGTTTTCATCATTCAAAAAACCGCTCAACAATAGGATTTACTCACTTTTTTCAGACCAAATAAATTTAATGAATTCTCATAAATTTTTAGATTCTATTTGTAATTCATTTTTCTTTTGTCTATACTTCAAACCAAACTTACTTGAATGAAAGGAGTCGCTCATGCATTTTTACGGTTTATTTGGAGAGCATTTGTCTCATAGTTTATCTCCTCTTCTGCATCGATCTATCTATCAAAAGACTGGATTACAAGCTTCATACAAGACATTTGCTTTCCCGCCGGCTGAGTTGTCTGAAGCGGTAGCAAGCATTCGTACATTGACCATCAGCGGGGTGAATGTAACCATACCTTACAAGGAAACGGTTCTGCCATTTTTGGATGAACTAGATCCCTTGGCAAGACAGCTTCAGGCAGTAAATACGATAAAAAATCAGGCTGGTCATTTAATTGGATATAATACGGACTATGCGGGATTTGGATTGATTTTTGAACGTCGAAAATGGTCTCCAGCTGGAAAAACAGCAGTTGTATTGGGGACCGGCGGAGCTGCAAAAATGGTGATTGCTTATTTGCTGCATCAGGGTATTCAGCACATTAACATTGTTTCCAGATCTCCTGAACGTTTCGAATCTACAGACAAAACCACCTATACCAATTACACTTCGGCTTCGACGCTGCAAGGAGATTTTCTGATTAACACTACCCCTGTCGGCATGCATCCAAACACAGCCGATTCGCCCGTTTCTGAAGGGATGATTCAACAGTTCGGTATTTTGATCGATTTAGTCTACAATCCTTTTGAAACAACTTTTTTATCGCTAGGAAGAAAGCATGCGAAAGAAACGGCAAACGGGTTGGATATGCTGATCGGGCAAGCTGTCAGAGCGGTAGAGATTTGGGAAAACATTGAAATCGATTCTTCCATCATTGAAGAATTGATTCAGGAATTTGGTGAGAGAAGATGAAATCCAACATTGTATTGATCGGGATGACAGGCAGCGGCAAAACGACTATCGGCAAACAGCTGAGCGCAAGGCTCTCAATGTCTTTTATAGACATCGACCATTATATAGAAAAAACAGAAAAGCAGACAATCCCCGAACTCTTTGCGGTTAGCGAAGAGCATTTTAGAGAAATTGAAGCAGCTGCATGCCAAAATCTCGCCGCTCAGCAGCAACGAACAGTTATCTCCTGTGGCGGCGGTGTTGTTTTAAATCAACTCAATATTCAGGCATTGAGAAAAACAGGGTGGATTATTTTGATCGACCGGCCAATTGAACAGATTGTTCAAGATATTCAGACGGAACATCGTCCACTTTTGAAGTCAGGAATAGAAAGACTATACCAATTGTACCATGAGCGAAAGAATCTCTATACGGCAGCAGCTGATTTCATTGTACCTAACACCTCTTCTTTGGAACAGGTATTAATCGAAATCGAGAAACAGCTTCCTGCTTCTATAATTTCTAAGTAAAGGAGAAGACAGATGGATTTAGTGATTATCAATGGTCCTAATTTAAATTTTCTAGGAATACGGGAACCAGACGTTTATGGAAAAGAAACATTGGAAGATCTTGAGCAGAAGATCAAAGCTTACGCTGAAGATCGCGGGCATACATGCGATTTTTTTCAAAGTAATACGGAAGGTTCGCTGATTGATCGGATCCAGCAAGCCCACAGCGAGCAGGCGGACGGAATTATTTTGAATCCAGCTGCTTACACACACTATAGTTATGCGATTCATGATGCGGTCAAGTCAGTCGGAATCCCCACTGTAGAAGTTCATTTAAGCAATATCCACGCCCGGGAAGCTTTTCGTAATAAGTCTGTTGTTGCATCAGCCTGTATAGGACAAATTTCCGGATTTGGCGCAACAGGATACACTTTAGCTATTCACGCATTGGAAGAACAGTAACATAAAGGAGTAGATTATGAACATTGGAATTATTGGTCTCGGTGCGATCGGCGGCTCATTTGCGGCAGGATTAAGAACAGCTGGGTATGATGATGTCTATGGTATAGATATCGACGAAGAGACGATTCGAATTGCCCTCGAATCAGGCATGATCAAGCAAGGTGGAACGAATATTAAGGATTTTCTACCTGAACTTGATGTATTGATCTTATCTTTGTATCCTAGCCAAATCGCCCCGTTTGTAGAACAGTATGCTCCTTTTTTTAAACAAGGACTGGTTCTGACAGACGTTACGGGAGTCAAGACGACGATTATCGAGCAAGTACGAGCTGTACTGCCTCCTAAAGCAGACTTTATCTTTGCACATCCGATGCGCGGGAGTGAAAAGAAAGGCATTTCAGGTGCTGATCATACCCGCTTTTTAAACGCGAATGCTCTGATTACTCCTATCGACAGTAATCTGGAGGAAAATATACAAACGATTGAGAAGCTGTATAAAGCCCTTGGTTTTACAACACTTACACGTGTATCCCCTGAACAACACGATGAACAGATCGCTTATGTCAGTCAGTTGATGCACGCACTGTCAGTAGCAGTCGTCAATAGTATTCAAGCTTCGGATGAAACACTAACGTTTGCGGGCAATAGCTTTCAGGAGTTGACGCGGATCGCTGATATCAATGGTGAGTTATGGAGCGAATTATTCTTGAACAATCGTACAGCGCTGCTGGATTCTATTGAACAATTCGAAGTGGAATTGAATGCTTTAAAGCAATCACTGATAGAAAATGATGAACATACTTTAAAACAATTGTTTAAACAAGCAACAACTCAAAGAAGACATTGGTACTGAATCGAACACATTTTAAGCTGTCTAGAAAATTAATTTCTCTTGGCAGCTTCATTTAGTTCATTAATCAATATATTTAACACCGATAGCTAAAGCGCCAAATTCTCTTTCTTGATCAATTGAATAGATTTCGTATGTACCTTTTACCAATTCCTCTAGTGTCCACCCTTCACAACCGAATGCTGCAAATGGACTATCTAGATACATATCTTTGAAACTCTTATACTTTTTCAAATCAGTCACTTTCACAATGATTGATTCGTCCAGTTGTGGGACTTTAGTAAACTCTATAAAATCTCCTATTTTGATTTTCTGTCTTTTTTCATCATTCAATCGTACTTCTATCCATTTGGTCTGCTGCTTAATACTTTCTAAATATTCTTCATATAAGCCCATTTGATGGATTTTATCGGTGTTTCCCATTTCAAAGCTCCTTCAATTTTATATTCCTGCTAGTTATAGTAGTGTTATCTCCTCATTATCAAGCTTTCGTTGAATAAACATTAACGGATTTTCCCTTCATCGCTACTTGCTTCAATACCTGCATTCCATTTTTTTCTGCTACATTCTCAGAACCGGTATTTCCTACTTGTACTAGAGAGATCATTTCTTCTAATTGAAGCATCTGTTCACCAAATGTACGCAGTGCTATAGCAATCTCCGTAGCATATCCTTGATTCCAGTAGTCCTCGGCAATCCAATATCCGATTTCAGTATACTCATTATCTTCTATTATCCAGTCTATAAATCCAGCATGCCCAATTGCTTCTCCAGTACTTTTAAGTTCAATAACTCTCAGTCCTAAATGAATACTTTCATCATACATTTTGAGCATCTTATCCATAAATTCTTTTGTCTCTATTCGATCCCGAGTCTGTCCGTTACCAATATATTTCATGATTTTCTCATTTGAAGTCAGCGAATATAAAAATTCAAAATCATCCTCTGTATAATCGCGCAACTTTAGTCTTTCTGTCTCTAACATATATGCTTCCTTTCAAATTTAATGGCAGAAAAAGAGCACAATATGCTGTTAACACATCCTGCGCTCCATTCTTTTTTATTCTAATTTAAAAATAATTGATCCCCATTGCCGCTTTTACTTCATCCAATGTCTGCGCTGCGACACGTTCTGCTTTTTCACTGCCGGCTTTCAGCATGGTACGGACAGCTTCACGATCTTTTGCGAATTCTTCTCTGCGTTCGCGGATCGGCTGCAATTTCGCCTGCAGAACTTCATTCAAGTAGCGTTTGATTTTCACATCGCCTAATCCGCCTTTTTGGTAATGGTCTTTCAGCTCTTGTACTTTTTCTTTATCGTCATCGAAAACATCCAAGTAAGTAAAGACAACATTGCCTTCAATCTGACCCGGATCTTCTACGCGAATATGGTTTGGGTCTGTATACATACTCATCACTTTTTTCTGGATTTCATCTGCAGAATCAGATAAGTAAATCCCATTGTTCAAAGACTTGCTCATCTTGCCTTTTCCATCGATTCCGACTAGTCGTCCATGCCCTTTTGGCGGCAGAATGATATCCGGTTCGACCAAAGCTTCGGTATGATACGTTCGATTAAAATCTCTTGCAATTTCTCTAGTCTGCTCCAGCATCGGTCTCTGATCTTCCCCGACCGGTACGTGCGTTGCTTTGAAAGCTGTAATATCTGCTGCTTGGCTGACTGGATACATGAAAAATCCAGCAGGGATACTCTCATTAAACCCTTTTTCCTGAATTTCAGACTTCACAGTAGGATTTCGGTTCAGTCTGGCCATCGTAACCAAGTTCAAATAGTACATCGTCAATTCCGGCAGCTGTGGAATTTGTGACTGGATCAGAATTGTAGAACGCTCAGGATCCAGACCAACCGCGAGATAGTCCAGCGCCACTTCCAGCAGGTTCTGTTGAACTTTTTCCGGTGTTTTCGCATTGTCCGTCAATGCTTGCTGGTCAGCAATCATCACATATATATGGGTATCCGGATCTTCCTGCATTTTTACACGATTCTGTAAAGAGCCTACGTAATGCCCAAGATGGAGTTTTCCCGTAGGACGGTCTCCAGTTAAAATGACTTTATTCATTAGATTTGTGCTCCTTAATCATTGAATTATTCTCCTACTTATTGTATCGTATCTATACCCTTTAAAACAACGCAGATATTGATTTTAGACGAAGTTTTAATGCTCATGCCGATTGAAGATAAAAAACCAGTCTTAAGTCTGATGAATGTATTCTGATAACCGCGTACACTAATAATGTGAAGAAAAAATGACATCCACATGTATAATGATTGAATATTTTAAAATTTTTTGTAAATTTTAGATATTATTTTTAAAATATGGTCATCCTATCACTTTATTTAGAGTATAATGAATACAATTAATTTTGGAGGAAGATATGAAGATATTAATTACAACAGAATGGTATACTCCAACTGTTAACGGTGTAATCACTTCTATTATCAACCTAAAAGAGATCTTAACGAAAATGGGACACGAAGTTCGCGTGCTGACACTATCTGATAAAGAGAATGTACAAGTTTGCGATGAGCAAGGCTTATACACTATGTCTTCTTATGGGATTGGAAAAATTTACCCTGGAGCTCGTTTTGCATTCACAATGGACGAAGAAGTTTTATCTCACATTCTGCAATGGAGTCCGGATATTATCCATACTCAATGTGAATTCAGTACATTCCGTATCGCACGCAGAATTTCTGAGATTCTGAATGTTCCTTTAGTGCATACATATCATACGGTCTATGAAGATTATACACATTATTTTTCACCCAATAAAAAATGGGGAAAAAAAGCAGTCGGGTTATTCAGTAAGAAAGTATTGAATCACGCCGAAACGGTTATTGCACCTACGAAAAAGGTAGAGCAGCTTCTGAAAGGGTACAAAGTTTCTCAGCCAATTCAAGTGATACCCACAGGACTCGACCTGGTGAAATTCAGTCAGATTGTAGAACAAGATGAAATCAAGGCTTTTAGACGCTCCTTGTCTATCCCGGATGATTGTTCTGTGCTGGTCAGCGTTGGACGAGTAGCTAAAGAGAAAAATTTAGAAGAAATCATCTACTATTTGAGTCGCTTGCAGGACCCTTCCCTTCGTTTAGTGATCGTCGGGGACGGACCTTACCGATCTACACTGGAAGAATATGTAGATAAAATGGGTGTGCGTCAGTATGTTCACTTTGTGGGAATGGTAGAACCTTCTAAGATTCCTGTCTATTATAAACTGGGAGACGTCTTTGTCAGTGCTTCAACGAGTGAAACACAAGGATTGTCTTACATTGAAGCGCTAGCCAGTGGTACCTTAGCCTTATGCAGGAAAGATGACTGTCTGATCGGTGTAATCCAAGATGGTGAAAATGGATTTCAGTATACGAATTTTGAAGAGTTCCAGACTTCTCTTTATACACTGCTCTCTGAATTTAAATACAACGAAGCTCAGAAAAAAGCAGCACAAAATAAAATAGAGGAAACGTACTCTATCGAAGCGTTCGGAAAGCAAGTTGAGGCTGTTTATTTGGATGCTGTCCGAAACTATTCTCATCAACATGTTTTCTCTATCTAGGAATGAGGATTTAATTGGAAACCAATGACATCAAAGTTTTACTGTACACCGGCTCCGAAAAGCTGCTGTCTAAAAGCGGCATCGGCGAAGCGATCCGGCATCAGAAAAAAATGCTGGAAGCTTTAGAGATTTCCTACACAGAAAATACGAACGAAGATTATGATGTGGTTCACTTAAATACCGTGTTGCCAGATTCTTTCTGGATGGCTAAAAAAGCCCGTTCAAAAGGGAAAAAAGTTATTTATTACGGTCATTCCACTATGGAAGATTTCAGGAATTCTTTTCGCGGTTCGAACCTTGTCGCTCCCGCATTCAAAAAGTGGCTGGAGCTGTGTTATAGACAAGGGGATATCATTATTACACCGACTGCTTATTCTAAAAATCTTCTCTTACGTTATGCCATCAATCGGCCAATTGTTTCGCTGTCTAATGGTGTGGACACCACTTTTTTTGCAAAAAAAGCAGCTTATGCAAAACGATTCAGAGAACAGTATGCGTTAAGTCAAGATCAGAAAGTCGTGATGTCTGTAGGTCATTTGATTGATCGAAAAGGCGTTACTGATTTTATCGATTTAGCAAAAATATTTCCTCAATATACTTTTTTCTGGTTTGGACACACACCCAAGTCTTTAATGACGCCGGCAGTCCAAAAAGCTATTGCACAAGCTTCTGATAACTTGCATTTCCCCGGCTATATATCTGCCGAAGAACTCCGAGATGCGTATTCCGGCAGCGACTTGTTCTTGTTCATGACCTATGAAGAAACAGAAGGCATTGTTTTGCTTGAAGCACTAGCGAACGAGACACCTGTGTTGGTAAGGGATATTCCCATTTATCAAGAATGGTTAAAAGAGGGAAAATCTGTTTATAAGGCAAAAGTGCAAGACGACTTTGAACGCAAGCTGCCGATGATTTTAGAGGGAGAGCTTCCTTCTCTGACTCAAGCAGGACTGCAGGAAGCGCGAGCGCTTGACTTAAAAGCCGTCAGTTTAGATCTGGCAAAGATTTATCAGCAATTATTCTATTTATAACCGTTAATAGTTGGATAAGAGGTAGAACGCTCACTGTTGAGTTTCTACCTCTTTTTTCATTCAAAAGTGTATTAATCGTGTAATTTTTTCTACAACCTTACTGATGTCGTTGTATTCAGTGAACATTATGATTACAATAATATAAACTTATTTAATCAAAGAGATAAATTGCAGATTGCAGGAGGAACCGGATAGTGACTTTTTCTGAACAAACACAACAGACGATTCAACAATTACACACTTTAATTGATTCTGTCGATCAGATCGTTATTGGGAAAAAAGAGGTAACTAGAATGACACTGATTGCTATGCTGGCGGGCGGTCATGTCTTATTTGAAGATATTCCCGGAGTTGGAAAAACGATGTTGATCAAGACCATTGCTAAAAGCTTAAAAGCAGACTTTTCTCGTATTCAATTTACACCCGACTTGATCCCCTCTGATATTATCGGTTTTTCTGTACCCAGTCTGCATCATGATCAATTTGAATTTAGGTCTGGTCCTATTTTCAACCAGATCATTCTTGCTGATGAAATCAATCGGACTTCTCCCAGAACGCAGGCAGCTATGCTGGAAGCCATGTCCGAACGCCAAGTTACTTTAGACGGAAAGACTCATTTGCTTCCTGATTCCTTTTTCGTATTAGCGACTCAAAATCCTATTGATTATGAAGGAACCTATCCTTTACCCGAAGCCCAACTCGACCGTTTCTTATTTCAGTTATCTCTTGGCTATCCAGACAATGAACAAGAAATTCGTATGCTGGAATCAACTGATCAATTAGAAGCCATCGACTCTTTAACACCTGTTTTGTCCTTAGCCGAATTTAAAACTGCAAAAGCTGTGGTTCAAAGCATTCATGTAAATCGTGATTTATTAGAATATATCGTCCTGCTGGCTGACCGGACACGTCAACATCCTGAAGTCCGATTAGGAATCAGTCCGCGCGGTGTTCAGTACTCTTTATCAGCTGCTCGTGCACAAGCCTATTTAAATGGGCGTGATTACGTTACTCCTCAAGATATTTTGTCGATTATCAAGCCGCTGTATCGACATCGCCTGCTGATGGAAAACAGCTTAAGTACAAAAGAGAAAGATGCCTTTATTGATCAATTGATCAGCCAAGTCCCTGTACCTGTAAGAAGCGGACGTGCACAATGAGAGCTTATTTGCCCAACAAACATGCTGTATCTTTTCTACTGATTTATGCATTAGTCGTTCTCTATACACTCACATTCCCTTCTACAGTCACTTGGTTTGCTTTTTACGCCTTTACTTTTGTACTGGCTGCAGCCTTTCTGTCTGCCCGCTTTCATGCAGTCTTTAAGCGAATCAAGACAGAAATGCATTCTGACGGTACCATTTCTTTATTATTCAATGTCGTGCGCCGCTTTCGTTTATTGTTTCTGGTTCCTGTTATTCAAGTCACTTTACTGAGTGAAGGAGAGCCGTATAGTCAGCAAGTTTCTGCATACTTTAAGCGTAAACTCTCTGTACACTATCCAGATTTGAAGTTACCTAGAGGTCATCACGATAAATTAAAAGTGGAACTCAAAGGATCTGGACTACTGGGGATTTTTAACCATCGATCAATGCATTCGCTGCCGGTTGATTTAGATGTTTATCCGAAAGGATTGTCTAAATCTGCGATTCATGGCTTGATGCACAACAGACAGCTGGGATTGACCAATCGACGGTTCGCTACTCAGCATGAGTATCAGGTCAAAGAAATTCGAAAATATCAATCTAGAGATTCCCTTAGCCACATCGATTGGAAATCAAGCTTAAAACGCGATAACTGGATGATCAAAGAGTATGAGAAAGAAGAACAAAAGCCGCTTAGTCTTTATTTTGCCGGCATAGATTCACCGAATTTTGAATCGTTGCTGAGTCTGGCTTATAGTCTATATCAGGAGTTGTCCGCCACCCACCCTGTCACTTTGAATTTATGCGGGTCATTCAATGGCGAAATCAAGGTGAAGCAAACTCATCAGGATTTCTTATCAATTCAGCCTTGTTCAGAAAAGCATTTGTTAGCTGAACAGATCAATAGTCGTTTGCTGACTTCAGAAACGATTCTAATCATCTGTCCAAAAACCGACGCTATTTCTGATCTGCTGAATAACTCGACTACGATTATCCCTTTAACAGAAGACCATTTACCTGCAGCCGAAGGAGAGAAGGCCTATGCAGTTTAATCTCAATCGTTCTTTTTTTAATTTCAGCCGGACACTTCTTCTAGGAATCGTCCACAGCTTGCTGGTTTTACCTGTCCTGTATCTGTTTCTTGAAATCAACGAATTGCCCGGTTTTTATTCATTTGCTGGATTCTTTGTTGTGACACAACTTGTTGCAGCCGTTATAAAAAAACGTTGGCTGTACTTTTTATTTGAAGGATTAGCGTTATTCATCTTTTATTACTTTTCTTTTCCATCATTACGTATACAAAATAACCTTTCAGGATGGTTCGATGCTTTTGTTCAGGAAGGACAGCAAGAATGGACTTCCTTGGTCGCTGGATCCACGGTTGCTATTCCTGTCCATTTAATCAGTTTGGCACTGCTGCTGCTGATCATCTTAGTCACCTATTCCGGTCTTTACCAAAAAATAACATCCCCTTCTTTTCTGATTGTGTTTGGTTATTTATTGCTGATTCATACATTTACAGGCTATGCTATTTTACCGTATACCGTATCTGCTATCGGCTTCGGTCTGCTGTTCATCGGATTGGCTCGTGTCAGTGAGCAAATGGGCTATCGCCATTTTTTCAAGTCCAGCATACTGACAACGTTGCTGACGGTTGCTGTTGTGCTGGTTGCTTATTTCAGTCTTGAGCGCCTGAAACCTGTTCAAAGCTGGATTGAAACGACTTCCTCCGGATATCAGCAAACTTTGGATAGAGAAGGTTTTTTTGACTGGGTCAATGATCAGTCGCCCCGTTCCAGGTTTAAAAGAACCGGTATGAGTACCAACGATGAACGATTGGGCGGTCCGCTTCAAAATGACTATACCCGTGTATTCAAAGCTTATACAGATGAACCGCATTACTGGAAAGTGCTCCATCGTCGAATATATATAGGCACTGGCTGGAACAGTGATAGTCCTGGTCAATATGAAGAGATGCTTTCTCCTTATCTGTCTGCCGCTTATAATGCCTCTCCTGATCCTCAAGCAGAAAATGCGACTGCAACGCTGGTTTGGGAGACGCCTCTTGAGTACTTGGCATTACCTTATGGATGGAGTGAACTGAACATTGATGATTCCCTAACCGATTATTCGTTAAGCGTCAATCGTTATACTGAACATCATTTATTTACTGAAAGCCCAGCTGATCTGTCAACATATACGGTCAGCTATGACTCGTCTTATCCAGGGCGATTGGACGAAGCACTTCTTAAACAAGATGACGGCTGGCGAAAAGAATTTTTAGGTCAGTTCGGCAGCCAGGAAGGTGAATCCTATAATCCTGAACTCCCGCTTGAAGATCAACTGAGACAGTTTATTCCGGAAGAGCTTCAACGACCGGATGATTTTCCGCAGAGAGTGGTTGATCTTGCTAATGAACTGACAGCGGGGATGGAAAGTGAATATGAAATGGTCCGTGCAATCGAGTCTTATTTAAAGTCAGAAGGCAGATACCGCTATAGTATGGAAGATGCAGCTCAGACACCACCTGGCAGAGATTATGTCGAATATTTTTTATTCGATACGTTAGTAGGATACTGTGATAATTTCTCAACTGCCATGACTATGATGCTGCGTTCTGTAGGTATCCCGGCGCGTTGGGCAAAAGGATTCACACCCGGAAGTCAGCAAACGAACAGTCAGGGGGAATCTTATTACCAAATTTCAAATTCAAATGCGCATTCTTGGGTAGAAGTCTACTTCCCAAGCGCAGGTTGGGTCCCGTTCGAGCCGAGTCCGACTTTTGCCAGTCCAGTGACTCAAACAGAGGAAGATGCCTCTCCGGAAGACGAACGCTTCGCTGCAGAACAGCGGGATACACAGAATGCTGCAGAAGCAGAAGCGCCACCTCCAGAACCGGAAGCTCCAGAACCAGAGACAGAAGAAGCTCCGGAGCCCGAAGAACCGGAAGCACAAGAAGAGACAGCAGCACAAGAAAAGTCTGCTTCAGCAGATTCTCCGGAAGAAACAACCGGTCGTTCAGTTCCTATTCTGCTTGCAGCTGGACTGATCTTGCTGATAGCCGCATTAGTCTTTTTCTCAGTTCCACTCTATGCAGCTGGTTGGATCCTTAAAAAAATGCTCCAGTATAACAAGCTTTCATTAACAAGAGCTGTATCCTGGATTTTAAGATTATTTGAATTCAAAAGAAAAAGAGCTGCCGATCAGACGGTCCAAAGCTATCTTCAGCAGTGGAACATTCACTCGCCGTCTCAATCAAGTACGTTAGAGAGCTTTGGAGCATTGGCTGATGAATGCTTCTATGGAAGAAATAAGAATACTCATCTTCCTGCTCCTCATCAAAAAGAAATACTGCTTGCAACATTGCAGATTTATCAGCAGCACCTATCTGCTAGTCATTTTGATAGATTAAAAAAGAACAGAGAAACTCGGTCTTCTTGACGAGTCTCCCTGTTCTTCTTTTTTAATTAATATTGTTGAGTTAGTATTACTGACTTAAACCCTTTTGTTAAAAACCAGCCTGCAGCTGTTACCAAAATAACCAAAGCTACGATGGATCCAAAAGGAATAAATGTTTGGACTAGGTACATAATGATTGCTGCAATCATGATAATTGCAAAGAAAATCATCGTAGCCATACATCCCTGGTTCGCTTCTGAAGCATCATATTGTTTAGAAAATGGATAGGTCTTTAACGTTCTCCTAACTTCTATACAGAACAAAATGATAATCAAGAAAAACCCATTGAGCAGAGGGACAGCCAGCTCCCAGCCGGCTATCACTAAAACAATGATCGACAATAGCATGTAAAGGGGAAAAATCAGCTTCATCGTCATCGCTTTGATCACTCCCTGAAAGAAGAAATGTGCATCTGCATTAGAGCTGATCCCAAAAACCCATCTTCCTTTATAGTTCTTGGAATAACGCAAAGTCGTTGACAGCATCGGAATAATCATCATTGTAAAATAAGGCATGTAAATTAAAAGCCCAGACGACTCAAGTCCAGCTTCCGCCAATCTGAGGGAACTGATCATGAATACGAAGGGAAACACCAGAATACTGGCTAGAGAGGGATATAGGCGCGTCTTAAACTCTCGTTCATGCTTAGTCAGCTGCCAGACAAAATGGTAGTACCCTTTTTCCTGAGCATTCCAGCAGACCAGATTCCCTGTCGCCGTTTCATACCAGGAGCGCTTATCTTCATCTGCCTCTCCACTTTCCATTTTTTGCAGATTCAATTCGATTTTGTCATTATTCAATCGGTAAAGCAGCACAATACTGATCGTTCCAATCACCAGCAGCGCAACATAGACACCATAGGTCACTGACCAGCCTTGTTGCAGAATACCAAAAGGAGCTACAAACCAAAGCGGGAAAACAATCGCATGCCACCACTGCAGATTTAATTCAATCGCTAAGGTTGACGGATCAACCACTTGTATCACTTGATTCATAATCTGATAACCGACAATGGTAAAAACCGAAATACCAATCTGACTGTAGGCAATAATATTTTTCAGACGTTCGCCATTGAACCGTTTCAGCACAGTCGCGTAGGTAATAATGGTCAACAGCAAGCACCACACAGCAGCAACAATTGTTAGAATAATGGCCATCAACCCTATCATGAATCCATGAAAGAAAAAGCTCGCTGCAATCATAGGTCCTGCAATCGCTACAGTAAATGAAATCAGATAAATAAATACGTGTGTAGCTTTTGCGGCACTCAAAGTTCTAGACGAGACCGGTTTTGTTCCAATCAATACCTGATCTTTGGTATTCAGAAGAATACTCGAAAAATTTGCGATCAGCGTTGAAAACAGCATGATAAAAACGTAACTAAAGAACGCCGTATATTGAAATAAAATATTATCGATTGAGAATAAAAACAGTAAGAGCATACTGATCAGAGCATATACCCAAAGAGACTGGAAGAAAGGATTCTTGTCTTCATCCCTTTTTTTATTGTTCCAAGTATTAGCGATCGGATTCTCCTGTCGACTGTCCATCGTCATTTTAGTCTCAACGATCAGCTTCATAATCGGAAAGTCGACACTAAAAAATCTATACATCGGCTCTAACACATTCAACGCTTTACCGAAGAAAGACTCCTGCTTTTTTTGATCAGAGCCAAACAGGTTACGCATCATAAGCGGTCGTTCCTCCTTTCAGCGCTGACATGAAGGATTGCGCTAATTCAGCGTGCTCATTGAATCCCGTCAGTTGATTGAACAACTGCTCCAGTGTTCCGTCCGCTTCTTGCTGAAGCGCCTCAAATGGTCCATCCGCCACGACTGTACCCTCATTCAAGATCATGATTCGATCACTCAGCTTTTCCACTGTATCCATAATATGAGAAGAGTAAAAAATAGTTTTTCCATCTTCTTTTAATGCAATCAGGATTTCTTTAATGATCTGCACACTATTGGCATCTAGTCCATTCAGCGGTTCATCCCAGAAAAGAATATCCGGATTGTGCAATAAACTGGAAATAATCAGTACTTTTTGCCGCATTCCTTTTGAAAAAGAAGACAGACGGTTTTTAAAAGCCGATTCGATCCCCAATATTCGCATCATTTCCAAGCTTTTCTGACGTACAACTTCTTCTTCCAGCCCGTATAATCGGCCGACAAACAACAAATATTCTTCTGCAGATAATGTTTCATACAGCTCTGCATTTTCCGGAACATAGCCGATTTTCGCCTTATATGTATCATCACTGCTGGTAATCGGCTTTCCAAACAACAGAATTTCTCCGGCATCCTGCTGCAGCATACCTAAAATGATTTTGACGGTCGTACTTTTTCCGGCACCGTTCGGACCTATGTATCCAATAATTTCCCCTGGATGAACAGAAAAGTTGACTCCTTTTAAGACAGTATTTCCCCCAAAAGACTTTCTAACTTCGCGCAATTCTAAAATCGGTTCCATTTATGTACCTCCATTATTGTGGCTAAGACTATATTATCACAACCTGATCTTCAGCGACAAAGTTCTCTGAACTCTCTATACATTTTTATACAGTTCTTTTGCAAACTATGGTACATTGATTAGTATAAAATAAACTTTTTAACGCCCTCACTTCAATCAAAAAAGGAGCCCTTATATAGATGTATGAACAACACTTCTCTAAAGCCAAGATCTGGTCCGTTCTCTGGAGAGTCATTCTTGCTTCAATCGGCATAGTCATCGTAACCAGCATTCTGCTTGTAGCCTTCCAGTACCAATATTTCGACTTCTTGAATATGGTCGGATCACTGGTTCTTTATTTTCTGATATACAAGATTACGATCAGTCAAATCCATAAACAGAACTTTTCTCTGCTGGCAATCACCGATAGAGGGAACCTGGATAAAAAAGCACTGTATCCTATTTTACTCTTAACCGTGATCACTGCCGTATGCGGCTCTCTGTTTCTCTATGTCGTTTTGCGTTTAGCTTATTTCAGTCAACCATTATATTATGAACTGGTACTGTTTTTTGGTTTTATACCTGGATTGGCTGATGAATCGGCAACGTCTTCTTTATATCTATTGCCTATCGCTGTGATAGCAGCTCCGATTGTAGAAGAATTGACTTTCAGAGGATTCCTATTGAATAAGTGGGCAGCAAAATATGGAAACGTCAAAGGGATTATCTTCAGTTCAATCGTCTTTATGATGATTCATTTAGGATCTTTGCTGATTCCTCAACTGCTGCTCGGACTTCTCTGTTCGCTTATCTACATCAAAACGAAGAAAATCATTTATCCGATTATTACGCATATTTTATACAATTTTCTGATCATAGTACCTAGTCTGTTTAGTCCCAACCTCAGCGAGAGTGAAATCTTAGAAATGGTTTACCCTTCACAGTCAACCTTGGATGATTTCACCCTATATACTGTAGTATTCGTCGTTCTGCTGGTTGTCTTACTGATCGGACTGGTTCGCTATGGGAAAGGCATCCGTCAAGAGCAGGCACCTTACCGTTATAACCTGGAGAAGCGTCACTTGGCAGACGTTTCATATGAAACAATTCAGCAAAAAGATCAGCATTTTGATGACTTTGACGATTTTTAAAAATAATTAAACCGGAAACAGACTCGTCTTCTATTATAGAAGGAACAGCCCGCTTCCGGTCTTTTTATTCTTCGTCTACTGTGTATTCTTTGAAAAATTGTTCTAAGAACTGCTCCATAAACTGATGGCGTTCTTCAGCCATTTGGATGGCGGTTTCCGTGTTCATCAAATCTTTTAGTTTTAATAATTTTTCATAAAAGTGATGGATAGAGCTGGTTTTGCCATTGCGATAATCTTCTTTTGTCATTTTTTCTCTCACTTCGTACTGCGGATCGAAAATCGGCTGCCCGACACTTCCCGCATAGGTAAAAGCTCTGGCAATCCCGATCGCACCAATTGCATCCAAACGGTCTGCATCCTGTACGACTTTGGCTTCTAAAGATCCTAATATCTTTCCTGTTCCGCCTTTAAAGGAAATGGTTTGAATAATCTCCAGTACTGGTTCAATGACATTTGGCGGAACACCTTCTCCTTCAAGCCAGTAATTGATTTCAGAAAGACCGGTCTCTTCATCCAGAACCACTTTATCGTCTGCCAGATCATGCAGCAAGGCCGCAAGCTGGACGATAAACATATCTGCTTTTTCAGCGCGACCGATTTTGATGGCGTTTCTCCAGACCCGCTCGATATGGAACCAGTCATGCCCAGATCCCTCTCCCGCCAACTTTGAACGGACCATTTCGGCCGTACTCATAATGATTTCTTCATTCACTGCTATCGCCTGCTTTCCTTTTCGTTCTTTTCAGTTTATCATACATTTATGATAAACTACGGTTACTCATTATCTTATTTCAGCTGGTTAAGCTGAAGTACCAAGAAAGGATTAAAAACTATGCAGATCCTCATTGACGCCGATGCAAGTCCAGTAAAAGATATTGTCATTGAAGAAGCAGATGGAAAAGATCTACCGGTTGTTTTAGTCTCCAGTATCGCTCATTTTTCACTGCAGGATTATCCCGATTTTGTCCAGACGGTTTACGTTGAGCAGGGTGCAGACGCTGCTGATTTTAAAATCGTGCAGCTGGCAAAGCCCGGAGATCTCATCATTACTCAAGATTATGGTCTAGCTTCTCTTCTCTTACCAAAAGGGTGCACGGTTATCCATCACAAAGGATTTAGGTATTCCTCAGATAATATTGACCAGCTGCTGCAGACTAGACATCTCAGTGCCATGGCTCGTAAAAGCGGTCAGCGGACAAAAGGTCCTAAAGCTTTTACCGATGAAGACAGAGAAGTTTTTCGTTCTCTGCTTCAAGAACTTTTACCTCACTAATAAATAAAGGATCGGAAGCTAAGTTGTCTTCCAATCCTTCTTGTTAATCTGCTGATTGTTTTTCCTGAAACGCCAGCATGCCGCCTTCTACGTTGGTTACATTTGCTTGTTGAGCCAAGCGTTCACAGGCATTCGCTGACCGTCTGCCAGAGCGGCAAATGACATAGTATTCTTGATCAGCGCCAAATTCTTCTAAGCGATTTTCAAGTTCTGATAAGGGAACGTTTTTTGCACCTTCTATATGTCCTTCTGTGAATTCATCTTCTTCTCTCACATCAATGACCTGTACCGTTTTATGATTTGGATAAAACTCTTCCATACTGATTGTCTTAACCATTATTATCCTTCTTTCCTTTTTTATTAATTTCTCTATCTATTGTATCTTGTTCAAGGGAAATTGCCCAAGTATACATTTCGGTGATTTTCTTTACAGCTTTTTCAAGTTTATATGTTAGGATAAGTATGAAAAGATCAAAAGTAGGAGTCGACAGAATGAAAAAGAAGATTGCATATTCACTAATAGGCGGACTAGGCGCTGTTGTTGGAGCTTTGACCGTTGCAGGTCATTATTTTTATAAAACGGCCGTTTCCAATAACGATAAAGACTTTCTGGAAGTTGTCAATTACGAAGAAATTACCCCAGATGATCCTTGGGCTGCAGAAAAACGGTGGTACAATCAAGCTGAGCGTGAAGCGACAGAAATTATTTCTGAAGACGGCTTACGGATCGCCGGTATTTATATTCCAGCATCGACCCCTTCTAAAAAAATTGCGCTGATTGCACACGGATATAATGGCAGTTCCAGGGATATGGCGCCTTTTGCAGAACTATTCAACCAATTGGGGTACAATATTCTAGTTGCAGACGCCAGAGGACACGGAACCAGCGATGGAAATTATATTGGATTCGGCTGGCACGAACGCCATGATTACCTTAAATGGATTGATCAGATGATCAACAGACATGGAGAAGACTGTGAAATTGTCTTATTTGGTATCAGCATGGGTGGCGCTACAGTCTTGAATGTCAGTGGAGAACAGCTGCCTGCTCAAGTTAAAGCGATCGTAGAAGACTGCGGATTCAGCTCAGTTGAAGCAGAAATTACTCATCAGCTAAAAGCGATGTACAAGCTTCCTAAATTTCCGCTTGTTCAAATCACCAGCTTGATCACAAAGTTGAAAGCCGGTTATTGGTTTGAAGAAGCTAGTCCATTGGAACAAGTCAGAAAGAATCAGATACCCACGTTATTTATCCACGGAGGTGCAGATGACTTTGTGCCCACAAGTATGGTTTATGACTTATATGAAGCGAACGCTTCTCCTAAGGAACTTTACGTGGTTCCAGAAGCTAAACATGCCTATGCTTACGTCATGGATAAAGAAACGTATCGACACAAAGTATCGACTTTCTTGAACCAATATATATCTTCTGAATAACTCATAATTGTAACGAAAAAGGCAACGACTTCTCACTTTATGGAAGTATCGTTGCCTTTTTTATATTTTTCGTGACCGTTATCTTCTTGGCCAGTTCTGGTGATCAATTTGTACAGCGCCCAGCAGTTTCCTCCTGCGATCGCTATGTTCTTGAAAAATAATCTCCAGCTCGTGGTCCAATACTAACGGCATTTCTTCTTTATCTGAAATAGAAAACTCCGGTATCGGCGGTACTTCATCTGCCGGGTTCACAAAAGCTTCCGTCAAGGTATCCATGTAGGTTCCGATGCTCGACTTCGTACTTTTGATCAATAGATCATTCGCCAGGTTTTCCTCTTTTAGACCATATAACAATATAATCAGAGTGTCTTCTAATGTCGCAATTGCTACTGAAGCTGATTCATCAGCTTTTCTACTATGGTAAAAGTGCAGCAGCGGATAAGCATGATGCTGCTGTGTCAAGGCGCTGATTTTAGCTGACACATCTACTAACACTAAGTCGATATTATGAAAGTCACGACCATTCCATGTATTTTCCACGATTTCCACGCAGTTTTTCCCCAAACTCGAAATACTAGTTGCAAGTGATCGCTTCTGAACAACCGAATCAATTACAGAAATAATGTAAGACGCACACAGCGTTAAAAAAAGAATACCGATAGCTGAATTCAGCGTCGTAACAATTTGCCAGAACCCGGCTTTGGGAGAATAATCCCCTACTCCTAAAGTAAAAAGCGTGAATCCTGTGTAGTAAAGCTGTTCGTACCATCTGATCGGAGAATCCGGTGAGGAAGTATTGGTAATAGAGGTCGGGTCTCCAGAGAAGAAAATAGCAAACCCTAACCAAATCAAGACTGACCAGCTGATCAGTGTCATCGTCAGTGTAACTGGACCAATAAAATCAAAATATTCAGGATTCTTCTGTCCCAGTTTATTGAAAAACTTCCAAATTGTATTTGCCAACCCCTTCGACAAAGGACCCGCTCCGCCGTCTACCCAGAGGGTTGTCCAAATCAAATCTACAATGGTAAATATAATAATTACAAATCCTATAATATAAAGCAGCCAATTCATTTTTACTCATCCTTTCTCTTAAAACCTTCCTTTCCATCATAGATGGATTATGAAAAATTTCCAAACAAGATGAATTAGTTTAGTTCACTTTCCTCACGATAAATGCATACTCGATTTCTTCCCGAAGCTTTTGCTTGGTATAAAGCTTTGTCTGCTTTGTTCAGTAGTTTCGAGACAGTTTCACCCACTTGTCTGGTTGCTTCTGCGATTCCCAGAATTAAGGTAACGCTGACTTCACCTTCTACTGTGAGAAGAGGTGTTTTTCCTACATAGCTGCGAATCCTATTCGCTATTTCTTCGGCGTTTTGGTGAGTACAGTTTTTGATGGATATGACAAATTCTTCTCCGCCATATCTGGCGAACAATTCTCCCTGCGTTAAATGCTGCTGACATAATTCAACCACATGTTCCAAAAACCGATCCCCTATGTGATGTCCATAATGATCATTGACCTTTTTAAAATAATCAACATTCATTATCAGCACTGATCTAGGATGAGACTCTTTTATGGATTCCTAATAATCAGCTTCACACTGCTGTAAAAATGCTCTGCGATTATAAATTTGAGTCACCTCATCATAGTAATCCTAATGTTCCAACAATTGATGCAGTCGTTTGATCTCCGTTATCTCAGTGAACAAAACCAGATAAGCTTTTGTCTTTTGTAATGGATTCAAGGTAGACATCAGAACTTGAAAAATTCTGTCTTCATCCGATTGCAATGTAACTTCTGATGTTCCTGTCTGAATTGCAAAGGGTGTAGAAAAGGTCATTTCCCAAATCTACTGTACTGCCGTTCCCAAATGGGCACGATGCCATTGCGGAAAATACATTTTGCATGCCTCATTAATTTCTACTAGTCTCAGCGACTCATCTAATACCCTAACAGCATCATCAATGCTATTGAAAATGACGTCTTTGGCAATCGGCATAATACTGAATAGTCTTGATGAACTGATTGCCCACCAGTACAAAACGGAAGAAAGCCACAACACCATCGGAACAAAGTCTACCCCTTCAGGGGTCACTCCGATCAAATAGATAAAAGCCGTTAACATAGGAACGAACTGTCCAAACATCAGCGCAAAAATCTGTGGACGATATTGTTCTGATATCTCTTTATACTTAGAAGGCAGCAAAATAAACGGTACAAACATACAAGAAAAGGTGACAATCCCTGCACTAAGTACCAGACACCGATTTCTTGATAGAGAAAAGGTGCACCTAAGTCAGGATCGATAGTAAATACTCTGTAGTATAAATGATGGAAATCGTTTGTCGCAACAAGCACGACCGTAATGATTGGAATCACCAACAATCCTGCAATAAAAGTCTTTTTTATCTCTATTCCCAGATAACGCATGATAAACAGTAATCCCAGAGGAGAAGTAAACGGCAACCCTAAGTAAATGACTACTGTCCACCATTTCAGTTCTTGCAGATCTGTTGCCAGCATGCTGAATGCTGTACCGAAGCAATAGAGGGCTATTGAACATACATAAGCTAAAAAATATGTAGAAACACTTTTATACAACTTTCTTTTTTGATAAACATAAATAAAAAGATAAACATTCAAGACTCCAGAGACAACTGTAATAGAAATTGTCGGTAATAATTGTGCACGCATAGTTTTACCTCGTACAGATTTTTATTTTTACTATAGCTTAACAATTTGTATTTTTTTCTCAATGCATTAAGAACATTCTATGACATATTTGACAAAAAAATAGTGAGAGAGGCGTTACATAAATATCCTCTCTCACTATTATTCTATTTAAAAGATCTTTTTTGTTCTTTCAGCTAATCAATGATACTACTCCATCGCTGGCAGATCTTCAATAGAATCAATGTCCATATAAGTCGGTACCGCAATTCCGCTGCGAGCACCTTCTAGGTTCACACCCAAATCTACGATATCTTCTTTATACTCTTCATAAAAGGCTCCATGAGAACCCGGCAGCCAAGGTGCTAGACTAATGTCTCCTTCTCCTGTAGCAATCGCTTGAAACATAACAGAAGGATCTACACTGGTGATTTTAGTATTGTATCCCTGATTATCTAAAATCTGTTTCATCACATTTGCAGAAGAGCGTTCCGTATCCCATGGTGTAGAGACTAACGTAATCGCCTCGCCGTTCCCCTGTTCCGTACCTTCAGTCCATTCAGCTACTTTGTTCTGATTTTCATCAATCCAGTTTTGCGCTGCTTCTTCAAAAGGGATATCTCTAGCTTCCAACATAACACTTTGCATATCTTCAACGGTCCAGTTAAAGCGATCAGCAATCGTATAAGCACCCGAAAGCTCTTCTTTCAAGCCTTTTCTTGCAATGGTGTAAATACTTTCTTCCTTACCAAATGTCAGCTCAGGATCTTCCAAAAATTTAATATCATACTCTTCAAACTTCCAATGAGGCGCCCATGCTGTTATCACGATCGGTTCTTCATTTTGAATAGCTTGATCCAGTTCAGTAAGCATCCCTGCTGCAGAACTTTCTAACAATGTCCAACCTTCTAAATTATCATAAGTTTCGATAGTATCTTTAGCCATTTGCGTCAATCCAGCACCAGGTTCTGTACCGGTAATCGTATAATTCAGCTGCTCTCCTAAATTACCCTCTCCCGAGTCCGCTTCCGCGCCTTCATCACTGCAACCTGCTAAGACCATTGCAACAGTTCCCGCCATTAAAATTCCAGACATTCTTTTATTCATATTATTTATATCCCCCTGATTTTTCCTCTGTCATTTTCTTAAAAATCAAATTTTCAATAAAAAACTGTGAAGGTTCTCTTTGTAAGCAAGAACTCTTCACAGCTATTTAATTTACCGTTAAGCATCAGGTATATCTATTCGCTAAGAATATTGTACCCTTATCTTATATTTTTACTCAGCTGCTGGCAGATCTTCAATTGACTCAACGTCCATATATTCTGGTACAACTAATGCATTCATCGTTCCTTCAGCATTTGGACCTAAGTCTACAATCGATTCTCCATATTCATCCATAAATGCTCCATGTGTATTTGGCAACCATGGCGCAACACTCGCATCTGCTTCACCGTTTCCAACTGCCTGGAATAAGATAGATGGATCAACATCCGTAATCGTTACATCATATCCAATTTGTTCTAGTGCCAAACTGATGACATTAGCAGAAGCACGTTCAGAATCCCAAGGAACAGAGATAATATCAATTGATACATCATCAACTGGTTCTACCCCTTCAAGCCAGCTGTCCACTTGGTCTTGATTTTCTTCTACCCAGTTAGCAGCAGCTTCTTCCATGTCAATATCTTGACCTTCTTCAATGACGACTTGCATTTCTTCTACTGACCAGTTAAATGCATCTAAAACAGCATTCGCTTCAGGCATGTCTTGCTCTAGTCCTTCACGAGTGATCGTATGGATATCGTCTCCTTCTCCAAAAGAAAGCTCCGGATCTTCTAACATTTTTAAGTCGTATCTTTCAAACATCCAGTGAGGCGTCCATCCAGTCACAATAATCGGTTCTTCATTCTGAATCGCTTGTTCTAATTCTGTCATCATACCTGCTGTAGAACTAGTCTCTAATTCCCATCCCGCAAGATTTTCATAGTCTTCTAACATATTCGTTGCTTGTCCAGTAATTCCAGCACCAGGTTCGATACCCGTAATCGTATACTCTACTGCTTCGCCAATGTTTGTTTCACCATTTGCTCCTTCGTTGGCAGTGTCATCGCTGCATCCCGCTAAAATCATTGCTGCTGATCCTGCCATTACTAGTCCTGTTGTTTTAAACTTCTTCATACTTTTATTTTTCCTCCTATTATTCTGAGCTGCTTACAAAGTATCTTGGGATATAAGCCGGTAATGATTTGCTTTCGAATGTTCACTTTCTATAATCTGTGTTTTTAACTTTAATCCGTCTATTCAGTGGTATATTTATCTAACGATTAAAATCAATCGCAATCATTATTCCTGTGTATTTATATCTCACGTTTACTGATTACATTTATAAATTTCCATCAGACCTAGAGCAAATCATTCTTAGTCTCCTATTGATACATGTGCATATCTCTGCATATTCCATTTTAAAAACGCATAAATTCAATTGCTTAAAAAATAAAGATCTAATTTATCGGTTTTGAAAGATTATTTTCTTTACGCAATGATTACATATATACATTTTTTATGAATAGCAGACCCACATATTAGGTTAACATAACCTCGAAATGGTTTCAAAGCTGATCCTCTTGAAATCGATATTTTCTCCTTATCAGCATGTTATAACTTGTTATTTTCGAAATTTTTAAAAACACATTTCGAACTCATTCTATTATATTGGTATACATATTTATTATGTTATAGATATTGTTTGTTACTGCTATTAAACCCTATGACCTTCTAGAGTTAAATACGAACATTATAAATTTATAAACAGTTCTCAATTAAAATTTTGCATCAAAAAAACAGCGAAGAACAATCTCTCTAGGAGAAACATTCTTCGCCATTGCATAAAAATTAGAATTTAATTAGAATTTTAATTTTCTGTATTTGGTGCCGGTTCTAAGTCAGCAATCGAGTCAATTTCTTCTATATAAGAAGGGACAACTAATCCTGTAACGGCTCCTTCTAGATTGACTCCTAGATTAACGAGCTGATCGCCAAATTCATCAACAAAATATCCATGGGTGACTGGCAACCAAGGAGCAACCGATCCGTCTGCTTCTCCGGCAGCTAACGCTTGATACATGATTGCCGGGTCAACTGTCGTCACATTCACATCATACCCTACTTGTTCTAGCGCAGTTCTGACAATCTCTGCAGATACACGTTCTGTATCGTAAGGCGTTGTAATCAATTCAAAGCTTTCATCATCGACCGGTTCTACACCTTCAGTCCATACATCCACTTGATCCTGATTACTGTCTATCCACTCTTGTACAGCTTCATCAATCGGTGTCGTTTGTATATCATTTACAATCGCCTGCATATCATCTATTTCCCAAGCAAAACGATCGAGAACTGTGTATGCACTGGGCTTATCTTCTTCTAGTCCCTGGCGGGCAAAAGAGTAAATATCATCGCCTTCACCAAAGGCATTTTGCGGGTCTTCTAAAATCTTCAAGTCATAGCGCTCAAAAATCCAGTTTGGTGTCCACCCTGTAATAATGATTGGCTCTTCTTGCTTGATGGCTTGATCCAACTCAGTCGTCATCCCAGCCGTTGAACTTTCCAGCAAAGTCCACCCTTCAAGATTCTCATAAGTCTCCAAGGCTTGTCTGGATTGCTCTGTGACCCCCGCTCCAGGTTCAATTCCTGTAATCGTGTAATTAACTTTTTGTCCAAAACTTGCATCCTCCGGCAACTCGTTTTCGCAGCCTGTTAACAATGCGACAATTGAACTGATTATAACGATTCCTGCTAATTTATGTTTCATTATTTTCCCTCCTGATTGTCCGAGATCCTCAAACTCTATTTACAGAATCTATAAACATTTATCTATTGAATCAGAGTTGGATAAATTCCTGACTAAG
The DNA here is from genome assembly GCF_900169305.1 of Marinilactibacillus piezotolerans. Taxonomy (GTDB): domain Bacteria; phylum Bacillota; class Bacilli; order Lactobacillales; family Carnobacteriaceae_A; genus Marinilactibacillus; species Marinilactibacillus piezotolerans_A. The sequence goes on along the minus strand of NZ_FWDP01000003.1, from coordinate 342,853 downwards.
CAAGAATTTTTTATAGCAGATAAATTAAGCTCATTTAGGTGACACAAGTCTGCATTTTGGACTCATTTCAAATCTTAATGAAAAAGCGAAGTCAAATAGTTCCCTTAACAATACAGATGTATATAAATACAATAGAGCATCAAAACTATTTGTTGTCGAAAGTTCAACATAAAACCGACTTCTTGAAATAACAAGTTATACTATATAGATTTTCGATAACATTTCCGTTACTTAATGGTAACATACCGCGGTTTTTCGTTCAAAAAAATGCCCCCAAAAGTAGTCAGCTAGGGGGCATTTTCTTTAACTATTCTGATCCTTCATCGGGAACAAATTCTAATATATCTCCCGGCTGACATTCCAGCACCGTACAAAGCGCATTTAGTGTTGAAAATCTTACGGCACTGACTTTTCCCGTTTTGATTTTTGATAGATTAACGTTTGCGATGCCGACTCTTTCAGATAGTTCTTTTAGCGAAATTTTACGATCGGCCATAACCCGATCCAGTCTTAAGACAATGGCCATTTTCTTTCCTCCAACATTTTTTAAAGAAGGTTAACTAATGAAAAAACACTTTGCACAAAAGCCAATCTCTTTGTGCAAAGTGTTAGATTTTTAAAAATGAGTTAGTTAGTCATCTGTAGAATTTCTGCGACCTACTTGGTATTCGTCTGCATGTGCAAACATGTGCGCAACGGTTCTTGGTTTTTCACCAACTAGTTTTTCAAAATCATCTGTGAAAGTAGACAGTTTGCCTTCGCGAATCGCTTGGCCGAAAGTAACCATACCTTCACTTGAATATGGAGCTGGAGAATCGTCTTGGAAGTCGCCATCTGTTGTACGCGGAACACCTAATGCGTCAAAGACTTCGTAATTTTCTTCGTCTGTTGTTGCTTTATAAGTAACCTTTCGTCCAGTCTGCTCATTTCCGATTGCAACAAATTCGCTCATCGTCATAGATTCTGGACCATTGATATTTAAGATTGTATTTTTCAGTTCATCGTTGACTAGTGCATGCATAGCTGCTTTTGCGCAATCTCTTCTTGAGATAAACGGCATTTGGCCATCGCCGGCATTGTTCGCTAGCACTCCGTCGCTATCAGCAGAGGTAAAGTAAATCGTAATCATTGCTTCTGCATACTGTGAATTTCTTAAAAAGACATAATCTAGTCCAGATTGCTCGATATACTGTTCTGTTACAGCATGATCGACTTTTTCTACACTTGGGTTTTCAGGATCTTGAGCATTGACTAATGATGTATATAGGATTCTGCTGACGCCGGCTTTTTTTGCTGCATCTACAGCATTTTTATGTGCTTGTTGTCTTTTCTTTCCGACAAACGGTGCTGAAATAATCAGTAATGCGTCTCCGCCTTTAAAAGCTTCTTCCAGTGTTTCAGGGTGATTGAAGTTTGCTACGCGTGTGTCGAAACCTTCTGCTTTGAATTTCTCCAATCCAGCTTCAAACGGACAAGTAAAAATCAAGTTTTCCTTATCTGTTAAACTAGTAATATGTTCTGCAACATATCCTCCGAAGTTTCCATCTACACCTGTTACAATATATTTTGTCATACTGATCGGCTCCCTTTAGATTAGTTTGTGATTGTTTTATCAATATTACAAACTCAGTATACCACTTTCAATATGTAATAAAAGAGAGTAAATTCTAATACTCTCTTTTAGTTCAGCTAATAGTGTCCAGTGTCGCAAAGTAGTCTTTACATAATTCAATAAATCCTTTCACATCTTCTCTGAGGTTCCGTCTTCTTCTCCCTATAGCAAATGTAGCATGATGGTGAGAATCTACGATATCCAGTACATGCACTTTATCCGTCTCTTGGATGACTTCTTTGCTGATCCAGGCAACCCCTCGATTCAGTCGTACATTTAAGACCATTTCTTCCAAATTGTCAACATACTTCACAATGTTTGGTGTAAACCCATCCTCTTTGAATGAGCGCATAAAGTCTGCGTAAAAGTTCGGGCCCGCTTCTTTTGACAACGAAATAACCTTTTCTCCCTGCAGTTCTTTTGAAACGACGCTTTGTTTATGAGCAAGCGGGTGATTCGGCGAGCAGATTACACAAACTTTATGATCTATGAGCGGTGTTGCTGCAAGGGTAGAATGCACAGACAAATCATTCAATATCCCAAATGCTACATCCAACTCACCAGATAGCAATCGCTCAGCTCCTGAAGAAAAAGTACATTTACTGATTTTGATCACTTTTCGAGGGTACATTTCTTCATACAAAGAAATGATGCTTGGTAAATGTTTGGATTCCAAAGGTCCGGTAATTCCGATATGCAAGACAGCTTCTTCTGCATGAGAAACTTTGTACATCTCATTTAAGATTTCTACCTCTTTATACAAAACCTCTTTACAGAAGGCGTAATACTGTTCTCCTGCTTGTGTCAGTTTCGGTTTATAGAAAGTTCGATCAAACAAAGGGATCGACAGATCATTCTCTAAAGAAGCAACCTGTTGGCTGATAGCGGATTGAGTAATATAATGAGCTTTACCGGCTGCAGAAAATGAACCTTCTTCTACAACGGCCAAAAAATATAAAATTCTTTTATCTAACATCCTCTAACCTACCTTACTATTTTTTCACCAGTATGTAGATAGTGTCGCTTGGCACAGCATCCACTCTGTAGATTTTTCCATTCAGCTGATCAATCTTCTAATTAATCTTTCCCTTTTTTTCACTATGGTTTATTGATCTTATTATATATAAGTTTACTTTAAATAGTTACAAAATGAAATGCCAAAAAAGATTTTATCTTTGTTACGATAAAATCTTTTTTGGCATTATGCTATTTAACGAATTTCATTTGATAACCGCTTGAGCAATCCTCCATAATCCACTTTTTGAAAGTCTGTAACATCTATCTCGTACAGCTTCCCTAAACTGAATTGATTATATCCTCTCGCTTCTATTACCTCTTTAAATTCAGACTTTGAAATTAACTGATCTGCTTTTGATCGGTCTTCCAATTGATCCCCATAATGATAGTGTGTCTGGATAATTCGAATACTTCCTCTAGCAAATTCATTTAGCTCTATACAAAAGCTACCGTTACTGAGAAAATAGCATAAAAGGATTTATAGTAATTAGGAGGGTCAACATGGCACAGCTCATCATTTTAAGAGGAAATTCAGGGAGCGGGAAGACATCAACGGCTAAGGCGCTGCAAGAGAGGCTGGGACGGAATACATTGCTGATTTCTCAAGATGTGATCAGAAGGGAGATCATGCGTACACCTGATGGTCCGGAAACCTTGATTATTCCAATGATCATAGAGATGGTTCGCTACGGTCGAACGGTTTGTCCCTATATTATTGTAGAAGGTATTTTCAAACGCGAGTGGTATGCTGACATGTTTGAGCAAGTGATGCAACTATGTGAATCGCCTGTTTTGACCTATTACTTTGATATTCCTTTCGAAGAAACGGTGCGTCGTCATCAGCTTCGAGATAAGGTCAATGAGTTTGGTGAAGAGGCAATGCGGCGCTGGTGGAATGAGAAAGATTATATCCCATTATTGAATGAAAAGACGCTGACTGCAGAAGATGAGTTAAATTCTATTCTTGAAACCATCGTTCGAGACTTAAAAGAGTAAAATAAAAAAAGGCTGAGAAATCTCAGCACTTTGATTATTTATAAACGATTCATTAATTCCAGATAGAAGTAAACGACATTATGGTAATTTTCTACGCTGATTTGTTCATTTGTCCCATGTATGCGATTCAGATCTTTTGATGTGATATGAGCTGGCAGGAACCTGAAAGTGTAATCAGCGATTTGATCATAGTAACGCGCATCAGAACCTGCAAACATCAGATACGGGGTCACGATCGTTTCTGGATAGATATTTTTAGTTGCTTGTTGGATTGCTTCGAACTGCCACCCCGTTACGTCGGAGACCTTGGTTGCTTCACTGCCGGATATCGTGACTTGAATCTCTTCATCCTGAATTGTTTCTTCAATGAACTGTCGGACATATTCAAGTGAATCTCCTGGCATCAAACGTAAATTGATTGTCGCAGTAGCCGATTCTGGTAATACATTGATTTTTTCACCGGATAGAAACACAGTTGGCGCAATTGTAGTTCTAAGTAATGCTGCCATTGTTGGATTCTTGACTAATGTCTTTTCTAAAATCGGTTTAAACAGTTTTTGATTAGCCACAATGTACTTCATGATCCCTGTCATTTCAGGAGCTGCATATTCTAGTAATGATGTCGTCGGCTCTTGCAGACGTGCAGGAAACTGTCTTTTCTCTAGTGCAGCGATTGCTTTGCTGATTCTGCCAATGTTCGTCTGATTTTTCGGTTGCGATGCGTGCCCGCCGCTGCCTTCAAGCGATAATTCAACTGTTGCAATCCCTTTTTCAGATACTCCGATCACGCCTACTGGTTTATCTACTCCCGGCAGCATTCCATCGATGATCGCGCCACCTTCATCCAAGACAAAGTCAAACTGAATATTTCTTTTCTTTAGAATTTCTACAATAGATTTAGCGCCTAATTCTCCACCAATCTCTTCATCGAATCCAAACATAAGATAAAGGTCTCTAGTTGGTTGGAATCCTTTCTTCAACAGCGCTTCTGCTGCTTCCAGAATACCAATCACACCGATCTTATCATCCAGCGTTCCTCTTCCCCAGATAATATTTTCATGGACTGCACCGCTGAATGGATCTTTCGTCCAATTTTTAATGGTTTCCTCAGGTACCGGCACCACATCATAATGACTGATCAAGCCAATCGGCAGTGATTTGGAATCTGTTCCTTTCCATTTATAAACCAGCGCGTACTCATTGATTTTTTCTAATGAAAGGTTTTTGTGTACGTGTGGATAGGCTCTTTCTAAAAACCCTAGAAATCGATCAAACTCATGATATTGAATCTGTTCTTTCTGTTCATAGGAGACGGTTTTGATTTTCAAGGCTTCAGAAAAATGATCCAACCCTTTCTCTTCGTCCCAGTCTACTGTTTGTCTTGCTTGTGGCTTTGGCTGCTTTGACTTTAATTTTCCTGCTTTAAACAGGGTAGTTCCAAGAAAACTACTCACGGCAACCACACCCGCAATGCCTAATACGTTCATTATTTTATTCATCTCAAGACTCCCTTTATTTTTAAATGCTTTATTTTAAAATCATTATACATCTGATATTTTTCTCAACGCTCCCATAATCTTTTTTCCATGTAATAGGACTACAGACCAGAACATAATTGTACTTGTCGCAAAAGAGATCCAACTAGGTAAAGCAATCGTCGTCCAGTCGAGTAATAGAAAAATCAATGGAATAAATCCTAATAAGGCAGCAGCCTGCAGGTATAGTACATAGTCTTCTGCATCTAAACGAACGACTTGGATCGCTAGAAACATCGCAATCAGTGCCGAAGTACAAATGATGGGAATAGAATAGGTGATAGACCAGGCCGACCATCCATTCGAATAATCAAAGTACAAACTGATTCCAGACAAAAACAAAATGAGGTAGACGATTCCTTTTGTTATATTCCGTCTTTTACGGATGATGATCAATACGACCATCCACATACTCATAATGCCAAACAGAATATAATCCAGTCCAAATATCTGAAAGGACCAGAACCATTGAACAATAAAGTACAGTACAATAATCAAAACAGAGACCAGCGAAAGTAATGTCGTCACTCTTTCTCTATTAAACCGTAAGGGGACGACCGGAAAAGGACTCTGTTCAGTTTCCGCTTTTTCGGGTTCAGCTAAAACCGTCTGGCAAAGAGGACAATCAATCCAGTCGCCTTTGATTTTTGCCTGACACTTTCTGCACTGCTTCATTCTGTCCACCCCTCTAGCTCTTCTTTGGTCACTCTATTTGTTCCAACTACGACGTCTATAGACTGCTCTGTCAGTAATTCTATAAATCTTCTTTGAATAACTGTTTCTACAAAAGGCGTTGTAAAGCTCAGCGTCAAAGAATTTTCATGACTGATCATACAGAACTGCGGACGTATAGCAGATGTATGAAAATAGACTCCTTGGATATAAGGCTTTACTTCATTCGGAAAACTCGCTTTCCCTAAATTCGACATAGCCACCGTTACATTTCGATTGTTAGATAGATTGATTAGTTTTAAAATTAAATCTTTCAAAGGCCGAAACGTTACTCTAATAAAAGGATTCAACTCAAATGATATAAATCGATTGACCTTTTCTTCCAGGTATTCTGGATTTGTCTGCTCTTTTAATTGATTTGATAAATCTTTACAGATTTCTAAAAGATCTGGTTCTGCTCCCTCATTAAACGTTATTGCCAGATGTGTCGTCGTAAAAAAGTTCCGAGCAGACTGAGAAGGGAAAAACTGTCTGAGATTGACCGGAACCGAAATCGTAATCGTCGTTTGAGAAGAACTTTTTTCCTTTGTTTGATAGACAGCTAGAATATATAGAGCAATCAGATAAACCGTCAGAGATACTTGATGCAATTTTGCCAGACTCAGCACTTTTTTCAATGTCAGCTCCAGCTCGATTACTCGCATTCGGTTATCTGGGGTTCGATTCCCTCTGATACGATATACATGCGGCTTTTCATCTGTTTTCAGTTCACGTGTTCTCTCATTTTCTGATGCTTCCTGTATATTGACTTCTATGCTGCTGTCCTTTTCTCTATCTAAGTAAATTTTTTCCAGTGCTGACAGTGCCGCTTTAGCAAAGTTTTTCTGACGACTTTTTCTGAAATAGCGTGCGAAACTATCTTCGGACTGATCAGCACCTCTTTTTTGTTCTGACTCTTTTTCAGTCGTTTCGGGTTCAAGGTACTGCAGCGCGATATATTCTGAAATCAGGTCTTCAAAAAACCAGAGCGCTCCAGTTCCATCAGATAAGGCATGAAAAACTTCCAAGTGGACCCGATTCTCATGATACAAAACTCTGAAAAGCAATTCTTTCCGGTCAAAATGATAAATTGGTGAACAAGGTGGCCCGGTTTCCGGTCTGACTACTGGGCGCAGATCACTTTCCTCTAGATAATACCAGAACAAGCCTCTTCTGAGCACGCTGTGATAAAGGGCATACTGATCATAAACCAGATTCAAAGCACGCTGGAGAATCCTTGGATTAACGTTCTGATCCAGCTCGGCACTTAACCGGAAGACCTTTGTATCGATAGCGTTTTTCGCTGCAAGGAAGATGTTTGAAGCATTGTCGAGTCTGATCCATTTTTTTCTCTCCATCTACTTCACCCCTCTTTCTCTTTTCATCTATTCTTATTATGTCCGCGTTAAAAAATCATCTATGATTCGGTAAGCTTCATCCAGTGGTGTCGCAAATTTCGGGTACGTAATAAAGCCGTGTACGGCGTTATTGATTCGATGCAAGCGAACTTTATTGCCTGCTTTGAACAAAGCGCTGGCGTAAGCTTCTCCTTCATCTCTAAGGGGATCGAATTCCGCTGTGATGACCAGTGTTTCTGGCTGATTGCTTAAATCCTCTGCCATCAGAGGTGCTACATTCGCTTTTTTTCTTTCTGCTTCATCTGGCACGTAAAGTTCCATATAACTTTGAATCTTAGCAATCGTTAATCCATAGTCATATCCATTCTCTCGAATAGAGGCAAATGGCGACTCTTCAGAATGATCCCAATAAGTTACAGGATATAGTAAAACTTGTTTATAAGGCACGGTCAATCCTTTATCTCTTAATAAAAGAGATACTGCGGCTGCCAGATTCCCTCCTGCAGAATCGCCCATAATGATCCATTTCGAAAGATTATTCGGATCGATAAACTGCAGCCTTTCCAGCAATCCCTCAGCTGCACGGAAACAGTCATTCAGCCCTGCAGGATAAGGATGCTCCGGCGCTAATCGGTAGTCAATTGAATAAACTTCCCGACCAAGAGCATCTGCCAGATTCATGCAAGCTTTTGTATAAGAATCGATATCTCCAATGACCCAGCCACCGCCATGAATATATAGAATCGGTTCACTATGCAGCAGCTTTTTCGGCTGAAATATCCTTACGTCGATTTCATGTGATCCATCTTCTGAACAAATCTGATCATCCAGAACGCGATAAGAATTTCTTGGTGTACCGTAAAAGAAGCGTTGAAATTTTCTGATTCCCTGATAGTCTTCTTGAATATCGATTCTAGGAGACGACATCAGTTTGAGTATAAGCTTGAAAAATGGATTCATTATCTGGCCTCTTTGTTTTAAACTTTTCTCTAGTTTAGCATGAAAACAACCCTGTTACATGCTATTTTAAAACCTTAGCATCTTTCAATCATAAATTTTAACTCAACAGAAGTTGGCGAAGACAAATTCGTAAATTATGATATTGCTAAATATCTTTTTAGGAGGCTGCTATGTTTAAAATAGCCAGTATCTTTATTCCTGTTACGGATCTTGAGCAATCAGCTGATTGGTACAAAACTGTCCTGGGCGCGAAAAAAATTGGAAGCTGGGAAACGGGTATTGGTATGTATTTGGAATCAGGAACCACACAATTGACTTTGATCAAAACAGATTCCTCACAGACTACAGAGTTTCAGACGCAGGTCCCTCAGAGAAATGTTTATTACAACTTTGTAGTTGAAAATATCGAAGCTGCTCATCAGCATTTTGTACGTCATAATGTCAGTGTCACTGCAATCGAAAACTTCAACGGGATAAAATCTTTCAACTTTTTTGATTTAGAGAATCATTTATTCAGCGTTGTGGATGAAGATGTGGATTCTCCTTTCTATTCTGGAAGAATAACTGACTTGCAAAAAAAGCGTTCAGACTTGTTCTAAGGAGGAACAGAGATTATGAAAACAGCAAGACAATGGATCACTGAACTGAACTTGCAGCCTCATCCGGAAGGCGGCTTTTTTGTTCAGACGGATGTCAGTTCTCAGACTTATTCAAAAACCGAAAAAGACTTTCCACTTTATACCAATATTTATTTTTTATTGACTGAGGACAGTCCTTCCCATTTTCATCAACTGACTTCTGATGAACTATGGTTTTTCCATGATGGAAATCCGCTGACGGTCCACTCTCTTCACGGTGATGGTTCTTATAGCCAAACAAAATTAGGGTTGTCCAGAGTAAACGAAGAACAGCTGCATCACAACGTACCTGCTGGAACAATTTTCGGCTCTACTGTTGAAGAAGGCTATGCGTTAGTCAGTTGTACCGTTATACCAGGTTTTGATTTCTCAGATTTCAAGCTTTTTACTCAAGCAGAATTATTAGAAACCTACTCAGATCACCACAAAATCATTTCTAAATTAGCCTATGAAACACTTTCCGAATAATGCTTCGTTATTTTTTGAAAATAATTCAATGAAAGCTTATTGCTTTAACAGAAATTGTCTTTTTTTCTTCTCATTTTTTGATTGAATTGCCTTTGCTCTGCTGTATAATTGGAATCGCGTGTGCAAACATGACAATGATGAATAAAAGGAGAGCAAAAATGAGCAATCATAATTTAGACGGGAAGACAGTCATGATCAATCAATTAACTGCCAACCCTGCACCACTTGGTTTATTAGGGTTTGGGATGACGACAGTATTGTTGAATATCCATAACGCTGGATTTTTCCCAATTAATCCAATGATCATTGCAATGGGTATTTTCTACGGGGGTATTGCACAAGTTATTGCCGGTGTATTGGAATGGAAGAAAAATAATACGTTTGGTACAACTGCGTTCACATCATATGGATTGTTTTGGCTATCATTTGCAGCATTGAATTTATTACCGATGATGGGATTAGGCGAACCAACTTCTCCAGAAGCCATGGCAGCTTACTTGTTTATGTGGGGACTATTCACACTGGTCTTATTTATTGGAACATTTAGAATCAACCGTGCGCTTCAAGTCGTATTCGGTACATTAGCATTGTTATTCTTCTTGTTAGCTCTTGGAGACTTTACTGGATCAGAAATGATTATCACCATTGCAGGTTATGAAGGTATCTTCTGCGGATTCTCAGCGATCTACGCTGGACTTGCACAAGTCATCAACGAATTATACGGAAAATCCTTAATGCCGATTGGCGAAGTAAAATAGAATAAAGCAAAAAATACAAAACAGCAGCTTCGTCCAGTATAAAAAAGGGACCGACTTTCACATAGAAAGTCAGTCCCTTTTTGCATTAACTATGATGTTCTTGTTTTCTTAGCTCTCTTTCTTTTTTTATAATGCGGCCTTTTCAAGATACGTACTCGCTTAACTGTGGTCATTTTTCTAATTTCTTCAACGGCCGCCTCTATCTTGTCTATCGACTCTTCCAAATCAATCAGCATATAGGCAAATTCATTTTTACGATTGCTGGTCATATCTCCCATTTTCAAATCATAGTAATGAAGTACCTTCATAATGTCTGTGAAAGCATCCAACGTTTCCTCGTAGAATACGGTCATTCGGTACGGAGAATGAAACAGCTGTCTAGCAGGAGGGAAATTAACGGAGTCTCTAACCGTTCCGTATAGCAAGAAATCACTTAGTGCTTTTCTCGCCAGCCTTTCTCCGCCTTCCAAAGCTTCCTGAGTATTTCCGCCAATATGCGGCAGCATCATGACTTTTTCATGGCCCAAATAAGATTCTTCCGGGAAATCTGTGTAATACCCGTCAATAATTTCCTCATTTAAAGCAGCGAGCATACCTGTTGTATCTACAATAGGGCCTCTTCCAAAGTTGAACAGGTACGCCCCTTTTTTGACTTGGCGCAACCGGTCTTCTGAAAGCAGTCCTTTTGTTTCTTCTGTCAGCGGCAGAGCGATCACGATGAAATGAGATTGACGCAGCAGTTCATCCAGATCTACTTGTTCAACATAATCCAAGTCTAGATCTCTTCTGGCATAGCCCAAGACTTCCATCCCAAGATCATAGCAGCTTCTGGCAATCTGGGTTCCGATCGACCCTAATCCGATGACACCCAGGATTTTTCCTTGCAGCTCTCTTCCAATAAACTCATCTCGTCTTGCTTCTGCCTGAGCCAGAATATCTGGACCATTTAATGTCTGGACCATTTCAGCAGCTGGCATAATCGGTCGGACCGCTGAAAAAAGCGAGCTTAGGACAGCTTCTTTTACTGCATTGGCATTGACGCCAGGTGTGTTCAGTACCGCTACCCCCTGCTCTGTAGAGGACTGTACATTGATCGTGTTAACACCTACACCAGACCTTGAAATCACCAGCAGATCCTCCGTGATCAGTTCATCGGGCACTACAGAACTTCTTACCATAATGCCGTGCGGTCTGTCTGTCTCTCGTACAAAGGCTTTTGCATGTTTCAATCTGGAAAGCTGCTTTTTAGAAAAAGAATCGATCACTTTGATGTCGTACACTTTATCGCCTCCTATATAATGTAACGGTAATTTTGATTCCCGTTATTTTGCACTTTACATTTCATTCTATCATTGGTTACACTAAAGTAAAAGTTTTGAGAGGGTGTTTAGAATGCATATTGAAACGATAAAATTATATCCTGATCGTCCCGTGATCGGAAAGCAAAGCCAGATCAAAGATACGACTTTTGGAGAATATGTTGAGATCGGTGAACAAAACAGCATTGATAACTCAGCGATCGGCGGATACAGCTATACAGGAAGCTACTGCTATGTACAGAATTCCGTGATCGGCCGCTTTGCAAGTATCGCTGATATGGTGCGTATTGGACCCACCAATCACCCGTATGAACGCCCTTCTCAGCATCTCTTCGCCTATAATGGTGACGGCTACGGATTCCCCAACAAAGATACCCAGTTCCTAGAAAGGAGACGGCAGAAAGTCACAACTGTCGGCAACGATGTCTGGATCGGACATGGCGTGACCATTCAAGCCGGTGTAACAGTAGGAGATGGCGCCGTCATTGGTGCAGGTGCTGTTGTGACTAAAGATATTCCCCCTTATACGATTGTTGGCGGTATTCCGGCAAAACCTCTCAAAGAACGCTTCCCGAAAGATATCCAGGAAAAACTGTTAACTATCAAATGGTGGGACTGGAGCCGCGAAGAGTTGGAAGAACGCTATGAGGATCTCAAACTGCCGATTGAAGACTTTGTTGAGAAATATTATTAAGTCAAAATCACTCTTTTCCCATCTGTACAGGGAAAAGAGTGATTTTATTTGAGTATTAATTTTACACTTTTTTCCTAGATGTAAAACTGATGCTTTTTAATTTGCCAAAAAGAATTTTGTTTGATGAAACGAAGGCTAGAATGAACGTTAGAATTTTAAAAATAATATACCTTGATACAAAAAGCCGTTCCACTAGTGAACAGCTTTTTGATGATACTGCTTTACGATCCACCAAGTGCCGAAAATCAGATTCCATATTGTCATCGTATAAACAGATAGTCGTTCGAACACTGCCGGGTATCCAAAATCATTGGTCAGCATAATGACCAATGCGATCAACCCGATATTGCCTAAAGTCATTGCTATTCCTTTGATGATTGCAGAAATCTGGTGATTTCGAAGTGCAAATCCAAAAAGAATCAGCGTAACATTGCCGCCAATAATCGCCATACCGGCTCCTAAAATATGCATGCTGGCATAATCATAAGATTCGCCGGGAAAAAGACCGACGAGCATATTTCCTATTCCTTGATTAACCGCAAATAAAATCAGCAGCCATCTTACCCGCTTTTTTAAAAGGGGTAACATACAAACATAAGCACTCGCCGATAAAAATCCGTATAGTATAAATCCAGTATTCATCACAAATGCAAGCGGTGAATAGACTGATCGGTCATCTATTGTCATTCGTTCCGATACACCGAGGTCACTGATATAATGATAAGCGTAACCGTAGTCTGGATCGATCCAGGCACTTGCAGCGATTGCTTCTGCTGCCAAATAAACAAAAGACGCGGCAATAAAGAAAACCGCTCCTGCCAGTAGTCTTTTAGAGTGATCTTTACTCAATCTTTTTCTCCTTTACCTTGTAAAATGGGCTGCAATCAATTGACTGACCTGTTCGGGAGCTTCATGCTGCACCCAGTGCGTTGCTTCCCCGAGCAGTATGCCTCGACCATCAGCACAGTATTCCAGACTTTTAGCCGCAAGTTCTTTCCCTAAAAACTGATCTTTCATTCCCCAGATAATATAAGTCGGTACAACGACCCTTGAAGCACCGTCTAAATCCATCAAACTGGTCACGTTAGCCCGGTACCAGTTGATCATAGACTCCATAGCATTGGACTGCGACCAGGCCTTTTGGTACTGCTCTAAGTCTTCTTGACTGAATGTTCCTTCTCGACTGGTGCTTTTCAGTGCTTGAGCAGCATATTCCCAATCTGAATGACTGATTAGTTCTTCAGGAATTTCTCGCAGCTGGAAAAATAGAATGTACGAACTCTTCAGTAATTGTGAAGGATGCTTCATTACATGACTGCTCATAGCTGATTGATGCGGAGCATTTAAAATGACCAGCTTCTCAATCAACTCCGGATAGTCTCCTGCTGCTTTCCACGCTACAATGCCGCCCCAGTCGTGACCAACAAGATATACTTTTTCTCGTCCTGACTGACGGATCAGTCCAACAATATCTTTCACCAACAGGTTGATTTTATAATCTTTAACTTCTTCTGGCTTATCACTCAAATTATATCCGCGCTGATCCGGTGCCCATACTCGAAATCCTCTGCCTGCTAAATCTTTCATTTGTCGATGCCATCCATACCAGAATTCTGGAAATCCATGGAGTAAAATCACTAGTTTGCCATCTTTCGGACCTTGCTTGGCTACATGCAGTGTGATTCCATTTGTTTTCATATAATCATGTTCAATTGCATCCATTTCCATTCTCCTTTTCTGTGATCATGCAAAGGCTGGTTTATTTTATGATAATACGATCATCGTGTAAGCTAATTCTACACCAACTCACCCCTTACTGCCCAATAACAAGAATGATTTTTTTAACATTTGTCCAAATAAGCAAAAACCAGGATGAAAATCAGCCGATTCCTCATCCTGGTTCATATGATTCCTTCTATAGAAAAGGAGCTTTTTTTGTTATATGTTTAAACGTCATACCCTTGCAATTTTGCAATGACATTCATATCTTTATCTCCTCGTCCGGAAATATTGACAATGATTACATGGTCTTGCGATAAGGTTGGTGCTAATTTTAGTAAATGTGCTACTGCATGTGAACTCTCAATAGCAGGTATGATCCCTTCCATTTTCGATAATTCTAAAAAGGCTTGAATGGCTTCTTCATCTGTTGCGGACACGTATTCTGCTCGTTTGATATCTTTTAGATAAGCGTGTTCCGGTCCAACGCCCGGATAATCTAAGCCTGGTGAAATAGAGTAGACCGGCATAATTTGTTCTTGATCATCTTTCAGCACAATCGTCTTCATACCATGAACTACCCCTACTGAACCTTTTGTAATCGTTGCAGCATGTTCTGTAGTTTCTAATCCTTTCCCTGCTGCTTCTACACCAATCAACTTCACTTCTTGGTCTTCTACAAACGGGTAAAAGATCCCCATGGCATTACTTCCGCCGCCGACACAGGCTATTACATAATCCGGAAGACGGCCTTCTTTTTCTAAAATCTGTCTTCTGGCTTCATCTCCAATCACTCTTTGGAAATCTCTGACCATCGTCGGATAAGGATGCGGTCCTACCACTGAACCTACGACATAAAAAGTGTCCTCAAGTGTTTCAACCCAATTCTCAAATGCAGCATCTACTGCTTCACTGAGTGTCCGCTGACCATGAGTTGCTGCAGTTACTTTAGCACCCAGCACTCTCATACGGAAAACATTCAACGCTTGTCGTTCCATGTCTTCTTCACCCATAAAAATCTCGCATTCCATCTGGAACATTGCTGCCACTGTCGCTGTAGCCACACCATGCTGCCCTGCTCCTGTCTCAGCTATGATCCGTTTTTTCCCCATTCGTCTAGCTAATAGAATTTGGCCGATTACATTATTGAGTTTATGCGCACCCGTATGGTTCAAATCTTCTCTTTTTAAGTAAATTTTAGCTCCGCCCAGCTTTTCGGTCAGGCCTTTTGCATAAAACAACGGCGTTTCGCGCCCGCTGTAATCTTTCAGATAATGCTGATATTCTTTCATGAAGCTTTCGTCTTGTCTAGCTTCATCGTACGCTGTTTCCAATTCCTTTAATGCGGTCTGAATAGGTTCCGGAACGAACTGACCACCGAATGATCCAAAGTTTTCTTTTGTCATTTTACTGCATCCTTTCTTAATTTGATTGTGGTTTTCGCTGTTTGCCTTAACAACTTTCTAAGCTGTGTCCTTCCTTTAAAGTTGGCTTCGGAATATCTTTTGACGACAAAAAGAGCCACTTCATCCATTAACAATGGGACGAAGTGACTCGCGGTGCCACCCATATTAAATATACATACAGAACATATTGGGAAATTTTTAATTGCCTTAAAATCAAAAAAACACCCAGTCCTATTAGGACGAGTGTCTACCCGTTATGCCACTAAATGTAAATTTATCTCTTTTCAGATACGGGCATACACTGCCGATATCCTATCCCTTTTAACGGCGGGCCTCCGGAGTATGCTAATCTCGTCGCACCTCGTCTTACAGATCCATTCAATACATGCTTTATATCCGGCTTGCACTGCCCCGAACTCGCTTCAATAAAGTGGATGTACCTACTCTTTCTGCTCATAGACTTTTACAATACTATTCGTCTGTCTAAACGATATTCCGATTGAAAACATCATACTATCCAAGCCTAAAAAAAGCAAACAAAAACATAGTAAACATCCTAACAAGTCTCTTTTTAACAGAAAATATAAAATCAGAGATAATTTAAATTAAATTCAACAATTAAATTATTTAAACATGAACTGAATGCAACAGCTAAGCAAGTTGTCGGCAACATCAACTTGAATTTGCTTAAAAGAATCATAAAGTTCGGCAGAAGAAAATTATAGAGTCGAGTTCTCTTACTTGCATGATCCGACCATTTTTCATAAAGTGTAAACATACAAAAAACGCTGAGAAAGGATGGATAGACGATGAGTCAAAAATTTGATCAACTAAAACAACAGATTCAAAATGTAGACAAAGACAAAGTCGGACAGTTGGTAAACGAGGTTAAACAAGCTCATTCAGATGGAAAAATCGATAAGAATGAACGGGATGAACTGATCAATACAGCTAAACAATCCTTCAGCGGTATTGATTTAGGCGGGCTTGGCGGTTTCGGCAAGAAGTAAGAAGTTAATTTATATTATTAATCAGATAGCTGCACCCTGTCAAAATGGGGTGCAGCTGTTTTACGTTAAACAATATCAGCTATAAGGCTTGGGACCAATAATTTTTTCTATGATCTCGGCCAATTCTTTGTACGTTTGTTTCTGTCCAGTTTCATACCAAGTCTTAAATGTTCCGATCACGCCTCGGATCAGAAAAGCCGAAACTAACCGATGGTAATCTGCATCTACCTGCGGAAAGGCACTCTGCAGAATATTTCTTGAATGATAATCGATCCAGCCGTCAATTCGAGAAGAAAACGACCGGCTTCCGTTTGGTCCTAATAATATATAAATAATCTCTCTCTTTTCTGTCAGACCTTCAAACAGCACTTCTAATAATGATCCCTCTGTTGTACTATGCCCTTCCTTATCGAACTGATCAAATACACTTTCCAGTTCTTGAAAAACATCATCTTCAATCTCATACAGCAGATCATATATGTCTGAATAGTGAAAATAAAAAGTTCCTCTATTGACTTCTGCCCGTTCTGTCAGCTCCTTTACTTTGACTTGATGAATGGATTGATCTTTCAAAAGATCAATGAGAGTCTGCTTCAAAATTCTTTTAGTTTTTTGAACACTGCGGTTTTTTTTCATGATGGCGCTCCCACTTTCAACACTTCTATTCATTCTGTATAAATTCCAACAATCTGTCTCAATATGTGAATTGTACTTTTTTCTTTACTTATTATAATGAACAGTAGTTTAAATTTGAACAGTTGTCAAATGAATGGGAGAGAAACAGAACATGTTGAAAGAACGTATTTTTAGAACCATTGTCTATCACCGAAAAGTCATCGTCTTTGTATTTGCTTTTCTGGGAATTTTGGCCGCTTTTTCAGCCCCTTTTGTAGGAGTTAATCACGATATGGTAGATTACCTGCCCAGCTCTTCTCCTTCAACCCAAGCTATTCATACGATGGAAGAGGAATTTCCTCAGCAGCCTTCAACGATTCGTCTCATGACTGAAAAGATCGGCTTGAACGAAGCAGAAGAAATGAAAGCTGAACTAGCGGCACTAGATAACGTATCTTCTATTGAATGGCTCGACGACGTAGAAAACATAGAAAAACCACTAGAACAAATGGATCAGACCGCCGTAGCTGATTACTATTTAAACGGGAAAGCACTCTTTACTATTTCTGTTGATACGACCGACACAACAGATCAATATACCTTGATCGAAGAGATCCGAACGATTGCTGGAGACGAAGGTCAATTAGAAGGAACGCTGGTGCAGGATTACGAACTGGATCAACACACTTCCAAAGATTTATATACCACTATAGGATTTGCCGTTCTGATCGCTTTTCTGATTTTGCTGTTCTTTACATCTGCTTGGATCGAACCTGTTTTGATTCTCGGAACTATAGGATTGGCTATTTTGATTAATGCCGGTACCAATATTTTTTTAGGAGAAATTTCTTTTGTTACCAGTAATGCTTTTCCAATCTTACAGTTAGGGGTTTCCATTGATTATTCAATCTTTCTGCTGCATCGCTATGAAGAATATCGAAGGGAAGGAATCGTTCAAGAAGAAGCCATGGTCAAAGCTCTTACGCAGTCTTTAGGGTCTGTTTTATCCAGCGGTTTGACGACGGTTATTGGATTTGCTGCTTTGATTCTGATGAAATTCGGGATTGGAGCTGATATGGGAATCGTTTTAGCAAAAGGGGTTATTTTAAGTTTGCTAGCGGTATTCATCTTCCTGCCGGCGATTACCCTGATGAGCGCCAATGTTTTAGAGAAGACGACACATCGCTCCTTTATCCCTTCTTTGAAACCACTGGCAAACCTAGTTTATCGAGTCCGCTATATTACTTTTCCTTTGATCATTATTTCATCTGGAATATTTTTTATGGCACAGCATCAAAATAACTTTTATTACGGCAGTTCAATGTGGCTATCCGAAAATAATACAGTCATGCAGGAAAAAGCTGCCGTTGATGAAACTTTTGGTCATACCAATGTCATGGCGCTGATGATTCCGAATAAAGATGAAGCAAAAGAAAAAGCGCTGCTGAATGACTTGTCTGACTTTGATCACCTGACAAATGTGCAAGCATATTCCAACGAAGTGGGTTGGACTGTTCCGATTCAGTACGTTCCCGAAAAAACAAGAGAGCTGCTTCAATCACCTCATTACAGCAGGATTGCCATCGAATCTGACTTGCCAGCTGAAAGCAAAGAGACCTTTGCGTTGATTGATTCAATCAACCAAAAAGCTCAAGCTCAGTTCGGCGAGGATTATTTATTGGCTGGTGATAGTGTGTCAACATACGATCTGAAAGATGTGATTAATTCAGACCAGCAGATCGTTAATGCTGCTTCTATTATAGGGATTTTGATTGTTATCTTATTTGCTTTCAAGTCACTTACTTTACCGGCAATCCTCGTATTGAGTATCCAGTCTGCTATCTGGATCAATTTGGGCTTGCCTTACTTTAGAGGCAGCACACTCTTTTACATTGCTTACCTGATTCTCAGCTCGGTTCAATTAGGTGCCACTGTTGATTATGCGGTTTTATTAACTGACCGATATCTGGAGGAGCGCCGTTTATTAAATAAGAAAGCTGCTTTATTATCTGCTATTGAAAAGTCGGGGGAAAGTATTATCGTCTCTGGTACGATCATGACAGCTGCAGGATTTTTATTCGGTGCCTTTTCGACTAATCAAGTCCCTGCCCAAATCGGATTGCTTTTAGCGCAAGGAACCATTTTATCCATGATCGTAGTATTTTTTGGATTACCGATTTTTCTTTATATAGCTGATCGTTTAATTGAAAAAACATCTAAAGGACTTGAATTCAAATAGGATACTCATTAGAAAGGGAAAGTTTATAATGAAAAAACCAATTATTTACCTCAGTACTGCTGCTTTGATTGCCGGCGCACTCTCTACGCCTCTGCAAGCTTTTGCTGCAGAAGCAAATGAAGATAATTTTACAAAAGAAGAATTGATCTACACTACAATTGATCGATCTGGATCTGTTGAAGATATGTATACGACCAATGTTTTTGAAGGGTCCAATCTAGGTCTAATCAAAGACTTTGGAGATTACGAAGAGTTGCGTCTGTTGAACACAACACATGCAGATTTAACCTCTCCCTCAGCAGATGAGTCTGTGATTCAAACAGACGAAAATCGGGTGATTACACAAGGTAAGCTTCAAAACCGTAAATTGCCTTGGATATTTACTTTCCACTATCTGCTGGATGGAAAAGAAATAGACCCTGAAAAATCCGCTGGTCAGTCAGGCACATTGGAGGTAGAAGTCAACATTCAACCATCCGATGAGTCGGATGAGGCTTTGATGTCTTATGTTGACCATTATGCTTTACAAATCAGTACTTCAATGGACTTGGACACGCATTTTGATTTAAACAGCGAAAACGGTATTGTCAGCACAGCCGGTAATCAGCAGCAAGTTCAATGGACCGTTTTACCAGGTCAGTCAGAACCGCTTACTTTTATAGTAGACACTACCGAGTTTGCTGACTTTGACTGGTCTATTAACGGTGCTCCATTGACGCTTGGGATAGATAAAGACTTATTTGACCTTTCTTCTTTTACTGAGCCCTTAGCCGATTTAGAGACGGGTATCCAGGCTGTCAATGACGGATCACAATCACTATTTTCCGGCAGCACAGAGTTGAATAGCGGCTTAGAAAGATTACTTGGCGGAAGTCAGCAAGTAACAAATGGAGCCAGCGAACTCTACTCAGGCAGCCAGGCTTTTGTTTCGGGTACCGCTCAAGCATTTGCCAAAACAAAAGAACTGGAGAACGGTTTAGCAGATCTGACTGATGGCAGCAGACAGCTTCAATCAGCTGCTGGACAACTCAATCAAGGAAGTCGGCAATTAGCAAAACAATCAGAACCTTTCTTTGATGGACTATCTTCAGTTGATCAGGGTGTATCAGATTTGACTCAAGCATTATCAGACATTGAATCAGGTGCTCAACAATTAACCGACCGGTCTAAATCTCTGACTGATGGGTCTGCTCGTGTTTTAGATGCACTAAAAACACTACAGGAAAAAGTCAGTCTTCTGACAGCATCATTCAATAAAGCCGCTGAGTTGGCTGATGCTTCACAGAATATCCAATCCGGTATGATTAACCTGGACATGGGGATTGAAAATATAGATCAATCTATTGAAGAATATCAAACTAAGCTTAAAACAAGTGGTCTATCTCCTTCAGACTTAGCCGATCAGAATAGAGCCGCAAAAGAACGATTAGCTGCTTTAAATGAGCAATTGACAAAACTACAACCTTTAGTTGAAGAAGGACTATTAGATGAAGCAGTACTCACTGACCTTCAAACAGCTATCAATCAAACTGAGCAATTAACTGACGCAAATACCTATTATATTGAGGGCAGCCAACAAGTTATTGAAGGTATTAAAGGAGTAGTCCAACCCGAGGGGGACCTGAAAGCTGGCAGCAGCCAACTCGTTAAGCAATACCAATCGTTCAACGAGGCAGTAACGACATTAATAGAGAATTTGTCTTCAATCTCAGAAACTGTCGAACCATTGAAGCAAGCTATCGACTCCTTAGTTGACCAATATGAAACCCTTGATGAAGGGGTTAATCAATATACTGAAAGTACCAGCCAGTTATCGAAAGGAATTCAGCAAGCCACTGCAGCAACTCAAGCATTAAAAACAGGAGCAAGTACTCTGGCAGCAAACGGAAGCTCTGTACAGTCTGGATTACAGCGCCTGGCCGAAGGTACAGCCGGATTGTCCAGCGGATCCAAAGAATTGAACAATGGAGTGAATGCTGCACACGCCGGTTCCTTAGCTTTTATAGACGGCTTACAAACACTTCACAACAGCACACGAACACTTGAAACTGGATCCAGAAAATTACTCGTGGGTACAGAGGCATTAGAATCTGGCCTTCAAAATGCTGCCAACGGTTCTGATTCCTTAGTAAGCGGCGCTGATCAATTGGCTTCTGGTACATCCGAACTGGCTTCCCAAACTTCTGACCTGCCAGATCAAACAGAAGAAAAAATAGATAAAGCTGTCGCTGAATTCTCAAATGAAGATTATCAGGTTCAGTCTTTTATGGATGACCGTAATGACCAGACGGAAAATGTGCAGTTTGTCATTCAGTACCGCGCGTCAGATACAGATCAAGCATCCAATAAACAAACTGAAACAACCCCGCAAGAACCAAAAAGTCTATGGGAAAAATTCTTGGATCTATTCCGTTGATCACTGCTTGCAAAGCATAATATGCCGCTTTAAAAGGCTGAAACAAAACTAGATAGAAAGTGAAATCCCGTCAATTCAAGGAAATTCAATCCTTGGTTTGACGGGATTTTTGATTATTCTATACTTAAAGCTTGATAAATTTTGATCAATAGAGATTTTGGGCCAAACCTCTTTTTAGTGATTAGCCTTTAACAGAAGCTCCAGATACTGCATCCATTACTTCATCTTCTTCTCTTACTGAAGCTCCGGATACCGCATCGCTTTCTTCTGCATGGTCGCTCGCTGAGGCTCCAGAAACGCCGTCAGCACCACCTTCTAGTGTTTTACCAGTCTGTTTCAAGTACCAGTCGATAATGGGCTGGAAGTCCAAAATATATTCATTGATTCCTACATAGTTTCCTTCTTTGTCATGCATTGCTTGATAGTTATGAACGACAAATTTATCTGGACCATGCGTCGGAACGTTTACACGAACAGCATCCAATTCCCCTGAACGCAATTGCTGGATCACCCATTCTACGTTCTTGAATGAAGCTTGCGGGTGACATTTAGCCAGCGGATTACCGACTTGTCCCGGGTTTCTTGAAGCCAGCATCTCTTCTGCCGGCAATGTATGATTATAATATAAGAACTGATTATTGCTATCCGCAAAGGTCAATTCCATCGGCATAGAAGCCAAGAAGTAATTTAACTGATCAACCGTCAACAATCCACGATCTAATTTGACATACGTATCTCCTTCGACAGCATTGACGGCTTCTGCGGCTTGTTCCAGCCAATCGTCTGCATACATATCAACACCTTCGACCGTTGTCTCGATTTTTCCTGTTGCATATAGATCTTCAGGCTCAAGTGCAGGTTTTTTCGGCCCTTCAATGACAGAAACAACTTTGATGAACTGAACGAATTTATCCAGACAGCTGCTCAAGAATTCAATTGTTCCTTTATCTTTCAAATCCCCTTTGTTATCGAATGCTTCTTTTACCTTGCCTAACAGAAATTCGTTTCCAGGCATAACGATTGCATGAACACCTGGTGCATTTAAAATCTGCCGCAGATGCAGCTGTGCTCTTGAAGAACCCTGATCATAATAAGAAGCTCCGACAATCATAACTGGTTTATTTTCCAGAGGGTGGATATTAAAGGACAGCCATTCTAAAACGCTCTTCAATGCAGCAGGAATTGTATGATTATGTTCCGGCGTTGCGATAATCACACCGTCTGCCTGCATAATTTTTCGATTTATATTTTGAATGGGTACACTTTTTGTCTGATCATTACTTTGGTTGAACAATGGAATATCTTTGATTTCGATCAATTCCAGTTCAAATAAATAGTCAAACTGCTTTTTGATGTACTGCAATAATGTACGATTATAGGATACCTCTGCGTTTGATCCAACGATTCCAACAATTTTCATCTTCTTCATCTCCTTATTTTATACTCGTTCCCAAGAAAAGTTTTCAGCTTCCCTTTTATTCAAATCATGGGCATGGTTCAATTGGGCAGTAATATTGATAAATTTCAAAAAGTCTTCAAACAACCCTTCCAGCTTTTCAATCTGCTCGTTATCGATGAGCGTATTTTCATCTGTGAAAGCTTGAAGAGAGTGGCTCAACAGGAATTCAGAACTGGGCATAATGCGGGCTCTTAATTCTGGTGCATCTAAAATCTGACGCAAATGCAGTTGCGCTCTGGAGGACCCCAGTGTTCCATATGAAGCACCTGTAATCATGACCGGTTTATCGACAAAAGGATAGATGCCATAAGACAGCCAGTTTAATGCGTTGATCAATGATGCCGGTACAGAGTGATCGTATTCAGGTGTACTGATAATCACGCCGTCTGCTGCTTCGATTTTGTCTGCCAGCAGCTGAACGGCTTCAGGAATTGTCTTATCTTGCGGCTTGTTGAATAGTGGGAGATCTCTGATTTCTACAATCTCCATCTCTGATTTTTCTGTAAAATGCCGTTGTATGAATTGCAGCAATTTACGGTTTGTTGAGTAGTCTGAATTTGTACCGACGAGGCCAATTAATGTTGTCATGATATTCTTCCTTTCAAATTAACGTACAGTCGTTTGATTTTGTATAACGGTGTCTTTTAATCCATTTGAATAATGGGTTGTTCCTTCTATTGTGATGACTAATCCTTCAATGCCCGGTAGCTGATCGATCGTTTCTAAAATCTCCCAGGTCGGCTTTCCGAATAACCGTGTTGTCCAAATTTCTCCATCAACGGACTGATCCGAACAAATCGTTAAGCTGGCAATATTTGTGGTCATGGGGTAGCCGGTTTGAGGATCGAGGATATGATGATAATCCTGCCCTTCCTGCTTCAGGCTTCTTTCATAGATTCCTGAAGTCACCACAGATTGATCGACCACTTTCAAGGCAATATCGTACTGGTTTCTCTCCTGTGCAGGATTTTGAATGCCGATTTTCCAGTAATCTTTCTTGTGGTCGGCTGGCGGTCCCATTCCTATTAGATTTCCGCCAAGATTGATCAGCGCCGTTTTCACACCAACGCTATTCAGATAATCGATGATCCGATCACCGATATACCCTTTTGCCAGCGCCCCCAGATCGATCAGCATGCCCGGCTCTGACAGATAGACGGTTTGTTTCTCTTTGTTTAAAATGATATTTCGCGGATCAATCCGCTTTAAAAGCTGTTGGATTTCTTCGTCTGCAGGTACTCTCGCATCTTTGAATCCGATTCTCCATGTTTGAACAAGCGGTCCAATTGCAATATTCAAATGACTGTCTGGTGCCAGACTGTGCTGTCTGCCAAGCTCAATGAGCTCAAACAGTTCAGCATGTACAGAAACAGGCTGAATTCCAGCATTCTGATTTACAGCCATCAATTCAGAATGAGGATCATTGGCGCTGAATCGATGCTCATATTGTTTTAATCGTCTGACGACTTCACTTAAAATCCGATCAGCCGCATCATGTTCAATCATTAGATCAATGACCGTCCCCATTAAGTGAACGGTTCTCCTTTTCTGTTCCACTGAACTCAACACCTTTCGCTTCCTGTGTCAGAACATCCTGCTCCATAACGGCCAACTCCTTCAATGCGATTCTGTTCTGATTGATTTTTGAGTAGGCTCTGGCATCGTAAATCAATTCAAGAACATATGCTTTAGGCTGTTGCTGGCTTATAGCGTTCTTTGCTAGCTGAATGGCTGCACGAGCCAGATAATAGGTTACGTGATTATCTGAGCAAATTGAAACAGCATAATTCAATAAAGCATTGCTGATCTCCATCTCATTGGAACGTGCATAAAAAACGCCGCTTTCAAATACGATGTGCAGCACCCGCCAAGTATCCTCCATCTTCTTCGTTGGATACTGATAGATACGCTTCAATACTTTATTAAAATAAAACTCCGCTTTCTCCTGATCCTTTTCCTGTGCATATATCATGCCGATTCCCGTATAGGCCAGCAGATGAAAAATCTCAGAATCCGCGGATTCCTCTTCCAATAAAATCTGATCCAGAATAAAAAGGTTATCAATAACCGTTCCGCCTTGAAAAATCGAGATAAACCCTTTTATGTAATAGTAGCGCATCGATAAATTAATGTCTTCAATCTCCTCTATTGAGATGGTGTCCAGCAAATCATCCGCCTGTTCATACTCGCTTGTAATCAAAAAGAATTCTGCTTGATTCATCTTCTCTATCACGTCGGTATACTGCACACCTACCTTAGGAAAAAGCTCTCCTAACGGCAAATCTAATCTCTTACAAAGTTGATTTAAGATTTTTAAATTGGGAATCTGAGCATGACTTTCGAATCGGCTTAACGTTGCCTGCGTACAGATTCCCTTTGCTAAATCCAGCTGCGAAAGGCCTTTCTCTTTTCGCGCCTTGATAAAGTATTCAATATTCATCTTACCGTCATCCTCACTTAGATAGCCTGTGACTAACCACCGATTGTGAATTACAATCAAACAAAAATTTTAATATTGTGTTAACATTCACATTGTTACAAATAGAAGTATACGCTTTTTAAAAATAGCAGTCAATACAATATATAATTTTTTATATGAATTGTGATATTTTATTTTATTAAATGTGACTTAAAATACATATAGCTGTTCGATCAACAGCGACCACCCTTTTTATATAGCCTATTGAACAAACGTCCCGAAAAAAATCCGTTTTAAAAGCGGTTTCTTTTGAATTAATCTTTTTTGTTTTTTAAACTTAGGCTAGCAAATAAGAGAGGATGGTCAGCATGGTAAACAACTTAGCGAAACATCTTTCGTTGAACGACAATACGATGATTCCGTCACTGGGATTCGGCACAGCTGAACTAAAAGGGGGAAAAGCTGCAGACTCGGTTTCCTTTGCAATCAAGCATGGTTATCGATTAATTGATACTTCCCCTAACTATGGAAACGAGGAGGAAGTTGGAAAAGGAATTCAATCCGCTCTTGGAAATGATGCTGCACGAGAGGACTTGTTTATTTCAACAAAAGTTGAAGAGGATGATATGAGTTTTGAAGGTGTACAAAAGTCAGTAGAAGAAAGCTTAGGCAGATTAAAGCTCGACTACATTGATTTGCTTCTGATCCACTCTCCATCTGATAACGATGAAGTAAACATTGAAACTTGGAAAGGGTTTGAAGCCGTCCTTAAATCTGGTAAAGTCAAATCGATCGGTATCTCCAACTTTACCCGCAAAGAACTGAAGCCGTTACTGGATAACGCTACCGTAACGCCCTCTATTAACCAAGTCGAATTGGCGCCCGGCAATGTTGACTGGGATACAAAAGAATTCTGCGAAAGTCATGACATTGTCATCATGTCCTACTCTCCGCTCAAAAAAGGGCAATTAGACAATGAAACCATCAAGAAACTGGCCGATCAATATGGCAAGTCGCCTCAGCAGATTGCTTTACGCTGGACCGTTGACTTGAATACGATTCCGATTCCGCGCTCTGGAAATGAAGAGCACATTCAATCGAACGCAGAGATTGTCGATTTTTCCTTAACAGAGAATGAAGTTCAAGCGATTAAGGATTTAACGTAGAGATATCAATAAATTTTATTTTAAAAAAGAAAGCAGCAGTTCATAATCACTGTTGCTTTCTTTTTTATCTAAAACTACTTCTTTTTTCACTCTCTATAATGCAGTGCCAAACCTTTTAAAAAGTTCCTGGCATAACGGTCGCCGCATTCTTTATAGTTCCGCTGCCCTTCTCTTCTGAGCACCGCACTCAACTCACTGTTAGAAATAAATACACCTGCATCATCTAAAATATCCAGCATATCATCACTTGTCAAAGACAAAGCGATTTTCACTTTCTTTAAGAGCACGTTATTGACACTGCGATCATTTTTGATCATTCTATTAGGCTTTTTGGACTCCCCTGGTTTTGTCTCCTGTCTGCCGCGTTTAAAGATTATCAAACCATTCAGAAAGGACTCAAACATATAGTTGTCGCATGCTTTAGCGTAAACATTCTCGGTTTTACTATCGTCATCTGCTTCTGCTTGGCTGTTTTGTTTAGTCAGCATTTCCTGAACGTCTGCTTTAGTTACATCCGTTTCCCCCAGCTTGAATATTTCTACCATATCCGTGTCTTTTATATCCAAAGCATATCTTAGTCTTACCAATCGATCATTGTTATTCATGTTTTCCTCCAGTGTACGTTTTATCTGATTCTATTTTTCTGAATTAAGTTAAAAGTGGTCTCCCATTTAACAGTTTTGTACTCTTTTCATTCATAGTACGTCGTTTAATTGAAAGCTGCAACAATCTTCTGACTCTTTTTTTATAAAGCAGACTTGCGACTGATGGTTTACGTCACTGTCTATGTTAAAATAGAATTAACGTAAAAAAATATGGAGCCACTTACCTTGTTAGAATTCATTAAAGGATTTTTTGAGCGCGGAACAATTGATAGCAGTCTGGAAATTTTTTATGCTTTGCTTGGTACTCTCTCCTTTTCTTTACTTATACTGTGTTTGCTCCCTAAAAAGTACGCTGTCAAGTGGATAGGCGGTTACGGTCAACATGAACTGGACAGAGACAAGTTCGACTGGCAAAAGACTTTAAGAAACACTCAGCACTTTCTAGGGTTTTTCATCTTATTTTCCAGCTTTTTTATTTTACTAAATTACTTAATCGGTATGATTGCTACAGATATAGGTATCTGGCTGGCTGTGATATTACTCTTTGCAAAAGGCAGACAGCTGGATCCCGTGAAAAAGGAGGCATTCCGTGATGAAGAAGAACTTGAATGATGAAGAAAAAGAAGAACTTCAAAAAGGAAAGACCGGTTTATTATTCGGTCTTTTTACAATAACCGTTATATTAATAATTGCTTTGATTCTATTTTGCCTGTTTATTGCCATACATTCATTTGGATTCCCATTCAGCTTTTAGATGAGCATAAAATTGAAGGTCAAACAAGCTCCTGTAAACCAGCTTGTTTGACCTTTTTGATTGATTGTAAATTGTTTAGTTCTGACGATTTCTTATTCATTCTGGATAGTACATGACCTTTGACTATCTGAAAAACTTTTGCGACAAATCTTTAAAATTCATCCCGCGCTTTACGCAGCTCAATAAATCTTTCTAAGTTCTCAGCCTCCATCAGCAAATTGATGTTCTTTTCCTTTTCAATCGTTGACGGTAAAGTCGGTTGGTCGTTTTCTCTTTTTTCCTGAGCCTCTTTTAAGGCTTCAGCAATTTTTTCATTATCTGGTTCAACAGATTGAGCAAATCGGAGATTTGTCTCTGTATACTCATGACCAGCATAAACAGCTACAGTACCATTTAATTTAGCAAATTGCTGTAAAGCATCGTATTGCGCTTGATAGTCACCCGTGAACACTCTGCCGCATCCACCTGAAAATAAAGCATCGCCGCAGAATAAGCTATCACCTGACAGGAAGCTGATATGTTCTTTTGAATGGCCCGCTGTCTTTAGTACTTCAAAAGTCAGTCCCAACAGTTCAACAGTATCGCCTTTCTTCACGATGGTACTGGCATATTCAGCTGTTTCGCTCGGCCCATAGACTGGTGTGTCAGGGTAAGCTGCTAAAATATCCTCCACACCCCCGACATGATCAGTATGTTCATGCGTCAGAAGAATGCCCTGCAAGTTTTTCTGCTCTTTTTCCAGGTATTCCAGCACACCTTGTGACTCTCCGGGATCCACTACTGCTGCATCCTTTCCTTCTTCCATCACCCAAATATAATTATCAGATAACGCTTTGATCGGATGAATCTGCATCTCTAACCACTCCTCGCATTCATGTTCTATATACTCTTTCTTTCATTTTACAGAACATCTGATTAAATAACTATTTATTTAATCACGTTCAACAGATATTCTCAAACAAACCGTTCCTGTAAAAAAGCATTTCTGATATGATACTCTTAAGAAGAATAATTGGAGGAATAAGAATCATGGACTTTAAACAGAATATTCGAGGAAATGTAGCGATTGGGGTCAACCCGATCGGACTAAAACAGGAAGTTTTGAATCAAATCAATTATGTAAAAGACCAGGGAACTTACGAAGGACCTAAAAAAGTCTTGATTATTGGAGCCTCTTCAAGCTACGGATTGGCGACTAGAATCAGCTTGGCTTTTGGTACAGGCGCTGACACGATCGGTGTCTCTTTTGAAAAAGGACCGAAAAGCGAGCGGAACTTAGGAACAGCTGGCTGGTACAATAATATTGCTTTTAAAGAAGCGGCTGAAAAAGAAGGACTTGTGGCTAAAAACTTCGTACAAGATGCGTTCAGTCATGAAAGCAAGCAGGAAGTCATTGACTATATCAAGAATGAATTCGGCGGCAAAGTCGACCTTGTCGTATACAGCTTGGCAAGCGGCAGAAGAACGGATCCGGATACTGGAGAAACGTATAACTCTTCTATCAAAGCAATCGGCGAACCTGTAGTCGGTCCAAATATCAATATGCAAAACCAGGATTTCTACGAGGAAACACTGGATCCGGCAACAGATCAGGAAATTCATGATACTGTGAAAGTCATGGGCGGAGAAGACTGGGAACTTTGGATGAAAGCTCTGAAGGAAGCAGGCGTTTTAGCTGATAACGTACTGACGACTAATTATTCTTATCTAGGTACTGAATTGAATCGTCCTTACTATGGCGGCGGTACACTTGGACGCGCGAAAGCGGACTGTGATGAAAAAGCTGAAAACATTAATGAATTGCTGGCTGACATCAATGGGAAAGCATTGATTGTTGTAGCGACTGCTGTAACTACTAAAGCCAGCTCGGTTATTCCGTTCTTCCCTGTATACTGCATCGGTCTATATAAAGTCATGTCTGAAAAAGGCACACATGAAACGCCGATCATGCACCAGGACCGTATCTATCGTGAAATGATTTATGGAGATAAACCAGAATATGACGAAGTCGGTCGTCTAAGACCAGACAGCTGGGAACTGGACAGCGACACGCAAGCTAAGACAAAAGAACTGATCTTGAAACTGAACCAAGATAATTTCAATACTGACTTGACGGCTTATGACCTATTCTATAAAGAATTCTCCAACCTAAGTGGTTTCATGGTCGACAACTATGAAGAACAAGACGTTACCATAGATGAATTGAAAGCATTGGAATACTAATCGATATACATTCAAAAAGGTTATGGACACAGTTTCCATAACCTTTTCTATATTTCCGGAACAGTATTACTCGCTCCACTGACAGGTTTTAAGATCAACATGTGTCTCATTTTTCATTGTTACGTCTTCCGCTTCCAGCAGATCCTTCTGGTCTCTAAATCCCGGAGCCAACCTGCCGGCGTGATTCACCACTCTGTGACAGGGATATTTCCCATAAAACTCTGCCATACTTAACACTTTCCCCACTAGTCTGGCATTCTTGTCTCTACCGATCAGTCTGGCAATCTGACCATATGTAGCCACTTTGCCCTCGGGAATCTCTTCAACGACTGATAATATTTCGTAGATCAACTCTTCGCTTAGAACTCGTGCCACATTGTCTCTCCTTCTGAACCGATTTAACTGAACTACTCTTAAACCTTTGGTTAGATTATAGCTTGCAGGGTCTATCATTTTCAATCCCTCTTATTCTGTGTTAAAAAGAGTTTGCAGGTCATGTACTGAAAATCGTTCTATAAAAAGGAGATTATACTTATGGGAAAACATTATGATATGGTCATTATTGGTAGTGGCGTATCTGGAAAAGCTGCTGCATCCAGTTTAGCATCCTCAGGTAAACATGTGGCAATAATAGAAGACGATTTATGGGGCGGAACGTGTCCCAACCGTGGATGTGATCCTAAGAAGGTCTTAGTCTCAGCCGTTGAGGCAAAAGATCAGCTTCAGCAATTACAAGGAAAAGGATTCAACATAGTCCCTGACGTGAATTGGCCGGATTTGATGGCGTTCAAAGAAACATTCACTTCTCCTGTGCCAGAGCAAAGCAAGGAAAGTTTGGAATCCGCTGGAGTAGAAACGTTTTATGGTAAAGCAGCATTTATTGACCACCATAGCTTAAAAGTAAACGAAGAAGAACTAACAGCAGAACAGTTCGTCATTGCAGCAGGTGCTCGTCCTTCAATCCTGGATATCGAAGGAAAAGAACATTTCTTAACCAGCAGAGAGTTCTTGTCTCTTAAAGAAATGCCTGAGACGGTTACACTCGTTGGCGGCGGTTATATCGCTTTTGAATTTGCAGCCCTTGCAAATGCTGCAGGTGCAGACGTACATGTCATCCAGCACAATGATCGACCTCTCAAAGCATTCGATCAGGAACTCGTTGATCTATTAATGAAGCAGCTTGAAGCTAAAGGTGTCACGTTCCATTTGAATGTCAGTATTTCAAAAATTGAAGCTGCTGGAGATGGTTTTTCACTGACAGACGATTCAGACTTTCAATTAAATACCGACCTGGTTTTCTGTACCACCGGAAGAATTCCGAATACGGAAGCATTGAACCTCGAAAATGCTGGCGTTGACTATGACAAAAAAGGCATTACCGTTAATGAATATCTTCAGACCAGCAACCCAGCGATCTTTGCAATAGGTGATATTTTATCTAAAAGCCAGCCGAAATTGACGCCTGTCTGCAGTTTTGAATCTAGTTATGTAGTATCTTATCTAACGGGAAAAACGACTGATCCTATTGCTTATCCTAGTATTCCGACAATGGTCTTCTCAGGGCCTAAATTAGCTCAAATCGGAGTCCAAGCGACTACTGATGATGATCGCTATGAAGTATCTGCTATTGATGCTACTAAATGGTTCAGTTATCACAGAACCAATGAACCGATCTCGAAAATCAAAATCGTGACCGATAAAGATTCTGGTTTACTTGTCGGTGCCGCTTGTCTGAATAACGAAGCAGATGAACTGATCAATTACTTCAGTCAGCTGATCGAACAAAAAGTTTCAGCATCAGAAGTCGCTGACCATATTTTTGCTTATCCGACAATTGCCAGTGACTTGTCTTCTATTTATTCTTGATTTTAAAAACAAACAGCTTCTTGTTTTAATATAGATAAACACTATATAAATAGAGAGAACCCATTGAATAGGTTCTCTCTATTTGTTGTGGTTATGAATCACTCAAACGTTTTCCAGCTATCTTATATATTTCTTTATCTGATCTTTTCCAATCGTAATGATGTCGATAATTTCTACACCATTCTCCAACTCTTTAAATCTCACACGCAATCCTGCTCGTTTATGCTTTATCTTTTTACACCCTGATAAATGACCATGCAACCATTCTCCTGCTTGCATTCCTTGTACTTCAAGTTTTTTGAAAGACTTATCTACTGATTTTTTTCTGTGAGCCGTCTAAGTGATAAGTGATCATAGTCTTCTTTGGCCAACTTGTTTAATCGGCTTATTCAAATGACGCTTTTATTTACTTGCGTGCTTTACTGACTTTCAAGTTTTTTCCTTTAATCGTACGATTCTGCATTTCGGAAATAACGTAAGGTCCTTTGCCATTCATGATCTCTACGTAGGTGACATTTTCCTGAATTGTGATAATACCGATATCTTCGGCTGATATTCCTTTAATACTCGTCAGCGTCCCGACGAAATCAACTGCACGCAACTTTTTCTTTTTACCGCCATTAAAGTAAACCTTCGTGATGTCTTTATTCAATTCTTTATTGCGGGCTTTTTTTGGAGCCACTCGTGTGTTTATTTTCTTTTCGAAAGCTGCCTTTGCTCGGATAATTGCACGTTCATTAGGCGCAAATATTTCCGTAAGTTCTTGCTGACCATTAAAGGCATAGTCACGAATGTCATCCCATCGTCTTCGGTCAGTGTCACTCACCATCGTCAAAGCCAGTCCTGTTTTGCCTGCTCGACCTGTCCGCCCTGTGCGGTGTGTGTAATTCTCTTTTTCAAACGGGACATCATAGTTGACGACGTGTGTCAGATTATCAACGTCGATTCCACGAGCAGCGACATCCGTAGCGACCAGATAACGGAGTTTCCCGGAGCGGAATTCATCCATTACCTCCACTCGATCATCTTGATCCATACCGCCGTGCAGCTTATCGATTGGCAAACCAGCTTTGTCCAGATACTTCATTACAGAATCCACCACGTCTTTCGTGTTACAAAAAATGATACAAGCATCCGGATTCTCAATGGTCAATAAATCTAATAGTTGCTTTTTCTTACTTTCTTCTTCTACGTTGATATACGAGTGTAAAATCTTAGGCGTATTTTCCATGGATGCTTCCATCCTGACAGAAGCACGATCCGGACTCATATAAAAACTGACGATACGCTCTATTTGAGGCCGCATAGTCGCAGAAAACAGCATCGTCTGACGCTCTTTCGGCAAGTGATTGATAATCTCTTCTACTTGTTCGATGAACCCCATATTCAGCATTTCATCCGCTTCATCCAAGACTAGGCTGCTGACTTTATCTACTGCTAGTGTGCCTTCTTTTAAATGCTCCAATACCCGGCCCGGAGTACCGACAACAATATGGCTTTTTTGCTTCAATTCGGATTTCTGCGTTTTAAAGGAGGACTTGCCGAATACTGCAGTAGCCTTTATCCGCTTCAATCGGCCGATATTCATGATGTCGTCCTTGACTTGCAGTGCTAACTCCCGAGTTGGAACCAAAATCAAAGCTTGTGGTTTGTTTTCTTCCCACTCTGCTTGTTCACAAAGCGGAATACCAAAGGCAATCGTCTTGCCACTGCCTGTCTGAGACTCGACGAGGATATCCTGTTTCTCTAGCGCCAGCGGAATGACCGCTTCCTGAACCGCTGTCGGTTTAAAATAACGTAAGCTCGTTAATGCTTTTAATACTTCGGAATTAACTCCAAGTGTTTCAAATGAATGCTTATTCATACTCTCCTGCTTTCTTTTGCTTTACTGAATGATTGTATCAGAGTTCAAACGCTTTTATCACTCTTAATTCTGGTCGTTATTCAATCTTTAGTGTAACAGAAGCTTTACCTTTATTCTTCCTTAAAAACGTAACAGGATTCAACTATTTTGAGCAAAAAAGGAGATAAACCCATTAAAATATGGTTTCTGCCTATGCTTATTTCTACATATTGTTGATTCATACCGCACATCTCGTCAGGTATGAATCTAAGACACTGCTCTCATTAACTCACTTAGTCTACCAATAATTTCTTTAGGAAAATGTGTGTAGATGACCTATTCATGCTAGAATAAAGGTATAAACAATTGGAGGATGATATGATGAACCAAGTACTTGTTGAAATTTGCCTGCGTGTCAGAGACATTGAGGCTACTTTAGACTTTTACACTAACTTATTTGATTTTGAAGTGGCCAGCCGCAGAGAATTCCCAGATAAAAAGTTTGATTTAATTTATTTGAATTCTCCCGGTTCTTCTGTGCAAATCGAACTGACTTACAATTACGATGCTGAGCCATATACTATAGGAGACGGCTTCAGTCATTTAGGCGTGACGGTCAGCGACTTAGAAAAAATGCACGAAATCTGTAAAGACTCTGCTTACGAAACCGGTGAGCTAAAAGGACTTTCAGGCGGCACACCGTCTTACTTCTTTGTAACAGACCCTGATGGTTACCGAATTGAAGTAAAACGCGCAAAATAATTAGTTGAATAGTAAAAGTACGCATATTGGTTATTGCCAATTTGCGTACTTTTTTCTTATCACTGATTAAAATTTCTTGTTAACTTATGTTTTTGAAACCTCATCTACTTATGGTAAGGTTCCCCACGCATAATCCGAAATGCTCTATAGATCTGCTCGGTCAGAATCAGTCTCATCAGTTGATGCGGGTAGGTCATTTTTCCGAAAGAGATCGTCCCATCGCTGCGTTTCATCACATCTTCACTCAGTCCAAGTGAGCCTCCGATCACGAAGACGATGCTGCTTTTTCCATGAATCATGAGCTGCTCGATTTCTTTTGCGAATTTTTCTGATGTTCGTTCTTTGGACTCGATAGCCAAGGCAAATACGTATGCTTGGTCAGAAATCTTCGCCAGCAATCGCTGACCTTCTTTATCTTTGATCTGGATCATTTCCGCATCACTCAGATTTTCCGGAGCTTTTTCGTCTGGTACTTCTATAACGTTGAACTTTGTATAGGCACCGAGTCGCTTGGCGTATTCATCGATGCCTTTTTTCAAATACTTTTCTTTCAATTTACCGACTGAAAGGATCGTAATATCCATTTTCTTCCACCTTACTCGCCGAACTGGCTCATCATTTTACCTAGTATATTCTTCAACTGTATGAATTCTTCTTCGTTCAAATTCAAATGCTTAATGAAATTGACTGGGATATTTTCCGCTTTCGCTTCCGATCGTTCACCTTTTTCAGTCAAAGTGACTTCTACGACTCTTTCATCGCTTTTCGAACGGGTTCTAGTAATCAGTCCATTTTCTTCCATGCGCTTAAGCATAGGCGTCAGCGTTCCTGAATCAAGAAACAGGCGTTGGCCCAGTGTTTTTACTGAAATGGTTTGTACTTCCCATAAGACCAGCAGTACTAGATACTGCGGATAGGTAATATTCAATTCTTTTAATAAGGGACGGTAGATCTTTGTCATTTGTCTTGTCGTTGCATATAACGAAAAACAAAGCTGATTTTCTAATTTTAATATTTCATTAGCCATTTTATCACTCCTATATCCTATTATAACAAGTTCGAAAAAAAGATTATATAGTTTGACACGCTTAATTCAGTTGTGTACAATTAAATTGTGCTAAATAAACGAAAAGGAAAGGTGATTCAACATGTCAAACGCATTATATACTGCATCATCAACAGCTACTGGAGGACGTCAAGGACACGTAAAATCTTCTGACGGCGTTTTAGACTTAGAACTAACAGTTCCTAAAGGACTAGGCGGCCGCGGAGAAGCTGGAAAAACGAACCCTGAACAATTATTTTCTGCTGGATACTCAGCATGTTTCGACAGCGCACTTCAATTAGTGGCTGGTCAAGCTAAGAAAAAAATTACTTCAGCAGTTACTGCAGAAGTCAGTATTGCTAAACAAGGCGAAGGTTTCGGACTAGCAGTCGACTTGACTGTTGAAATCGAAGGCGTTTCTCAAGAAGAAGCACAAGAATTAGTCGATAAAGCAAATGAAGTATGTCCTTACTCAAGAGCTATTAAAGGAAACGTTGAAGTTACCAAAAAAGCTATCGCAAAATAATCATTAACCAAACCTCATCTATCTACCACTTGTGTATACACGCAAGTGGTTTTTTCCACTCTTATTAACATTTATCCACAACAGTTATCCACATATCCACAACGTTGTTCCCATAATTTTCGCTTTAATCTGCAATTTTCATTATTCATCTATCCTAAAAACGGGTACTTATTTATAAAGTTATCCCCACCCCTTTTATTTTTACCCACATGTCTAAAAATACTTTTAAACCCTTATTTAACAACATTTGTGTACAAAAACTTTATACATATATTGATCTTATACACATATCAGCTCACAGCTGTGGATAACTTATTTTCAATAAAAGATTGTTGTTTCGGACTTAAAAAATGAGTTATACACATATCTCGTACTTTTGCACAATTCTATCCACAAAAAAAGAAGCACACTGTTTATCAGCGCACTTCTTTCTTATTCGGTTTATAAGTTTTCGTCTGACGTTCTCATGGTAATGGTTGTGGATTCTAGCGTTCCATCTCGATAGTATTCAACTTCTACTTCATCCCCGATTTCTGTATCGTAGATTTGTTGTCTCAGTTGTACTCCGCTGGTAATGTCTGTTCCATTAAAGGATACAATCACATCATTCTCCTGCAAACCGGCCTCTGCTGCTGCACTGTCTGGTGTTACTTGCGCGATGACCACTCCACCGCTGACATCTTCTGGCAAGCCTAGTATACTGTCTTGTTGTGCTGCTGATACAGTTGCCAGGTCTACCATGCCAACTCCAAGGACTGGACGGACAACTTCACCATTCTGTTCCAATTCATTGATAATATCTACCGCATCGTTACTTGGAATTGCAAATCCCATACCTTCTACTGTAGAAGTAGAGATCTTCATTGAGTTGATTCCGACTACTTGTCCGGCCACATTGACTAGAGGTCCACCAGAGTTCCCAGGATTAATTGCTGCATCTGTCTGGATCGCCGTCATTTCCCAGTCGTATTCGCTGTCTCCGTTTGTATCTACTGGTACTGTTCTTCCTAGACCAGAAACGATTCCTGACGTTACAGAAGAAGCAAAATTTGTTCCTAGTGGTGAACCTAGAGCAATTGCCGGTTCTCCTACAACTAGACTTTCTGAATCTCCGAATTCAGCTACTTTCGTTATGTTTTCTGAGCTGATCGATAATACTGCTAGGTCCGTCCACACATCAGCACCCACGACTTGTGCTTCTATTCTGGTTCCATCTTTAAGCAGTACATCAATGGCATCTGATCCTTCAATAACATGGTTGTTTGTAAAGACATACGCAGTGTCCCCATCTACTTTATAGACAGCTCCACTCCCTGTACCGACTTGTTGCAATTGTTCTTCTTCTTCCAGCTCTGCTTCACCTTGTCCACCGTAAAGTCCCCATGGATCTTGTGTTGTTACTCGCTGTTTATTGATCACTGAAACGACGGCATCGTCTATTTCGCTAACGGCTTCTGTTACATCCGACGTTGTTTCGACTCTCATTTCAGAAACAGCCACATTGCCAGATTCATCTACATTTCCAGTCTCTGTTTCTGTTGCACTATCATTTGTAGCTGCATCGCACCCTACTAATACAGTAGAAGCTAATCCGATGGCTATAAATTTTTTTATATTCAATTTTTGCATATATAATTCCCCTTCCAGAAAATAAAAAATAAATCGCTTATGAATTGATTGTACAATCTTCATTTGAAGTTTATTTGAACTTATGTTGAATAAATCGCTCTATATCAACATAATTTTACCATATATTGTGAATAATCTATATTTTTTTGCTTATGAAGCGGGTTAAGGTTCTTTCTTTTTCAATAAAACAGAAAAAGACTGCCTATCCTTTTCATAAAAAATGATCTGGATAGACAGTCTTAAACAAGCTCAGTAAACGGACTTTTTAGACTAACCCTTGTGATAACATTGTCTGAACAACGCGGTCAAATCCGGCAATATTGGCACCAGACATCAAGTCATCTTTTTCAGCGTAAGTCTCAGCTGTTTTACTGCAGGTATAATAAATATTTTTCATAATATCTTTTAATTCATTGTCTACTCTTTCAAATGACCATGCCAGTCGTGCAGAGTTTTGTGCCATTTCTAGAGCAGAAACAGCTACTCCGCCGGCATTTGCTGCTTTTCCTGGGCAGTGCAGTACACCATGCTCTTTATAAAGGTCAATCGCTGCTTTATCTGAAGGCATATTGGCACCTTCAGCTACGATTTTTGCTCCTGATGCAATCACTTGCTGTGCCAGTTCTGCATCGATTTCATTTTGAGTAGCACAAGGCAGTGCTATGTCATATGCTTCTTTAAGCGACCAGACTGATTCTCCCTCGACGTATACAGCATTTGGATGCTGCTCAAGATACTCTTTGATGCGGCCGCGACGAATTTCTTTGATTTCTTTCACAAGAGCCAAGTCGATCCCTTCTGCATCATAAATATATCCTGAAGAGTCAGAACAGGTAACCACTTTTGCACCCAGCTCCTGTGCTTTCTCAATTGCATAGATGGATACATTCCCGCTTCCAGACACGACAACCGTTTTATCTTCAAATGTTTCATTTCTGTCTTCTAGTGCGTTCTCCACAAAATAAACTAGCCCGTATCCCGTAGCTTCTGTACGCGCTAAGCTGCCCCATGAACTCACCGGTTTACCCGTTAATACTCCAGCTGCAAAGCCATTGATCCGCTTATATTGACCAAACAAGTAGCCGATTTCTCTGCCGCCCACACCAATGTCTCCCGCCGGTACATCGATATCAGGTCCAATGTGCTTCTGAAACTCAGTCATGAAGCTTTGACAGAACCGCATAACTTCTGCATCAGATTTGCCTTTAGGATCAAAATCACTGCCGCCCTTTCCGCCGCCGATCGGCAATCCTGTCAGACTGTTTTTGAAGATTTGCTCGAATCCTAAGAAACGGACAATACTCTCATTGGTTGAAGGATGGAATCGCAATCCGCCTTTATAGGGTCCGATGGCTGAATTATATTGGACTCGGTAAGCACGATTGACTTGCCAGTGACCTTCATCATCTTGCCATGGTACGCGAAATTGGATTAATCGCTCTGGTTCAACGATCAAGGATAACAGATTATGTTCAATGATCTCTGTGTGATCTTCTAGATAAGCTTCAAGTGTTGGTAAAAACTCTTCTATAGCTTGGATGAATTCTGTTTTACCCGCATGTTTTTCTTTTACCTCGTTCAATACTGTTTCAATATACTGCTTGGCGGTCATTCTTTTCACGACTCCCTTTTATGTGTTGATGATAATTTTAATCATTTTATCATATATTGGTCTAATCTAGAAGTCTAACAAAAAAGCATGAATCCTCATAATAGGGATCCATGCTTTTCATCTGACTATAAATGAAATAAGGGTGCAGCTTCTATAGGGTCTGTATCATACAGGCGATACGTATGATTTACACCGGTATCTTTTTGCATCAGTATTTCTTCTACTGTAGAATATGCAATTTCTTTTACGTTATTTTCTTTACTTAAGTGTCCTAAATAAACTCTTTTCGTTCTGTCTCCTACGATTTCAGCTAATGCCAGTGCGCCGTCTTCATTA
Source organism: Marinilactibacillus piezotolerans (assembly GCF_900169305.1). GTDB lineage: Bacteria > Bacillota > Bacilli > Lactobacillales > Carnobacteriaceae_A > Marinilactibacillus > Marinilactibacillus piezotolerans_A. The sequence goes on along the minus strand of NZ_FWDP01000003.1, from coordinate 303,137 downwards.
GACAGATGTCCTTTGTCTCCAATGATTCGCTGTTTCAGTGACCATGGATAACGGCCCATTCTCAGCATGCTCAAGTCATGATTGCTTTCAAACAGATAAGCATCAGCATTTTTAACATATTCACGCATTTTATCACTGACATATCCTGTATCGGTCAACATCACAAATCGCTTGTCATTTTTTTGAAAAGTATAAAACTGCGGATCCACAGCATCGTGTGAAACTCCAAAGCTGGACACATCGATATCGCCGATCGTCATTGTATGATCCAAATCAAAATGATGCTTTTGATCCAATTTCAGTTTTCCAAGTTTGGACTCCATGGCATTCCATGTATTCTGATTTGCGTAGACATCCAGTTCATATTTACGTGCCATAATACCGACGCCTTTGATATGATCGCTGTGTTCGTGTGTTACTAGAATGGCATTCAAGTCTTCTGGTCGACGGTCGATCTGCTGCAGAAGTTCCACTGCTTTTTTACCGCTGAATCCACAATCTACCAATAACTTTACTTTGTCTGATTCAATATAGGTGATATTGCCTGTGCTTCCGCTGGCCAGCACGCTGATCCTAAGCCCAGTCTGATCCACTTCTAACATTTCAATGTTCCTCTCCCGTCCATAATCACAGTCTATCTTACAACAAATACAGCATCTAAATCAAGAAGCCGTTCAACGAATGTTAAACGGCTTCTCTACTTCTAACTGCTATGATTAGAGGAACTACTCTGCAGCGGGTTCTTCTTCTGTTGTTGACTCTGTCTCTTCCGTTTCCTCTGTGTCTGATTGGTCTGTCGGCTCTTCTTCTGTTGGTTCGGTAGGATCGGCAGGAGCTTGCAGAATTATACCGCTCTCGTTGGTCGCATCTACTCTCAATACCTCTTCAGTGCCGCTTTCTATTACAGGTACGAGCCATACTGGTCCATATATACTCAACTCTTCTAAATTCAGTGTTCGCTGATACGTCAGAATCGGTGTCTTGACCTCTGCATTTGAAGAGATCTCTCTGTTCCGGAACAGGATCTCAACGGCTCTTTGTGCAGATATAATTTCCTGAGCCGCTCCTCGTTCTTCCATAGGACCTGCATAGGTCTGCTGATAAGAAATGATACCGCCGTTACTACCATAAATCAGAGAAATTTCTGAGGTTCCATCTGCAACGAGTACGCCATCTACTGACTGACTATAAATAAACACATTATTTGTACGATCAAATCTCAAAAATTCATACTGATCTCCGAATAAAACAGCAGAACTATTGATAAATTCATTTAGTTTCGTAAAATCAGCATCTGTGAATCCAGACTCTGGATCTCCTTCCAGCTCAATGGTGTCGGCCAATATACTTGTGTATAAAGTTCCATCAGGTCCAATGGAACCAACCTGATTTTCTAACGTATCCACATTCTCTTCTAACAATATATTGGTATTCGCTTGAACGTACGTAACTTCATCTCGTGCTTCCGGAAAATCTGGTAAATCAATACCGGCTTCCTGCATCTGACGGATATAGTTGACTTGGTCAGAAGTCGTTGAAGCATACTGTGTCTCAGAGCGGTTAATATATCCAACCAGCAGGTAAATATTCAGCAGTGTAAAGGCGATTAAAAAGATATTTTCAATTTTTTTAAAGTCCATTCAGCGAATCCTCCTGCAACTCTAGAAAACGTCCGATTTCGTATACACTTTCGTCTTCTTCTACACTGACATACCAATCTGGTTCAAAATGAATGACTCGCTCGTCTTCTTCACTTTCTTCCCATGTTAGGCCTACCTTCAACTCATCTACAGTAGAAAGGGCGACACCCGCAGCTTCTAACTGATCAGCAATTGCCAGTCCACTCGGTAATGTTTTTTGTTCGTAGCCCGGTAAAGAAATCGGTGTTTGGATAATTTGAAGCGGAATACGCAGGTTTCTTCTTCCATTAGCCCCTACTCTGACCCGTACGGTTGATTCCAGCTGTTGAGAACTGAAGACCGGTAATCCATCCAGATATCGCTGAAACACGACATAATTTGTAGCAGCATTATAAGACTGGTACTGGGACCGATCTGTCCAGTTTTCGACTTGTCTTAACTCTTGATAGCTGTTCAATAGTCGTTCACTTAATGTCAGTTGTCCTGAATTTGCTCTTTGGCGTTCATAAGTCAATACATTTGTAAGGTCGTTGACCTCGACTTTTGTTCTCAAGTCATTATATATACGGGTTTCTCCAGTCACTCTTCGCTCTACTTCCGGCGTTTCTTCAAATAACAGATCAATATAGAACACATCCGGCAACTGACGAACGACATAGTTTCGATAAGGAACAACCACTTCTTCTCTAGGAACATAAACAATTTGTGCAAGTTCCAGAGAAGCCGCTTCAGTATATTGAATGGTCTCTGATCCTCTAAACTCATCAATCACATTCTCTACATAATTGACTTGTCCTACTCTATAAATGACTTCATCAGATGAATTATAAAACAAGACTTGCTGCTCATTTTCAAGATTGAACAATATTTTGTTGAAAGTTCTATTTTCATAATCAGAAGGCAGATTTTCAAATCCGTTTTCGAATAATCCGAACGGAATCTGACCATCGTAGACAAATTCTACCCATGAATCTTCTGCCACAGCTTGCTGATATTCTTCTCGTGTAAACGTTTCCGGTTCTTGGACTTCTTCATAGGTAATGTTTTCGTATGTGCGTTCAATTAATGCTCTGCTGTCTTGTAAAGAAGCAATTAAAGGATTCTCGTAAGCTTCATGGATGACAATCTGCTGCGGAGAAAAGACTTCAGAAATCGTCCGATCAGCAACCAGAGAAGGTGTCGAATTGTTTCCCGTAGAGGCTTGTTCATCTCGCTGACTGCCCGCAGTCAAAAGACTGAAGCTTAAGAAAAGGCTCAAAACGATCAGAACACCCAGCAAGAAATGTTTTATATGCGTCCATGTCATGACCACTCATCCTCCTCAAACGGAATGTACGGAAGCGATAGATAGAAAGTCGTTCCTTCTCCTTCTTTACTGTCTGCCCATATGCGGCCGCCATGCTGCTCAACAACCTCTTTGGAGATTGCCAGCCCTAGTCCGCTACCGCCCATTGCGCGAGAACGAGCTCTATCCACCCGGTAAAATCTGGAAAAGATTTTGACTAGATCATTTTTAGGAATCCCCATTCCCTGGTCTGTGATACTAATGATGACAGACTGATCTGTCTGGCGCATTCTGCCTGTAATCGTTCCGCCGTCTGGAGAGTATTTTAAAGCGTTGTTCATAATATTATCCAGCACTTGCATCATACGGTCGGTATCCAATTCTACGAAAACCGGTGTATTGAGCAGATGTCGTTCAATATGGTAGTTCTTGCCGGCATAATCACTGGAATGAATCAGCATATCGAATCGATTCAATACATGATCCAGCAGTTCTGTTAAATCGACGAGTTCAACTTCCAACTCACTTTTCCCAGCATCAATTCTAGATAGATGCAGCAAGTCCTGAATCATCCGAATCATTCTATCTGTTTCATTTTGTGTAACTTCAAGGAATCTCGGTGCCAAATCGGGATCTTGCCAAGCACCATCGGCAAGAGCTTCAATATAACTTCTCATACTGGTCAGCGGCGTTCTCAACTCATGAGATACATTGGAAACAAACTGCTTCCGCTCTGCTTCGATTTTTTCCTGTTCTGTAACATCATGCAGCACGCAAACGATTCCGCTGATAAAGCCGGTTTCTCTTTGAATCAGTGAAAAAGAGGCTCTCAAAACAGTGGGTGCTTCTACACTTGTCCCATTGATCAGAATATCTTCCTGCTCTTCCAGCAGTTTGCGCAGAGTCAGATCTTCTTCTACATCCAACACTTTTAACAGATTTTTACCGATCACTTCTTCGTTGGTGACATCCAGCATCGTTTCCGCCATATTATTGACGATCACGATCTTCCCTCTGCGGTCTGTTGCAATGACACCATCTGTCATATGGGTCAAGACACTATCCAAGCGGCGGCGCTCTGAATCGATTGATTCTTGTGCTTCCGCAACTTCATCAGACAACTCATTGATCAAAAAAGCCAGCTGTCCTAATTCGTCTTCACCATAGACTTTTAAAGTGCCTGAATAGTCTCCTTCAGCAATCGCTCTAGTCTGTGTCTGCATCTCCTTGATTGGTTTCGTCAATGCTCTTGAAACCATATTGGCTAAGATCAGCGATAACACGATGGCGACTGCAGAAGACTGCAAGAAGATTACGGTAATATCAGAAATTTGTGTATAGACGGACTCAATATTGCTTTCCATCAGAATAATCCCTAAAAACTCTTCTCCTGAACTAGAATATACCGGTTCTACAATCTTCCACTTTCTGGCTCCAGAAGAGCTGTCTTCTACTTGGATAGCCAGCGTATTTCCTGACAAATGAACGTCTCTGACGTCTGTATCATCGGAGAGCTGCCCCAGTGTATCTTGCTGAGTGCTGTCGCTGTTGCCGAGTACGACCATATTTTGGTCGATCACCTGCAAATCTGTAATGCCGCTGCCGGAAAATTCAGACAACAAATCATTGATTTCTTCACGCGGGTCAATTTCCGATTCTTCATTATTTTCATATTCTTCCAAGTAAGGCTGGACAGTACTTTCCAGGAAATCGATCTGTGCTTGTCGGTCTTCTTGAAAACTCGTCACTAATCGCCGTTCAATCTGGGTAATAAAATTCGCCCCAATAATTTGCAGGGCGAACACCAGTAACATAACAATAATAAAAACGATTTTTGTATTGATCGATTGATAAAAACGAATCTTTTTTTTCATATAAAATTACTTCTCCTGTTGTTCAGGATTCCTCAAATAATACCCTACTCCGCGTCTTGTGACTAAAAAGTTCGGATGGCTGGGGTTATCTTCAATTTTTTCACGTAATCGTCTGACGGTTACATCGACTGTACGAACATCTCCAAAATAATCGTAGCCCCAGACAGTTTCTAGTAAATGTTCACGAGTCATGACTTGCCCAATATGTCTTGCCAGGTAGTGCAGCAATTCGAATTCGCGGTGAGTCAGCTCAATGGTACTGCCTCGTTTAGAAACGATATAGGCATCAGGGTGTACAACTAAGTCCCCAACTTCAATATCATTATTCTCAGGTTTTTCCGGTTCTGCCGTTTGTGCAGTCGTTTGACGTCTTAGATTGGCTTTTACCCGTGCAACAAGTTCGCGATTAGAGAAAGGTTTTGTTACATAGTCATCTGCCCCTAATTCTAACCCTAGTACTTTATCAATTTCCTGATCTTTAGCGGTGACCATTATAATCGGAATATCGTGGGTACGACGGACTTCCCGGCAGACTTCAAGTCCATCCATTTTGGGAAGCATCAGATCCAGTACAATCAAGTCAGGTGTATGTTCTTCTACTTTTGCGACGGCTTCTTCCCCGTCATAAGCCGTAACAACTTCAAATCCTTCTTTTTCGAGATTAAATTTAACGATATCTGAAATCGGCTTTTCATCATCAACTACTAATATTTTTTTCAAGTGATGTTCCTCCTCAGAAACATGTTTTTTTAATCATTATGTCTTGTTATATAGATTATGTTAATTATACCTTACCTATGAATCAGGTTCAATTTTTCACTTAAGGAACGTTAGGCTCTTATAGTCTACTGTTTAAAGCTCGATTTCTAAAGCGACCGTTTCACCTGCAACGGCTTGATCAGCAGAGAACAGTGTCTGCTTCATTTCAATTGCCTGATCATCCAGTACGATTACAGAAATAATAGGATTGTATCCTTTTCCGACGATGAAATCTTCATCGAATGTCACTAGACTGTCGCCTTTATCCACTTCATCATCTTTTTCCCGCTGAGTAGAAAATCCTTCTCCATTTAGTAAAAGCGTATCGATTCCAATATGAATCAATATTTTGATCCCTTCAGCTGTTTCAATATAATAGGCATGTTTGGCGTCGGCAACTTCTATCAATTTGCCTTTTATCGGTGCAACAACAGTTTGTGAAGTAGGTTTGATTGCAAATCCTTCTCCAATCATTTTTTGAGCAAAGATTTCATCTGGAACCTCTTCGATCGATAAGACTTCTCCGTCTGCAACAGCATACAGTGTTAACTTATGCTGAACATCCTCTTTATTCCCTATCTCGATTTCAGAATCCTTCGTTCTCTTTTCTTCCATTATTTTCTCCTTTGCCGTCCGCTGCTGTTTTAATATAGGCAGTCGTTGATGTTGCTACTATTCTAACAATTAAAGCCATTTCAAGCAATATCTTTTAAATCGAAGCTTCTGTTTGTTGCTAAGTTGGTGTTCATGGTATTCTATCATTATAGATCACGATGAACTAACAGTGAAAAGCAAAGGAGGGACTTCAATGTCATTAGCATATATTATTGCATTAGTGATCGTTGTTGCAGCACTGCTCGTATTAATTATCGGCGGAGTGGTAGCATTCATTAAAGTGAAGCCGACACTAAAGCACTTCAAGGAAACGCAAGCGACTGTTCAAGACCGGATCGATCATTTCTCTGGAGAAGCAGACGCAATCCAGAAAAAAGTCAATCATATCATGGAACGTGCACAAGATCTGCAGAAAGTATCTATGATCAAAATGCAGCGATTCAATGAGTTATCCGATCATGCTTCTAGTTTAGGTGATTCTTTGACTACTCTAAAAGAACACAGTGGTGAATATTCAAAAGGGATTGCTCAGAACGCTGCTGATGAATTGAAAACAGAAGGACCATTACTCGCTAAAACGTTCAAGCTGGCGTTTAAACGAACGGCTCAGAAACAAAAAGCAAGAGCACAACAATAAAGCAAAAATTTGAAGGGAGATCTACATTATGCCAAAAGTCAGTCTAACTAAAGCCGTATTACTGAGTGCTGCTTCAGCATTCGCAGCATTGTTATTTGCTCCAAAATCAGGAGATCAGTTCCGCAAAGATCTGAAAAGTGAAGCAACGAAATTAAAAGATTCAAGCGGGGAAAAAGCTCAGCAGCTGATTGATGATTTCAGAGAGTCTTACGTAGAAGCTGACCGCGAATTACAAGCTGAACAAGACGAAATGGATGCAAAACAAGCTCAATTGAACAAAACGATTGAAGAAATCGAAAGAGAATTGGCTCAGAAACAGTCTGCTGCTCATACAGAGACAGTTGTTGACCCAGCTGATGCTTCTCATTCTGTTTATGACGATGAGCAATTAGGTGATGTAAAAGGAACTCCGCTTGAGCCGAACGAAGACCAAGCCATTCCTAAAGATCAAGTAGACGAAGCACTGCATGATAACTATCTTTCAAATAATCAAGACTTTAAATTGAATGAAGACAATTTGCCTGATGAATCAGATGCTTCTTTAAAAGTAAATCCAAATGATCGATAATAGATTTCTAAATGAAAAGCTCCGAGAAGATGTAAAAGTCTTCTCGGAGCTTTTTTCTTTTATTTTTTAGGAATCCAAACAGAAATCGACTCTGCATTTACCGGGAATACGGCTTGACCGTTTTCATCAATCTCAATCTCTTCTTCTCGGTTGCCCATATAGTCAATATAGTGTTCGCCTGCATGCAGTGATCCGACATTCATTTCTTTGAATCCTTCTTCTCCACTGGAAATGACGACTGCACACCCTTCTGGATGTTCATCATCTCCTGTGCGAGTAAAGCCTATACAAGTAGCGTGATCCAAGTAATTATGCTGTTTTCCATAAGCATACTCTGTACGGATATGCATCAGCTTCTCAATCACTTCTGGACAGCCTTCATAATCGACATCTCCATTGAATCCATAATAGTCGCTGTAGAACAGACAAGGGTACCCGTACGAACTGAGCAATACAATACCGTATGCCAACGGCTTGAACCACGGCTCTACATAAGACTCCAGCGATTGACCTGGTTGAGAATCATGATTCTCTACAAACGTAACGGCTTGTTCAGCATTTTTCTTATACAAGGTTCCGTCAAACAGCTTTCTCAGATCATAATCTGTCTTCTGCTGTGAAGCTTCATGGAGTGCGTAATGGAATCTTACGTCCATCATCGAGATATTATATTCCTGATCTTCTAAATACTCTTCCAAGTATTTATACCGTTGATGCCAGTACTCTGCTACAAAGAAAAAATCCTCTCCAAATTCTGAGCGTACCTCTTCAATCAGGTCTTTCATGAACATACGGTCAATATGCTTCACAGCATCCAATCTGATTCCGTCAATACCTGTCTCTTTAACAAACCATTTGATCCATTTTTTTGTTTCTTCAATCACTTCTGGATGATTGTAATCGATATCTGCGAACATCAAGTAGTCAAAGTTGCCGAACTCAGTGGAAACATGCTCATCCGGAGCCCAGCCTTTTCCTTCTCCCTCTATTCGATAAATTCCTTGTACTCCCGTTAACTCATCATCTGAAACGCCTGAAAAATGGTACCAGTGCCATTCAAAGTCTGAATACTTGCCGTTCCTGCCTGGAAAATTAAAGTAAGTCCAGGATTCGATTTCTTTTGGATCTTCAATTTCTTCATGTCGATTCTCTTCATTGACAGCAACAGCCCAGAATTTTTCTTTACCATCTGCACCGCCTTTGTGGTTTAATACCACATCCGCATATACTTGGATGCCCTTATCCTGAAGGGTTTGAATCGCATCAAGCAGTTCTTCTTTGGTTCCGTATTTCGTTCGGACCGTGCCTTTCTGATCAAATTCACCAAGATCATACAGGTCATAAATCCCGTAACCAACGTCCTCTTGGCTCACTGATTTAAAGCAAGGTGGAATCCATACTGCTGTCACACCGATTTCTTGCAAGTGTTCAGCTTCTGCTTTTAGTTTCTTCCAATGCGTTCCATCATTCTCTAAATCCCATTCAAAATACTGCATCATAGTTCCATTATATGCCATACTTTTCTCCTCCTACATTCAATGCCCTAGACAAGACACTGTATCATAAATAGTTTATCGTTCCCGTCGAAAAGAAACAACTGGAACGCCTTACTGTGCCTATTTCGGTTCCTGTTTCAAGTCTGTCTATTTTTCTTGCAGCTAATTGTGAAAATCCTTATTCACATACGCGGATGAGCCATGGCGTTTTTGTCTAAATTCCTTGTATTTTCAGTATTCTAGATATACAATCTATGTATTGATTTTTTATAGTTTTAGAAAGGATTAATATTTGTATGAGACGGTTGTTAAATCGCTTTTCACTTTTACCTGTTCCACTTAAAATCCTGCTAAGTTTTGCTGTGGTTATTTTAAGCGGATCGCTTGTTCTGGCTTTACCTTTTAGCCAGCTTGAAAGTTCTAATGCAACATACTTTGATCATCTCTTTACAGCAGTATCTATGGTATGTGTTACGGGACTATTTACTGAACCATTAGCTGATACTTATAACCTGTTTGGACAAATCATCGGACTCGTTTTGATCAAATTAGGTGGTCTAGGGTTGATTACGATCGTTGCAACGATCGTCATGCAGCTCGGTCGACGTGTCAGTATGAAAGATGAAGTTACACTGCAGCAAGCACTCAATAGAGGAGATATGGTCAACTTCCGTAATTTCCTGCTCTCTGTGGTCAAATATACCTTTGTTATAGAAGGAATCGGTGCTTTTTTCCTGACCTTTTACTTCGTTCCTTTGTTTGGATGGGCTAAAGGGTTGTTTACTTCCATTTTCCTATCCATCTCCGCGTTCAATAATGCAGGCTTTGATAACTTAGGATCAACCAGTCTGCAAGCCTTTGTAGATTCTCCTATCGTCAATACAGTGATTCCCTTGTTGATTATTGTCGGAGGTATTGGATTCTCAGTCTGGTTCGATGTGGCTAAAAATTTCAAGTCGCTCATTTCTGTTCGCAACTGGGTGGAACTGAAGGGCCGCTACAGAAGATTGAAGCTGCATACTCGCTTGGTCATCAACTGGACAGCGGGTCTGATCATAGCTGCTATGGCATTATTTTATTTTTCTGAATGGAACAATTCGGCAACGCTGGGTGAAATGGGACTCTTCGACAAGCTTCAGGCGACCTTTTTCCAAGCTGTAACGCTGCGTACAGCAGGATTTGGTACTGTAGGTTATCCTGATCTTCACTTGTTTACTATTCTGTTTATGACAGTCTTCATGTTTATCGGCGGATCTCCCGGCGGTACAGCAGGTGGTGCCAAAACGTCTACAGTAGCCCTTGTGGTGAAACTGATCTGGGCCGAAATTACTGGCCAAAGATATGTTCACTATCAAAAGAGAACCATCGATACAGAAATTGTTCAAAGAGCCTTGGTTATCGTTGTAATGTTTATCAGTATTGTTTTTGTCGGTATGTCTTTAATGGCCATTTTCGATGAAAGTGTTCCGATGCAGTATCTATTCTTCGAATCTGTTTCTGCTTTAGGAACAGTTGGTCTATCTGCTGACTTGACACCTTTATTATCTAAAGGCAGCCAAACAGTCATTATGTGTTTGATGTTCATCGGACGACTTGGTCCAATCACCATCTTCACAGCCCTTGGGTTGTCTGACAGAACACACAAAAATAAAAGATATGCAACAGGAAACATTCTAATTGGTTAGGAGAGAACACTATTGAATAAAGTTGTGGGAGTACTAGGGCTGGGAGTATTCGGCTCTACGATCGCTAAAGAATTAGGCGAGCACTATTTTGATGTTATCGCCATTGACAGAGATTTAGTAGATGTCAATCGTGTTGAAGAATATGTTGTTCAAGGCGTCCAAGGAGATATTACGGATATTGATCTGCTGAGAAGTATCGGCTTCGAAAAATGCGATACCGCCGTTGTCGGAACCGGATCTAACTTGGAAGCCAGTGTCTTAGCCGTCTTGAACTGCAAAAAACTCGGCATTAAGCGCATCATTGCTAAAGCTAAAAATAAGGTGCATAAAGAAATCCTGCTTGAAGTCGGCGCTCATGAAATCATACGTCCCGAAAAAGAAATGGGAGACAGAGTTGCCCGTAATATCATGCGGAATAAAATCTTGGATGTCATTGAACTGGACGATGACAATGCCATCATTGAGTTCCTGACACCAAAAGAATGGGTCGGGAAATCACTTGTGGAATTAGACCTGCGAAATAAATACAGCATCAACGTCATCGGAATGAAAAATTCAGAGGGTGCAAAATTGCAAGTCAACATTGCTCCTGATGAGAAAATTGCTCCAAATAGTATGCTGGTAGCAATCGGCGAACCGCATACCTTCGAGCATTTAGATTACACCAATCAATTAAAGTAATTGTATCTACTAAAAAAGGCATTCTCTTCCCTGCTTTGGGAAAAGAATGCCTTTTTGCTTGATTTAAATAAATACGGACAGATTAATAAACTGGCGCCCATATGTTTTCTAAAACATTGGTCTGATCACGGTCAGGACCTACAGAGAACGTAGAGATGTGTACACCTGTCAGTTCAGAAACCCGGCGGATATAATTGCGCGCATTTTCCGGCAATTCTTCAAGGGTTCTGCACCCTGTAATATCTTCGCTCCAACCAGGAAGTTCTTCATAGACGGGGTTGCACTGAGCTAGTTCTTTTAAGCTGGCAGGGTAATGAAGGATTGTTTCTCCATTACGTTCATATGCCGTACAGATTTTGATGGTTTCAAGACCTGATAATACATCGATTGAATTCAGCGACAGATTGGTTACACCTGAAACACGTTTTGCATGACGCATGACGACACTGTCGAACCAACCTACTCGACGAGGACGTCCAGTTGTTGTTCCGTATTCATTCCCTGCATCACGGATATATTGTCCGATTTCGTTATCTAATTCAGTCGGGAACGGTCCATCTCCGACTCTTGATGTGTAGGCCTTACAGACACCGACTACTTTGTCGATTTTAGAAGGTCCTACGCCGCTTCCGATCGTTACGCCGCCAGCTACCGGATTAGAGGAAGTAACGAATGGGTAAGTCCCCTGATCGATATCCAGCATAACCCCTTGGGCACCTTCAAATAATACACGTTTTCCTGCATCAAGAGCATCATTCAACACAACAGATGTGTCGCATACATACTGTTTGAATTGCTGACCATATGCATAATACGGTTCAAAGACATCTTCAAATGCTATTGGTTCAGCATCGTAGATTTGAGTAAAGTAGCGGTTCTTTTCTTCTAGAACTGTTCTCAGACGTTCTTCAAAAATTTCTTTGTCCAACAAGTCAGCAATTCGAATTCCGATACGAGAAGCTTTATCCATATAAGCCGGACCAATTCCGCGAATCGTTGTCCCAATTTTTTTGTCACCCTTAGCATCTTCCTGAAGCTGATCCATTTTAATATGGTAAGGTAAAATAACATGTGCCCGATCAGAAATGCGCAAATTATCTGTAGTAACATTTCTTTCGTGCAGATATGCCAGCTCTTCTACAAGCGATTTAGGATTGATGACGACACCATTTCCAATGACACTGATTTTATCACTAGCGAAAATCCCTGAAGGAATCAAGTGCAGTTTATACGTGACACCATCAAATTTAATGGTATGCCCCGCATTATCTCCTCCTTGGTAACGAGCGATCACTTCTGCATTTTCACTTAAAAAATCAGTGATCTTTCCTTTACCTTCGTCTCCCCATTGTGTTCCAACAACTACGACCGACGACATTTGTCCACCTCATCTAAAAATTTTTAATGATGCTATTTAAAAAGGGAGTCCCCGCCATTCAAGTCACAAATGTTGATACAAAGACAGAATATCGACTATTCTATCTATTCAACCCATTTGTTTTAAATGGAGGCAACCCCCTACTCTATTCTCGCATCAATTTATTTGCTGATTTAACAAATTCTATTCTACCATATATCTATTACAATAAAAGACCTTATTACAGATTTCTCTTTCTTCCATCAGCAGATTACATTGTAATATCAAAGTCAAAATCTTCTTCCTGTGCTGCAGACTCCTCTTTTTGTGAATGCGGCTTTCTGACAATGACTTGCAGACCTACTGAAACGGCAACCCCGACAACAACAGCCAGCACAAATATATATAGATTACTAGCCATCGGCAAACCGAAGACACCTGAAACGCCGGCTGTAGAAACATTGAAAGCCATCATAATCGCCCCTCCGATACCAGCGCCGATCATATTTGGTCCAATAACCCGTAACGGATCCTGAAAGGCGTAAGGCAGCGCCGCTTCCGTGATGCCGACCAATCCGGATAGAATCGCTCCGGGTGCCATTTTGATTTCTGCTTCACTGAACTTGGATTTTGAGATCAGCGCAGCGATGCCAACAGATAATGCCGGCACCATTATCCCGGGAAAAACAGCCGCATTTACTTGAAATCCGATACCGCTCGGGTCATTCCATAATGCAAATACAAATGTAATAGCAATTTTATTTAGTGGTCCTCCCATATCAAATGCACACATGGCACTTAAGATTGCACCGAGTAAGAATGCATACTGAGGCGCTTCAGATAAATGAATCAGACTTTCAATAATCAGGTCATTTAAAGCTCCAATTGTAATGGCAACTGGATAAGCCATAATGACGTAAAGCAGCCAGCCCGTCAGCACTGGAATAAACAACGTTTTCTTGATGGATTCCATAAATTCCGGAACAGGAACTTTTCTGAACCAGCGTACGACATATCCGGCAATTGCTCCTGCAATAATCGCACCCAAGAATCCGCTGGCTGACGTATTTTCAATGGTAGGATGAGCTGCAATATACCCGCCAATGAATCCAGGCGCAATGGCTGCTTTATCGCCGATTGCATAAGCCATATAAGCCGCAAACACAGCTGGAATCATATCGATCATAACCCATGCAAATCCGTTCAGAGCGGTCATGCTGGCACTGTCTGCTTGTATGTATTGAAGGACCATTTCCGTCACTGCAATCGTCATTCCAGCAAACACAATAAACGGCAGCATATAAGAAACACCTGTCATCAAAGCCTGTTGAAATTTTCTCATTCTCTTTCTCCCCGCTTTCTTTACTGATGCAATTTTTCTTCAATTTTCTGAATCAATCCGTCTGCATTCTTAATGGCTGTGCTGATAGGAATCTCGACTTTCTTGATTTTTTCAAATCGTTCTTTTTTAGCAATCCCTACTTCAACAGCTAGAATCAGAATATCCGCTTCATTCACTTCTTTTTGTGTCAATTCGTCTTCTATCCCTGTTGCTCCCTGCGTTTCTACTTTAATCTGGTGCCCTCTTTTTTTAGCTGCTTCCTCTAGCGTTCGCTTAGCCATAAAGGTATGTGCGACCCCTGTTGCGCAAGCTGTTACTGCTATGATATTCATCCTGCATTCTCCTCACTTTTCTTCATTTTGAAAAACCGATTCGATCCATTTTGTCATTTCAGCTTCATTTTTTATCTGCCGGATCTGCTCTTGTACTTCTTGATTTACCAATTCATATGATAATTTAGATAATAGTTTTAAATGGGTCTGTTCTGCATCATTTTCCGGAACCAATATTATGAATAAGTGAGAAACCATCTGATCATCTAAGGCTTCCCAATCTATAGGATTTTTCAATCGGAACACTGCCAGCATCGGATACTGCAGCCCAGCAATTTTTCCATGAGGAATCGCAAACCCATTACCAAACCCCGTTGTACTTAAAGCCTCTCTTTCTTTCAGGCCACTGACTATTGCTGCGGCACTAACAGAGTCTTTTAGATGATCGGCTGCTGCTGCGGCAACTTCTTCGAATAAAGCCAACTTATTCCTTTTGGCATTTGGAAAAGATAATTGAACAAACATCTCTAATGGAACAATTTCTTTTTCCTTCATATTTCCCCTTCTTTCCTACTGCACTGAATTAAGTACCTTTAAGTATACCAGTACAAGAAACGTATATGAAAAGGTTTGCTTTTATAAAAAAAACGACGGTTCGCAGCCAGGATAAACCAAGCTTTGAATCGTCGCTTCTCGTATAACTCTTATGCTGTTTTTTAAGGTCCGGAGATTTGATCTTCCGGATAGTAGCTTAAAGACGAAAATTTATTGTATTCTTTGATAAACAACAGTTTTGCTGTTCCTCTAGCTCCAGAACGGTTTTTTTCCAGAATGACTTCAACCACATTGTCATTTGCATCTTCTGGCTCATCTTCGTCTTCTTCACTGCGGTAATAATCATCTCGATATAAGAAGGCAACAATATCCGCATCTTGCTCAATAGATCCTGACTCTCTTAAGTCGCTTAGAATCGGACGCTTGTCTTGACGCTGTTCTACCCCACGAGATAATTGAGAAAGCGCAATAACCGGTACAGAAAGTTCTTTGGCCAGTTTTTTCAGCTGTCTAGAAATCTCTGAAACTTCCTGCTGACGACTTTCACGACCAGTTCCTTCGATCAATTGCAAGTAATCGATCACAATCAACCCTAAACTGCCTCGTTCTTGTTTAAGACGACGGCATTTTGCTCGAATTTCAGCAGTCCTGATTCCGGGTGTATCATCAATAAAGATATTAGCCTTAGATAAACTGCCCATTGCCACAAACAGCTTGGTGAATTCTTCTTCCGTCAGCTGCCCTGTTCGAAGGTTGGAAGCATTAATGGTCCCTTCAGCACATAGCATCCGGTTAACCAACTGTTCTGCACCCATTTCTAAACTAAAAATAGCTACTGTCTCATCTGTTTTTGTTCCAATGTTCTGGGCAACATTCAGTGCGAATGCCGTTTTCCCCACACCTGGTCTAGCTGCTAATATAATCAGTTCATCTTCATGAAGTCCCGCTGTCATTTGGTCTAATGCTTTGTAGCCAGTGGAAATCCCTGTAATTTCTTCATCATTTTGAAAAAGTTCATCAATGTTATTGATTGTTTCTCTTAAAACGGTCTCGATATTTACGAAGCCGCTGCGGCTTCTTTTTTCAGAAACTTCTAGAATTCTTCGCTCTGCTTCATCTAGCAAATTCGGAAGATCTCCGGCTTCCTCGTATCCCCTTGAGGCAATCTCTGTAGCTGTCTGGATCAAACGACGCAGTATAGACCGTTCTTCCACGATCTTAGAGTAATACTCTACATTGGCCGCTGTCGGCACTGTCGTTGCAATATCAGCTAAATAAGGTGTACCGCCAATATCTTCTAACTGGTGCTTAGCTTCCAGCAAGTCTGCAATCGTGACAACGTCTATCGCTTCATTCTTTTCACTTAAATCTATCATTGCTTGAAAGATCAATTGATGCGAACGACGATAAAAGTCAGAGGCTTCAATAAATTCCATTGCCGACACAAGTGCATCTGGATTCAGTAAAACAGATCCAAGAACAGATTGTTCCGCTTCAATATTTTGTGGAGGTAAACGATCTCCTAATGGTTCCATCGCCAAAGTGGGTTCTTCCTTTCACTCCTGAGAGTACAAATTCATTATTTATTTTACAGGATTATGCTCTAAAAGTATATAAGGGAACACATGTTTAAAAACATGTTTCATGTGAAACACTGCATCTCAGGTAAAAAAAGAGAAGCTGCACTGAGCTTCTCCTCTGATATTCAATTTACTTTTGTTCTAAAACTCGAACCGTCAATTCTGCAGTGACTTGGTTGTGCAGTTTAACTTCCATTTTCTGGCTGCCTAATGCACGCATTGGAATATCTTGTGTGATTTTTCGCTTGTCCACTTTTATTCCTAACTGTTTCTCTAATTCCTTAGCAATCTGCTTTGTTGTTACAGATCCAAATAAGCGACCATCTTCTGCAGCCTTTTCATGAATTTCGATTGGATTTTCTTCAATTGTTTTTTTATCAGCTTCGGCAGCTTCTAAAATTTCGTTTTCTTCTCGTTTCACTGCGTTTTTCTTCGCGGATAATTCTTTTCTGGCAGCTGAAGTCGCTTCTTTTGCCAACCCTTTTTTTAATAAAAAGTTGTTTGCATATCCGTCTGATACATTTTTGATTTCGCCTTTTTTACCCGTTCCTTTTACATCTTTCAATAAGATAACTTCCATGTGAAACTCTCCTTCTATTTGTTATTAGTCAAGTTCTGTTTGGATCAGTTCAATCAATTCTTCTCTGACTTCTTGAACAGACTTACCATCAATTTGAGTGGCTGCATTAGATAAATGACCGCCGCCGCCCATTTTCTCCATAATAATCTGAACATTGATTTTCCCTAAACTTCGGGCACTGATACCGATCATGTCATCAGACCGTTTTGTAATCACAAACGCTGCTTCTACTCCTGACATACTCAACATAGTATCGGCTGTCTGAGCTGAAGTCACCGGTGGATAGATTTGCTCATCCTTACCGTGAGCAATCGCTACCCCTTCATGAACGAATTCTAGCGTCTCAATCAGTTTACTCCGTTTTAAATAGGTTTCAGGGTCTTCTTTTAAAAGTCTTTGAATCATCGTAGAATTGGCTCCTACAGACTGCAAGTAGCTTGCCGCATCAAATGTTCTAGATCCAGTTCGTAAGCTGAAATTATTCGTATCCACTATAATTCCGCCTAACATGGCTGTAGCTTCAATACGGTTAATTGGTTCTCCCTCAGAAGAAACATATTCAAACAATTCAGTAATCAATTCTGCAGTTGAAGATGCATATGGTTCAATATACACCAATAAAGGATTTTCTGTAAACTCTTCTCCACGTCTATGATGATCAATGACTATATTCTTCTTAGTCTTTTTCAGTAAATTAGGAGCGATTGACATAAATGGCTTATGATGATCCACTAAAATTACTAAGTCATTATCCGTGATTAGCTCTTCAGCTTCTTGCGGAGATATAATATTCTGATTAACTTGATTCTGGGTTTCAATCTCTTTCATCAACTTGCTGACATCACTGCTCAAATCATCCTGGTCAACGACTACATAGCATTTTTTCTTCAGCATCATTGAAATTCGGGCAATCCCTAGTGAAGACCCGATAGCATCCATATCAGGATTTTTATGACCCATAACGAACACTTGATCGCTTTCTTTGATCAGCTCTTGCATAGCTTGACTAATCATTCGAGAACGTACTCTTGTCCGTTTTTCCATTGGATTCGTTTTCCCGCCATAGTACCGGGGCTCTTTATCTACTTCTTTAACGATTGCTTGGTCTCCGCCGCGCCCTAGTGCTAAGTCTAGGTTGCTTTGTGCAACTTCAGCCAGTTTTTCGAAATCGTCATCCCCGTAAGCAATCCCGATACTGATGGTTAATGGTAGATTTCTTTTTGAGGTACGATCTCGGATATTATCGATGATATTGAATTTTTCATTTTCAATACGCTCCAGTTCACTGCGGTTAAGCAGTAAGAAGTACTTATCATCAGCAGTTTTTTTATAAAAGATACTATGCTGTTTACCCCAGTTGGACAAATAGGTTGTTAACAGACTATTAAATCCTGATACACCACGATCATCCAGACCTTGTACGACCTCATCATAATTATCCAAGAATAACCATCCTACTACAGGACGTGCTTCTTCATATTTCTCTCTAACTTCTGCATATTCGGTGATATCCATCAGATAGATTGCATGAATATCTTCTTGCAGGATAACTTGAAAGATCTTGTTATTCCACTGTAACAAGTTGGAGTCTGCGTTATCGATATTTTGTACCAGCTGATAAATCTCTTCATTTACTTCACTAATATGTTTCCCTAGAACACTTTCTTCATTTGAAAGCTGGGTCTGCATATAAGGATT
This sequence comes from Marinilactibacillus piezotolerans, assembly GCF_900169305.1. Classification (GTDB taxonomy): domain Bacteria; phylum Bacillota; class Bacilli; order Lactobacillales; family Carnobacteriaceae_A; genus Marinilactibacillus; species Marinilactibacillus piezotolerans_A. Next base: position 284,513 of record NZ_FWDP01000003.1, on the reverse strand, counting down.
GATCCAGTCGATTTCTTCATTCTGGTTGATCAGAATGATTCCTATGGGCATTTTGATCAGTGCTTCTTGTTCTCCACGTTTGATTCTATAAGATAAATTAAGAATGTAGTTGTTTAACTCGACTACATATTCCTTACCAAATCTCCAAGCTACAATAATCGTGATGACTACTAACAGCAACATGACCAGCCCGATCCATATACTGGCAATAAAACTTAATATGGTCAGCAAGATCAATGCCGCTACTGCAAACAAGATCATTGAGCGCATAAACGGACGATCCAAGAATTTTGGAATCGATTCTTCCTCATTGACTCTTTTCATAAGGTCTCCTCTGTTTCAATATTTAGACTACTATATTTTACCATTTTTTAATCATTTATTCTAGACACCTAAAAACAGGACATCAAGCTGATTGTTTCACGTGAAACAATCTATTCAATCATTATTAAAATAGTTTAAGCAGACAAATAAAAAATCGCAACAGATAAAATCTGCTACGATTTTGAACATAATATTAATCTTCTGCTACGAATGGAAGTAATCCCATGATTCGAGCACGTTTGATTGCTTTAGTTAATTTACGTTGGTTTTTTGCGTAAGTTCCAGTTACACGACGTGGTAAAATTTTTCCACGTTCAGAAATGAAACGTTTTAGCAAATCAGTATCTTTATAATCAATATATTCGATATGGTTTGCTGCAAAGAAATCAACTTTCCGGCGCTTCTTGCCGCCTCTGCGTCCTGCCATTTTATACTCCTCCTTCTTTAGTTATGAATCAAAACGGTAAATCGTCATCTGAAATATCAATTGGATCATCATTCTGTTCAAATGGATCCTCATCGAAGTTTGCAAAAGCATTTCTGTTCTGATTATTTCCAGGAGCTTGTTGATTATTCTGTTGAGAATAATTGTTTTGATTTGAATAATTCCCACTATTAGAGAATCCGCTATTGCTGTTACTGCTGCCATTATCATTCTGACTACGACGTTCAGTTACAGATTTCGGCTCTAACATTTGGAAGTTTTCACAAACAATTTCAGTAACGTAGATTTTACGTCCTTCATTATTTGTATAGTTACGGGTTTGGATACGTCCAGTAACACCGACTAGAGAACCTTTACGCGTGAAATTAGAAATAATTTCAGCAGTTTTTCTCCATGCCACACAGTTGATAAAGTCTGTTTCTCTTTCTCCTTGCGCATTCGTAAAAGTACGTTCTACGGCAATAGAAAACGAAGCTACAGCTGTACCGCTGCCTGTATAGCGTAATTCAGCATCACGTGTCATTCTTCCAACTAGTACTACATTATTAATCAATCGTTATGCTCCTTTCGTCATCATTACTTTGCAATCGCAATATGTTTCACGTGAAACATATTAGTCTTCCAAACGAACGATCATGTGACGAAGAATATCGTCATTGATACGTGCTAGACGTTCGAATTCGTTAATTGCTGCTGCATCGTTAGAAACAATATTTACCAGATGGTAAGTACCTTCACGGTAATTTTTGATTTCGTATGCAAAACGACGTTTCGCCCAGTCTTTTGATTCAGTAACTTCAGCTCCGTTATCTTTTAAGATGTTATCGAAACGCTCTACTAAAGCTTTCTTAGCATCTTCTTCAATATTCGGACGGATAATGTATAAGATTTCATATTTTGCTGATTGACTCATCGTTGACTGTCACCTCCTTATGGACTTTGGCCCTTTCAGTTGAAAGAGCAAGGAGAGTATTCTTAAAAGAGTACTCACTTCGAACAATTATAGCATAATCATTTATCTAAAGCAATCTTTTTTCGTAAATAGATATCATTGATCAATAAAGATGCACAGACAGCAAAACACTCTGCAGATTCGAGCCTGCAGAGTGTTTTCTTCTAGTACTTTAATGGATTTATTCTTCTGATGTTGATTCCGAATCAGATCCTGCAGTTTCTTCTGTTTCTACTGGTTCTGCAGCTTCTTCATCTTCTACCTGTTCTGGATCTACTTTAGCTAATGTCGATACTTTGCTGCCTTCTTCTAGACGCATTAATCTAACACCTTGCGTAGCTCGACCCGTTTGCGAAATATTTTCAGCATGGAAACGAATAATAACTCCGCTGTTCGTGATCAGCATAATATCTTCATGGCCATCAACTGTTTTCAGACCGATCAGTGGACCGTTCTTTTCAGTAACATTTGCCGTTTTAACTCCTTTGCCACCACGACCGCGAATCGCATATTCTTTTGCCGGTGTACGTTTTCCATAACCATTTTCGGTAATGATCAATACTTCCGAGTCTTCATCCAGCATGTCCATTCCAACCACTACATCTTCTTCACGTAAGTTGATACCACGGACACCCGCTGCTGCTCTCCCCATGCTTCTAACTTTCGTTTCGTGGAAGCTGACAGCGTAGCCGTCACGTGTACCGATAATCACATTTTGATCGCCATTTGTCAGCGATACCCCCATCAATTCATCACCATCTCTTAAGACGATCGCTTTTAAGCCGCTGGTACGAATATTAGAGAATTCACTGAAAGCTGTACGTTTAACTGTACCTCTGCGAGTTGTAAAGAACAAGTGTTCATTTTCTGAAGGTTCCCCGCGCATATTGATAATAGCTTGAATCTTTTCAGAATTATCGATTCCCAGGAAGTTGATTGCCGGAATCCCTTTTGCTGTACGCCCGTATTCAGGAATTTCATACCCTTTGGCTTTATAGACTTTTCCTGTATTCGTAAAGAACAGCAGCAAGTCATGGGTTGAACAGGTTAACAACATCTCTACAAAGTCATCTGTGTTGGTCCCCATCCCTTTGACACCACGGCCTCCGCGGTTTTGAGCTTTAAACTCAGAACTCGGCATCCGTTTCATGTATCCATTATGGGATAAGGTAATCGCGATTTCTTCTTCTTCGATCAGATCTTCATCCTCCAAGCTTAGCGACTCTCCAACCAGCAATTCAGTACGGCGGTCATCACCATGCTTTTCAGAAATTTCTTCTAGTTCAGTTGCAATGATTTCGTTGACTCGTTCAGGCCGAGCTAAGATATCATTCAGATCTTCTATTAATGCGACCAGATCCTGATATTCTCCTTCGATCTTGTCTCGTTCTAGACCAGTCAAACGAACCATACGCATATCAAGAATGGCTTGTGCCTGGCGTTCAGACAAATCAAATCGCTCAATTAAGGTTTCTTTAGCAATCTGCCCTGTTTGAGATCCTCTGATGATTGATATAATCTCATCGATATGATCCAAGGCAATCCGCAATCCTTCTAAGATATGCGCACGTGCTTCTGCTTTTTGCTTATCGTAAACCGTTCTTCTTCGAATAACTTCTCTTTGATGTTTCAAGTATTCTGTTAAGATTTCTACTAATCCGAGCGTTTTCGGAATACCATTGACGATTGCCAGCATATTGAAGCCGAACGATGTCTGCATCGGGGTTAATTTATACAAATTATTCAAAATAACACTGGCAGACACATCTCTGCGAACATCAATAACAATACGCATACCATCTCTGTCTGATTCATCGTTCAGATCAGTGATACCCTCGATTCGCTTATCTCTGGCTAATTCTGCGATACGTTCCACAAGCTTAGCTTTATTGACGAGATAGGGCAGTTCATCCACAATAATACGTTCACGACCGTTGGTTTGTACTTCAATATGTGCTTTCGCACGTACTTTGATGGATCCGCGTCCGGTTTCATAGGCTTTTCTGATTCCTGATTTTCCTAGGACCAATGCTCCTGTTGGAAAATCAGGACCAGGCAAGACTTCCATCAAGTCAGCAACCGTTGCTTCACTGTTTTCCATCAATAAGCGACAAGCTGCAATAACTTCTTTTAAGTTATGAGGCGGAATGTTGGTTGCCATCCCTACGGCAATTCCTGATGCCCCATTGACCAGCAAGTTTGGAAAACGCGCTGGCAAGACATCTGGTTCTCTTTCAGAACCATCGTAGTTATCGTGGTAATTGACTGTATCTTTATTGATATCGCGAAGCATTTCTAGAGCGATTTTGCTCATTTTTGCTTCGGTATACCGCATTGCAGCAGCACTGTCCCCATCAATTGATCCAAAGTTTCCGTGACCGTCAACTAACGGATTACGGTAACTAAAGTCCTGTGCCATCCGCACCATGGATTCGTAAATAGCAGAGTCACCATGCGGGTGATATTTCCCCATTACATCTCCTACGATACGGGCAGACTTTTTATACGCTTTGTCCGGCGTCATTCCTAATTCATTCATTCCATACAGGATACGGCGGTGAACAGGTTTCAATCCATCACGTACATCCGGTAAGGCACGAGAAACAATTACACTCATTGCATAGTCCAAGAATGAATTTCTCATCTCGCTGGACAGGTTGATTTGTTCCATTCGTGCTTCTCTATTTTCAGCCAAGTCTTTTGTCCTCCTTCAATCTCCTCAAATGGACTCCAACTTAAATACCGCATATGTGTTTCAGTACAATCAGCATACACGGTATGGAAGTTGCATTCATTTAGACATTAAATATCAATATTTTGAACATACTGTGCATTGTCTTCAATAAACTCACGACGCGGTTCTACTTTTTCACCCATCAGCATATCAAATACTACGTCGGCTTCAATCGCATCTTCAACCGTTACTTGCAGTAAACGGCGGTTTTCAGGGTTCATTGTCGTATCCCACAACTGTTCAGCGTCCATCTCTCCAAGTCCTTTGTATCGTTGGATATCCGGCTTAGGTGTTGGCGGAATTTCTTTCAGATATTCTTCTAGTTGCTTTTCGGTATCTAAATAAACTTCTTTTTTCCCTTGCTTCACTTGATATAAAGGAGGCTGTGCAATATAAACAAATCCAGCTTCAATTACCGGTCTCATATAGCGGAAAATCAATGTCAGCAGCAATGTACGGATATGTGCACCATCTACATCGGCATCTGTCATAATAATCAGTTTATGATAACGAGCCTTGTCGATCTCAAACTCTTCTCCAAATCCCGTTCCCATAGCAGTAAATAAAGAACGGATTTCTTCATTCGCTAAAATACGGTCAATTGAGGCTTTCTCTACGTTCAAAATTTTCCCTCTGATCGGTAGGATCGCCTGGAATAATCTGGAACGGCCTTGTTTAGCAGAACCGCCGGCAGAATCTCCCTCAACAATAAAAATCTCTGATTTTTCAGGATCTTTTGAAGAACAGTCTGCTAGTTTACCCGGTAAGTTGCTGATTTCCAGACCGTTTTTCTTACGCGTCACTTCTCGCGCTCGCTTAGCAGCAAGTCGTGCTCGGGCAGCCAGCATCGCTTTCTCAACGATTTGTTTGCCGACAGTCGGATTCTCCATCAAGAAACGATCAAAGTGTTCACTGAATAAGCGATCTGTGATGGTACGAACTTCAGAGTTTCCTAATTTTGTTTTTGTCTGTCCTTCAAATTGCGGATCTGGGTGTTTGATACTCAAGACAACCGTCAATCCTTCACGGACATCTTCACCAGTCAGGTTATCATCGTTGTCTTTTAGTATTTTATTGCGACGAGCATAGTCGTTGATGATTCTCGTTAAAGCGGTCTTGAAGCCTGACTCATGCATACCGCCTTCATAGGTATGGATATTGTTCGCAAAGCTCATAATGTTCATATGGAATCCATCTGTATGCTGTAAAGCAACCTCTACGACAATACCGTCTTGTTCTCCTTCAAGAAAAATCGGCTCTTCGTATAAACTTGTTTTCGTTTGATTCAAATAGCTGACGTAGCTCTTGATTCCGCCTTCGTAATGATACTCTAAGCGAACCGGTTCTTCTTCTCTGCGGTCCTCAATCGAAATGTTTAGTCCTTTATTCAAAAAGGCCAACTCACGTACTCTTGTGGCTAACTTATTAAAGTCGTAGACCGTTGTTTCCTGGAAAATCTGATCGTCCGCTTTGAAACGAACCACTGTCCCTTGCTGATCCGTTGTCCCGATCTCTTTCAAGTCATACATAACGGCTCCGCGTTCATACCGCTGGTTGTAGACTTTCCCGTTTTTATGCACATCTACTTCAAGATATTCAGATAAAGCATTTACGACAGATGATCCTACACCATGGAGTCCACCAGAAACTTTATATCCGCCGCCGCCAAATTTTCCGCCGGCATGCAGGATTGTAAAGACAGTCTCTACAGCAGGACGTCCCGTCTTCTGCTGGATATCGATCGGAATCCCACGGCCATCATCTGTTACAGTCACGATATCGCCTGGTTCAATCACAATATCGATATTATCCGCATGTCCAGCCATCGCTTCATCGATAGCGTTATCTACAATTTCCCAAACCAGGTGGTGCAAGCCTGCTGCACCGGTTGATCCAATATACATACCGGGACGTTTTCTTACAGCTTCCAGCCCTTCCAGTACTTGAATCTGACTGGCATTATATTCTTCACGTAATTCTGTTACTTCTTTTGGAGTCAATTGCTCATCTGCCAAATTTATTCACTCTCCCTAACAATCTTTCCATTCGATACTCTAAAAATCCGGGGATCATTCAATAATTCTTTCTTCACACCGTCTAAACTGGTCGTTGTCAAAAAAGTCTGGACTTTGTCCTGAATCGATTTCAGCAAATGGGTCTGCCGGTCGTCATCCAGTTCACTTAAAACATCATCCAATAATAAAACGGGGTATTCCCCCGTCATTTCATACATTAATTCTATTTCTGCCAGTTTGACACTCAGTGCGGTTGTTCGCTGCTGACCTTGCGAGCCATACGTCTGAACATTCTTGTCGTTGATATAAAAGCGGAGGTCATCTCTATGGGGGCCGCTGACGGTTGTTCCTTGATCCAGCTCTCGTTGCTGGTTTTTGTCGAATTGATTTAACAGATCTTGTCTAAGGCTTTCCTTATCCGTTTCTGAACGCACAGAAACAGAAGAAGCATATTCGATCTGCAACTGTTCTTTTTCTTGTGATATCGCCTGATGGATCGGCTGTGCCCATTCTTCCAGGCGTTTTGTGAATTTAAATCGTTCAAATAACACTTCTGCACCTTCAGCAGCCAGCTGCTCGTTTAAAACCTCTAAAAAGGTCTGATCGATTTTGTCTTTATAACGAGCTTGTTTCAAATACTGATTTCGCTGCTTTAAGATTTTCTGGTATTCCACAAGATGATGGAGATAAATAGGACTCATCTGCCCCATTTCCATATCCAGAAATTTTCTGCGTACAGAAGGTGCACCTTTAACAAGTGACAAATCCTCAGGTGCAAATAAAATCACATTCAAATGGCCGATATACGCACTCAGCTTTTTCTGTTCCAGATGATTCAGCTTGGCTTTTTTCCCTTTTTTCGACAGAACGATCTCTAAAGGAAAGCCGCCCTGATTCTTTGCAATGCGTCCGGTTACCTTGGCATAGTCCTGATCCCAGCCGACCAGCTCTTTATCATTCGCCGTCCGGTGACTGCGTGCCATAGCCAAAACATAGATACTTTCCATCATATTTGTTTTTCCTTGAGCGTTTTCCCCAAGAAAAACATTGATGTTCTTTGAGAAGTCTACTTCAGCTTTTTCATAATTGCGGTAGCCCGTTAGTTGAAGATCTTTCAAGTACATTAGGCATCCTCTTGCGTCAAGGACTCTACAACGAAGCTGCCGACCTCTGGAATGTCGATCACAGAACCGTTATACAGCTTTTTACCTCTTCTATTTTCCAGTTCTCCATCTACATAAACGTCAAACTGCTCTAAAAACGGCTTAGCCATACCGCCGCTTGAAATCACGTTCGCATGCTTCAGAAACTGTCCCAAAGTGATATAGGTTTCTTCGATTTGAATTGGGGTATGCACCACTATCGGCTCCTTAATAATAAAAAATTGTCTATATATTTTTTATTCTTTTTTCCATAATTTCCTTTCTCTATTATACCCTAAAAAACATCTCAATACAAATTTAGGCGGAAAATAATGGCCTCTGATAGATTTTCAGGTAAAAAAAAGAAAAACCTTTTTTTAAAAGAAATCCGCTCAGAATTCAAAATAAGGCAAATTTGAATTATCTAGAACTAAGTCTCTATAAAAAAATCCTATTCAAGGAGTCAGTAAGCTTCCTCGAATAGGATTTTAATCGTTCCGTTTAATCTGCTTTGTCAAAAGGATTATGAAGTACGAATCGGTGTGATCAGTTGAATGAATTCGCGATTATCTTCACTCGGCACTAATACAAAAGGTCTCAGAGTCGAAATCAGCTTCAAGGTAATTTCCACAGGACCAAATGTATTCAATGCTGCTTTCAAGTAATCTGGATTGAATGAGATATCCATTTCTTCCCCTTCAACCTGTTTGAAAGAAACATGCTCATTTACTCGACCGACTTCTGGTGAATTTCCGGTAATTTCTAATTCGTTTTGTTTCACACTTAATTTTACAACATTGTTTTTTCCTTCATGAGATAACAGTGAAGCACGCTCAACAGCGCCAAGCAGTACTTGAGCGTCTAAAGTGATCTGTGTAGAAGAAGTTTCTGGAATCAGGCGGTCTGTATCAGGATAGTTCCCTTCCAGCAGTCTAGAGTAGAAATAAGTATCTTCTGTTTTAAAGAGAATCTGGTTCTCTGCGATCGCTACCGTGATTTCGTCTAGTGAATCATCCAACAGTCTGGATAACTCCTGAAGACTTTTTCCAGGGATAACGATGTTGTATGAAAAATCCCCTGCTGTTTCCAGCGGAATCACTCGTTGACTCAGACGATGGCTATCTGTTGCCACTGCTTTTAAGCGGCCTTCACTTAATGACAAGTTTACACCTGTTAAGATCGGACGGCTTTCATGAGAAGAAACGGCGATAACAGTTTGTTTAACAACTGTTTTCAACAGCTGAACCGGTAAGGTAAAAGCTTGATCTGTGTCGATTTCCGGCAGATGTGGATAATTCGCTGCATCTAGTCCATTGATAATAAAAGAAGAAGATGCAGATTTGATGGCTGTCTGTACTCGGTCAAGTACTTCAACAGAAAAGGTCTCATCCGGCAGTTTATTGACGATATCACTGAAAAATCTAGCAGGCTGCAGTACGATACTGCCTTCTTCTTCAATTTGCAGTGCTGCTTTTTCGTCATGTACAGAGAGCAGTGTTTCAATCGAGATATCTGAGTTGCTTCCTGTCAGTTTGATTCCTTCAGCATCAGCAACTAGTTTAATCCCGGTCAATATTGGAATAGTTGTTCTAGAAGAAACCGCTAATTGAACATCCTTCAGCTTTTTTAAAAAGGCTGTTCGATTAATTGAAAATTTCATAAAATCCCTCCGTGCAGTTTGTTAAATTCAGTATAGCATAACGCTCTTTAAATAAGGTTTTAAGGCTCTTATTTTCTGAGCATCTGTCTATATATATTTATATAAATAATATAGTAATAGTAGTAGGGCCTGTGAATACTGTGGAAAAGTACAAAATGCCTATAGTATAAAAGTTTTCCACCTGTGGATAGCTTGTGGGTAACTTTGTGCAGAAACAAGTGAGTTATACACAAGTGGAAAAAGAAAGTTTATTGCAGATTCTTTTTGAGCTGCTCGATTTCGTATTTTAACTCATCATTTTTTTCGATCGCCTGCTCAATTTTTTCATACGCATGAATAACAGTTGTGTGATCTTTGCCGCCGAACTCCTTGCCAATCTTTGGCAGAGAGTTATTGGTCATCTGTCTAGAAAGATACATGGCAATCTGTCTCGGCAAAACAATTGAACGAACCCGTTTTTTTCCTTTTAGATCTGCTAATGAAATCTGATAGAACTTGCAGACCGTCTGCTGAATAGAAGCAATTGATACATCTTGTTTCTTATCGGATTTGATCATGCTCTTCAAAGCATCTGCTGCAAGGCTTGTTGTGATGTCATTACGCTGAATAGCAGAATAAGCTTGTACACGTACAAGAGCACCTTCTAATTCTCGAATGTTGGAATCAATCTGGCCGGCAATATAACTTAATGTATCATTAGGAATCTCCAATCCTTCTGCATTGGCTTTTTTCCTAAGAATAGCAATCCTAGTTTCAAGATCTGGCGGTGTAATATCAACGGACAGGCCCCAGGCAAATCTGGAAACCAGTCTCTCCTGCAGTTTAGGAATCTCATTAGGCAAACGATCGCTGGTCAATACAATTTGTTTGCGGTCGTCGTAAAGAGCATTGAATGTATGGAAAAATTCTTCCTGCGTACCTTCTTTATCCGCAAAAAATTGAATATCATCTACCAATAGCAGATCGACATTCCGATATTGTCTTCTAAATTTTTCTTGCGTTCTATTCTGAATCGAATTGATGAAATCATTCGCAAAATTTTCACTGGATACATATTTGATTTTAGCGTTCGGATTGATTTGAAGATACTGGTGACCGATCGCGTGCATCAAGTGAGTCTTTCCGAGCCCGACGCCGCCGTAAAAGAATAAAGGATTATAGATCGTACCCGGCTCTTCTGCAACTACTAGGGCTGCGGCATGGGCCATCTGATTTCCTTTTCCAATAACAAATGTATCAAAAGAATACTTGCTGTTTAACGTACTGGATACCATACTCCCCTGGTCGAAAGCATCTAGCTGTGCAGGTTCTTTATTTTCCTCGTGTGTAGCTTGTTCTTCTGAGGTAACAAAAAGCGGAGAAACTTCTCGTCCAAAATATTCGTATAAGTACTCGACCATTTTAGTAGTGAGGTTATTTTGCCAGTATTCTTTATGCAATGTTGATGGAACTTCTATTGTAACGGAACTATCTGTAACTCGGACGAGGTTTGCGCTGAGAATCCATGTATCATAACTAACTTTAGAAAGAGACTGCTTGAATTTATCTTGTAAATTTATCCACAGTGGATGCGTGTTATTCATTCTGTTCCTCCTCGTCTCCATAGAATGTTTTTTTATTTTATCATGGATGAGGCAAGTTTTCCACAGTGGGATGAAATTGTTAATAAAAAATCCAGAGCATGTTCATAGAGATATCCACAGGTTGAAAATTGTTGTGTATAATCATCAGGAGTAATTATAGTCTTAACAAGAAATGTGGATAACTTTCAGTTTATAAGAGCTGATTCTAAAGGGTTTAATAGAGTTATACACAATGCGAATAAATGTGTGGGTAAATTTGTAAACAGGATGTTGAGTTGTGGAAAACTGTTGAATAAAGTTGTGCACAGAATGAACGGGCAGTAAAGTTATCAGAAGCGTTGTGGATAAAAATGTGTGGTAAGTTCTAATCAGTAAAGCAGGATGTGTCTGAAATATTGAAAAAAAGATTGAAAAATAAACAGGAAGACTTGACAAATGGGGGTGATTTACTTAAGATAATATAGTCTGTCTATGTTAGGATGCAAATTTAGATAGCATTTTGTAACTTATTAAATTGTAAACAGAGAGATCGGAAAGATTCAGGAGGTGTATGATCAATGTCACAACAAGGATTAACCTATCAACCTAAAAAACGTAAACGTCAAAAAGTACACGGATTCCGTAAACGTATGAGTACTAAAAACGGACGCAGAGTATTAAAAGCCAGACGTCGTAAGGGAAGAAAAAGAATTTCAGCATAAGAAATAATAGGCGACGATAGCTTCTTATTGTAAAATAAGAGCTCGTCGCCTTTTTTATTTGCTGTTAAACCAGCATCCTGCCTTTTTAGTAGATAAAAAGAAGAAAAAAAGTCAGGCATAGAAAGGGAAAGACGAAAAATGAAAAAAGCTTACCGTGTCAAAAAAGAAGCAGAATTTCAAAAAGTCTTCCGTCAGGGCGAGTCGGTTGCGAATCGTCAGTTTGTGGTTTATGTACTGGAAAAACCGGAACAAGCACATTTTAGGGTAGGCCTGTCAGTTGGGAAAAAGATTGGAAATGCTCCGACGAGAAATGCTGTGAAAAGAAAGATCAGACAGGCACTAACTGAATTGGACCAAGAACAGGCAGTAAAACAGGATAGAGATTTTTTAGTGATCGCCAGAAAACCTACTGCTGATTTATCTTTCCATGAGTTGAAAAAAAATCTGATTCACGTATTGAAAATTGCTAAAATGATTTAAAGTTTTTTAATTGTTCTATAATTAGTAGAAGATCAGTAGAAAAAATCTGTTAAAATAATAGTGTTTCTGATGCAGCTTTCATTTATAATAGGGATAAAGTGCAGAAGTTTATGCAATAGAGGTATAAGCAGCAGAAAAAAAGCTCACAAGAATTTGGAAAAGAGGAAAAAGAGTGTTTAACTTAATAAAAAAACGTAAGCGATTGCTATTGATGGTCAGCATGCTGGCTATGGTCTTCGTATTAGCAGCCTGCGGAACCAGCGATGTAACAGCGGAGAGTGAAGGATTCTGGGATGGGATTATCATTTATAACTTTGCTCGATTGATTATCTGGTTCTCAGATTTGTTTGGAGGAAATTACGGAATCGGAATTATCATGGTTACTGTGCTGATTCGAGCATTAATGATCCCGATTACTCACTTCCAGCAAAAAAATATGCAGCAGATGAACGAGATCAATCCTCAGCTGACAGAACTTCGAGAAAGATACTCAGCTCGAGATGCAGAAACACAAGAAAAATTAAGAAACGAACAACAGAAATTATATAAAGAAGCAGGCGTCAATCCATTTTTAGGATTCTTACCGCTATTGATTCAAATGCCAGTCTTTATTGCTTTATACCAAGCAGTAAACAGAACACCGATCTTAGCAACTGGAGATTTTCTATGGGTCAACTTGGGCGCACCCGATCCATACTTCATTTTACCATTGTTAGCCGGTGCCTTTACGTTGGCAAACTCTCACTTGATGAGTCTAGGTCGTCCGCAGGCAGGCGGGAAGTTTATTACCTACATTATGCCGTTGTTTATTGTTTTGATTACGTTTAGACTTTCAAGTGCATTGGCCCTTTACTTTGTTGCTTCGAATGGATTTGCTGTACTGCAGACATTGCTGCTGCAAAATCCTTATAAAATTCGTCGCGAACGTGAAGAAAAAGAAGCAAGACAGCGTGAAATCGAATTGGAACGAAGAAAAGCTAGGAAAAGAGCTCAGAAACTGGGAAGAAATGTTCGAAAATAAAAGATAGTATGATTTGTTAAAGCGTGTTGATCAAATAGCAGAGAATAAAAATACCTAGCGTTGAACGGAGGGCATTATTCGTGATAGATAAGTATACAGCACAAGCAGCAACTGCAGAAGCAGCGATCGAAAAAGGATTAAAAGCATTAGGGTTAAAAAGAGAAGAAGCCAATATAGAAATCACCGAGCCTGGTAAAAAAGGATTTCTGGGAATCGGCCAAAAAGATGCGGTCGTGGTGGTCAAAAGAAAACAGGCAACCAGTATTATGGATGAAGTGTTTGCCAGACCAGCATTAGGATCTGAGCCTGAGACCTTAGAAGCAGAAGAGAGAACACTGGTCGCAGCAAGTGAAACCAGCGGAGCAAAGGAATCGTCTGAACCAATCGCCGAACCAGTTGCAGAAAGTCCTGAAGAAGTGGAAGCCACAGCGGCTGAAGCTTCTTCGGAAGCTGACTCGAGAGAAGAAGAGCACACAAAAGAACCTGCAGTACCAACTGAAGAAGAAATACAGGCAAAAGAGCAAAAAGATGCAGAAGGTATTCAATTTGTGGCAGACTACTTAATGGATGTTACAAGAAAAATGGGTGTTTCTGATGTCGTTGTCCATGTATCGAGAGAAGGAAAAAAAGTACAGTATAATATCGATACAGAAGATGCGGGCTTAGTGATCGGGCGACACGGAAAAGTGTTGAACAGCTTGCAGACATTGGCTCAGATTCAGCTGCATCAAGTAGCAGATACCAAGCTTTATGCAAAAGTGGATGCTGAAGAATACAGAGAGCGTCGTCAAAAAACAGTTGAACAACTTGCTAAAAGAACAGCGGATAAAGTCAAAAGGACTAGACAACCTGTCATTTTAGAGCCAATGCCGGCGCACGAAAGAAAGTTGATTCACCGCTATTTAAATCATCATAAAGGAATCGAAACGCATTCTGAAGGTAAAGAACCGCATCGCTACTTAGTAGTAGAACCAGAATAATAAATCGCAAACATAACAGAAAAAGAACTTGAGTGTAGGGTGAACAGCAGAGCAGCAACTGTTGAATAAACCGTTCCTCAAGTTCTTTTTTCATTTCGACAACCTGGATGCGAGATTGTATAATAAAGAAAAATTGAGAAATGTAGGGTAACGCTATGAATATGCAAGACGTCATTAATCTCGTTAATACTAATCGAGGCAACGGAAAAAAAGAAAATCTGAACCGCATGCAGGCACTAATGAATAAGCTGGGTAATCCGCAAGATCAGCTGAAATTTATACATATTGCCGGAACCAATGGGAAAGGGACGACCGCTGCTTTTATAGCGGCTGTTTTGCAGCAGTCAGAAGTTAAAACAGGACTATTCACTTCACCGCATCTCGAAGCAATTAATGAAAGAATCCAAGTTGATCAACAGCTCATAAGTGATGAATCGTTTATTCGCTGCACAGAGATCGTAGCTCCTTTTGTCGCGGAAGTAGAAGCAGAGTTATCAGAATCGCTTTATTCCTTTGAAATTTTAACGGCTGTAGCATTTGTTTATTTCGCAAATCAGAATTGTGAGCTGATCATTTTAGAAACCGGGATTGGCGGAAGACTGGATTCAACAAACGTGATCCAAACACCAGAAGTTGCGGTCATTACGTCTATCGGACTGGATCATATGGGAATGCTGGGGAATACAGTAGAAGAGATTGCAAAAGAAAAAGCAGGCATTATAAAACAAAATGGAACAGTGGTTGTTTATGACTGTCCACCAAGTATTCGAACGGTTATAGAACAGACAGCAGCTCAAAAGCAGGCGGCGCTGACAGTTACAGACCTGAAAGAGATCTCCGTTTCCGCTGCTTCTATACAAGGTCAGAAATTTGACTATAAGACTTATAAAAACCTGTCAATCAGGATGATTGGTGAGCATCAGTTATCCAATGCAGCGATAGCAATCGAAACAGTTTTGAAACTAAGAGAAAAGGGTTATCAGATATCGGATCAGTCAATTGTAAAAGGTCTAAAACAAGCCTTTTGGGCAGGAAGAATGGAAACTATGCTGGATAAACCGCTCGTTCTTATAGACGGCGCACATAATCAGCAGGGAGTAGAACGGCTGAGCCAGAACATCCGGTCTCTTTTCCCAAGACAGAAAGTCACCTATGTTATTGGAATGATGAAAGACAAAGATTATTTAGAGATGATTCATTTGGTTGAAGATACAGCAAAACAGTTTCTAACGGTTTCACCAGATCCTTGGAGAGGCTTTGATGCAGCAGAAGTTGCTGAAATGCTTGGACAGGATGGAAAGCAGGCAAAAGCAGTAAAGGATGCAGCAGAGGTTGTACAATATATCAAAAAGGCTGATCAAGAAGAAATCATCGTTGTCTTTGGATCTTTGTATCTTGTAGGCGATTTAAGGAAAGCCTTAAAGCAGTCAGATGTATAGTTAGAACCATCAATAATCTAGAAAGCTTTTTTCTATTCTTCTTATATAAGGAGTGGAAAAAAGCTTTTTGTTATCTTAAGAAACTGCACTAATGATAAAATTGATTTAGTGAGAGTGCATAGATGTTTTAAAAGAAAAGGGGGCAGAATTAAAGGATAACGAAGATGAAACGCTTGCATTAAAAAAGGTTTTCGAGTATAGTAAGCTTGTAAGAACTTGTATAGACAAGTTGGATTATAAGGAGGAAAAAACATGGCAGATTTTAAAAAAGATGCACAAGAGCTGCTGGATGCGATCGGCGGCAAGCAGAATGTTAATGCTGTAACCCATTGTGCCACTCGTATGCGGTTTGTTTTAGATGATCCGTCAGAAGCAGATGTGAAGAGAATTGAAGATATCCCATCTGTTAAAGGAACATTTACACAAGCTGGACAATTTCAAGTCATTATCGGAAATAGAGTAGCGGACTTTTATAATGAATTTTCAGACGTTTCCGGACTTGAAGGCGTTTCTAAAGATGATGTGAAAAAAGCTGGTTCTAAAAATATGAACTGGTTGCAAAGACTGATGGCTGCATTGGCAGAAATTTTTACACCGCTTATTCCTGCAATTATTATTGGTGGTTTGATTTTAGGATTCCGTAACGTTTTAGAGGGAATTCAGATTGAAGCACTGGGTCAATTAATTGTCGATGGACAGCCGCAAGTTACAGATGCAGGGGAACCGATTTATAATACGATTGTAAATACTTCTCAATTCTGGGCAGGGGTCAATGACTTCTTATGGCTGCCAGGTGAAGCGATTTTCCACTTCTTGCCTGTAGGGATCACTTGGAGTGTTACGAGAAAAATGGGTACAACTCAAATTCTCGGAATCGTACTAGGGATTACATTAGTTTCTCCGCAATTATTGAATGCTTATGGTGTTCAAGATATCGTTGCAGGAAATGTTGAAGTATGGGACTTTGGATTCTTCCAATTAGACAAGATCGGCTATCAAGCGCAAGTTATTCCGGCAATGATGGCAGGATTTTTACTGGCTTATCTTGAAAAATGGCTGCGTAGAATTATTCCAGAAGCCATTTCAATGATTTTTGTACCCTTATTTGCGTTAGTGCCAACTATCTTTGTAGCTCATGCGGTCATTGGACCAATTGGATGGCAGTTGGGAACATGGCTATCCCAAGTCGTTAACTGGGGCTTGACCGGAACATTCAACTGGGTCTTCGGATTTATTTTCGGTGGACTATATGCGCCGCTCGTTATTACAGGTCTGCATCATATGACGAATGCGATCGACTTGCAGCTGGTTGCAGATTACGGCGGTACAAATCTATGGCCAATGATTGCTTTATCAAATATTGCACAAGGTTCTGCAGTATTAGGCATGATCATTATGCACTGGGGCAATAAAAAAGAAGAACAAGTTTCCATCCCAGCGGCGATTTCATCTTATCTAGGGGTAACAGAACCCGCATTATTCGGTATCAATATTAAATATGTGTATCCATTCGTAGCCGGAATGATCGGTTCTGCATTTGCAGGAATGATTTCCGTAGCACTGAATGTTACAGCAAATTCAATCGGTGTTGGTGGTCTGCCGGGATTCTTGAGTATTCAAACGGATTCTATGATCAACTTCTTTATCGCGATGGCCGTAGCCTTCATTATACCGATTATCTTGACGATTATATTTGAGAAAAAAGGTATTTTAACGAAATACGAAAATGATCATCTGCCAATTCCTAAATTAGGGAGCTAAACCGAGTCAGTTCTTTGAAGTAAACAAGGAATCATGGTAGAGTGATTATAAGAATCGAATAAACCAAGTGATTTACTGCAAGAGAGGATTGGTTCAGAGAAAACGCAAAAGTCTAAACTCATTATGATGCGATAGACTCCAGCGTTTTACCTGAATCGGTCCTTTTTTAATAGATAAACAGAAAGGGCGGAAGACATGACAACATTTCACGATAAAGTGATCTATCAAGCCTATCCGAAATCCTTTAAAGATACGGATGGCGATGGAATCGGAGATTTGAAAGGAATCATTGAAAAACTGCCTTATTTGGAAGATTTGGGCATTGATATGATCTGGCTGAATCCTTTTTACAACTCTCCGCAGAATGATAATGGGTATGATGTAGCAGATTATACATCTATAGACCCGCTATTCGGTACGTGGGAGGACTTTGATAAGCTGGTTGAAGAAGCTGGCAAACGAGGTATTTCTTTGATGCTGGATATGGTATTGAACCATACATCTACAGAGCACGAATGGTTCCAAAAGGCATTGGCCGGTGATAAAAAGTATCAGGATTATTATATTTTAAGAGAAGGTAAGCCGGATGGAAGCTTGCCGACGAACTGGGAATCAAAATTTGGAGGTCCGGCATGGTCAAAATTTGCTGAGACAGATCAGTACTATCTGCATTTATATGACAAAACGCAGGCAGACTTGAACTGGCGCAATCCTGAAGTACGGCGTGAACTGTATAAAGCCGTTAATTTCTGGCTGGAAAAAGGGGTAAAAGGACTTCGTTTTGATGTGATCAACGTTATCGGAAAAGCTGAAGAATTAGAAGATGCAGCTGATGGTGTCGGAAAATCGCATTATACAGATACTCCAATCGTTCATGATTATATCCAAGAGTTAAATCAAGAAACGTTTGGCCGGTATGATGATGTGATTACCGTTGGAGAAATGAGCTCAACAACAGTGAAAAATGGTATTAAATATTCCAGTCCGAAACGACATGAACTATCAATGATTTTCAGCTTCCACCATCTGAAAGTAGACTATAAAGATGGAGAAAAGTGGACAACGATGCCGTTTGATTTCCTGGAGTTGAAGAAGTTGCTGGATGAGTGGCAAAGAGGTATGGACGTCGGCGATGGATGGAATGCGGTCTTCTGGAACAACCACGATCAGCCGCGTGCTAACAGTCGTTTTGGCGATACAGAAAACTATCCAGTCGAAACGGCAACCATGCTTGCACAGACCATTCATCTGCTGAGAGGAACACCGTTTATCTATCAAGGGGAAGAAATCGGGATGACGAATCCTAGATTTGACGATATTGATGATTATGTAGATGTTGAAACGCATAATGCCTATGAAGAAATGAAACGCAAAGGTCTTCCAGAACAGGAAATTATGGAAGCTATAAAAGAGAAATCAAGAGATAATCCAAGAACGCCAATGCAGTGGGACAGCAGTAAAAATGCCGGATTCACAACAGGAACACCTTGGCTGAAGGTCCCGGACAACTATACAACGATCAATACGCAAAATGAAACCATCAGCAAGCAGATCCGGGATTACTATAAACAACTGATTCAACTGAGAAAAGACCATAAGATTATTCAAGAAGGATCTTATGAACCATTTGAATTGGGTCACGAGAGTGTCTATGCGTATATTCGCGAGTTAGATGACCAAAAGCTGCTGGTCATGAATCACTTCTATTCAGAAGAAGCGTTGATGGATATTCCAAAAGCGTTGCTTGATATGAAAGCAGAATTCTTGATTGGAAATAAAGGAGAGCGCAAGCTGGAGTCGCTCTTTAAACTTGATCCGTACGAAACGGTCGCATTTTTATTAAAAAAATAAAGTACAAGTTTTCAGGGTCTGTTGACAGAAGAGTTCTATTCTGTCAATAGATCCTTTTTTTGTATGCAAACAATCTTAACGATTAGAAAAACAGGAAAATATTATTAGTTTTTTTACGTTTTGACTCACATATAGTTGAGTGCTATCATTGAAAACAGATTGAAAATTTTAATGATTAGAGAAAGAAGGATAGAAAGTGGATTTTTTACGTTTAATAGGTATTTTAATCATCGTTGTCGGCTTTATTTTTAAATTCGATACGATTGCAGTGGTCTTGATTGCTGCTTTAGTTACAGCATTAGTTTCTGGTATACCGTTTTTTGAATTTTTATCTTTAATGGGCGAAGCTTTTGTTAATAATCGCTTAGTTACGCTGTTTTTACTTACACTGCCAATGATTGGGATTGCAGAGAGAGCAGGGTTGCGTCAGCAGGCCGTTAATCTTCTGGAAAAAATCAATGGCATCACCGCGGGTCGTTTATTCTCTATTTATATGGTCTTCAGAGAGTTAGCGGGAACATTTTCCATCCGGATGCAGGGGCAGACGCAATTTGTTCGTCCGTTGATTGAACCGATGTCGCAAGCCGCTGCTACAACGAAATATGGAGAAATCAGCGAAGCAGATGCAGAGAAAATCAAAGCGCGTTCTGCTGCTACAGAAAACTTCGGAAACTTTTTCGCACAAAATACGTTTATTGCTGCTTCAGGGGTTCTATTGATTACAGGAACGCTGGAAAGCTTGGGTTATACAATTTCAGCAGTGGATATTGTACTGGCTACCGTGCCGGTTGCATTGTTTGCGTTAGTCGTCGTCGTCATTTCGAATATTTTATTTGACCGTAAAATGAATCGAAAATACGGTAGAGTGAATCAACAACAGAAAGAAGGTAAATAAGAATGGAAGCATTTATCGATAATTTATTGGAATTCTTTTTTATCTTGGTTGGTGTATTGCTTGCCTATGTAGCGTTTAATGTAGCAACGGACAAGGCCCATCCTGCACGATTAGGGACATCTTTGTTCTGGCTGATTATGGGCTTTATTTTCGCAGCTGGAAACTTTATTCCTTCTAACATCAGTGGTGCTTTACTACTTGTCGTCGGAGTATTGACCATTACGAAACAAGTGAAGATCGGACATGTGAAAGAAGTTAAAGAATCGGAAGCACAGGCTTCCAGTGAAAAATTAGGCAATCTGGTATTCTTACCTGTCATTACATTAGCTGTTGTAGCCGTTGGTGTCGCACAGTTTACACCATTAGGCGGACAGGCCGGAATCGGAATTGGTGCTGTAGCTTCTTTATTGATCGCTATGCTGGTGGCAAAAGCTTCACCTAAAGAAGCATTGGAGGATGGAGACCGTATGGTGCGTCAAGTTGGCGTCGTCGGATTCTTGCCGCAACTCTTGGCAGCACTGGGTGTCATTTTTACAGAAGCAGGCGTTGGTGACGTTATTGCAAATGCGATTTCAGCCGTTATTCCAGCAGGAAATCCGCTGATTGGTGTGATTGCTTATTCACTCGGAATGGTTGTTTTTACTATGATCATGGGAAATGCTTTTGCGGCGTTCACAGTCATTACAGCTGGTATTGGTATCCCTTTTGTCATCTCTCAAGGTGGAGATCCAGCAGTAGCCGGAGCGTTAGCAATGACTGTTGGCTTCTGCGGTACTTTGATGACACCGATGGCCGCAAACTTCAATGCGCTGCCGGTTGCCTTACTTGAAATGAAAGACGATAACGGGGTCATCAAAGAACAAATTCCGATGGCTTTGATTATGATCGTTTTCCATATCGTTTTAATGTATTTCTGGGCATTTTAGTTAGTTCGTTTATTTTTTTAAAAGCTGTTTGTGGTAAAATAGAGATAGAAAGGTCGAGATAATTGATGAAAATTCTAGTAACTGGATTCGATCCATTTGGTGGAGAAAGCCTGAACCCGGCATGGGAAGCTGTGAAGAAAATTCCTGATACCATCAATGGTGCAGAAATCAAAAAAGTGATGATCCCTACTGTTTTCGGCAAAAGCGCTGAAGTAACGGAACAAGCGATTGAAGAATTTCAGCCGGACTATGTGCTGAATATTGGACAAGCTGGCGGCAGATTCGAATTAACGCCTGAACGTGTAGCCATCAATGTAGATGATGCTCGCATCCCAGACAACGATCAAGCGCAGCCGATCGATGTAGCCATTAAAGAGGATGGCGCGGCAGCATACTTCACACAACTGCCAGTCAAAGCTATGGTTACAGCAATGAAAGAAGCCGGCGTTCCAGCGTCCGTATCCAATTCAGCCGGAACCTTTGTCTGCAATCACATTATGTATCAAGTACAATATATGATCGATCAAAAATATCCAGACTTAAAAGGCGGATTTATGCATGTTCCATTTATCCCTTCACAAGTACTGGATAAACCAGGAAAACCGGCAATGAATCTAGAAGATATTGCAAAAGGCATTACGAAAGCTCTTGAAGCCATCGTTGAGTTTGATGGAAAAGAAGACTTGAAAATGATCGGTGGAACAACGCACTAAAAGACGATACTGGCAAAAAAAACAATATATTAAAACGAGCAGATATGTACATTAATAGTACAAATCTGCTCGTTTTTTTCTGGCTTATTCTTTTATTTTGTTCTTTGCAGTAGTTTTGTATTCTACCGAATTTGAAATCAGTCATTTAGAATCACTTTAAAGCGGAGCGGTCGCCGGAAGTGGTTGCAATAAGGTTATTAGGACTACTTCAAAGCAGAGAGTGACCAGAACTGGTTGCAATATCCCTATTGGAACTAGTTTATAGCAGCACCGTCTTTCAACTGGTTACTAAATCAGGATAACGACTAGTTAAATAGGACATGCTCGGTGAACTCGTCACATAATCGGTATAGCAACCAGTTAAACAACATTCATCCTCTGAACTAGTCGCCAACAAACTTAAATTCTCCAATAAGCTGGAGAGTTACATACTCGAACAGGATTTTGAAATTAATGGAAACACACTTTCAATAAGTCTGTGGACCACGCCGTCTTGCAAAATCGACAAAGCGGAATTTATCCAGGCGGTGACGAGATTCTGTATACTGAAATAATCTTGTGTCTTCTAAATGGACGTCGCTGCGGGTAACGACGATATGATGATCGCCATGCAGATCCATCAGCCGCTTATCTTCTTCTGTCACAGGTTCGACAGTGAACTCTTTTCGCGCGTATCCAATCGTCAACCCCAGCTTTTGTTCAATGTAATGATACAAGGAATGCTCAGCTTCTTTATCTGGCAAAGTCTCAATCACAGAGGTCAGCAGATAATCTTTATCTAAAATGACCACTTCATCATTAACTTTCCTTGCTCGAACAACTTTATGCACTTCTGTGGATGCTGGAACTTTTAAAAATTCGGCAATATGCTGAGGAATTTCTGTCACCTTATTTTCTATCAGAATGGTTTGACTAGAAATGTGCTGGGCATCCTGCAGTTCTCTGTAGCTGGTTAATCCAGATATAGGAAAGTCAAACCGTTTTACATCTAAAACAATAGAACCTTTCCCTTGTTTTTTTTGGATATAACCACTCTCTAAGAGCATCGTCAATGCTTTGCGAATTGTTTCGCGTGAAACATTATACTGTTTTGTCAGTTCATTTTCGCTTGGCAGCAAGTCTCCTGACTTATACGTTTGGTTTAAAATCGCTGCTTCTATATCAATAAATATTTCATGAAATTTACTCACTTTATCCAATCCTTTGTTTCGTTCTCAAACAAATTTTACCATAGAAATCTTTTTTATGTACCCAATAGAATACTATAGCCTCTTAGCTCACGATTCTATATAATGAAACAGAATTAAAAAAAATATGATTTGACGATGATAAGAGGTGTATCAATGAAAAAACTACTATCTTTCCTTTACATAGCAGTGTGTGCCGGAATAGGGTTCTGGCTGGGTTATTTATCCCTTGAAGGAGGGCTGATTTTTGAATTTACAGTATTTCAGCTGGGGCTGCTGTTTATGAGCCTGCTCGTGTTTGGATGTCTGCATATTCTAATTCATGAGGCAGGACACTTAATTGCAGGGAAACTGTCAGGTTATCACATGATTTTTATCAGAATTTTTAGCTGGGCGCTCGTTAAGGAAGGGGAAAAGTTCAGGTTTGCTAAATTCAGCATTGCCGGAACTGGCGGCCAGTGTCTGATGGTTCCGCCAAAAATGACGGATGGTGCTCTTCCGCCTTATAAATTGTATTTGTGGGGAGGCGTTCTTGCCAATTTTGCGGCAAGCGGAATCAGCCTCTTAGCAGCTGTATTTTTAACCCATTCCGTTTACTTGTATAGTTTCGCAGCAATAGGTATTTTATTAGGATTGACCAATATTTTTCCGTATTTTATAACAGATGGCATGCAATTGAAGCAGCTGAAAAATGACACCATCAAGCAACAGCAGTTTTTCCAGCAGCTGCATTTGACGGAAGCTTTTACGTTAGGTAAAACATATGATTCACTTGATATGAACGCGTTGATTGTAAATCCTAATGAGCCGAATACCGAACAATATAATACTTATATTCAGTTGGTCAAAATCAACCATGAACTGGAAGCGAGTAATTTTGGACATGCCCTAGACATCCTTAAACCACTCTGGCAGCAACGAGTAGATCTGATTCAGCCTTATCAGATGGAAGTAATGAGAGAATACCTATTCTGTCATCTGACATTGGAACTGCAGGAAACAACGATCCAGGAAGATATTTTGGGAGATAAATTATTCAAAGAATACATGAAACTGAAACAGCTGGAATCTTACCGACTGCAAGCAGCGGTTGCTTTCTACGTTGAAAGAGATATAGAAAAAGCTGAGGAATGGCTGCAAAAAGCCAGAGAAGCCTTGGACAAAGCACCGACTTATGCGGACAAAGTGTTAAATACAACCTTATTGAACGGGCTTAGCCAGAAAATCAAAAAAGATAAAGCAGAAAAGATTACCGCAAGCAGCTTAAAACAAGGACTTTGAGGATGCAAACGTGTTTTTTAGTAGTGAAATAAACTGTTCACAAAATACTATTAAAAAATAAGTAATAGTGTTGACTTTTAGACCCGTTCCTTATATGATTACCTATGTTGAGCAAGACAGAATACATTGATTTAAATAAGGGTAAAGTAGTGAAAGTGCTTTTCCGCCGCAAGCCTATTTAGGTATGATTCATTGTGGTGGACCAGGCACTTTTTTTGTGAAGAAAAATAGGAGGGCTTAAAAACATGGCTATTGAATTTGATACGATCGCAGCGATTTCGACGCCTCCTGGAGAAGGCGGAATCGGCATCGTGCGCATCAGCGGAGACGAAGCACTGGATATTGCGGACCGCGTTTACCAATTAGGAAATAAAGCATTGAAAAATCAACCAACCCATACGATTCATTACGGACACATCGTGAATCCGAAAACGGAAGAACAGATTGACGAGGTAATGGTTTCGATCATGAAAGCACCTAAGACGTACACACGTGAAGATGTTGTCGAGATCAATACGCACGGCGGGGTACTGGCCGTCAACAAAGTGCTGCAGACCGTTCTGCATAATGGAGCGCGTTTAGCGGAGCCGGGTGAATTCACGAAACGGGCTTTCTTGAATGGACGAATCGACTTATCTCAAGCAGAAGCTGTCATGGATGTCATTCGCGCCAAAACGGATAAAGCGATGCATATGGCTGTCACACAGCTGGATGGCAATTTGTCTCGTCTGATCAGAAATCTTCGTCAGGAAATCTTGAACACATTAGCGCAGGTCGAAGTCAATATCGACTATCCTGAGTATGATGATGTTGAGGAAATGACGTCAAAATTACTAGTAGAAAAAGCCAGACAAGTCAAAGAACAAGTGCTGGAACTGCTGGAAACAGCGAGCCAGGGAAAAATCCTGCGTGAAGGATTGGCAACTGCCATTATCGGCCGTCCGAATGTAGGGAAATCCAGCCTATTGAATACGCTGATTCGAGAAGAAAAAGCCATCGTAACAGAAATTGCCGGAACCACCCGTGATGTGGTCGAAGAGTATGTCAGTGTAAAAGGTGTTCCTTTAAGATTGATCGATACAGCCGGAATACGCGAAACGGAAGATATCGTCGAGCGGATCGGTGTCGAACGCAGCCGCAAAGCATTGACCGAAGCGGACCTAATTTTGCTTGTGTTCAATCAGAGCGAGCCTTTGACAGAAGAAGATAAATTACTGATTAAAGCTACGGATGAACACCACCGGATTATTATTTTGAATAAAATGGACTTGGAAAATCAACTAGACTTAGAAGAACTGAAGCAACTGGTTGATCCGGATAGTATCGTACCGACATCTATCATCAGTCAAGAAGGACTGAACGATCTGGAAGCGAAAATTGCCGATTTATTCTTCTCCGGCAGAACCGGGGAACGAGATGCCACCTATGTTTCTAACATTCGTCATATTGCACTGCTGAACGAAACCGTTGATGCTTTTGATGACGTGATCGAAGGAATCGAAATGGACATGCCAGTAGACTTGGTTCAGATCGATATGACCAGAGCCTGGGATCTATTAGGTGAAATTACTGGAGACAGCGTGCAGGACGAACTGATCACGCAGCTGTTCAGCCAGTTCTGTTTAGGAAAATAATCAAAAATAACCGTTAAATCTTGAAAAGTTTAAACTAGAAAGGAATCATTCGATGCAAACTTATGAAGCTGGATATTATGATGTGATCGTTGTAGGGGCTGGACACGCTGGATCAGAAGCGGCACTTGCTGCAGCCAGAATGGGTTCTAAAACCCTGCTGGTCACCATCAACTTGGATATGGTCGCACACATGCCATGTAATCCATCGATCGGCGGGCCCGCAAAAGGAATCGTTGTCCGTGAAATCGATGCACTGGGCGGAGAAATGGGCCGCAATATTGATAAAACTTACATTCAAATGCGGATGCTGAATACCGCTAAAGGTCCTGCTGTCCGTGCCTTGCGTGCACAAGCAGATAAGCACCTTTACTCAAATGAAATGAAACGTACGATTGAAAGAACCGAAAATCTGGATATGAAACAAGGTATCGTGGATGAACTGATTGTGGAAGACAATGTCATCCAAGGGGTGATCACCAACACTGGAGCGGTTTACCGTGCGAAAGCCGTTGTCTTAACAGCTGGAACTTCTTCTCGAGGAGAAATCGTCATCGGAGAATTGAAGTATTCTTCAGGTCCGAATAACACTCAACCTTCAGTTAAATTATCTGAAAATCTATTGGAACTTGGATTTGATCTTGATCGATTCAAGACAGGAACACCTCCGCGTATCCATAAAGATTCAATCAACTATGCGGTAACAGAAGAACAACCGGGAGATTTAGAGCCGCATCACTTCAGCTTTGAAACACCGGATGAAAACTATCTGACAGATCAGACTTCTTGCTGGTTAACGTATACAAGTACAACTTCTCACGATATTATCCGTGAGAACCTGCATCGTGCACCTATGTTTACAGGAATCGTTGAAGGTGTCGGCGCACGTTACTGCCCGTCTATTGAAGATAAAGTCGTTCGTTTCTCTGATAAACCGCGTCACCAATTGTTCCTGGAACCTGAAGGCGAAACGACAGATGAGATCTATGTACAAGGATTGTCTTCTTCCTTACCGGAAGATGTGCAACTAGCTGTCCTTCATTCTGTAGAAGGTCTGGAAAATGCCAAAATGATGCGTACGGGTTATGCCATTGAGTACGATGTGGTTAAACCGTATCAACTGCGTCCTTCTCTTGAAACCAAAATGATCAGCGGACTCTTTACAGCCGGTCAAATGAACGGAACTTCCGGGTATGAAGAAGCTGGCGGACAAGGACTGATCGCTGGAATCAACGCAGCTCGTCTTGTACAAGGCGAAGAACCATTTGTCATGAAACGAAACGAAGGCTATATCGGTGTGATGATCGATGACTTGGTCACCAAAGGAACCAATGAACCGTATCGTTTACTGACTTCCCGTGCTGAATATCGTCTGCTTTTACGTCACGACAATGCAGACTTCAGATTGAGCAAAATCGGTTACGACCTTGGTTTGCTTTCAGAAGAAAGATACCAGGCATTCTTGACGAAAAAAGAGCAAGTCGAAACAGAATTGGCTCGTCTGAAAACGATTCGTTTGAAACCAAGCGATGTAAAAGCATACTTGGAAGAAAAAGGCGAACCGCAACTAAAAGACGGCATCTTGGTCTATGACTTTATCCGTCGTCCTTATGTGAAATACGCGGACATCGTACAATTTGCACCAACAGACTTGCCGCTTTCAAAAGAAGTGACAGAGCAAGTTGAAATCTTCATCAAATATGAAGGTTATATTGAAAAAGCCTTCCGTAAAGCTGAAAAAGTGAAGCGTATGGAAAACAAACGCATTCCTGAAGGGATCGACTATTCAGCCATCAATGGTATCGCAACGGAAGCCATTGAAAAACTGACCAAAATCCAACCAGAAACGATTGCCCAAGCCAGCCGTATCAGCGGTGTCAACCCGTCTGATATCTCTATTCTGATGGTTTATGTAGAGCAAGGCAGTGTGGCGAAAGTTTAAACATTCTATTATTAAATTTAAGGAGCCGCGGACTTGATTCCGGGCTCTTTTTTTATGCTCTAAGCGTCTTTTTTGCTATAAGGTCAAGCGGAAAGTAAACTTAAGGTATTAAAAATACAGGAAGTAAGGAGTGATACTATGAACGAGGCCGTTGAAACGTTGGTCAGCCAAGTAGCTGCGTGTGCGAAAGCTTGTAATCAGTGCTTTTATGCTTGTCTGAAAGAAGAAGATGTCAAGATGATGACGAACTGTATCCGCACGGACCGTGAGTGTGCTGATATGTGTGGAATCGTGGCAGATTTTGCTTATCGGGAAAGCGAAGTATTCCCTGATCTGGTTGCTGCATGTGCTAAAATGTGCGGAGTCTGCGCAGCTGAATGTGAACAGCATGATATGCAGCACTGCAAGGATTGTGCCGAAGCTTGCCGAGCATGCGAAAAGGCATGTAATGACTATCTTGGTCAATAAGAATCAGATAATGAAATGATTGCTGAAAAAACGGTTATTAAATCATCTTAAATAAGAAAAACAGGTACGCCTTCAACACCATGGCGTACCTGTTTTTAAATAAAAGTTGGTTTTAATGTTTACTTTCTAAGAGCTTTTATGAACACTAAGATCACCTTTGAGCTGAGAAAACCTAATAGTAAAGAAACAACAAATAAAATCAATGAAGGAATGGTCTCGTACATCAATGAGTTGTCTAAGTAGTGTTCAAATATCCATAAGCCGAAAAAACTGTAAGCGACCGAAAGTCCTATAGCTAAAATATAAAATAAAACTGTATGCATAAAAGAGTAGGAATCTAGTGTTTGTTCATCTGGATTGTTCAGGCTTCCAAAAGCTGCACCGCCTGTAATGTCTGATCTGCCATCAAAATCTGAATCTCCAGAATGCACTCGGTCATGCATAGAACTGCTCATATTGTTTGTTCGATCATGTTGTCTCTGTCTGTCTCTATCACTCATTTTTTCAAAATGCCTCCTGCTTGCTGTATGAATTTTATAAAAAACTTAACTTAATGGATTAGTTTCAGTATACTGTTCAAGAAGGTCTTTGTCTATGCGACTTTGTACCTATAAAGAGATAGTATAGTATTTTGTTGTTAATCATCATCCTGTTTAAAACAAATTGCACTAGAGCGTAAAATAAGATATGGAAATCATTAGAAATGTACTATTACTGTTTTAAAAGTACATATGAAAGATAGGAGAAAAGATGAAAAAAGGGATTAGTTTACTAGTATTTATGGCGGTCATTTTAAGCGGCTGTCAGTGGATAAGAGGCCCACAAGGATTTGGTGCAACGGAACTTGGAGAAACATTTCAAGCAGAGGACAGAGTGCCTTATTTTCCCAGCAATGGATATATTGATATGGAAAATATGTCCAGTGCAATTGTTGTCGCTAAAACTGGCGAAAGAAGAAATGCAGCCGAACAATATGAAGAAGTGACACCAATCAACGTAATGATTGAAGAACTCCTGTCTGAGCAGACGCAAGAATCGATAGAAATTGGAGAAGAAGTCACGGTTTATGAACCATACTGGATTGATGAAGAGAATGGAAACTATCAGACGACTGATGCTTATATTCCGCTTGAGGAAGGTAAAAGATATATTCTGTTTCTGCAAAAAGCATCAGAAGACAGCTATGCGATTGCCGGAAACCGCTTTGGTGTCTATCAAGAAGGAAAAAGCTTTGCCGTGATGGGAACGGAATATGCTACAGTTGAAGATTTGTGGGCATACTCATTTGTCCCAAGCACAAACAATATAGATTTATCCTCTATTGAAACGCAGATATATACTGACATTGAAGAAGAACTTCAAGAACGATTTTTCAGGGATGCTGAAGATGCTGCTGCTGGAAAGAGTCTGTCAGACTTGGAAGGGGTAGAAATCTTTGGAAATGGTGTCAGCAAAGAAGAACAGCCGGTACCCGATTCTCTCAGCAGCCTGGAGGAACGGTCTAGTCAGATTGTTTCGGCTCGAGTACTGGAAATCGAACAGCTGGGAACCTATGTCGGACGTACGATGGGTGCAGATCCGGCACAAGTACGCGTAGAAATAACAGAAGTTTATAAAGGAAACAGTCAAAAAGAAGAGAGAATAACGGTGGTGGATAATTGGTGGATGCATTGGGTGCATGAGGATGTTGAGCACTTGAATATTAAACGCGGATCCGTCCCTTTAGAACCGAGGGAAGAATATATTCTCTTTCTAGATTCGGTAGAAGACTTTCCTTCAAATAATCCATACACTGTAGATAATGGGTTTGGAGTCTATCATTCATCAATGGAGGGTGTCTTGGCAAGCCAGCTGGACCTGAATACGTATGAAGACATCAAAGGGTATACGTTTTTAGCGGCGGATGAAGCAACGCTGGAACGCTATCAGTCTATTCGTGAAGCAGTCTTAGCTAAATACGGAAATGGACCTGGTTAGTCTTACTAGAAGATAGATAGAAGAAAAATAAGAAGAATCCGCTGAGGAAATCAACTCCAGACCTCATCAGCGGATTCTTTATGTATTATGTATCAGTAATTTACTTTCAATAAACATAGCAACTAAAGTAAGTCATCAACTATTGTATCCGAATAATAATACGTAAATCATATAAAAGAGACTGCCTGATGCCAGAACCAGCCCGCTGATCGTCAGCATAGCGGTAAGCCATTTAGGATTCTCGCGTTTCTTTTTCCAAGCACCTATAAGCAAAATCAGTGCGAGGATAAGGACCACCAAACCAAGTAACGTCAAGTCCAACCTAAAACCTATTAGATTTTCTGTTAACATTTTTTTAACCTCCTTTCGTTTGATACTACCAGATTATCTCTGTTCACTCTATACAAATGACTGTAAGCCAAGCGCTCTTTGTCGTAACACAAAAAAACGGATATAATTGGAACCGTTTTAATTGAATAAGAGAAAGCTATTATATTACAATTAGTTTAGTAAATAAACAGCTGATTGTGATTAGATAAAACAACAGTTACTGTTAAATTGTTCAACAAGATAAAAAGAAGGGGAGATCAAGATGTACAATATTCGGTATAAAAAAATGAAAGCGGGCGCAATATTAACAGGTGCTAGTGTGGTTTTACTGGCAGCTTGCGGGAATGAGAGCGGTGCTGGACCAGGCGGTATGGGCGGAACGAATAATGGCGGCGGAGACGGCGAGACGATCCAGTTGAATATCATGCAAGGGAAAGTAGAATTTAATGAACAGTTTAATGAACTTGCGGATCAGTACATGTCAGAGAATGAAAATATCCAAATTGAAATTACCTCTGTCGGCGGCGGGACCGATTATTTTACACAGTTGACCACTAGGTTTTCTTCTGGTGATGAACCAACGATTTTCAGTGTGGCGGGACCGAACGAGATTGAGCAATTCCAGGATACGATGGCTGATATGTCGGACACGGAAGCCGCTCAAGCTGCTCTTGAAGGGACGATTGAAAATGTAACACATGAGGATGGACGAGTGGATGCCATTCCATATAATTTAGAAGGCTACGGATTTATTTATAATAGAGAAATATTTGAACAAGCTGGTATTGATCCTGAGTCACTTTCCACATATGAAGACTTAGAAGCAGCGGTTGAAACAATTGACAGTCAGAAAGAAGATCTGGGGATAGAAGCGGTCTTTGCTCTGCCAGGTGCAGAAAGCTGGGTAATGGGCGACCATTTGGCGAATGTTTATCTATCACCAGAATTAAATGGAAACCCGGTTGATGCGTATAACGCAGAGTCTCTAGAATTTGAACGGTCAGATGAATTTAAGCGGATGTTAGATCTGCAGATGAATCATTCTGTAGAACCAGTACTAAGTTTAGACTACTCTCAACAAGTAGAAGAGTATTTCTCACTGGGCCAAGTAGCGATGATCCAACAAGGTAACTGGATCTATCCGACATTGGAACAAATGGATCCGGAGCTGGCAGAAAATGTTGGAATGATCCCAATTCCACTAGAGGGACATGAAGATCAATTGCCGGTTGGGGTACCCAATTATTGGGCTGTAAACAGCAATAACGACGAGGCTACCGTTCAAGCTGCGAAAGACTTTTTAGACTGGATGTATTTATCTGATGAAGGAAAAGAATTTGTCGTCAACGAATTTAACTTTGTACCAGCGTACGAAGGGTATGAAGATATGGAAATCAGCGACCCGCTTTCCCAAACCGTTTATGATTATTCTCAAAGCGGAGACACTATTGGATGGGTCTTTACAGGTTTCCCTACAGGGTATCAGTTAAATGAATTTGGTCCGAATCTTCAAGCGTACATTGCTGGAGAGATGACTTGGGAAGAAGCAATCGAAGCTTCCAAAGAAGCATGGGAATCAATGAGAGAATAAAGTGATTGAAAAGAGCCCGTCAGCTTGATCGATCGCGGCTCTTTTCTTTTTGATTCAAATAAAAGCATGATTGCTAGCAAGGTTTAAAGCACATGCTTGCAGAAAGGAAGCTGAAAAGATGAGAAATAAAGAGTTAACCTTCTGGTTGTTTATTACACCGGTCTTATTAAGTTTGTCTCTAGTGGTCATTGTTCCCGTTATTATGGGTCTTTTTTACTCTTTTACAAACTGGGATGGTCTGACAATTACAGAGTTTGTAGGTTTCAGCCACTATCAACGCTTACTGGGAGATGAACAGTTCATTCAGTCTTTATGGTTTACAGTGAGATTCTCTATCGCTAGTATTATTTTACTAAATGTGATTGGTTTAGGTCTGGCTATGCTGGTAACCAGCAAGCTGAAAAGTAAAAATATTCTGCGGACAGTCTTCTTCATGCCGAATCTGATCGGCGGGCTGATTCTTGGATTTATCTGGCAGTTTATTTTTATCCGAGTATTTGCTGCAGTAGGTGAATTTATTGGAGTGGAAGCCCTGCAAGTCTGGCTGGCAACGCCGACGACTGGATTCTGGGGAATTGTGATTTTAACTGTCTGGCAGATGGCAGGATATATTATGATTATTTATATTGCTTACTTACAAGGAGTTCCAAAAGAATTGCTGGAATCTGCTGAGATTGATGGCGCAACACCCTTCCAGAAATTCAGACATGTGATTTTCCCATTGATTGCACCGGCATTCACAGTCACGATGTTTCTGACATTATCCAATTCTTTCAAGATATATGATCAAAACTTATCACTGACCGGCGGGGGTCCGTTTAATTCTACTCAAATGGTTGCGATGAATATTGTAGATACTGCCTTTTCGGGAAACCAGATGGCTTATGGACAATCTAAGGCAATCGTTTTCTTCATTATCGTCGCGTTGATTTCGTTGACTCAAGTGTACTATAACAAGAAAAGAGAGGTGGACTTGTAATGAAAAAGAAGCAGCGCTCACTAATCGTGCTGGAAATTTTCGGCATTTTGTTAGGACTTGTCTGGCTCTCTCCGTTTTATCTGATGATCGTTAACAGCTTCAAGGACCCAAGAGGGATTTTTTCTAATGTGCTGACGCCCCCCTCAGAGCTGAATGTGTCCAATTACCAGCAGGCGTTTGAAGACCTGGAATTTGTCCGTTCGTTCTTTAACTCCTTGTTGATTACTGGAGCAAGTGTCATCATTATCATCCTATTTTCTTCAATGGCTGGATACGCATTGGCTAGAAATAAAAGTAAACTCAGCAATGCCTTGCTGCTTTTATTCGTAGCAGCGATGCTGATTCCATTCCAGTCCGTTATGATACCGCTGACGTCTAATTTCGGTCAGATCGGTATGCTGAACCGGCTCGGATTGATCTTGATGTATTTGGGATTCGGCTGCAGTCTTTCGATTTTTCTCTATCACGGAGCCATGACCGGAATATCTGTAACCTTAGATGAAGCAGCACGAATGGATGGAGCAACGAAATTCCAGATTTTCTGGCGCATTATTTTTCCGTTATTAAAACCCATATCGGTTACAGTCGCCATCTTGAATGTCATCTGGATCTGGAATGACTACTTGCTGCCGTCATTGGTCTTAGGAAACAACAGTCAAACGATTCCCATTCGAATGTTTTACTTTTTTGGACAATATACGAAACAGTGGCACTTGGCGTTAGCTGGATTGACGATTGCGATCATTCCAGTCATCATTTTTTACTTTACTTCTCAAAAGCAAATTGTCGAAGGGGTCGCAGAAGGCGCACTGAAATAATCGGCAACTATGGAAAGGAAAAAGATTATGTGGAAAGAAAAAGCGTATATGGTGGCGTATGAATTGTCGGATATGTTAATCCAGTTGTTTATCGCCAATCTTTTATGGATCTTGTGCAATAGTCCGTTAATCATCTTAGGCATTCAGCTGCGACTTGCAACTAGTATAGAAAGTTATTTCGTATTGCTGCCCTTATTAACCTTGGGACTTCCACTGTTCTTCTTCCCCACGACGCAAGCACTGTTTTGTGTGATGCGGGACAGTGTACTGCAGAGACCCAGCGCGACGATCAAAGACTTTTTCAGCTATTTAAAGAAAAACTATAAAGAAACCTTGCAGCTGGGAATCCTGGTCACCGGTACACTAGTCGGTCTGTGCGCAGCAGCTTATTACAGCTGGTTCAACAGCCTGATTCTATTTACCATTGTATTGATTGCTTTGTTCTTTTTGATGGTCATGACTTTGCAGCTGTTTTCTTTTCAAGCGCATTTTGATATGCCGCTGCTCTGGAAGCTGAATCGCTGCCGACAGCTGGTTTTTGCAAGACCCATCTATTCTATCGGTGCTTTTTTACTGATCGCTGTCTTGAACTATGCAGGAACAGAAATCAGTATTGCGCTCTTTATCTGCATCATTCCGGCTGCCAGTATATTTGCTGCAACACTGCTGTTTTATTATCAATATAAAAGAATTACGACGAAATCCAAGGTTATGGATTACCATCAGTAATGTTTAAATAAATGAGTAGCTGATCTGTGATAGATCAGCTGCTTTTCTATGTTCAGATGCTGTCCGTTTAGAGATTCATGACCAGTTTTGTTATAATACGAAGACAAAGAAGTTCAAAGGAGCGAAAACAGTGTCATTTTTAACAGACTGGATCAATTATTTAGAAGAAGCGGGGCTGTCTTACTGGATCGGTGGAATCCTTGGCGTCGTATTACTGCTGGCTTTGGGGTATATTTTAAAACAACTTGGGGATCGGTTTATCCAAACAGATAAGTGGTCAGCTCTATGGCGGACGTTTGTCAACTGGAGTATGTTGTTTGCACTAGTCATTTTCTTGGTGACTTACTTATCCAATACACCCTGGTTATATGATACGCTGTTTACTTTTGGAGAAACCCGGATAACCATTTTCCTGATTGCGGCTATTATATTTGTGTTGATTGTGGCGATCAGATTTTCCAACGCTGTCAAAAAACATGTTTTGCCGACGGTTTATTCTCGGTACGAATTGGATAGAGGAATGCAGGCGACTTTCAATACATTGTTTCAGTATGTGGTAGTAGCGATTGCTGTACTGGTTGCCCTATCTTCACTCGGATTCAACTTGACCAGTTTAACCGTTTTTGCCAGCGTTTTAGGTGTCGGGATCGGGTTTGGACTCCAGAATATTATGTCTAATTTCATTTCTGGTCTGATCATCTTGTTTGAACGTCCAGTAAAAGTGGGTGACCGAATCATTATTGATGACACGATTGCGGATGTAGAAGAGATCAAAATGCGGGCGACAATTGTCAAAACTAGAGCGAATGAACAGATGATCATTCCGAATTCATTTTTCCTGGAAGAAAAATTCATCAATCGGTCTTATGCCGATACGCGGCTGCGTATCACAGTCAGTGTAGGGGTATCTTATGATAGTGATGTCACATTGGTCAAACGCTTGCTGGAAGAGTCCGTTAAGGAATTGAAAAATGAAAAGTGGTCAAATATTTTAGAAGATCCTGAACCGAGAATCTTTTTTGAAAACTTTGGCGATTCCTCTCTTGATTTCACTGTCTGGTTCTGGATCAATCAGCAGACAGAAGAAAGAGAATTCAGAATACCCAGTGACTTGAGGTTCAAGATTTTTGAGAAATTCAATGCAAATAATGTCGAGATTCCATTCCCGCAGAGAGATTTGCATATAATAAACACTTCGGAATAAGCATGAGTAAGCTCTGATTCAGTGATGGAATCGGAGCTTTTTAACGAGCAGATTTTTAAAGAAGTAAGAAAAAACAGCTAAATAAAAGGATGCTGCAGGTTTATATATAAGGGAAAGTGAAGAATTTTAGAGATGAGTATAGAAAAGTCCGATTTGCTTAGGTATAATAAAACTATTATAATTATACTTATATTTTAATAAGGAACGAGGCGTTATAAATGCGATTAGGGGAGAAAATCAAGAGAAGACGAAAAGAAATCGGCATGACGCAGATAGATCTCGCAGACGGTATTTGTACTCAAGCAATGGTCAGCAGACTTGAAAAACAAAAAGTCAGACCCAGTCGAGACTTGATGGAAAAACTGGCAGACCGGATGGAAACACCGATGAGTTATTTTTATGGGGAAGACTCTATGGAAACCAGACATTCGCAAGTCAGCCAGCTGAGCAAAATGATCAGACAGCATCTGGACCGCAGAGAGTATGACTCTGTCGCTTACTTAGTAGAGACCAATCAAGAACTAGTGGCACGATCTATTGGGGAAGATCGTCTGTTTTTCGAGTGGATCAAGGGGCTATTATACTCACATAGAGATGGCGACCATGATAAGGCATTAAAACATCTCAGTGACATTGAAGAAGGCACCAAAAAAGGGGAATTGCGTGTCGAAATCATCGATAGCATAGGTAATCAGTACCAGCGAATCAAAGATTACGAAAAAGCTGAAGAGTATTATGAAAAAGGCTTTGAATCTTTTTCGGAATGGATGGGGCATGAGAAAAAAGCAAAATTATTGCTGAATTACTCTATTTGTCTGTTCAGAGAAGAGAAGTATAGAGAATCACTGGAAAAAGTACTGCAGGGTCTAGAATTATTGGTGGAGAACAATACATTATTTTTACTTGGGGACTTCTTTTACCATAAGGGCCGCTGCTTGGAACAATTAGATCAGGACAGACAGGCTAGCGAAGCTTACAAGAAAGCTGCCTTCATTTTTGAAATCCAGCAAAACGAACGCTTCCTGACCATGGCCAACCTGGCACTGGATCAGTTAGAGGAAGCGGAAGTACAGAATTAGAAAATCAAAAAAACGAGTTCATGACAACTTAAAAGTTGGTGTGAACTCGTTTTTTGTAATGGAGTTAATTGAAATAAAAGAAAATTCTTCTTATGCTAAACTAGTGAAAATGTGGGTCAGAAGTATAATAGTCAAGTCCAGACTTTTGTATAAAATGTACGATACTTTGTTTTAGTTTAATGCAAACGGGATATATTTTCTAATTGTCAAAAGATTGAGTCAAAGATTGATTTTTAAGATAGACGTGGTAAATGAGCTTCAATCAACGGTCTTTTGGATTCAAGCCATTCTGGCAGAAGCAAAGTTTCTCCAAGATGTTCCAATGGTTCATCCACTGTGAATCCTGGTGTATTTGTGGCAATCTCCATTATAATATCGCCATGTTCTTTGAAGTAGATAGCCTTGAAATACTGGCGGTCTTTCACCTCAGTTGTTGGGTATCCATTATCCATTAAATAATTTTGCCATTCTAGATGGTCCGAAAAATCTTTTGCACGAAAAGCAATGTGATGAACCGTACCTACTCCAAAGGTCCCTGAAAGGCTTTCTGATTTTTTCAAATCAATTGTGTTACCGATCGTTCCTTCTGTTTTGAAACGAATATAGTTTTCAGTTTCCTCTATCCTCTCAAATCCCATATGATTTTCTAAAAGCTCTGCTGTTTTATCCGGCTGCGCAGATAAAAGAGCAGCGCCGGCAAACCCTTTTATAGATTTTTCTTCAGGAATTCCTTCAGACAACCAAGTATTTTCACCGGAAACAGGTCTAGCTGCAATAGCTAGGTTAAGTCCATGAGAATCTTGAAAGAATAGAGTTTCTTCTCCAAACAGTGATTTTTGTTCTACTTTTATATTGAAAGAACGTAGTCTCTCACTCCAGAAGTCTAAGGCATCTTCTGCAACGACAAACATGGTTCTGTCTACTTGACCAGTTCCGACGGTTCCTTTGTAAGCTTTTGGCCATGGGAAAAAAGTCATGATGGTTCCTGGAGCGCCTTCTTCATTACCAAAGTATAAATGATAAGTTCCTGGATCATCAAAGTTTACAGTTTTTTTAATCAGTCTAAGACCTAGAACCTCTGAATAAAATGCTACGGTTTCTTTAGGGTTTCCTACAATAGCAGAAATATGATGAATTCCAGCTGTTTTTTTCATTATCCAACGCATCCTTAAATTTATTTAGTATAAACATAATTATCTCTAATTCGTACTATATTCCATGAATGTATATTAGTCCTCTTATGGTGGAATGTCAAACACTCATACTTATTTTTAATAAGTGAAATAATTTTATAAAAATCGACTTATAAATTGAAATAATATTTCATTTCATTCATAATGAACAAGAAATTAAAATCTAAATTAGTAGAGAGGGCCGTTCAATTATGCTGGGAGCATCGCTTTACTTATCGCAGTCTGAAGAAACGAACGTACAGAACTTAAAGACATTAGATCAGTTAGGAGTCAAAACGATTTTTACGTCTCTTCATATTCCCGAAGAAGACCCTGAACAAACTTTAAAAGGATTAAGAAGAATAACGAGTCAAACAAAAGAGTATGATATGAAGCTGATGGCAGATGTATCCTCCAGTACGTTAGAACAGTATTCAATCGAAAAAGAAGAAGCATCAGATTTTTTTAGTGAATTAGGCATAACAAGTTTACGGATAGATTATGGATTTTCATTTGAAGAAATCAAAACATTTTCTGAACAGTTTCAGATCGTTTTGAATGCAAGTACCATCACAGAAGAAACCTGTGCATCATTAATAGATGTTGGAATAGATCTAGCAGAGATTACTGTCTGTCATAACTATTATCCAAGAGAAAATACAGGACTGGATGCTGAATTTTTCTTAAATAGAAATCAGTATCTGAAAGAAAAAGGATTTATGATCCAAGCTTTTATTCCAGGCGACTTGAAAAAAAGAGGACCGATATACGCTGGGTTGCCTACACTAGAAGAGCATCGCAATATAGATCCGCTTGCTGCTTATATGGATTTAAAAGAAAATTATCTGATAGATGAAGTGCTGATTGGTGATGTTTTGATGAAAGAAAATACAATCTTCAGAATCAAAAAATGGATAGACGAGAAAGTGCTCCTACTACAGGTCACTAATGTGAGTGGGAAGCTGCCAGAAAACTTTTATGATATTCATCAGAATCGACAAGATGTAGCAAGAGATGTTGTCCGTTCAGAATCTTCAAGAGTTGTT
The DNA here is from genome assembly GCF_900169305.1 of Marinilactibacillus piezotolerans. Lineage (GTDB taxonomy): Bacteria > Bacillota > Bacilli > Lactobacillales > Carnobacteriaceae_A > Marinilactibacillus > Marinilactibacillus piezotolerans_A. The sequence goes on along the minus strand of NZ_FWDP01000003.1, from coordinate 245,457 downwards.
TTGAAAGGTCGGTCTTTTGAACCTTCGAAAGCAAAAGAGCGAACAGCGGGTTCAGTGACTTTAGATAACGATCTATATGGAAGATATGTGGGAGAACTGCAGATTACGAAGAAGAACTTACCAATGGATGACCGTGTAAATGTATTGGCTCAAGTGAACCAATCTTCATTAGACTTACTTGATCACATTACTGCAGGAGTAAAATTTCAATTTATGGAGGCCGATGATGAGTAAAATGAGTACAGAACAAAGAAACCCTAATTCAATGAATTTAGATACATTATCCGTTCAGGAAATGACTAAATTGATGAATGAAGAAGATGCAACAGTGACTACAGCTATTCAACAAAGTATGAGACCTATCAATCAGTTGATTGAAGCAGTGATCGAACGTATGGAAAAAGGCGGGCGGCTGTTCTATATTGGTGCAGGGACTAGTGGACGTTTAGGAGTATTGGATGCGGCAGAATGTGTTCCTACTTTTGGAACGTCCCCTGAATGGGTCCAGGGTGTGATTGCCGGTGGTAAGAAAGCCTTTGTAGAAGCGGTAGAGGGAGCAGAAGATTCGGAAGAATTAGCTGTTAAAGATTTAAAAGAGAAAAACTTGAACGAGAAAGACGTCGTCATCGGTATTGCGGCAAGTGGTCGTACACCCTACGTTAAAGGCGGGTTAAAATATGCAAAAGAAGTCGGAGCGCAGACAGGATCGATTTCCAATAACTCTAATGCTGCAATCAGTGAACTTGCAAACTACTCTGTAGAAGTCGTCACAGGTCCAGAAGTCCTAACAGGGTCTACACGCTTAAAAGCTGGAACGGCTCAAAAATTAGTCTTGAATATGATCTCTACAATCACTATGGTAAAATTAGGGAAAGCTTACGAGAATCTAATGGTAGATGTACAGGCGACCAATGAAAAACTCGTTGATCGTTCTAAGCGGATCATCATGGAAGCAACAGGCTGCACGTATGAGGATGCGGAACAACACTATCAGCAGTCTGGATCGGTCAAAGCAGCGATCGTGCAGATTCTGGCGGGTGTATCTGTAGAAGAAGCGGAAGCACTACTAAACAAACAAGAGGGTCGAGTAAGAGAAGCGATTCGTTCGCAAAGCTAAATAAAGTAAAGTAAAGCAGACCCTGCAGATGAACTAAAGGACTGAACCAATGACTGAACAAAATATATTAGGAAGAATCCAGAGTATTTCGGATCAGCTTCCTAAAGCAGAGAAAAAGATCGCTGAATACATCCTGGATCATCCGGATGCTGTCGTCCACATGACCGCCTCAAAAATCGGAAAGCAGTCTGGAACAAGTGCTGCCACAGTGATTCGGCTGTGCAAACGAGTTGAAGTGGCCAGTTTCACACAGCTTAAAGTCTTGATTTCCAGGGAAATTTCACAGCCAAGCCCAGCTGGCTATTCGGACATTACTCCGGATGAACCGCTTGAAGACATTATGGATAAATTGCTTGGAAATGCTTTTCAGACGATGCAGGATACAGTTTCTGTCATCAAAGAGCAGCCTTTGCTGGAAGCCGTTGAAGTCCTTAAATCTTCTTCGATCGTTTATCTATATGGAATTGGGGCTTCTCATTTAGTTGCTGAGAATATAGCGCATAAATGGAGCCGAATCGGAAAAACCTGTATCAGTTTGTCTGACCCGCACGCCTTATTGTCAGCGATGTCTGCTCCGAAAGAAGGTCAAGTCTTCTTCGGCATCTCCAATTCAGGAGAAACCAAAGAAGTCGTAAGGATCTTAGAACTGGCAAAGCAAAATGGCTATAAAACCATTGCGCTGACGCAATTTGGGAAAAACAGTTTAACCAAAAAAGCAGACATCTCTCTCCAGCATGTCAGAGCACAGGAAGAAGCCTTGAGAAGCGCTGCGACCAGTTCCCTGCATGCCCAGTTTATTTTGGTGGACATCTTATTTTATGTCTATGCATCAAAAAATTACGATAAAATAACAGACTTGATACGCCGCTCCAGAGAACAGATTGATCAGTACAGCCAGTAATCATCTAGCCATTATAGACTGTTGTCAGAACGTATAGTGCTTGAAAAGTGCGAAAGGACAGAACTGATGAAAAAACAGAATCCAATCAAACTTGCTGCGCGCATAAAAGAATTGGCGATCGATTACGTCGTGATTCTGATTTACTTGCTCTGTTTACTAGGTGTCAACGTATTGATTTATGGACTAGTTTTAAGAGGCATTCCTGAATTTACAATGGTACAATCTCAGCTAGTCGCTCTTTTAGAGTCGGTTATTCCAGTCATATTGTTCTTTTCATATCTCGACTATAAAAAACCATACGGAACCATTGGAAAGCGAAAGGCAGAGTTAAAAGTGTACTACAAAACGCCTTCTTTTTTCAGAAGTTTAGCAAGAAATACCATCAAGTTTTTGCCTTGGCATCTAGGTCATATGGGTGTTATAGAAGGGATATACACGGAGTTTGAGAGTGTGGGATCACTGGTTTATACAAATGCCGGAACTGTTCTGGGACTGATTCTGCTGGGAATGGGATTATTCAGAAAAGATAAACGCCACTTAGGCGATCTGATTGCAGGAACGCAAGTGGTGATGAAAAAGTAAAAATGAACAAAAAAAGCGCCGTTATATCACTAAGATATAGCGGCGCTTTCAGATTATTATGCGTTTGGTGTAGTGCTGTTTGGTTTATTGATGTTGTTTGAGTTACCTGTATTGTTAGATTCGCTTGAACCTTCAGAATTACCGTTGTCGCTAGATGCGTCGTCAGCAGCTTCTTTAACAGATTGAGCCATGTCTGCTTCTGCATTCATTGTTTCATTTTTGATATCTTCTGATGCAGACTTGATTTGGCCTTTAATATTTTTAGCAGTATTTGCTAAAGTAATCTTGATATTTTCAGTTGCTTCGCTTGCTGCATGAGACATTTCTTCAGATTTTGCTTTCGCTTTATCTGCATATCCACCAGCCATTTCTTTGTGGTCGTTGAATTTACCCATAATGTCGTTGCGTGTTTCTTTACCGCTTTTAGGAGCAAATAGTAATCCTAATGCTGCTCCAAGTAGTGCACCTTTAATAAATTTCATTGTTCATTCCTCCAATTATATTTAATGTCAATCATTCTTTCCTATAAGTATAACGATAACATAGAAAATTTTAAACGAAAAACACTTACAAAATGAAAATGATAAAAAACAATAACAGAATAGGATTCAATTCTTATTAGGCACAGGTATTAATGATAAAATAGTATCAGACTGCTGCGAAAGTTCATTACATTCTCATAAGTATAGTAGTCAGTAATGAACAGACAGGAGGGGAGTTTTTGAAAACGAAGACAGATAGACATAGTCATCTACTAAACGGTTTCTTCATGCTGAATATTCTTCACTTAGTGATTAGAATTGCTTTAGCCGTATTCACAGATGAACCATTTTACAGTAACGTTCTGATGCTGTCTTTAGGATCGTATATGCTAGTTCAGGGAAATAGAAGTAAAAATAATTCAGTATAGGTGTTGCAGGGAGTATTGCCGTTATCAGAAGTGAATACTTTCAAAATAGAAAATCTAAGCTTAAGGCTGAAAATACATTATTTTTTATAACATTCTTAATTCCTGTAACGCTGATGAGTTTTCTATTAGAATGGACAGCTGACTTTTGGCTTGTTCAACTAACTAAAGACACTGCACTGGTAATCGTTATAATTGCCACACTAGGGATTACTTTGAATGGCTTTATATTAGAGCATAATACAAGAAAAGTGATCATTGGTATTTTACCAGCTGTCTGGTTTGGACTGCTATTATCTCTAATGTACTACTTCCCTAAAAGCGCTAGCTGGATGGAGAGTCATGATGGAAGAACATTTCTGATTGTGGGATTGATTTTAAGTTACCTTCTCTATATTATCACCAGATTATTACTTGTTAAAAAGGATAAAAAGATAAGCGAATGATCACTGCTTTTTATCATATTAATGATACATAGTTTATTTAAAAGTTCCTTTCTTAACACAGCAGTACACTGAGTGTTAATCATTGAAATAGTAAAAAGGATAAATATTGTATTACTGGCCATGCACCTGTATACAATTTAGACTTCTATTAAAATTAGTGAGCATATGAGACTTATTTCAAGTGTGTCATATGATACGATTAGTATGAGTAAACGTGTCTATTTAGGGATATTGACGTTCTGTAAAGTTAAAAAGGATTCTTAAGTCTTTTTTTAGGAAGGTCATTTATAATGAATTCAAGATAATGAGTTTTACTAATTAAACGTAAACTTTAGGGGGACGATCAATTGGAAATCGGGATAGATAAGATTGGGTTTTATACACCGGATGTCTTTATAGATATGGAAAAATTGGCTGAGGTCAGAGGTGTGGATCCGGCTAAATATACAATTGGGATCGGCCAAGAGAAGCAAGCCGTTGCGCCGCTTTCACAAGATGCCGTTTCTATGGCAGCTAATGCAGCGCTTGAAGTATTAGATGAAGAGGATCGTGAAGCGATTGATTTTGTTTTATTTGGAACAGAATCAGGTGTCGATCATTCAAAATCAGGTGCCGTTTGGGTTCACCATTTAACGGACATTCAAAAATATGCACGCTCTGTAGAATTGAAACAAGCTTGCTACAGCGCAACAGCTGCGATCAAGATGGCTATGGGCCATATTTCCTTACATCCAGAAAGCAAAGTGCTGGTACTTGGAACAGATATTGCGAAGTATGGACTGAATACAGGCGGAGAACCGACACAAGGTGCAGGTGCTGTCGCAATGATCTTGTCAGCTAATCCGCGTATTCTGGCAATCGATACAGACAGTGTTTCGATGACAGAAGATATTTCTGATTTCTGGCGTCCATTGCACTCTGACTATGCGTACGTAGATGGTAAATTCTCTAATCAAGCTTACTTGAACTTTTTGACTGAGGTCTGGAATCGGTACAAAGAAAAGAGCCAGCGTGATTTAAGCGACTTTGAAGCATTATGCTTCCATGTTCCTTACACTAAAATGGGTAAAAAAGCTTTGAAAGCTTTAACGGAAAATGCTTCTGAAGAAGATGCTGCTCGTCTGATGGGATATTATGAGCCGAGCGTCTTTTACAACAAGCAAGTCGGCAATATTTATACAGGGTCTCTTTATTTAAGCTTGCTTTCACTGCTTGAACAAGGACCGGAGCTTGCAGAAAATGCGAGAATCGGATTGTTCAGCTACGGATCAGGAGCGGTTGGAGAATTCTTCAGCGGAACGGTAAAACCTGGATATAGAGAACATATGCTGAAAGAAGAACATGAAGCATTGCTGAGTAACCGACGTGAATTAACCATTGAAGAATACGAAAACATTCTGCAGCAAGCATTACCGAAAGATGAAACAGATGTTGAATTGGACACACAAGAAGCAGCAGCTGGAACTGTTGTGTTAAGCGGTGTTCACTCGAATGTTCGAAACTATACTAAAAAATAATGAGAAGGTGAATGATCAGGGAGTGCCTTGGTCATTCCTTTTTCTCAATAAAGGAGATCATTCTTCTATGCAAAAAGTGTATATCGCAGGAGCTAAACGGACACCGATCGGGTCTTTTTTAGGCGCGCTGAAAGATGTATCCGCTTCTGATTTGGGAAAAACAGCGATTCAAGGCGTTATTGCACAAAGTGGTATTGACCCGACGGAGGTAAATGAAGTTTCTTTAGGGAATGTACTGCCTGCTGGACAAGGACAAGGCGTTGCCAGACAAGCTTCCATCAAGGCTGGCATTCCCGAAACAGTACCAGCTTACAGCACTAACATGGTCTGCGGAAGCGGGCTTAAAACAGTGATGAATGCCTTCTTAGGGATTCGAGCAGGAGAATACAATGCAGTAATTGCTGGCGGAACGGAATCAATGAGTCAGGCACCTTACTTAATTCCCAATCGAGCACGAAACGGGATCAAAATGGGCGGTTTTCAGACACTGGATCACATGGTCCATGACGGATTGACAGATGCCTTTGAAGGGTATCATATGGGGATTACTGCTGAAAATATCGCGGAGCAGTACGGCATTTCACGTGAAGATCAAGATGCGTTTGCGTTCGACTCTCAGAAAAAAGCCATTGAAGCACTGGATGAAGGGTTATTCAAAGAGGAAGTGGTTCCGGTAAAATGGACATCTAGACGAAAAGAAGAAATGGTAGTGGATACGGATGAGTATCCTAACCGTAAAGCGAACCTTGAAAAAATGCAGTCACTGAGACCGGCTTTCAAAAAAGAGGGAACGGTAACAGCTGCCAATGCTTCTGGATTGAACGATGGCGCAAGTGCAACATTGATTGTTGGAGAAGACTATTTGAATGAAAAAGGATTCCAGCCGCTGGCAGAAATCGTAGCGATTGGTCAAGGCGGTGTAGATCCTTCCATTATGGGAATGGGACCTGTTCCGGCTGTGAAACAAGCTTTAAAAAAATCTGGTTTATCGTTTGAAGATATTGATGCCTTTGAATTGAATGAAGCATTTGCTTCTCAAAGCTTGGCTGTCGTGCATGAATTAGCAGATGCATTTGATGCAGATGAAGAAGGATTAAAAGAGAAGACCAATATTCACGGCGGCGCTATTTCACTGGGACATCCCATTGGAGCCAGCGGAAATCGTATCCTCGTTTCTTTACTGTATACATTAAAACGCAAAGGCTTGAAATACGGCATTGCTTCACTGTGTATAGGCGGCGGTATGGGAGCAGCAGTCGTAATCAGAAATACAGATGTAGAATAAAAATAAACTTCGGCCGAACAACCGTATCAACTTGGCGAATGGAACGCTTAACCGAGCAGACTTGTACAACAGTATGAGTCTGCTCGGTTTTTTTTTAGCTTATCTTTTGCAGCTTATTCTGAATCCGATTTTCAAAGGCTTTAGTTTACTTGCTGAGGACCAGAAAATCTGAAAAATCTCAAAAAAGCTGCTGCCAATGGGGGAAAGGAACGAATTTATCGCCTATCTGATTGCAGAAGAGGTGCCAAAAGCAAGATAAGAGCCAGTTGACCTTGAATAAGTCATAAGAACGATCTCTAACAATAATATTGGTACACTTTCAATACAACGTCGTCATCAGAACTAGTCGCAATATCCGAATTGGAACCAATTCATTGCAATACTCCCTTTTAACTCGTCACTAAAGCAAGATAGCGACTAGTTAAATCAGTTTCCCCCGGTGAACTCGTCACAAAACCGTTATTGCAACCAGTTAAACAAACATCGTCATCAGAACTATTCGCAATATCCGTATTGGAACCAGTTCATTGCAATACTCCTTTTTAACTCGTCACTAAATCAGGATAGCGACTAGTTAATTCAATTTCCTTCGGCGAACTCGTCACAAAACCGTTATTGAGACCAGTTAAGCAAGCATCATCGTCAGAACTAGTCGCTAACCAGCTGAATCCACCAGAAGAATGAAAAGCCAATCACTCAAGTAAAAGATTTAAAAAACCTGCAGAGATCAAAAGGGCTGTCCCCCTAGATTAATCGAAATTCAGGCATATGTTTGTTAACCTGGTGACAGGAGGCGAGGCTTTGAAAAACACAATCATCAAAATAGTAATTATTGTAGTAATGATTGGCATGGGGATTTATTTCTATCAAAGTTATGCAGCGAAAACACAGCTAGAAGAAGACACAATCTCTTATTTGGAAAATGAGGGTTATAACAGAGAAGCGGAGACTGCAGAGATAACGATTGTCAATATGGGGCAAGAACAGGCGAAGTATGCAGCTGTTGTCACGTTTGAAGATGAACCTGAGATAGACTACTTTTACACTTATAGAGAAGGTACAGAAGAACTCTATCAAATCAATAAAGTAACTGAAGAATAGAATGATACCGCTGAGTCAGTAGAACGGTGATCGTTTTGCGAAGACATTTATAAAACCGCAGCTCTAACCAGGAAAGGGAAAGCAGCAGAAGCATTCGACATAGAAATAAAAAAGCAGATACCCTTCAACTTGTATCGAAGGATTTCTGCTTTTAATGATTGAGCTGTTTATTTAACGTCTTTCTCAGCCAGCAAGTCGCGAATTTCAGCTAAGTATTCTTCAACAGTCGGCGCTTCAACAGGGGTTTCTTCAGGCTCCGGCTTGTTTTTTGTTGTTAGTGTGTTGATTGTTTTGACAATCAGAAACAAAGCGATCGCAATTAAGAAAAAGCTGATGATGGACTGAAGAAAAAGCCCATACTTGATAGGGGTATTTCCAATGGTAAACGTTAAATAGCTGACGTCTGCTTTTCCAGTCATGGAAGTAATCAGCGGCATTAAAATGTTATCGACCAGTGAACGCACAATCGCATTAAAAGCTGTCCCCATTGCCAAACCTACAGCCAATTCAATAACATTTCCTCGTGCAATAAATGCTTTAAATTCTTTGAACATGGTATAAAGTCCTTTCCAGAAACATTTGATGACTCTTCATCGCTATCAATTTTACTGAAGTAAGATAGGATTTGCAAATATTCGAGCGGTTAAGGGTTTACACTAAATTTACATAAAATTGATAGAAGAAAGGAGCGGATTGGGAATATAATAAAGCTCCTGTGGTAATAATAGTGTACGAATAAAGAATATTGTTTATAAATAAAGTGATAATGTTCGCTTTTGACGTACAAAATGATAAAAAAAGTTCACCATTTTATCTAGACAATTTGATTGTCGAATGTTACTATTCTATAGGATACAAAATATGCATATATTTGAAACAAATTGTAAAAATACTTAGGAACATCATTTAGGAGGAAAAATCTTGTCTACAAAATGGTTAAAAGGTTTAGGGATCACTTTCGCAACAACTTTAGTATTAGCAGCATGTGGTAATGGCGATGAAGGATCAGAAAGCACGGGTACTGACGAAGCAACTGGAGAAAACGTACAAGTTGATGAACTTTCTGTTCAATTCGTACCTTCACGTGACCCAGAAGAAATTACAACAGCTACTGAACCTCTAAAAGACATGTTGATCGAAGAAATGGCAAATCAAGGATTTGACATTGGAAATGTTGACATCACTGTTGGTACTGACTATGCAGCAGTTGGTGAAGCTATGGCTTCTGGATCAGCTGACGTTGGATTCCTGCCAGGTGGAACATATGTATTATATGACGATGGCGCTGAAGTTATCCTGACTGCAACTCGTGCAGGATTAAGCAACGATTCTGACGATGCGGCAGACTGGAACGAAAATAAACCGACTGAACCTACTGAAGAACAAGTAACTTACTACCGTTCAATCTTAGTTGCAGGACCGACTGAAAAAGGTCAGGAACTTGCAGATAAAGTTAATAATGGTGAAGAATTAACTTGGGAAGATTTGAATTCTGCAAACTGGAGCGTTATGGGAACAACTTCATCAGCTGGTTACATCTACCCAACAATCTGGTTACAAGAGAACTTTGACAAATCACTTACTGATCTAGCACAAGTATCTCAAGCAGATTCTTATGGAACTTCTGTTGCTCGTTTAGCTCAAGAGCAAGCTGATGTAATCGTTATGTACGCTGATGCTCGTCGTGACTACGAAGAGCAATGGACTTCTGAATTCGGAAGAGAAGCAAGCATCTGGGACGAAACGAACGTTATCGGTGTAACACCTGGTATCTATAACGATACAATTTCTGTCAGCAAGAACTCAGACAACATGTCAGAGGACATGAAAACTGCTTTACAAGAAGCATTCATGAATATTGCTGAAACTGAAGAAGGTCAAGAAGTAATCGCAATCTACTCTCACGAAGGATATGAGCCAGCTACAAGTGAAGACTATGATACTGAGCGTGAAGCACAAGAACTTCTAAAAACACTTTCTGAATAAACACACTAACAAACTTCATAACGAGTCAAAAGAGTAAGCTGGGAGAGTTCTCTCCTAGCTTTCTTTTTGAGCATGTCTTAGAAAGGACAATTTGAACTATGATCGAATTTATCAATGTCAATAAAACTTATCCAAACGGAGTTACAGCTTTAAATAATATCAACTTGAAAATCGACCAGGGAGAATTTGTAGCGATTATCGGACTTTCTGGAGCAGGTAAGTCTACTTTGATTCGCTGTATTAATCGTATGCACGATATCAATGAAGGTACGTTGAATGTAGACGATGTAGATGTCAGCAAATTGAAAGGGAAACAAGTAAGAGACTACCGCCGTAAAATCGGGATGATCTTCCAGTCTTTCAATTTGGTCACGCGTACAAGCGTTATTAATAACGTACTAGTATCTGTTGTCCCTGAACTTTCCTGGTGGAGAAAAATTTTAGGCTTATTCCCTAAAGATAAAAAAGTGATTGCACTGGAAGCACTGGATAAAGTAGGGATTCTGGATAAAGCTTATAACCGTGTAGATCAGCTGTCAGGTGGACAACAGCAACGAGTAGCTTTAGCGCGTACACTTGCACAAAATCCTTCAATCATTCTGGCAGATGAACCAGTTGCTTCGCTGGATCCTGTGACGGCTAAAGTGGTTATGGATGACTTCAAGCGGATCAACAAAGATCTTAACATGTCTATCCTGATCAATATCCATCACGTTGAGCTTGCTTTAGAGTATGCTGATCGTGTAATTGGTATTCGTAAAGGTGAAGTGGTCTATGACGGAAAATCTTCTGATGTAACGCAGGATGTATTGGATGAAATTTACGGCAGCATAACAGAAGTGCCGCATATGGATGACTTAGAAGAAGCTAAAGTGTAAGGAGGGTAAAAAATGAAAGAGACATTTTACGATAAAATTTTCAAACCGAAAACTTACACATTAGAAAACGGCAAAGAAGTTAAACAGCGAGCTTCCAGAGTACCACTGATTATTGTACTGCTGGTCATTGCTATGTATTTGTCATTTCAGGCAACGGATTCAGATCTTTCATTGATCTTCACGCGCGGGTACCAGTTCTTTGTTATTTTAATCGCTATGTTCCCGCCGAATTTTAACTACATCTCTAATATTTGGGAACCGTTATTTGATACGATCCAAATGTCCTTGCTGGGATCAGTGGCAGGTGCAATTCTTGCAATTCCGCTGGCGTTACTCTCTTCTGGTAACGTTATTCGTAATAGATTCGTCAACGGTCTGTTTAAATTCGTATTAAGTATTATGAGAACTTTGCCGACGCTGATCATGGCGTTGATTGCTACTTTTGTATTTGGACTTGGCACGATGGCTGGGACAACAGCGATTTTCCTGTTTACCATGTCTTATATTGGGAAACTGATGTATGAACATATTGAAAACGTGGATATGGGTGCTTTTGAAGCACACGAATCTATGGGACTGACAAAAATTCAAGCCTTCAGATATGCGATTGTACCGGATGTTTTGCCGACGTATTTGTCTGTGTCCTTATATGCGTTTGAAGGGAATATCCGTTACGCAGCTATTCTAGGTTATGTTGGTGCTGGAGGTATCGGACTGGTGCTCGATGAACGCTTGGGCTGGAGAGATTACCCGAGTGTCGCAATGGTCTTGCTTGTTTTAATGATCGTTGTTTTCATTATCGAACGAATTAGTGAATACTTCAGACGTAAACTGACATAGAAAGGAAGAGGGTAAATGAACAGTTCTATTCAAAAACAATTAAACGAAGCACCGAATCATATGCTTTACTTCTCAACAATTGCTGCTATTCTGCTGGCTCTTCTGATCTGGTCGATTGCTGGTGTGAATTATACTGGTGTAGAAGATAGAGGATTAGAATTTGCTGGAAATATCATCAAAGGGATTTTGACGCCGGATTTAGAATTTTTATTTGATTTTACAAAACAAGGTGTTCCCTATTTATTATTTGAAACAATCGCAATTGCTTTTTTAGGAACGATTTTTGGTTCCCTGCTGGCTATTCCGATTTCTTTCTTAATGGCACCGAGTGTTGTAGGAGAACCGATTTCTTTTATTACACGCTTGTTTGTTATATTTGTTCGTACAATTCCTTCATTAGTATATGGAATCATGCTGATTCGTGTGACAGGACCTGGTGCCTATGCTGGAGTGCTGACCATGTCGATCACCTCTATCGGGATGATTTCCAAGTTATATGTAGACGTTATTGAAAACTTGGATCGCGGCGTTTTAGAAGCCATGACTTCAATGGGATGTACAACTTATGAAAAGATTCGCTACGGTATTTTGCCGCAGTTATTCTCCAGTTTCTTATCTACTACGATTTATCGTTTTGACATGAACTTGCGAGACGCAACGATTTTAGGATTAGTAGGCGCAGGCGGAATTGGTGCACCACTGATTTTTGCAATGAACGCTTACCGCTGGAATGAAGTGGGTTCGATCTTAATTGGACTTGTTGTGTTGATCTTACTGGTAGAAGTCCTATCAAATAAACTAAGAGCTAGACTGGTTAGCGGAGAAAGATAATTGTGCTGGTTGCTGAAAGTTGCATCTTATTCAGGTGCAGCTTTTTTCTATAATCTCATTAAATTACATCAAAAAGGCGTGATCAATCAGCAGTAATAAGGGATGTTTGGAGGAAAGAAGATGGAACAAACTAAACGATTTTTTAATTATGTGAGTCTAAACATGCTTGGTATGATGGGTGTCTCTTTATATATTCTGGCAGATACTTATTTTATTGCGCAAGCCCTAGGATCAAATGGCATCGCCTCTTTGAATCTCAGTATTCCGGCTTATGGAATTATAAATGGAACGGGACTGATGCTCGGACTGGGCGGAGCTTCAAGATTTAGTATTTTGAAGTCTCAAGATAGAATAGAGGATGCTCGGAAGGTCTATGCTCAGTCTTTGATGTTTGGCTTGCTGGCAGGACTGCTCTTTCTTCTGATTGGGCTCCTCGGTGCAGATGTGTTAGCGAAAGGCTTAGGAGCTGACAATGAAACATTTGAGAATACGGCTGTTTATTTGCGAACTTTATTATTTTTTTCTCCCTTTTTTATTCTTAATAATACGATGCAGTCCTTTGTCCGAAACGATGGAGATCCTTCTTTGGCAATGGCAGGTATGCTGATTGGGAGCTTGATCAACATTGTACTGGATTATATTTTTATTTTCCCACTTGAAATGGGCATGTTTGGAGCAGCTCTGGCCACCAGTGTAGCCCCGATCGTCAGTTTGTTGATATTGGCTGTTCATTTCAAGCGACCAATCAATCAGCTTAAGTTCAAACTTCAGAAACTGGAGTTTATCATCGTGAGAGACATCTGCTACTTGGGGGCGGCCGGGTTTATCAATGAGATTGCTGCAGCAGTCGTAATGTTTACGTTTAATCAGATTATCTTTACTCTTGAAGGTAATCTGGGTTTGGCTGCTTATGGTATTGTAGCTAATATCTCTTTTGTTGTATTGTCTTTATTCACGGGAGTTGCCCAAGGCTCTCAGCCTTTGTTGAGCCAAAGCTATGGAAGCAAGGACTACCAGCAAATGAAGCATGTGTTGAAGCTGGCTGTAATGACCTCATTGCTGTTAAGTACGCTGATTTACTTAACTACGTATCTATATCAGGAAGGAATCATTTCGGCTTTCAATAGTGAACTGAGTCAGCATGTAGCAGAAATGGCGTCAGCTGGCTTGCTGATCTATTTTATCGGTTTCTTTTTCGCAGGGATTAATACGATTCTGACGACTTATTTCAGTGCAACCGACCAGCCGCGCATGGCTTTAATGTTTTCTCTGCTTCGAGGCGGCTTTATTATTGTTCCTGTCGTTCTAGTGCTCAGTTATTTCTTAGGAATGAACGGTGTATGGTTGTCTTATGTGGTGTCAGAAGCCATCGTGGCAGCCTGGATAATGATACGCGCGAATCCGAAGCGCAGAATCAGAAGAACAGCAAGGCATTGAGATAAATCCAAACCTTTCAAAGTGGGAGTAAACTCCTGCTTTTGAGAGGTTTTTTTATGCTCTTCTTTTGATTAAAAAAGGAACTTTATTTTGATAAACCCATCTTTTATATAAAAATTATAACAAAATTTACATATTACAGAAAATCCTGTCTATAAAGTTCATGATTAGTGTGGTATACTTTTATAAAAATTAAGCGTTTGCAAATACAAGGAGTGTACAGGATGTTTCAGTTTCCAGAAAAAGGGATATGGAGTACTCAGTCAGCAGAAAAATGGCAAGAAGGATATTTTGTTGGGAATGGCGAATCAGGCGGTATTTTGTTTGGAGATCCTCATTCTTTTCACCTAATAGCGAATCATCATCATTTATTTTTAAAGAAAAAAGTCAAAGATCAGATTCCCAATTTAGCGCATCAGTTACCAGAGCTTAGAAAAATCATCAAAGAGGAAGGCTACCAAGCGGGCATCGAGTACTATTTCAAAGAAGCACAAATGAAAGGGTATACAGATTTGACCATGAGTGATCCTGTTCATCCCGCTAGTGAATTGCTGTTTGTTTTGAATCATAATGAACCGTTAAATCCGACGGAGTATATTAGATGGTTAAATTACGAAAAAGGAACAGCTTCTGAAGTCTTTACGACCGAAACAGGCCAGAAATTTGAGAAAACCGTCTTTTCTTCTAAAGCTGAACGAGGGTTGTTTTTTGAGATTCAGTCAAATCAACCATTCCAGTTATCCGTCTCATTTAAGGATTATCAGGAGCACGGCATCGTTCAAACATATCAGACTGTAACTGGACAAACCATTCTGCAAAAGAACCGCTATGTGGACGATACATACTATGATGTCTATTTGAACTGGACGACTGATAAAGGAACGGTTCAAGCAGAAAATGACTCAATCAGCTTTGAAGAAGTATATAAAGTCCAGTTAAAAATATCGATCAAGCCGGATAAGGAAGTGCTTGAGCTGGGAGACTTCAAACAGATACTTGAAGAACATACCACTCAATTCCAGCAAGTCTATAACCAGATCGAACTGAACCTTGCAGATTCAAAAAAACGTACACTGTCCTTTGAAACGCTCATAGAAAAGATGGAAAAGTCAGGTGAGGTGCCGACTGTCTTGTATGAAAAGCTGTATGATGCGAGTCGATACTTTATACAGTCGATGAGCGGTCGTGCACTGCCGAACCTGCAGGGAATATGGGCAGGAGACTTTTCACCAGCCTGGAGCGGGGACTATACTCTGGATACCAATGTCCAGCTGGCAATTGCTTCGTTTGCCGGATTAGGTCTGTTTGAGCACTATGACGGCTTGTTCAGCAGAATGAAAGAGTACGATCCAGACTTCAAGAAAAATGCGATGGAATATTTTGGCTGCAGGGGATATTTAATGCCTGTTCATGCCAGCACACATGCTGTACACGTCCATTGGAACAGCGAATGGCCTCTGATCTTCTGGACTTCTGGAGCAGGCTGGTTTGCTTATTTCTATAATGAATACTATGAATATACGTTAGATAAGACCTTTTTAAAAGAGACTGCCATTCCTTTTTATATTGAAACGTTACAGTTCTACGAAGATTTTCTGATGATTGAACAGGGGGAAGCGGTTATCCGTCCCAGTTATTCCGCTGAAAATGGAATGGGTGATACGCCTACGATGGATGTTGCGGTGATTAAAGCTGCGGCAGGGTATCTAAAACAGGCTTATCACATATTAGGAAAATCGTTCCCAAGCAAGTATGAAACGTTGCTGCAGCAGCTGCCGGACTACCGGATCAATGAAGAAGGCGTGCTGAAAGAATGGATTGATGACCAGGCGAAAGAAAATCCTAATCATCGACATTTTTCTAATTTATATCCTGTCTTCCAGACCAAAGAGATCACCAAGGAAACTCCTGAGTTATGGCAAGCGGCCCACAGAGCATTTGACGAGAGAATCGAGGCTTGGCTGTTAAATGAGAATGGCGATACAAGCTCCTCTCATGGTCGAATGCATGCAGCGATGTGCGCGATTGCGTTGGAACGGAAAGAAATCGTAGAAGCTTCTTTAGAAGCATTAGCAACCAATCAGGCATTTTATTCCTCTTTAGCGACGAGTCATTATAATAACCGAGAAGTATTCAATATGGATGCGAATGGTTCCTTGCCGAAAGTTCTGCATGACTCTTTGATTTATGTTGAAAAAGCGGGAGTCGTTACACTTTTTAAAGCTGTTCCATGCTGGATGAGCAGCGGAACGTTAAAAGGAGTGCGGCTGCCGGATGGGGTAAAGGTTAATCAATTGACTTGGGATTTAGAAAAAGGCCAAAGTGAAATTGAACTGGAAGCATCTCATGCTGTGCAGTTAACGATTCAGCTGCAAGACCAGTACGAATGGGAAACGTCATCTAAAAAACTGGACCTGACTGCAGACGAACCAATAACACTAGAAATTCGCTTCACTGATCGAGGAGTGGTACCAAATAATGAAAAGGTTAAACAGTAGACCCTATATTTCGATAAAGCAAAAACTGCTGGGCTCTTATTTGGTTATTTTGATTATTCCGATTTTATTAGTAGGCATTTATCTAACATCTAGTATTAGAACTAATTTGATTGACAACAAAATGGCAGAAATCGAGAACAACAATGAGCGGATCCGAACAGACTATACCACGATTCTTTCCTCTGTGATCCGTGTATCAGACTGGATTTATCAGGATGAAGAACTGGTAGATCTAGTTCAGACTGTTTATGAGTCTCCTTTTGAAGTGTATCAGGCATATAATGGTTACCGCATGTTTGAGGACTATCTGCGTTATTATGATGAAATCCAGCATATTCGCTTTTATGTCGAAAACCCTTCACTGACAAGTACCACAGGCATATACCCGGTAAACGAAGATATAGCGAACAAAGAGTGGTATCAAAGAGGTCGTTCACGCAGTGGACAGATTCTTTGGATGCAGATCGAGGACCCAGTGACTGGGAAAACACATTTGAATCTGGTACGAGCTGTTTATCAGGATTACCAGTTTGTCGGGTTGCTGGCTATTGCAGTAAATGATCAGATGATTCGCAATCTCTTGGCGGACTCTGCGAGCAGCGTCTTTATTACGCTGGACAGTCAGACGCCGATTTTCAGCTATCCGGAAACACCAGATATCGTGCAAGCTTACAGCGGGTATGTTCCCTTGCTGAATAGCGTCGAGTCGGCAGAAGGAAATCATAGTGTACAAAACACAGACTTTCCGCAAGGTGAGTTCACATTGAATATTCGGAATGTGCAAGTCCCTAAAACTTTGGATGCTCAAATGCAGGTTATTGGCGTTGTTCCAACGGATAGCATTCTAAGAGACGTCAATAAGGATTTAAGACTTGCCTACTGGATCGTGATTGGTGTATTGGTGATTAGTATTTTGATGTTGATCATCTTTATTCGAACCTTCAACAGTCGGATCATCCGCTTAAAAGAAGCCATGAATATGGTCTCAAATGGACAGTTTTCAATACCGCCGACAATCAATGGAAATGATGAACTGTCAGATGTATACAATCAGCTTGCTGTAACGGCAAAAAGTATTGAAGAATTGATTCAAATCAATTATGAGCATGTTGTGAGAGAGAAAAACTGGCAGCTGCAGATCAAAGATGCTCAGTACAAAATGCTGGCAAGCCAGATCAATCCGCATTTCTTATATAACACGTTAGAGATGATCAGAATGAAAGCATTAAAAAATAAAGACCGGGAAGTTGCTGAGATTGTCACGATTCTCAGCAAGCTCATGCGCAAAGCGTTAGAAAGCAAGCAGGGCAGCACCAAGCTGAGCGAAGAGTTGGAATTTATCAAAACCTATTTAAAAATACAGAAATTAAGATTCGGCGATCAGATTGAATACACGATCGTCAACGATGCAGAACAAGATCCGCTGATCATGCCGCTGATCATTCAGCCTATCGTAGAAAATTCATTTATTCATGGTATTGAACCTAAAGTAGGTAAAGGCATGATCAAAATTCGTGTTCACGAGAGCCATCAGCAATTGATTATAACGATTATTGATAATGGCGTGGGCATTTCAGAACAAACACTCGAGAGAATCCGATCTTCTCTTGAAGCTGATCATGATACGGATCATATTGGGATTGCCAATGTACATCAGCGGATTCTTTATCGCTATGGACCGCCGTATGGATTGAAAATAGACAGCCAAGCAGGCAAAGGAACAATCGTTACCATCAGTATTCCCATAAATCAAAACAAGGAAGGTGATCAATAATGTATTCAGTGATTCTAGTTGATGATGAACCAATCGTTAGAGAAGGAATGGAGTACATTATTAACTGGAGCGAAGAAGGATTTGAAGTGATCGGTTCTGCTGAAAACGGATTGTCCGGGCTGAAAATGATTGAAGAGAAAAATCCGGATCTGGTCATAACAGATGTAAAAATGCCGGGATTAGATGGATTGAAGATGATCGAAAAAGCGAAACAACTGGATAATGGAGCAAAATATATTGTGTTATCCGGCTATTCAGACTTTAAGTATGCTCAAAATGCTGTTTCACTAGGAACATTTCATTATTTATTGAAACCAATCGATGAAAATGAGCTGCTGGAAGTTTTGGATAGAGTCAAAAAACAAATTGACAGAGAGTCTAAAGAAAAAAGAGAGCAGAAGACTTTTCAGGATTACCTGACGAACCAGCAGATATTTTCGTTTATCTTTCATAGGAATACAAGTCAGACACTGGCTATGCTGGAAGACTATAAAAGCTTTCAACTGCTGGAAGTGAAAAATGAAAACAAACAGTATACAGAGCAGGACTGCTTATTGTTTCAGGAACAGCTGGATGCTTCCAAGATTTTTGCTTATAACTACGGAGAAAGCCTGTTTTTACTCATCTGTGATGGATCAGCACAGAATAATTCTGCATTGATCAGGGGAGAATTTATAAAGAGAAACTTGCAAGCGGCTGTAAGCTCGGAGATATATCAGATTTCCGAATTGCCGGTATTGTACAAAGAAATTCTTCAATTAAATAGCAGGCGGTATTTCTATCCAGATAACTGGATCATCACACCAGATGCCATACGGACAGAAGAGTCAGATTTGAGCGACCGCAACTTGTTGTTTCATCTTAAAATGGCTATCAAAGATAATCAGAAGCAGGCGATTGAAGAGGTGATTGATCAGTTTGTACAGTACTTCAGATCAGCTCACCAGGAGGCTGATAGAGTCAAAAGAGAATGGTCTGTTCTGTTTCTGGACTGTGTTGCATTTCTAGAAGAGAGTATGAATAAACCGGTCAAGGAAATTGAAAAGGATAAAATTTTATCGATCATCTGGAAAGAGAAATCGATTCTGCAGACTGCAAAATTTTTGAAGTATATTTTTTATGACTTTGGCCGATTTTTTTATGAGACGAATGAAAAGCAGGATATTGTGGAAGAGATCAAGCGCTACACAGCGAAAAATTATCATTTGAACCTGAGCTTGAAAGAACTGGCTCAGCAATTCAACTACAGTCAGTCTTACTTGGGTAAGAAGTTCAAAGCGGAAACGTCTTTGAGCTACCATACGTATCTGGATAACAAGAGACTGGAGAAGGCTAAGAAACTACTGCAGGATGAGACGATGTATGTTTATGAGATTGCCAAGTTGGTGGGATATTCCAACTATGATTATTTTCATAAGAAGTTCAAGAAGACATTTAGGATGAGTCCAAAAGAGTACCAGAAAAATTGGAAAAGTGAGGAAATGGAATGAATAACAAGCAGTCAACGGACACACTACTATACAAGATTACCCAGTATATCTATTATTTTTTCATGACCAATCTCTATTTTCTGCTGAGCAACATATTGATTTTGGGGGTCCTCATCCTTTTTCCAGTTAGCATTTCTAACCTGCTGATTTACGCAGCCGCAATGATCCCGACAGGTCCCAGTCTGACAGCGTTATTTTACTCAATGGGAAAGCTGCATAGAGAGAAAAGCATTAATCCGACTACTGATTATTGGAGAGCTTATAAGAATAACTTCAAAGAAAGTACAAAATATTGGGCAGTTTTACTGATTGTCCTGCTGATATTAAGTGTAGATATTCTATTCGTATTAAATAATGGATGGATCATTTTGACCGTTATCAGCGTCATTGCCTTTCTGCTGGTGCTTCTGTCAGGAGTGTATGCTTTTTCCATACTAGCAAGGTTTGAAGTGACTGTCAGAAATCTGATCATCTTTTCTATCATATTGCTTTATCAGAATAAGCGGAACAGCTTATCGATTATTTCTATCCTTTTTGCTTTTTCGGTTATCTTATACGGGTTTTTCACTTATGCCGTCTTGATGCTGTTTTCGATAACCGTTTACTACTTTATGCGAGGGACACATCCGATTTTGGAAAAATTAAAAGTACAGTTTGCGAATACTGGGAGGACAGATCATGAAACATAAAAAAATGTATTGCCTGACGCTGGCTGCACTGCTGTTACTAGCGGCCGGTTGTGATCAAAGCAGTTCAGACAGTAATTCAGAAACTGAATCTGAAACTGAGACAGAAATAACTGAAGCAGAACAGAGAAGCTACGTCATTCCTGAAGAATTTCCTGTTCGTAGTTTAGATGTTGCGACGGAAGAAGATATGATTGAATTAACTTATCAGAATGGAGAGTGGGTTGCTGAAGGGCTGGAGAATCCTCATACACCTTCTATCTCTACTTTTGTAGATGAGTTGTTCAGCTTGCAAGGGGTCCCAACAGAGACCAAGAGCCCAGCAGATGGAGCTGTTTCTATTCAACTGAGTAATGAAGAAAATGACTTTACCTTGGAAGTCTGGAGCAGCAATGAACAGCATTACATCAATGTAAGTGAAGAGACATTTAAAGTGGAAGAGCTGCCCTTGTCATTACAGCCGTTTGATACCAGCTTTTTAGAGGAACCTATAGCAATTGGATTAAATGAGCTGACTGAGATCGAATTCAATGAGGGAGAAGAAACCGTTCGCTTGAATCAGGAAACGACGTTGAACGAAGTGGAAAAACTGCCCTTTATCAGCGGATGGTATTTACATGATGTATATGAAACGCCCTTTTCAATTGAATACCAATGGATGGAGAAATTGCTGGGAAGCTTTTATCAGCTTAGAGGACCTGCAGCAGATACACCTGCAGCAAATCCAGTTCAGACCATTATATTAAAAAATGGACAAGAACAGGAAACATTGATGATTGGCGAATCTGAGGATGGTCGGTATACGCCTGTAACGTTAAAGGAACAAAACCAGCATTATTTAGTACCGAATCAGTTGTTGGCACAGTATACGTTTGAACCCTTGAATATTGTCGATAATTTCATTGCTTTGATTCCTTTGAATGCCGTCCAAACGGTAACCATTAAAACAGAAGAGACAGAATATGTAATTGAAGCCGAACATGAACTGGCATTGAATGAAGCAGAAGAAACCACCTTGAATAGTACGTTCTACTTAAATGAACAGGAAATCGACGGTGAGATTTTCAGAAGAAAGTATCAGTATTTAGCCAGATTATCTTATAGTGAAAAGGCCACACCAGAAGAGTTAGCTGGTATAGACGAGGCCGAAAGTACGATTACCATAGACTACCACTATTTAAATGACGGTCAGACAGTCTCAGAACGAGTCGAATTTATTCCAATAGAAAACGAAGACAGCTATATCGTTTTAAAAGACGGCCGAACAGAATTTAAAGCATCAGATGATAAACTGCAAGAACTGTTTAATGCCTTTGACGAATTACTGTAGTAGAATCTGGACACGGTTAAAAGTGTCCAGATTTTACTATGTTGGAAGCGGATTTGTACGGTATTATTTGAAAACGTTCTCAATTATGATAGTTACAAGAAGACAAATAAAAGAAAGGGTGGTATGCATGGAGTCGTCAAAAGCGACAACAGTGGAACAGCAAAGTCAACTCAAAGGCAGACTGAAGAAAACCCCTAAAAAGAAGATAACGTGGAAAAGAATCAAACAACAGAAACTACTGATCTTTCTTTCAATCCCCTTTGTGGCATGGTTAGTCGTATTCGCTTATACACCGCTAATAGGCTGGCTGGTCGCCTTCCAGGATTATAAACCGCAAAATGGATTTTTCGGATCAGAATGGGTCGGCATCGATCACTTTATCACACTTTTTAATGACTCGCTATTTTATACGGCACTTAAGAATACTTTAGGAATGGGGATTTTAGGACTTGTATTCGGAACAGGTACAGCAATTATCTTTGCTTTACTGCTTAATGAACTGAGATTCTCAAAGTTCAAAAAGTTTACTCAGACAATTTCTTATCTACCTCACTTTGTATCTTGGGTAGTAGTAGCCAATTTGGTGACCACAGTGCTAGCCAATACAGGAATCGTCAACAATATCCTGCAGTTTTTAAACCTGATTGATTCACCGATCAATTTTATGTCCAGCCCGAATATGTTCTGGGGAATCGTTACGGGAGCAGAAGTCTGGAAGTCAACAGGGTGGAATGCAATCATTTACTTGGCGGCAATGACAAGTATCAACGAAGAAATGTACGAAGCAGCTCACGTAGATGGCGCGAATCGATTCCAGCAGATGTGGCACATTACTTTGCCGGCGATCAAGCCGATCATCATCATTCTTATGATCATGAATATTGGGAACGTTATCAATATTGGTTTTGAAAGACAAATGCTTTTAGGAAACAACATTGTAGCAGATGCAGCAATTGTTATAGAAAAATATGCTTTAGATTACGGTATCAGCATGTTCCGCTACTCGTTCGGTACAGCTATCGGAATTTTCAAATCGGTTATTTCTATCATTTTAATCTTTACGTTCAATAGAATCGCTAAAAAAACCAGTGACATTTCAGTCATGTAGAAAGGAGGATAAAAATGGATACTACAGTAGTAGATAAAGCGGAAAAGAAATTGAAAATCAAGAAGAAGAGAAAATGGAATAAGCGTCCGACCGGTGTGGATGTCGTTATAGGATTATTCATGCTTGGTGTAGTGGTAGTTACCTTATATCCCTTCTTACATGTTATGGCCGTCTCTTTAAACAATGCAGTGGATACAGCTCGTGGCGGATTGACGATTTTCCCAAGAGATTTTACTTTGCAGAACTATAAAGAGATTTTCTCAGGGAATAATAACTGGTTCTTGGCTTTCCAGAACTCAGTGTTGAGAACGGTTATAGGAACGATTACCGCAACGTTCAGTTGTGCGGTCCTGGCTTATATTCTGAGCAGAAAATCATTTATCTTCAGAAGACCGCTTGGGGTGCTCCTGGTCTTAACGATGTATGTAAGTGGAGGTTTAGTGCCTACTTACCTAGTTATAAGAGGCGTAGGGCTGATGAATTCATTTGCTGTTTACATCGTTCCGGCACTATTGAACGCATTTAATGTCATTGTGATTCGTTCCTTTATTGACGGATTGCCAGATGCACTGGAAGAGTCAGCACGAATCGACGGTGCGAATGATATCACGATATTCTTGAGAATCATCATGCCGCTGTGTATGCCGGTACTGGCTACAGTAGCACTATTTACAGCAGTAGGACAATGGAATAACTGGTTTGATACCTATCTATATGCGGGAGCCAATGCAAATCTTACGACATTGCAGTATGAACTCATGCAGATATTAGGGAATGCCCAGTCCATGACTTCAAACAGTGTGAATAGTTTAAATCAGACGGAAGGAGCAATGATCCGAACAACACCAGAATCTATCAAAATGGCAGCGACTATAATTGTAACCGTACCCATCGTAATCGTCTATCCATTCTTGCAGAAATATTTTGTTTCAGGTCTTACATTAGGAGCAGTTAAAAGTTAAAAACACTCAGGAGGAAAAACAAAATGAACTCAAAGAAAATTTTCGGCTCTATCGTACTATCCAGTGCATTAGTATTATCCGCGTGCGGCAGCGCAGAAGAATCAGGTTCTTCTGAAGCAGGCAGTGACGGTCCATTGACATTGACCATGTTCAGTGCAGATGCAACACAAGACGATCCCTTTACAAATCCGGTCGCAGAAGAAATTACCGAAAGAACCGGTGTTAAATTAGATATATCTTATCCAGTCGGCGGAGACGATCTGGAAGCGGTCGCTTTAATGATCGGTAGTGGGGATTATCCAGATATGATATTTGGTAAAGGCGGTTTGAACCAGCTGATCGATGCTGGAGCACTTGAGCCCTTAGATCAAATGATTGAAGAGCGCGGCGATAACATCAAAGCAATGTACGGCGATCAGCTGACTCGTCTGCAAAACAGTTTAGACGATCCGCAAATTTATCACTTGGGAACCGGCGGTGTAGAAAATAAATACCTAGAAACCAGCGGAACAATGATGATGCAGTTAGGCCTTCTTAAAGAACAAGGCTATCCTGATATTCAAACGTTGGAAGATTATGAAAACGCTTTGGTAGACTTTCTTGAAAAAAATCCAACAACGGAAGATGGTCAAGAGTGGATTCCGATGACCCTTTCGGGAAGTGACTGGCGCTGGCTGATCACAGTAGGAGACCCAGCTTCCTTCGTATCCGGATTCTCAAACGATGGACAATGGCATGTAGATGAAAGCAGTGGGGAAACAACTTACAAGTTCCAAAGAGAAGAAATCAAAGAGTACTTTAAATGGTTAAATGGAATGAATGCAAAAGGACTTTTGGATCCTGAATCCTTTACTCATACACATGATACGTATATCTCTAAGCTTTCTTCCGGTA
The DNA here is from genome assembly GCF_900169305.1 of Marinilactibacillus piezotolerans. GTDB lineage: Bacteria > Bacillota > Bacilli > Lactobacillales > Carnobacteriaceae_A > Marinilactibacillus > Marinilactibacillus piezotolerans_A. The sequence continues at coordinate 220,887 of NZ_FWDP01000003.1, read as the reverse complement.
GAGTATTGGGTATTGCAGATCAAGACTGGAATATTTCATCAGCTGAAGCAGCTCTTAGAGGAGAAGGAAAAGACTGGAGTCTATGGGCACCGCTTCCTGTAACACTAGGAGAAGAATATGTGGCTCAAAGTACAAGAGACTACGGCTTTACAGGAAGTACGGGAGTATCCATCAGTGCAGATTCTGAACACAAAGAAGAAGCTTTTGACTTCTTGAACTGGATGGCGTCTGAAGAAGCACAAATCTTAACCAACTGGGGAATTGAAGGGGTCAATTACGAAATCGTTGACGGTATGAGAGTTCAGACAGACGAGGACCGCGAGAATGCTCAAACAAATTCTAACTACGCTCTTGAAACAGGTGTGGGTCACTATGTTCATCCGTTCCCACAATGGGGGTCAGGTAAAATGGATTCTAATGGGCAACCGGTAACACGTACAGCGAAAGAAGACATTCGTAAAAATATGGTAGAAGCAGAAATAGAAACGCTGGATGCTTACGGTGCTGAATTATGGGTCGATCTGTTCCCGGCTCCTGAAGATCTAGGGCAGCCAGCTCACGGCAGAGCTTGGGAACTTCCATTACCGACTAGCAGTCAAGTAAATGTTGTACAACAAAGAGCAGATGATTATACAACGCAAAAAGTAACCGAAGCGATTCTAGCAAGTCCAGACGATTTCGATGCAATCTGGGACGAAATGCAAACAGAGCTTGAAGCAATGGGAATTGAAGAAGCGAATGAAGAAATGACAGGTTATATTCATAATAGAATTGAACTTTGGGAGGGAGAAGTAGAATAACGAAATAAAGTGAAACGGCCATTTGTAAAGCATTCAGTTAGCAATTTTTTCAGCTGAATGAACAAACGAGTGGCCGTTTTATTTACTTAAAGAACTGAATACAAAAAAGCATTTTCTGAAGCAGGCAGTTCCAAAAATAAAGATTGCTTGCTTTAAAGGAGTGAAAAGAAAAGTATGAGTTATGTATGTTTTGATGTTGGCGGAACAAACATCAAGTACGCCTTAGTCAATGAAGGCCTCATCGTTGAAAAAGGATCGGCGGCAACGATTCATTCTTCTACAGAAGAATTTGTACAATTTTTAGTTCATATCATAAAAAAATTTGAACAAAATCATCGACTGCAAGGGATCGGATTAAGCGTTCCTGGAACAGTCGAGAAAGGCACAGGTTATTTTATTACTGCCGGTGCAGTCAAGCATCTGTATGGAAAAAACTTAAAAGAGCTGCTGGCAGAAACATTTTCTTATCCGATCTACGTAGAAAATGATGCAAAATGCGCTTTGATGGCTGAGATGACTTCAGGCAAAGCGAAGGGGCTGCAGGATGTAGTTCTTGTTACGATTGGAACCGGGATCGGCGGAGCGATTGCCTACGATGGAAAAATGTTGTATGGGAAAACGTATCAAGCGGGAGAATTCGGCATGATGAGAATGGATATCAAAAGCCGCCCAGACGATACAATGCACGAACTGGTTTCTACGGCAGCACTGATCAAACGATATAAAGATAAAAAGCAGATCGAAGCGTCCGTTCTAGTTGATGCACAGGATATCATGGCCGAACAGTCCAGCAATGCTGAAACCGCTCAGATCGTTGAGGAGTGGATCAGCGATCTGGCCTTTGCTCTGTTCAATGTAATCGTATGTTATACCCCGGAAAAACTGATTGTCGGCGGCGGTATCAGCGCAGATCCAACCCTGCTTCCAAGAGTCAGAGAAAAGCTGAAAGAGAATCCGCATTGGGTAGACTTTGAAACGGAGATTGAAACGGCTGCATTTAAAAACGATGCAGGAATTATAGGCGCTTATGGGTTTTTAAAAGAAAATATAGACCCGAAAACAGCAGCAGAAAGGATCATTTAATGTATCACGAATCACTTGAATCATTCCCGAAGCATTTTCTGTGGGGTGCAGCATCCGCTGCATATCAGATAGAAGGAGCCTTTGACGCTGAGGGTAAAGGCCCATCCGTCTGGGATGAATTTACAAAAATAGAAGGCAAAACCTATGAAGGAACCAATGGTGATGTAGCAATTGATCACTATCACCGCTATAAAGAAGATGTCAAATTGATGGCAGAAATGGGGCTGAAAACGTATCGTTTCTCAGTGTCATGGGCAAGAATTCTTCCTGATGGCGAAGGTGACGTTAATGAAGCTGGCTTGAAGTTTTATGAAGATCTCGTAGATGAGTTGCTGAAGTATGAAATAGAGCCTGTATTAACATTGTATCACTGGGATCTGCCGCTTAAACTGCAGGAAAATTATGGAGGATGGGAATCCAGAAAAACGATAGCTGCCTTTAAAGAATACTGCCGAGTCCTTTTTGAACGATTAGGTAAAAAAGTGACATACTGGGTTACCTTTAATGAACAGAATGTTTTTACCAGCATGGGCTACCGCTGGGCATCGCATCCACCTAATGTGACGGATACAAAACGCATGTTTGAAGCGAATCATATTGTAAATTTAGCAAACGCAGAAGCTATTCGCTTATTCAGAAAAATGGTTCCGCAGGGAAAAATCGGGCCGAGTTTTGGTTATGGACCTGTCTATCCTTTATCGGCTGACCCAAGTGATGTACTGGCTGCAGAGAATGCCAAGGAATTTAACAACAGCTGGTGGTTAGATGTGTACTGCAAAGGACGATACCCGGTCGCAGCCTTTAAGCAGCTGGAAAGAAAAGGTATCGCACCGACTGTACTTCCAGAAGATGAAGTACTTTTGAAACAAGCGAAGCCTGATTTTATGGGCATCAATTATTATCACGGCGGAACAGTGAAACAAAATAAGCTTGAAAAGCCTTCTCAGGAAAATGATTCCAAAAAAGAGGCAGGAGAAAAAGCTTTCTCTTCGACAGATCCTTACTTGATGCAGCCGAGAGAAGAACAATCACAAAGTCCTGAGATTCCCATGTTCCAATCTGTAGAAAATCCTTATCTGGAAAAAACTGAATGGGGATGGGAGATTGACCCTGTTGGTTTCCGCTTAGCGTTAAGAGAAGTCTATGCGCGCTACGACCTGCCGATTTTCGTTACAGAAAATGGACTTGGAGCGAAAGATATCGTTACAGAAGACGGTACTATAGAAGATGATTACCGAATCGACTATTTGAATCAGCATCTGGTAGAGATGAAAAAAGCCATCACAGATGGCGTAGAAATGATTGGATACTGTGCCTGGTCGTTTACAGACCTGCTCAGCTGGCTGAATGGATATAAAAAACGCTACGGCTTTGTCTACATCAACAGAACAGAGCAAGATGAAAAAGACTTAAGCAGAATTCCCAAGAAAAGTTACTACTGGTACAAAGACATCATCAAACAAAATGGAGAACAGTTAAACGAGGAGTGAATCGATGAAATTTTTAGACGGCGGATGGCTGGTAAAAGAAGGTTTTGAGGTAGATTATCCAGCTCATGTATATGCAACACGCAAAACAGAGGATACATTAACGGCTTATGCACCATTCAGATACATTGCAGATAAAGGAGCTACCCTGGATGGCGGACTGATGACGGTGGAACTGTCGTCTCCCCATGAAAACATTATTGGTGTAAAAGTTTATCACCATAAAGGTACAGCTTCTAAAGGACCGAATTTTGAACTGTCAAAAGGAAATCCGACAGTTGAAATCAAAGATGAGGAAGCCTTTGCGTCTGTTAAAAGCGGTGCCTTGACGGCTCGTATCAGTAAAAACGGTCAGTACGGGATAACGTTTGAAAAAGACGGCAAAGTCTTGACCTCCAGCAAATCCAGAGGACAAGCGTATGTTAAGAATTTGCCTGAGAAACAAGCGTATATCAGTGAACAGTTGACGATTGACGTCGGCGAATTGATCTACGGCTTAGGCGAACGGTTTACCTCGTTTGTTAAAAATGGCCAGACTGTTGATATCTGGAACGCAGATGGCGGTACTGGAACAGAACAAGCCTACAAAAACATTCCTTTCTATATGACGAATCGCGGATATGGTGTGTTTGTAAACAGTCCTAAAAAAGTCAGTTATGAAATCGGAAGCGAAAAAGTTTCCCGCGTTCAATTCAGTGTTCCTGGTGAAGAGATGGAATACTATATCATTGCTGGCGATACAATGAAAGAAGTGCTTGAAAATTATACAACGCTGACAGGCAAGCCGACATTGCCGCCAGCATGGTCCTTTGGCTTATGGATGAGTACCTCTTTCTTAACAGAATACGATGAAGAGACCGTTACACATTTTGTAGACGGTATGATCGAACGAGATATTCCATTAGATGTCTTCCATTTCGACTGTTTATGGATGGAAGAATACGAATGGGTCAACTTCGAATGGGATAAACGGACTTTCCCGGAACCTCAGAAAATGCTGACAAGACTGAAAGAAAAAGGCTTGAAGATCTGTGTATGGATCAATCCGTATGTAGGTCAGAAATCTCCTTTATTTGATATCGGAATGGAAAAAGGCTACTTTATCAAGCGTCCTAACGGAGATGTATGGCAGTGGGACAGATGGCAGGCTGGGTTAGCAATCGTTGATTTCACGAATCCAGAAGCTGTCGAATGGTATAGAAGCCACCTGTCCAGATTAATGGATATGGGTGTAGATTCCTTTAAAACGGATTTTGGTGAGCGGATTCCTGTGGATGCTGTCTATCATGATGGATCAGATCCGGAAAAAATGCATAATTACTATGCGCAATTATACAATCAAGTTGTCTTTGACTTATTGAAAGAAAAACGCGGAGAGCAAGATGCGGTCGTATTTGCCCGTTCAGCAACCGTCGGCGGACAAAAGTTCCCGGTACATTGGGGTGGAGACAGTACTTCTGATTACCCTTCAATGGCAGAATCTCTGAGAGCCGGATTATCTTTTGGAATGAGCGGGTTTGGCTACTGGAGTCATGATATCGGTGGATTTGAAGAAGGCTGTACGCCGGACTTGTATAAACGATGGACGCAGTTTGGACTATTGTCTTCTCACAGTCGTTATCACGGAAGCAAGGAGTACAAAGTACCTTGGGTTTATGACGAAGAAGCAGTGGTTGTTACGCGTACATTTACAAAGCTGAAACTGAGATTGATGCCTTACTTGATGAACGAAGCGGTCAAAGCGACAAAAGGAATTCCGATGATGCGTTCGATGGTACTGGAATTTCCAGATGATCCTTCTACACATGCATTAGATAGACAGTTTATGCTGGGAGACGCTGTATTAGTGGCCCCTATCTTCAACGATCAGGGAATGGTCAGTTACTATGTTCCTGAAGGAAGATGGACGAATTTCTTAACGAATCAAGTTGTCGAAGGCGGAAAATGGTATCACGAAACCCACAATTATATGACACTGCCAATGATGATCAAGCCGAACAGTCTGATCATTGAGGGTGCGAGCGAAGAACAGGCAGAATATGATTATACAAAAGATGTTACGCTCCATGTATTTGAATTATCAGAAGGTGCTGAAGCGAAAGCAGATGTTGTCGATCAATCTGGTCAGCACAAAGGAAAAGCGAGTATTCGGTTTGACGGTAGGACATATACCATTTCCACCAAAGGATTAACGGTTAATTCTGTTATTCTTCATAACGTTCAAGCTGTAGAAAACGTAGAGAACGGACATCAGGAAGCAACGGACCAGGGAACGACGATTTATTTAGATGGAACAGAAGGAACCGTTACTTTAAAAGCGTAAATAGATGAAGTAAATGATGATTGGGAGGAACAGCATGAGTAAACCGTTATTTGACCGAATGTTATACGGCGGGGATTATAATCCTGAACAATGGCCGAGAGAAATATGGGATGAAGATCTGCGTATCTTTAAGAAAGCACACATTAACTCTGCAACGATCAATGTCTTTTCATGGGCAAAACTGCAACCGTCTGAACATGAATATCAGTTTGAAGAATTGGATGAGATTATCGAAGGACTGGCAAAAGACAATTATGATATCGTTCTGGCTACATCCACTGCGGCACTTCCCGCTTGGATGTGCCGGAAATATCCGGATGTGACGAGAGTCGATTTTGAAGGTAGAAAGCATGGCTTCGGTCATCGTCATAATCACTGCCCAAATAGTCCGAATTTCAAACGATTTGCCAGCCAGCTTGTTTATAAATTGGCTGAAAGGTATGGCGACCATCCAAACATCAAGCTATGGCACATTTCCAATGAATATGGTGGAGAATGTTACTGTGATGACTGTGCGAAAGCGTTTCGTGTCTGGGTAAAAGATAAATACGGAACCATTGAAGCCGTCAATGAAGCTTGGAATATGCATTTCTGGGGACATACACTTTACAGCTTTGAAGATATTATCCCTCCGAACTATCTGGGAGACGGCATCAGCGATACTGCAGCGGCATTTGCGGGGTTATCGATTGATTACCGCAGATTCAATTCGGATAGTCTTCTTGATAATTATAAAATGGAAAGAGATATTATTCGTCAATTTGATAAGGAAACGCCGGCCACTACTAACTTAATGGGCACCTATAAAGGCTTAGATTACTTTAAATGGGCAAAAGAAATGGATGTTGTTTCCTGGGATAATTACCCAAGTTACAATACACCGTTAAGCAACGTAGCGATGAATCATGATCTGATGCGCGGGTTAAAAGACGGTCAGAGCTTTATGCTGATGGAACAGACACCAAGCCAGCAGAACTGGCAGCCCTATAATGCATTAAAAAGACCAGGAAAGATGCGTGCGCAAAGTTATCAGACGATTGCTCATGGTGCAGATACGATTCAATTTTTCCAACTGAGACGTTCAAAAGGCGCCGTTGAAAAATTTCACGGTGCGGTGATCGAACATGCCGGTCATGAAAATACTCGAGTGTTCAGGGAAACAGCAGAACTAGGTGCGGAGCTTGAAAAACTCGGCGATACACTGATTGGCGCTGAAACAAAAGCAAAAGTGGGGATTTACTTTGATTGGGATACTTATTGGGCTTTGGAATACACCAGCGGTCCGACTGTAGACTTGCGCTATGTTGATCAGATCCAGCAATACTACGATGCTTGTTACAATAAACAAGTGGCAGTTGATATGATTCATACGGCTTCCGATTTTGAACAGTATGACGTCATTCTGGCACCTGTTCTATATATGGTGAAAGAAGATCTGGCTGAAAAAATCGAACAGTTCGTTGAACAGGGCGGATCCTTTGTCACAACCTTTATGAGTGGAATTGTGGATAAAAGTGATAATGTTCATCTAGGCGGCTACCCGGGTCCATTAAGAAACGTCTTGGGTGTATGGGTAGAAGAAATCGATGCATTAGCACCAGGTCAAACGAATCAGATTCGCACAGAGCAAGCATTATTTACACAGTCAGAATTCTCTTGCAGAATGGTTTGCGACCTGATGCATAGTGAAGGAGCAGAAGTGATTGCAGAATACGGGTCTGATTTTTATGCAGGTATGCCGGCGATCACTAAAAATGTATTCGGCAAAGGCGAAGCCTGGTATGTAGGAACAGTTCCGGAACAAATGGTCTTGAATGAATTAATTGGAAATCTCCTTGACCAAAAAGGGATTCAAGGATACGATAATCTCCCTGAAGGCGTAGAAATCGCCAGTCGTGAAAAAGAAGGAAAGGCATACTATTTTGTTATGAATCATACGGAAGAAGCACAAATAGTTACGACCCCTTTCGAAAACTTCCGTAATCTTTTGACCGGTGAAACGGAAAACCATCAAATGAATTTGAAACCATTTGATGTAAAAATATTGGTTGAAGCATAATGTTCGGTCAGCCTTGCAGAATACTAATCGGAACAAGGTTTATTAGCAGTATCTAAGTTGTTGAATCGATTAATCAAAAGCAGTTATCTCACAATATCCAGGAGGAAAACTGAATGAAGAAGAGATTGATTTCTTTACTAGCAGCACTTGTACTTGCAGCGCCTGCCGTTACTGCTCACCCCGTTCAAGCTCAAGAAACGATACCGTCTACCCCATCGCAGGAATATGTAGAAGCGTTGGGCAGCGGATGGAATCTGGGAAATACATTTGACGGATACGATGAAGCAGCCGATAGAGGAGAAACGTCCTGGGGAAACCCGGTGGTCACTAGAGAGTTGATTCGCACGGTCAAAGAAAAAGGATATGACAGTATTCGACTTCCGTTTACGGCGCACATGAGAGTCGGCGGAGCGGAAGAAAACTATCAGCTTGACGAAGCCTTTTTAGACCGTTACGAAGAAGTGGTCAATTGGGCTCTAGAAGAAGATTTATATGTCATGGTAAATGTACATCACGACTCTTGGATCTGGCTGGAAGGCTGGGATGGAAGTAAAGAGTCTGAACCCTACAAAAAATATGTTCGAATATGGGAACAAATGGCAGAACGCTTCAAAGATTATGATGAACGTGTCATGTTCGAATCCATTAATGAACCGCAATTTCATGGAGAAGAAGCAACAGCGATTGCCTACTTAGAGACAATTAATGATACCTTTTACGATTTAGTTCGCAACTCTGGTGGTAACAATGCAGAAAGAATGTTGGTTCTGCCTACATTAGTCACCGATGCAGCACAGAACAAACTGGATGCACTCTATAATCAGATAATCGGTTTCAACGATCAGAATATTATAGCAACTGTGCATTATTATAGCGAGTGGGTCTATAGTGCTAACCTGGGTATTACTCAATTTGATGAAGTTCTGTGGGATGATGAGACAGCTAGAACCAGTTTGATCAATGTCTTCGATCGGGTAGCCAATACGTTTACACAAAATGGAATTGGTGTCGTGGTCGGTGAATACGGTTTGCTTGGATTTGATAAAAATATAGGCGTCAATAGACTGGGAGAAACGCTTAAATTCCTGGAATTCATCAATTATTATGCGGATCAGAAAGGGATCAATCTCATGCTGTGGGATAATGGTCAGCATTTGAATCGAACGACCTACGAGTGGTCGAACGCACAGTTTGGAGAAATGATTGAAGCTTCAATGGATGGCAGATCCTCTTATGCTGCAGGACTGGATACTGAATTTCTGTCAGAATCTGTTCCAGAAGGCGGCGTTTCGATTCCGCTGACATTAAATGGCAATGAACTGACAGCGATAGAAGTCGATGGTGTACCGCTGATTAAAGGAGCGGAATATACGGTTGAATCTGCTGTTGTACAGTTGACTGAATCTTATCTAGCTCGTCTGGCTGAACAGACCGGAGGAGAAGCAGGAAATAGTGTTACGCTAAGAATGCAATTCACCAGCGGAGCTGACTGGTATCATACTTTGATGTACACAGATCCTCTAGTCATGATGGAGAGTCAAGGAGTTGCGGGAGAAGCGCTGTCCATCCCGACAGAATTTAACGGAAATCAATTGAAATCCATCGTTTCAAGAGATCAGAACGGAAACATTGTTTCTAACAATAACTGGTGGACCTATCTAGAACATAGCCGCGAGTTTGCACCTGATAGGGAAGCGGGAATCATCCAGCTGTTACCAGACTATACATCGCTGCTGGCAGACGGTGTATACGATCTAACGTTCAACTTTTATGATGATATAGAACGAGTGTACCAGTTAACGGTTCAAAACGGTGTGATCAGCGGGCAACAGGTAACACCGATTGAAGAGGAGCCGACAGAAGATCCGGAAACACCGGTAACAGATCCGGAACAACCAGTTGAAGAAGGAGCTGTTGAGGAACCGGTCGATCCGGCGGAAAACTCTCAAAATGAAGGCACGCCGGCAGAAACAGACGGCGGTAACCAAGAAACAGAAGCTCCTACCGTAGAAGAATCTGTCACTCCTGAACCAAATGCAGAAAATCCTGTCAATGTAGATAAAGTTGTCGAAGACAATAGATTGGATGATAAGACAAAAACACCTATTGAAAAAACGATTGAAGTAGAAAAGTCGAATGCAATCAGTCTTCTTCCTCAAACAGGAATGGCAATGGTGGGTACAGGAACGATCGGAGCCATCTTGCTGAGCAGCGGTCTCGGTGTATTCTTATTCAACAAAAAGAAACAATAAAAAGAAACAATAACTGAAAAAAATAGACTGATTGTGCTATCCAGTGAAGGGAGCGCAATCAGTCTATTTTGTTGCATGATTAAAATCATTTTGTATATTCAGCAAGCAAGTCTTTAGCGGTCTGCAAGTTCATATGCGGGGCGTTTTTCAGAGCAGCGGCAATTTTTTCGACTTGTTCACCGGTTGCTCCGGCGCTGATCGCTAAGGAACGAGCATGCAAGCCCATATGTCCTTTTTGGATGCCTTCTGTGACTAGTGCCCGAACGGCTGCGAAATTCTGCGCAAGCCCAACGGATACTAAAATGCTTTCCAGTGTTTGAGCATTTGGTTCCTGCATCAAAGTTCTTGACAGCTGGGCACCAGGATGAATACCGATTGAACCGCCGACTGTACCGACAGGCAATGGCAGAGTCAAGGTTCCGACTAGATCACCAGATTCATTGGTATGCCATCTGGATAAAGCGCGATATTGACCAGAACGGGCTGCATAGGCATGAACGCCTGCTTCTATGGCGCGCCAGTCATTTCCGCTGGCTACGATTACTGCATCCACTCCATTCATGATCCCTTTATTGTGCGTCACTGCACGGTAAGGATCGACCCATGCAATTTGTGCCGCTTCAACAATCCGATCTCTGACCTCTTCTCCTGAGAAACTACCGGTTTTAAGCTTGTGACTAGGAATCGTACACGTCGCTGTTGCGACACATTCAGTGGCATAATTAGATAAAATGCGTAATAGAGCTGTTCCGCCAGTCAACTCTTCCATATATGGAGCAATGCCTTCCATCATGGTATTCACAATATTGGCACCCATGGCTTCCTGTGTATCGATATGCAGATGTACAGCAAGAAAAGCAGGTATACTTTCTTCAGGATCTGCTTCTAACACTCTAACGTGCAGATCCTTTGCCCCGCCGCCGCGTTTGACGATAGAAGGGTGTGCTTCATTCGCACGATCTAGAATCTCTTGTTTAGCTGCTTCCAGAGCTTGAGCTGCTTGATCAAGATCAGTAACGTCTTTTAAGGTCACTTGGCCGATCATCTTCCGATCAGTCACGACTGTAGTGAATCCTCCAGCAGAACCGATGATTTTAGCTGCAAAGCTGGATGCCGCAATCACAGAAGGTTCTTCGATCGCCATCGGTACTACCATCTCTTGATCATCAATCACGAAATTCATTGCAACCCCTAAAGGCAATGAATAATTTCCGATATAGTTTTCGATCATATGGTCGCCGATAGACCGATCCAAATCAAGACCGTCCTTTTTCAGTACATTAACCTGACCTTCTGAAAGCAGCGAGGCTGCTGCCAAAGCATCGATTTTTTCTTCAAATGATTTTTTATAAAATTTTGCTAATTGATCCGTGTCCATTTCATGGTTCCTCTCTGGTTATTCCTACTGTATATTATGAACGAGCCGCAGAAAAAAGAAAAGTCAAACCTGCAGGGTATTGACAAATCTGTAAAAATCAAGGATAATAGTTTGAGTAATCGGTTCTTTAGCTCAGTTGGGAGAGCACTACCTCGACAAGGTAGGGGTCACTGGTTCGAGCCCAGTAAGGACCATCATATTTTTTATTTCGGATGATCCGCACAGTATCTGTGTGGGTCTTTTTTTATACCCATTTTTAAACGTACCTCAAATTTTTCAGCTAGTGTCTCCCCTTATTTGTCTTCCTTTCTTAAGGTAAAAAGCAGTGAGTGCTATGTCCCTAGTAGATTATACCTAATTATTAAAAATAAATGAATTACGTATTTATAATTATCAAATTTATATTGACTGAAAACTAATCTTATTCTAATATAAATACCATGCTAGAAAAATAAAAAGATAAATGCCGAAGGAAACAGGTTTGAATTGGGGGAGAAAGCAGATGACGACTGAACAATTGACTAGAGGACAAATGGACAGAAAGGTTCAACAAACTCGTCTGCTTACAGATACACTCTTATTGATTATTATTCCGTAGCAAGGATTCTATTCGTCATGATAGAGTCCTATTTCTGTAAAAGAAAAAAGGGGCTCGGAATAAAGCGATCAGCTGCCAGCCCACGACATGAAGTGGACTGGCTATTTTGTTATATGAAGTGTACAGTGACCGTTTTCTGCGTCTTCTCGCATATAGAAAAGAGTATTTGCTTGTTTTTATACGATGATAAAAAAGGAGAAATGATGATGACTAAGAAAAGATGGTTTATGGGGATAACAGCTTCTGCTGCTATGTTGTTGGCAGCGTGTTCGGCAGAGTCCGTTGAGGAAGGATCTTCTGAAGAAACAGATACAATTAATATCGCAGGAATTTTTGAACAGTCAGGTCCAGTAGCAGCTTATGGAACGTCTGAATTGAATGGTGTTCAGCTAGCTGTTGAAGAGATCAATGAAGCTGGCGGTGTTAACGGGAAAGAATTTGAATTAACAGATTACGATACACAATCTGAAGAAACAGAAGCTGCTCAATTAGCTACTCGTGCAGCATCGGAGGGTGCTCATGTTTTAGTAGGTCCAGCTACATCAGGTGCTGCAATGGCCGCCGCTCCTAGTGCAGCAGCAGCAAGTGTACCGCTGGTGTCACCTTCAGCAACCGCTGATCAAGTGACTGTGGGAGAAGATGGAGAAGTAACACCTTATGTATTCCGTACCTCTTTCAAGGATTCTTTCCAAGGAATCGCGTTGGCAAACTTTGCAGATAATGAATTAGGCGCTGAGAAGGCAGTTATTCTTGGAGACAATTCAAGTGACTACGGAGTTGGATTAGCCGAAGCGTTCACTGGAGAATTTGACGGAGAAATCGTTGCTACTGAAAACTTTACAGCTGGAGACACTGACTTCAGTGCTGTACTCACAAGTTTAGCGGATCAAGAATTCGATGTCCTTTTCGTTCCTGGTTATTATGAAGAAGCTGGACTAATCATCAGACAAGCAAGAGAAATGGGAATTGATCAGCCGATACTTGGGCCAGATGGTTTCGGGAACGAACAGTTAGTCGAACTAGCTGGAGCAGAAAATGTAACAGATGTTTATTATTCTGCACACTACACTTCTGAGGGAGATAATCCTAATGTTAGTGAATTCGTATCAGCATTTGAAGAGTCTTACGGATCAGAGCCCGATATGTTTGCTGCTTTAGCTTATGATACAGTCTACTTGGTCGCTGACGCAGTAGAAGGGTTAGATGAAGTTACTCCGGAAGCCATTCGTGATGCGTTGCGTGAAGTAGAAGACTTTGAAGGTGTAACAGGAACATTCTCATTTGATGATTTCCATAATCCAGTCAAGTCAGCAATCGTTGTTGAATTAGAAAATGGAGAAGAAGTGAATTTCACAGAAGTACAACCTGAATAACGTTAAGAACAGAAATAAAAGGGTCGGGTCAGGAACCTTGGACCCTTTTATTTTTTAGCAATGGGTCAAGGAAGGAAGAATACAATGTCCAGTTTTATGCAGCAAGTCATCAATGGTTTATCCTTAGGGAGTATTTATGCGCTGATCGCACTAGGATATACAATGGTTTATGGAATTATAAAATTAATTAATTTTGCGCACGGTGAGATTTTTATGATTGGTGCGTTTGTTGGGTATGCTACCATCCAGTTTTTAAATGTGGGATTAGTCCCAGCTTTGATTGTAGCTATGGCAGCGAGCGCGCTACTAGGGGTCATTATTGAACGAGTGGCATATAGACCGCTGAGAAAATCTTCGAGAATCACAGCGTTGATTACGGCGATCGGGGTCTCTTATCTGATTCAAAACGGAATGATTCAATGGGTCGGTCCAAATGTCCGTCCTTTTCCTCAAGTGCTGTCCAATGTTCGTTATGATTTAGGACTTTTTTCAATCAGCAGCATACAATTGATTATTTTCGGGACAGCAATCGTTTTGATGGTTGCTTTGCAACTGATCGTGCACCGGACAAAAATGGGGAAAGCGATGCGAGCAGTCAGTATGGACCCAGAAGCTGCACAGCTGATGGGAATCAATGTTAACCATGTCATTTCTTTTACCTTTATGCTGGGTTCAGCTTTAGCAGGTGCTGGCGGGGTGCTGGTTGGGTTATTTTACAATACGATTAATCCGATGATGGGTTTTTTACCGGGATTAAAAGCTTTTATCGCAGCTGTTTTAGGCGGGATAGGAATTATCCCTGGAGCAATGCTTGGCGGCGTTTTAATTGGATTGACTGAAACAATGGTTGTAGCCTACGGAGACTCATTACTCAGAGATGCGGTTGTGTTTGTCATTTTGATTCTGATCCTGCTGGTTCGTCCGTCAGGTATCTTAGGTAAAACAACCAAAGAGAAAGTGTAGGAGATGGATATGTCGAAACGAATGAAAACAATCCTCGTTTGGGTTGGTGCTGCAATACTTGGATTTGCTCTGATCCAGATTGCGATTTTAACTGGTTGGATTACGCGTTACTATGAGATGACGTTAATGCTGATTTTGATTAATATTATGTTGGCAGTGGGCTTGAATTTGATTGTAGGGATCTCTGGTCAGCTTTCTTTAGGGCATGCAGGATTTATGGCGATTGGAGCATATACCACAGGGATCGTTACAAAAATGATGCCGAACTTGGGCGGATTTGCTTTAGGGATTTTAGGCGGCGTGGTCTTATCAGGTATTGTGGCTTATATTGTTGGAATACCGACTCTGCGGCTTAAAGGAGATTATCTAGCCATTGCCACTTTAGGTGTTGGAGAAATTATTCGAATTACGATTTTAAACTTAGATATTACAAATGGAGCCCGCGGATTAAGCGGCATTCCTAAACTGGCGACTTGGTATTATGCTTATATTGTGGCGCTGCTGATCATTTTGGTGGCTGCCAATTATGTGAACAGCTCTCCCGGCCGAGCAACAATTTCTGTCAGGGAAGATGAAATTGCAGCAGAGTCTCTAGGTATCAATACTAAAAAATATAAGATGATTGCTTTTATGATCGGGACGATGACCGCTGCTGTAGCAGGATCTTTCCACGCTACTTACTACCAGCTGATTGTGCCGAGTCAATTTGACTTTGTAAGATCCATTGATATTTTGATCATGGTCGTTCTGGGTGGAATGGGCAGCTTGACAGGAAGTATTTTTGCCGCTGTTTTCTTAGGACTGCTGAACCATTTCTTAGCAGATTATGGTGCTTTCAGGGTCATACTATATGCCATTGCATTGATTTTAGTCATGATCTTTAAACCTTCTGGGTTATTTGGAAGAAAAGAAATCAAAGCTTCTAAATTATTCAACTGGAAGAAAAAGGAGGCCTCTCGGTCATGAGTATATTAGCGGTCGAAAAACTGACGAAACAGTTTGGCGGACTAACGGCTGTTTCGGAGATTGATCTAGCGATTCAGAAGAATGAACTGGTTGGACTGATTGGACCTAATGGAGCTGGAAAGACCACTTTCTTTAATCTGTTGACAGGAGTTTATAAGCCGACAGAAGGAAAAATCACAATGAATGTTGATGGAAAATCTGTTTCATTGGTCGGGAAACGAACTGATCAGATTGCAGCTGCCGGTGTTGCAAGAACATTTCAAAATATTCGGTTGTTCAAACAGCTGACAGTGTTGGATAATGTATTGATTGGACTGCATAAGAAGAATAATATCGGTACTATCCGCAGCATTTTAAGGTTTCCTTCTTTCTTTAAAATGGAAGACAGATTAAGAAAGGAAGCACTGGAGCTGCTGGCTATTTTCGACTTGGAAGACAGTGCGGATGTACTGGCTGAAAACCTGCCTTATGGGAAGCAGAGAAGATTGGAAATTGTACGAGCTCTGGCAACAAAACCGGCTCTGCTTTTCTTGGATGAGCCGGCTGCTGGAATGAATCCGCAGGAAAGTGCGGAACTGACTCAATTGATCAAGAAGATTCAAATGGAATTTGATTTGACGGTCATTCTGATTGAACATGATATGTCTGTAGTTATGAATGTGTGCGAAAGAATTTATGTGCTAGAGTACGGGCGTCTGCTTGCTGAAGGAACGCCTGAAGAAATCCGGTCTAATCCAGATGTACTCCGAGCTTATTTAGGGGAGGAACATTAGATGTTAGAAGTAAAAGACCTAACGGTACATTATGGTGCTATCGAAGCGATCCACAACATTTCTTTTTCGGTAAAAGAAGGAGAAATCGTTTCTTTGATCGGAGCTAACGGAGCTGGAAAGACGACAATTTTAAAAACGATTTCCGGTTTGATTCAGCCAACGAATGGACAAGTGAGCTATTATAATAAAGCCATTGAAAAAGAATCAGCGAAACAAGTAGTAAAAGAAGGCATTTCTCATGTTCCGGAAGGCAGACACGTCTTTGGGGGAATGACAGTCTTTGAGAACCTTGAGATGGGGGCCTTTTTACGTAAAGACAAAGAGGGCGTCAAAAGTGACTTGAAACGTATCTACAGTTATTTTCCGATTCTTGAGGAAAGAAAAAAACAAGATGCAGCCACATTATCTGGAGGAGAACAGCAGATGCTGGCAATGGGACGGGCATTGATGTCGCGACCTAAATTATTGCTTCTAGATGAGCCGTCAATGGGATTAGCGCCTATTTATATTCAAAGTATTTTTGATATCATCAAAGAAATCAATAAAGAAGGAACAACTGTCCTGCTGATCGAACAGAATGCAAAAGTTGCGCTGCAGATCGCTGATCGAGGTTATGTCCTGGAGTCTGGAGAAGTTGTACAGACAGGAACAGGTCAAGAACTGCTGGAAAGTGATGCTGTTCAAAAAGCTTATTTGGGTGGTTAGCGAGGTCATAGGTAAGTGTAAGCTTTATAGCAATAGGGGAGACTATATAAACGCAAAAAGCAGAAATCCAATGTAATGGATTTCTGTTTTTTACTGTTGATTACTCATTAGAGGTCGAATGTTCTTCCTCCATGATTTCATTGATTTGGAGCAGACTATCGTTCATATTACGATCTGATACCCGTCGATATTCGTTTCCGTTAGAGTCGCGGAGAATGGTATCGCTCAGACGAGTGTAACGCTCCGAATATCCTTGTGCTTCTACAACATACGTGTCTCCATCCAGAGAAATACTGAGATCTTCATATAGGGTCGATCCGTCTTCCATTCCGTTATCCAGCTGCTCGATGCCTTGTTCAAAATCATTGTAAACCACAATACTGTTACTGCTGAAAGATATCATTGACTGGATCAATTCATTTGTCAGTGTGTAGTTTAGTTCCCAAGAGGACTCTATAATATCATTTGGTCTCAGACCTTGTTCGTTAGACGCTGCATTCTGCCTGTTTTGCAGAAACATATAGAGACTTGTCCCCATCATTAAAATCAGTAGAACAGCTAAAATAATATTAACGATTTTTCTTCTCTCGCTGACTTTAACCTTTTATGTAATCTCTTCTACCATGTTGGAGTCTTCTTTTAAAAGGTCATCCAAGGGTATCTGGTAAAATTCGCTGATCGTTACTAATATATCTAGATCCGGGTAGGTTCTCCCGACTTCCCAGCTTGATATGTTCTGTCTTGATACATGCAGTTTCTCCGCTAACGCTTGTTGAGACAACTTGGCTCCTTGTCTTTTTGCTTTTAATTTCTCCCCAATAGTCATACTTGATTCCGCCTTTCGTTGTATGACTATTGTATCGCAAGGAAATCAGGCAGCCTAGCAATTATTTTTAATAAAGTCTAAAAACCCTGTTGTAACAAGGTGCTACAGTTTGTTGCGGCGGCTTGTCCACGAGAAAGGAACTGAAAATAGAGTCCTACCACATAAATTGTGAATGTTAGAGCATAACCCCTGGGATTCTGATATACTTGCTTTAGAAGCTCGTTCAGTGAACATGGCTATTCAGTATAATGAATAAGGAGATGATGACATTGAAGAAACTGCTTGGACTTTGGCTCGCTTATAAGATCATCGGATTTATTTTATTTATATTGTTTCTGTTGTTTATACTTTCTATTGTTTTTTGATCAGTGCGTTTGTTAAAATTAAACTAATTTATTTAGGTGCAACTTTTTATTCGTATATTCTGGCTTGTTTAATATGTCATATTTATATACGAAAATTTCATTCAATCTTTTTACTGACGTTTTGAAGTAGCGTTCTGAAAAGTATAGTATTCAGGTTTATCTGCATAGTAGATTTCATCGTTGAACGTCGCTTGTTCGATCAGTTCTGGAAATAGTTCTGGATTAAAAGAAGTCCGCTGACTTTCTTGGTTACGGAAAAAGAGAACCGTTCCGCAGTTGCTGCAGAATCCTCGTTCTGCAAATTCTGAAGAAGCATAGACTTTTACAAACTCTGATTTCGTAAAGGTATAGGCTTCTTTTTCAACTTTTTGTGTATAAAACATAGGTCCAGCTGTTTGAGTCCGGCACATTCCGCAGTGGCAGGCAGTGACATGAGCGTTAGTACAATTGATTTCTAAAGTTGTTTTCTGGCATAAACAGTGACCAGTTAAGTGGATCATTTTGATTCCTCCAATAGTTTTGTAGATAAGTATAGTATAGATGAAACATGCAGGACATCAAAATACGTTTACGGAATAACTTGAAGAGACTACGTTTATTAAAATCAGCTAGAGGTAAGGTGCAGAAGCGGTTCTTGTGATACTATTAGTGTGAGAAGAGAAGAAAGTTGTTAAAGGAGCAGTCGTATGTTTTCAATCATGATCGTCGAAGATGATGAAACCATTGCACAAACATTAAAAAGCGAAGCTGAACAATGGGGATACCAGGCTTTTATAGCAGAGGATTTCAATCGAATTGCAGAAATTGCTGCAGAAAAAAACCCGCAGCTGATTTTGATGGATATCCAGCTGCCGAGTTTTAACGGTTATTACTGGTGCCAGGAAATTCGGAAATTTTCAGAAGTACCGATGATCTTTATCTCTTCCAGAACAGATAATATGGATATCGTGATGGCCATCCAGATGGGAGCCGATGACTATATTCAAAAGCCGTTCAATCTATCAGTCGTCATGGCAAAAATTCAGGCGATGCTGAGACGGACGTATGATTTTAAAGACAGCGGAGATCTGCTCATTGTAGAAGATGTTTTGCTGAAGTCATCTACTTCCAGTCTGGTCTATCAAGAAGAGCAAGCGGATCTGACAAAGACAGAGTTGAAGATTATGGAGATTTTGTTTCAGTATAAAGGAACCTATGTATCGAAAGAGACACTCATGACTCGTTTATGGGAAGATGAAGCGTTTATTGATGAAAATACCCTTGCAGTCAATATAACAAGGTTGAGAAAAAAACTGAGAATCATTGGAAAAGATCCCTTTATTTTAACAAAAAAAGGAGTAGGCTATGCCGTTGGAAAATCAGAGTAAACCGCCGTTGTCATTGAAGATTCAACTGATTTCTTTTATCAAAAAGTTGTGGCCGCAATGGGTTCTGCTGGTACTCTTGGATGGAATGTTCGGCGTGCTGCTCTTTCTTTCCCGTACCTCGATGTCTCTGTACTGGTACGGTGTTCAACTATCGGTCTTCTTCTTTCTGATACTGGCTGGTGTGCAGTGGATTCGCTTTAAGAAGAACCTGCAGGATATAGAAAAGAGAGCCTTCGTAAGCCGGGATACCTATGAACCGAGCGGTAATCTGACAGAACAGCTTCATCAAAATCAATATCTGAATCTGGAAAAAGAATTTCAGCAGTATAAACAAAAAGAGTCAGAAAAAAATAAAGAACAAATGGATTATTTTTCTCTCTGGCTCCATCAAATCAAGACACCGATATCTGCCATCAGTCTGCTTCTGCAAAAAAATAAAGACCTGTCCGGCCAGAAGCAGATGGAACAGGAACTGTTAAGGCTGAATGACTATACACATATGGCGCTGAATTATCTGAAACTGGAAGACAGCGGTAAAGATCTTGACTTGGAGTGGATTTCTTTAGATGAGGTCATTAAAGAAACGGTAAAAAAATATTCGATCTTGTTTATTTATAATGGGTTGCAGCTGGATTATGAGCCGGTAAACAAGAAAGTGCTGACGGACCGAAAATGGCTGCAGGTGTTGATTGAGCAGATCTTATCAAATAGCCTGAAATATACGAAGACGGGGAAAATCAGAATTTACGTACAAAAAGCGAATACGTTAGTGATTGAAGATACCGGCGCGGGCATTCGACAAGAAGATCTGCCTAAGATTTTTGAAAAAGGATATACAGGACTGAATGGTCGTCTGCATGAAAAATCAACAGGGTTGGGGCTGTTTTTGTCCAAGAAGATCTGTCAGCGTTTGGGGCATCGGCTGCAAATCGAGTCCGAACTAGGCCGAGGAACGAAAGTTTATTTAGACCTCAAGCAACCAGATTTCGATGTATTCGATTAAGCCGAGAAGGAATCTTACAATTTTGTAAGGTTCCTTTTCTATTTGTAAGGTTGAGTAAATGCTGGAGTACCTTTAAGGCGGTATGATGGGTTCATACAAGGAGTGATTAAAATGACATTCATGCAAGTAGCAAATGTAAAAAAAGTCTATACACAACGATTAGGAACAAAAGGAACAGAAGCACTGAAAGATGTAAACTTTTCAGTCGACAAAGGAGAATTCGTCGCAATCATGGGAGAGTCAGGGTCAGGTAAAACGACCTTGTTGAATATTTTGTCTACCTTGGATCATGCGACGGAAGGAGAAGTTTATCTGGATGGAACCCCCTTATCTTCTATTAAGGATCGTTCAATTTCCCGTTTTCGCAGAGAACAGTTGGGATTTGTATTTCAAGACTTCAATTTGCTGGATAACTTTAGCTTAAAAGATAATATCTTGTTGCCGCTTGTTTTAGCCAGAACAAACATTACAGAAATGGAAAAAAGATTGACACCGTTAAGTGAAACGTTAGGTATCGCACACTTGCTCGATCATTACCCTTATGAAGTGTCGGGAGGCCAGAAACAGCGGGCAGCCGTTGCCAGAGCTTTGATTACAAAACCGAAAATTTTACTAGCAGATGAACCGACGGGTGCGCTGGATTCCAAATCTTCTCAAAATTTGCTGGAGCAGTTTGAAGCGATCCATCAATCCGGTCAGACTATTTTGATGGTTACACATAGTGCTCAGGCAGCCAGCTATTCCAGCAGAGTGCTGTTCATTAGAGATGGCCGTGTCTATCACGAGATTTACCGAGGAGATCAAACGAAGTCTGCTTATCTGGAAAAAATCACACAAGCATTGCTGGTAACATCTAATCGAGGTGAGTCCGATGAATCTTAGTTTTATTTCCAAACTAGCCTGGCGGAATATTCGATCTAATCGACAATTATACATTCCGTATGTTGTTTCTGCTGCATTGACCGTTGCCATGTTTATGATGATGGCTTCGCTGTTAGATAACCAGTTTATTCAAGAACGAGCTGCAACATTACCTGTTCTATTTGGGTTAGGAACGATTGTAATAGGTATATTTTCGCTGATTTTTATCTTTTACATCAACAGTTTTCTGATGAAACGACGTAAAAAGGAATTGGGTCTCTATAATATTTTAGGATTAGAGAAAAAACATGTAAATGCTATTTTAGGGACGGAAACCTTCTTAGCAGGTGGTTCTAGTATTCTGATGGGAATTTTAATAGGTACATTGTTTGGAGAACTCAGCTTTTTGTTTCTAAATTACCTGCTCAATTTTCCGGAACCGCTGGAATATGTCCATAACTGGACCGCGGTCTTTATGACAATTGGGCTCTTTGCAGGGATTTTCATACTGACGACCGTGTATAACATGGTTCAAGTTACTTTTGCCAATCCCATCAAGTTGTTGAAAGGCAGTAAAGAAGGAGAAAAAGAGCCTAAAGGTTCTTGGTTGTTATTTATACTGGGTTTAGCTTCATTGTTTGCCGGCTATTTTATCTCTTTAACAATTCAAGATCCAATTACAGCACTCAGTCAGTTTTTCATTGCTGTTCTGCTCGTTATCATCGGAACTTATCTGCTGTTTACAGTAGGATCGACCGTAGTACTGAAAGCTTTGAAAAAGAATAAATCATTTTACTATCGCCCAGGTCCTTTCATTTCTGTTTCAGGAATGTTGTATCGAATGAAGCAGCATGCAGTTGGATTAGCTAATATAACAATCTTATCTGTCATGGTCATTATCGCTGTTTCTTCAACAGTTACGTTATTTGTAGGATCTGAACAAACATTAGACAATCGGTTTCCAGCAGAGAATAATATTTCTTTTGCGACACCGCCCGAAATGACGGGAGCAGAATTAAAGGCTGAAACTGAAATAGATTTTGATGAAGTTACAGCATATTCAGAAGAAAACGGCTGGAATATTGAAAACAGTCGATCCTTTCAATATATCAATTTTTTTGGAGAATTCCGAAATCAGACATTTATACCCAAAAAGACTTCTTTCAAGCTGGAAGGAATGGTCATGATGATTCCGCTTGAGGAGTTTAACAAAATCAATAACAGCCGGTATCAATTGAAAGCTAATGAGCTCTTGTATTATACTCAAAATACTGACTTTTCTGATCAGACGTTGACAATTGGGGAAGAAGACTATCAAGTCAATCCGCTTGAAGATGTACCTGAGATGTTGGAGGCAAGAATTCAACTTGTCGATTTTTCCATCGTTGTATTGCCGACTATGCAAGACATCGAACAAGCACGTATTTATTATAATCAACTCGCCGAAGAGAATAGTTCTGAAGAAGAGGGATATGCAGTGAATGCATGGTCAGCCGACTACTACTGGGATCTTGCGGATACTACTCCTGAAGAAAACCTTCAATACGCTGCTGAAATGAGTGATTTGAATGAAACCTCCGAAGCGGAAGCTTATACGCTTTATCAGTCAAAAGAAGTGAGTCGCCAGGAATGGTATAGTCTGAATGGAGGATTTTTATTCTTAGGTATTTTCTTAGGTGGATTATTTACTTTGGGCGCATTGCTGATCACTTACTTTAAACAAATCTCAGAAGGATTTGATGATCGGGATAGAATCCAAATCATGCAGAAAGTCGGTCTGGACCGGGAAACTACAAGAAAAGCAACCCATTCGCAAATCGTCTGGATGTTCACTCTGCCAATTTTAACAGCTGGATTGCACACTGCTTTCGCCTATCCGATTATTCATAAAATGCTGATATTATTTGGCACAACCAGCCATCAAACATTGATAATATGTACAGTAGGAGTCGTCGCAGCCTTTGCGCTGATTTACTACATCATTTACCGTGTCACTTCCAGAGTGTACTTGAATATTGTCGAGTAAAGAATAAATACCAAACTAAATCCATAAAAAGGTATAAGCTCTCTAAAACAGAGGGCTTATGCCTTTTATTATGCAGTCGTATTCATAAAAAACACATTTTCAGTTAATCTTCTACAATAATGCTCCCATCAACTTCAGCCATTTTCAAAAATAAATTCAGTTGTTGATCAAACCGTTCTTTCACCTTTTGAGTACTTTCCTGATCCACTGACGGGTCTAAGTGCACATCAAACCGCAGCAGACAATCCGGATTTTTTTCTTCAACTGGATTCATAACGGCCCCTTTACCAGTAAGTATACCTGACTGTAAACCCATTAAATGAATCAACGCACTTTCAATAATTTTGACTTTATCTTTCTCAATATGTACTTCAGAGGTGTTTTTCTTAAAAGTAATGTCCAAATATAGTTCTCCTTTTTAGGATGGCTTTTGATTAAAGTTCAAAGTCTCCATCTAGTATAGCACACTACAGAAGGTGAATATCTTTGTATTAGAGGGAACAGTAGAGCGAGTAGCGAGAATAGAGGCGGAATTTTGCGAACTCAACACGCGAAAGAGAATGAGTAGCGAGAATAAGAGAAGAATATTGCGAGCTCGACGAGCAAAGGAGAGCGAGTAGCGAGAATAGAGGAGGAATTTTGCGAACTCAAAGAGCAAAGGGAAGCGAGTAGCGAGAATAGGAGCAGAATAATGCGAACTCGGCGAGCAAAGGAGAGCGAGTAGCGAGAATAGGAGCAGAATATTGCGAACTCGGCGAGCAAAGGAGAGCGAGTAGCGAGAATAAGAGCAGAATAATGCGAACTCGGTGAATAAAGGAGAATGAGTAACGAGAATCAGAGTAGAATTTTATGAACTCAACAAGAAAAGGAGAACGAGTACCAAAAATCAGAGCAGAATTGTACGATCCCAACAAAAAAACGAGAGTGAGTGCACAAAAAAAGCCCATCGCAAGCTTTCGGCTGACGATGGGCAATACTAGTACTAAGCGTACAATGCTTTGATTTGGTTTTGAACGTCTTTGTTTTCTAAAAACTCATCGTAAGTTGTTTCAGAACGGTCGACGACTCCGTTTGGTGTGATTTCAATGATACGGTTAGCTAATGTTTGAATAAACTGGTGGTCATGTGATCCGAATAGGATAGCTCCCTTGAAATCGATCAGTCCGTTATTCAAAGCTGTAATAGACTCTAGATCCAAGTGGTTCGTAGGATCATCCAATACTAAGACGTTGGCTTTGCTCAGCATCAATTTAGATAACATACAGCGGACTTTTTCGCCCCCGGATAAGACGGAAACTTCTTTCAGAACTTCTTCTCCTGAGAATAGCATTCTCCCTAAGAAGCTGCGCAAGAAAGTATTATCATTTTCTTCTTTAGAAGCGTACTGACGAAGCCAGTCTAAAATCGTGGAATTGTTGTTTTCGAATTCATTGCTGGTATCTTTCGGCAAGTATGCTTGAGAAGTGGTCACACCCCACTGGTAAGACCCAGTATCTGGTTCCATTTCACCCATGATAATTCTGAAAAGTGTTGTAATCGCCACATCGTTCATACTTGTAAAAGCAACTTTATCATCTCTGCCCAGGTTGAATGAGATTTTATCTAAGACTTTTTTGCCGTCGATGGTTTTAGAGATATTTTCTACACGAAGCAAGTCGTTTCCGATTTCGCGTTCTGGACTGAATCCAACGAATGGATAACGGCGAGAAGATGGTTGGATATCGTCTAGAGTGATCTTATCCAGCATTTTCTTACGAGAGGTTGCTTGTTTAGATTTAGAGGCATTCGCGCTGAATCGAGCGATAAACTCTTGTAGTTCTTTTATTTTCTCTTCTTTTTTCGCGTTGGAATCGGCTGCCAGTTTAGAAGCCAATTGACTAGACTCCAACCAGAAGTCATAGTTACCAACGAATAATTTGATTTTACCGAAGTCAACATCCACCATGTGTGTGCAGACTTTATTCAGGAAGTGACGGTCATGGGAAACAACGATGACAGTATTTTCAAAGTTGATTAAGAATTCTTCCAACCATTTGATTGACTGTGCGTCCAGACCATTGGTAGGCTCATCTAAAAGCAAAACATCAGGTTCGCCGAACAAAGCTTGTGCCAGCAAGGCTTTAACGTGTTGTCCACCGGTTAATTCGCTCATTTTCTGGTTGTGCAGATGTTCAGGAATACCTAAACCTTTTAAAAGTGTCATCGCTTCAGGTTCGGCTTCCCAACCATTTAATTCAGCAAACTCCCCTTCTAGTTCAGCAGCACGAATACCGTCTTCATCTGAGAAGTCGGGTTTCATGTAAATGGCATCTTTTTCTTGCATGATCTCATAAAGACGTTTGTGTCCCATGATAACGGTATCGATAACCGTTTGATCTTCATAATCGTAATGATTTTGTTTCAGTACAGCCATTCGCTTTTCTGCAGGAAGTGAAACATTTCCGGTAGTTGGTGAAATTTCACCAGATAAAATTTTTAAGAAAGTGGATTTTCCAGCACCGTTGGCACCAATCACACCATAGCAATTGTCATTATTGAATTGTAGATTGACTTCATCAAACAGCTTGCGGTCTGAGAAGTTTAAACTTACATCTGTTACTGTAATCATAAAAAATATAGCCTCGTTTCTCTTTAATCTCTAACAAGGCAGGTTATGCCCATTACGGTCTATTATACTTGAAATTTAAAATATTGCATGGGTTCTGTGCAGTTTAATGGAGATTTTACGTTTATTTTTTAAATTGTCATATTTCAGTCAATCAAGAAAGCGGTTTTTGTCCATATACATACATTCTTAAGATAAAAAGTGTTATATTGTGAAAAAAACAAGTGGATTTAATCAGAAAAAATGAACAAATTTCTTTACAAACTCTCCATTGATAAGAATGTAACACCTGAATCAGATTATTCCTAATTCGTATTAAGTGACAATTCAAATAACAGAGCATATAATAAATTTACTTTTTGATAACGATTATTTGAAATAGGATTCACAAATCGTCTAATCAAGAAGACATGGAGAAAAAGGAGCAACATGAAATGATGGAAAACATCAATATTGAGAGAAATCAGTTAAATGATGAATTGGTGGTCAACGCTTTAGAGCAGAATATAGCAATCATTCGGTTTGATAAAAATAAGAGAGTTACTTATGTAAATGATAATTTTGCCAATGTGCTGGGTTATCACAAAGAAGAATTATACGGAAAAGAGCATAAAATATTCTGCTTTCCGGAATTTGTGAATAGTCCCGAATATGAAGAGTTATGGGAAAATCTACTGAACGGTGTAAGTTTCCAAGATAAAATTATGAGAAGAAGTGCCTCAGCTGAAGTAGTGTGGTTGGAAGCAACTTATTTTCCAATTTTTAATGAAGGAAAAACGGAAGTGGTCGGTGTTGCCAAAGTAGCGACAGATATCACAGAACGTCAGACACAAATTGAGAAAGTAACCAATGATTTGTTAACAATGTCTTCTAAATTGACAGAAGCATCTGAAGAAGGAATTGGCAAGGGTCAAGAATTGCTGGCAGGCAATCAAGAGATGATCAATTTATCAAAAGAAAGCACAGTCAACTTGAACAGGCTGCAGGATAAAAGCAATTCGATCAAAAGCATTGTCCGCACGATCCAAGATATTGCTTCTAACACGAACCTTCTGGCAATCAATGCATCCATTGAAGCGGCACATGCTGGAGAATATGGTTTGGGATTTGGAGTGATTGCTCAAGAAGTGAAAAATCT
This sequence comes from Marinilactibacillus piezotolerans, assembly GCF_900169305.1. Taxonomy (GTDB): domain Bacteria; phylum Bacillota; class Bacilli; order Lactobacillales; family Carnobacteriaceae_A; genus Marinilactibacillus; species Marinilactibacillus piezotolerans_A. The sequence continues at coordinate 193,936 of NZ_FWDP01000003.1, read as the reverse complement.
TTCTCAAAAAGTACATGAATCTGCGTATATCATTGGAGAAGATATTTCAGCCGTCACAGATAATATCGACGTTGTAGTAAAAGGAAATAACGTTCTGCAGAATCAAATCCTAGTCAGCGAAGAAGAAATCAATGGAACGATAAATGAGTTTAATCGAATCAGTACAGAATCAAACTATTTACAAAAACAAGCTACGAAACTAGAAACGATTATTTAAAGCAAATTATTGAAGAAATGACCAGATCAGCGGTATCCTTTTCTTAAGAAAAAAGTGTCAGCAGTCGATCATTCAAGAAAGGGAGGCGATTGATTTGGAGAAAATACAGAAGATTGTAGAAAACCAACAGCGCTTTTATCAGTCAGGTGTAACGAGACAGCTGAGTGTTAGAATCAGTGCATTAAAACGACTGAAAACGGTATTGATGAAAAATGAACAGCAACTGACAGCAGCACTAAAAGTAGATTTAAATAAGTCGGCTTATGAGACATATGCTTCTGAAATCGGCATCGTACTCAGTGAAATCAGCTTTGCCATTAAGCATCTGAAAAAATGGATGAAACCAGTAAAGGTAAAAACCCCGATGACCCATCTGGGATCTAAGAGTATGATTTATTCTGTTCCCTACGGTTCGGCGCTGATCATCGGACCTTGGAATTATCCGATTCAATTAATACTAGCGCCGCTGGTTGGGGCGATTGCTGCGGGAAATTGTGCAGTACTCAAACCCTCGGAATTAACACCTCAGACAGCACAGGTTATCAGCGATCTGATCGAAGAGACTTTCCCTTCTGACTATATTGCAGTTGTTCAAGGGGATGCAGACACGACTCAATCTTTATTGGCAGAGCCGTTTGACTATATGTTCTTTACCGGGAGCGTTCCTGTCGGAAAAATCGTGATGGAAGCTGCAGCACAGACACTGACACCAGTGACGCTGGAATTAGGCGGGAAAAGCCCCTGTATTGTGCACGCTGATGCAGATCTGGATTTAGCTGCTAAACGCATAGCCTGGGGTAAATTCATGAATGCAGGGCAGACCTGCGTGGCACCAGACTATCTTTATGTCCATAAATCCGTAAAAGAACCTTTTTTAAAAAAACTGATTCAGGCTACTCAGTCTCTTTACGGGCAAAATGCTTTAGAAAATAGTGAATATACACATATAGTGAATGGAAAACATTTTCAGCGTCTTAAAGGCTACTTATCCGAAGGTGAAATCGTACATGGCGGGCATTTCGACGAGAGCAGATTGGCGATTGAACCAACGATTTTAGAAAAGGCTGACTGGACAGATACCGTTATGCAAGAGGAGATTTTTGGTCCCGTCTTTCCACTGATTGAGTATGAAACCTTAGCTGAAGTCATGGAAGGTATTTCAAAAAATCCAAATCCACTGTCACTCTATCTATTCACGCAGAATCAAAAAATAGAAGATACGATTGTACAGTCCGTATCTTTTGGCGGCGGCTGTATTAATGATACTATTTTTCATATTATTTCACCGTATTTACCTTTTGGCGGAGTAGGTTCGAGCGGGATGGGCAGCTATCATGGCAAAGCCAGCTTCGATACATTTTCTCACCAGAAAAGTATCATGACTCAGACTACACGCTTCGATAATCCCTATCGTTATCCGAATGCAAAAAACGGATTACAGGTACTGAGAAGACTATTAAAGTAAAAATAAAAAAGCCCAGCTTCAGTGAGCGTTTCCTTAACGAAACGATTCATTAGAAGCCGGGCTTTTTGCGCAAAGTTATTCTTTGAATCCGAATAAAATCCCTTTTACGTATTTGACAGCAAGATAGCCAAAGTAAAGCTCTATGCCGAACATAATCAGGTAAAGCCACCAACTATTGATTTCAATGAGCAGAGGAGTGAGCAGCATCAGCAGGATCACTGGTCCTAAGAAGAGCAAGACAGCTAAGCTTAGGCGCAGAGGTTTGCTGATTTTTCCATTTCTAAAAAATCGCTGTCCGGACAAAATGACTGTATCGAAAACCATTTCGAATAGAAATTCCAGCAGATCTGACATATGAACACTTCTTTCTACCGCTTGCAGGTTTAACGGTCTTCTTAAAATAGAATTCCAATCAATATAACGATCACGACAATAACAGGTGCCGGAATTTTCCTGGTAGCCAGCAATATGACGGTTCCAATTGTGATCAGCAGATTGTCCCACGTCAATCCGCTTTGCTGAGTTAAGATAACCGCAGCGATCGCAATCAGTCCGCCTGCTACAGCGGCGACTCCTTTCAACGCTACACGGAAGCCTTTCACGGTTTTGATTCGTTCCCACATAGGGTAAACAAAGTAGATCAACAGCAGTCCCGGTAAAAAGATTCCGATGCCTCCAGCAACAGCGCCTAAAATCTGATGGAAGACAGAACCGTTCTGTGCAGCCATGCCGCCCGCATACGCGCTGAAACTGAACATGGGACCGGGAATACCTTGAACAAGTCCATAACCTGTCAGAAACTGCTCGCTGGACATTAATCCATCTACTTCGACTAGTTCGCTGTACATTACCGGAATAACGACTTGACCGCCCCCGAATACCAAGTAACCGTAACGGTAGAACTGTTCGAAAATAGCCAGGATCTCATTCTGAAAGAAGGCTGTTAAGAGCAAACTCCCGATTGTGAAAAAGAGAAACAGAGCCAGATAAGGATAAGGCGGATTCAGTTTGACACGATTCCAGAGATTCTTTTCTTTGGTTGATGCGACACTCACGAGACCGCCGATAATCAGTACAAGCGGAAATACCCAAGGTGCTCGAATAAAGTAGGTGGCAACTGCACCAAAAAGCAGCAGCCAGAACGTTTGAGTGTCTTTAATGACTTTCTTGCCGATCCGGTAAGAGGCCAGAATAATAAACCCAACCGCCATAGGACCTATGTAACGCAGAATATCAGCGGATATCTGCTGAGCATCCAAAAACTGATATAAAAAAGACAAAACGGTCATGATAACTAAAGCAGGAAAAGCCCACACCAGCATGGTCAAGAAAGCCAGCCACGGACCGCCGACTTTGTGACCGATGGAAACGATTGTCTGAGTACTGCTGGGACCAGGCAGAAAACTGCATAAAGCCATCAGTTCAACCAGTTCTTCTTCAGTAAGATACTGTTTTTTAATGACTAATTGGTCGGTAAACACACTATAATGAGCTTCAGGGCCTCCAAAAGCCCCTAAGGAACAAATGAATATATCTTTTAAAAAAGTCGATCGGCTAATGGAAGAAGATTTCGAGACATCAGGCATGTGTTGTACTCCTTTTATAATGAATTAAGGTTTGGTTTCAGTATACTAAAATGATGGTCAATACACTATAAAATCTCATTCAGATATCAAGATATCCCGATCAGTCTTTCTTGTAATTAAAAAAAGGGTTTGCTATAGTTAGTTCATCAAAAAAAATTGATTAAGGAGCATCGATGATGAACGAAACGAAAAAAAGCGTAACAGATTTACCGGATGTTATGAAATATGCTCAACAATTTAAAGCTTTGTCAGATCCGATTCGTTTGACGGTTCTGCATCTGCTGGCTATGAATGGAAAACTCTGCGTCTGTGATCTGGAAGACCTATTGGATCTGCCGCAGTCCAAACTGTCTTATCATTTGAAAATATTATTGAATGCAGAGCTGATTCAAAAAGAAACCTCTGCTACTTGGAGTTATTACTGGATTGAAGAAGAGACAGCAAGAGAACTATTATCTGAACAGTTTTGCTATTTATTAAAATCAGCAGACGATGAGTGCTGCTAAAAGGAGGATATTATGAAAATCGTTGTGATCGGATCGGTTGCTGCAGGGACATCTGTAGCGGCCAAAGCACGCAGAAATGATGAAACAGCAGAAATTGTCGTCTACGACGAAGGGCAAGACATTTCGTATTCTGTCTGTGGAATGCCTTACTATTTAGGTGGGGAAGCGGAGTCGATAGATGCACTGATTCCCAGAGACGCCAAATGGTTCAAAGACCGTTTTGAGATCGGTATCCATACAAATCATCACGTTACCTCGATCCATCCTTCAGTAAAAGAAATCGAAGTCTATGATCGAACAGCTGGAGAAGGCAGAAGAGAAACCTATGATCAGTTAGTGCTTGCGACAGGATCCTATTCTTTAACGCCGCCACCGTTCAACCTGAAAACGCTGGAAAATGTATTCCATGTTAAGACGATGGAAAACACTAGAGATATTGACCAGTATATGCAGTCAAATAACGTGAAAAGTGCGGCGATCATTGGATCGGGCTTTATCGGATTAGAGATGGCAGAGCAGCTGACGCGAAAAGGCATCAATGTCTCGATAGTCGAACTGGCGGAGCAAGTCTTTCCGAAAATCGATGCAGACATGGCTTATTATATTGAAGAAAAATTGGCAGAACAGCATATTGAACTGCATCTTGGCGATAAAGTGAATTCAATCGACGGGGACAGAAAAGCAGAGCGGTTGGTTACGCAAAAGGGTGCTGCTCTATCGGTTGATCTGGTGATTCTAGCTGTGGGTGTAAGACCCAATACCCTTTTAGCTGAAGACACAAACATTGCCTTGGGAGAAACGGGCGCAATCAAAGTTAATGAGGTTATGCAGACTTCTGAACCCGATGTGTATGCAGTGGGAGACGTGGCAGAAAGCTTTAACCTGATTACCGGTCAGCCTGCCTATCATCCACTGGGCTCTACTGCGAACAAAATGGGACGGATCGCTGGCGATCATCTAACGGGCGGTTCCCTCACATTCAAAGGAACACTGGGAACGGGGATCTTCCGCTTATTTGACTTAACGGTCGCTTATACCGGGCTATCAGCTGCTGAAGCTGAAAAGGCAGGATTTGATCCAGTCATTATCCATAATATCAAGCCGGCTCACGCAACTTATACCGGCGGGCAAAATATGGTCATAAAAGCCGTTGCCGATAGAGAGTCAGGGAGAGTACTGGGTGCACAGATCATTGGTTCTGAAGGTGTGGACAAACGCATCGATGTTCTAGCCACTGCGATGACATTTAACGCAAAAGCAGAAGATCTGTTCCATCTAGATCTCGCTTATGCACCGCCTTTCAGCACGACTAAAGATCCGGTGCACTATACAGGAATGGTTTTGGAAAATGCCAGAAAAGACTTACCGGTGATTACGCCTGAAGTATTGGAAGAAAGAAAGGCTGCTGGTCAGCCTGTACAAATTATTGATGTTCGTTCTATGAAGGCCTATTTAAAAAATCACGTTCAAGACGCGATGAATATTCCGATGCCTGACTTAAGAAAACGGTCAGCTGAACTAGACCGTGATACCTTTACAGTCGTTTACTGCAACAAAGGTGTGACAAGCAACACAGCCCAAAACCTGCTGATCAATATTGGATTCAAAGAAGTCGCGGTTTTATCAGGCGGAAACACCAATTATCAGCACTATCAGAAAAGTAAAAAAGCCTAGTCATTAATAGAACAAAATAGCCAGCTTTTACTTCTGTTTTTTTTTGATAAATCTGCAGGAGTGAAAGCTGGCTGATACTTATTCTTTATATCAAATAATTTTGATGAATAGAATCGAAGGAGACGCAAAATGATAAAAACAAACCAACAATCATCTGTAATCAGCATTTTTGAACGATATTTAACTGTCTGGGTCCTGTTGTGTATGGCAGCCGGTATACTGATTGGTGAATTTGTTCCATGGATACCAGAACTCTTGAGTCGCTTTGAATATTATCAAGTATCCGTACCTACTGCAGTTTTAATTTGGATTATGATATTCCCCATGATGCTAAAAATTGATTTTACCAGTATATTGAACGCAACAAAGAAGCCGAAAGGACTTTTTCTGACAACCACAATCAATTGGGCGGTAAAACCATTTACGATGTTTTTAATTGCCTCATTTTTCTTTTTAATCATATTTAATGGGCTGATTGAAAATGAATTGGCCAGAGAATATATTGCCGGTGCTGTTTTATTAGGTGCCGCACCCTGTACGGCGATGGTATTCGTCTGGAGCAAGCTGACCAACGGAGACCCGGCTTATACATTGGTGCAAGTCTCTGTTAATGACATTATTATACTAGTATTATTTGCGCCGATCGTTGCGCTGCTTTTAGGTGTCGGAAACATCGTTGTTCCTTGGAACACGTTGATCTTATCCACTGTATTATTTGTTGTTGTTCCTCTGGCGTTAGGAATCGTTGTGAGAAAATGGGTAATCAATCAAAAAGGCAGTCGTTACTTCGAGAATGTCTTTATTGAGAAATTCGACCGTGTCACTATGATCGGTTTATTGATGACCTTAGTGACTATCTTTTCGTTTCAGGGAGAACGAATTGTGCAGAACCCGTTTCATATCCTACTGATTTCAGTTCCGCTGATTATACAAACCATTTTGATATTCAGCATCACTTATTTTGGAGCCTACGCTTGCAAATTGCCGTATAACATTGCTGCTCCTTCAGCAATGATCGGTGCCAGCAACTTCTTTGAGCTGTCTGTTGCTTTATCGATTTCACTATTCGGCTTAAACTCCGGAGCAACATTAGCGACAGTGGTCGGGGTACTTGTAGAAGTCCCAGTAATGCTGTTTCTGGTTAAAATAGCAAACCGGACCCAAAGCTGGTTTAGTTCTGAGAAATAGTCGTTAATGATAATGGAGAGGAAACCAGTCTTTAACCTGGTTTCTTTTCTATATTGTCTTACCTAATAAAAATGATAAACTGATTATACGAGGAGTGAAAAGATGACCGTTACATATAAAACAACAAAAACCATCGACATTGAACAGCTGAGAGCTTTGTATACAGATGTACAGTGGACAGCTTATACTCAAGATGAAACTGTTTTGAAAGCCATTGTGCCGAATTCCCTGCATGTGATTTCCGCTTGGAGTGATGACGAGCTTGTGGGTCTGACACGAGCGGTTGGAGATGGCGTTTATATTCTGTACATACAAGATATTCTTGTGAAAGAAGCTTATCAGGGGAAAGGGATCGGAAGTACGCTATTACAAAAGATGCTGGAGGCTAATCAAATGGTCCGGCAGACAGTACTGATGACTGATTATCAAGACAAGACCATTCAATTCTATGAGAAAAACGGGTTTACAAAAGCGGATAATGAAAAGACAGGCATCGCGTTTGTACGCTAGTAGATTTGAAAAAATGAAAACAACCGTAGCTGATAGAGAAACTGCGGCCAATATAGCGCCCCTCATCTGCTCAACAAGGAATTAGACGAAATGGTCAAGGTTTTGTTTACCGCAATAAACGAGCAAAAAGATCAGGAAAACCAGTTGATTAAGCAGAGAAAAGCCGAACAGACTTATACAAAAGTACCATTCTGCTCGGCTTTGCCATTTTTATCAGCTGATTCAATATCTCGACCAGCTTCTATTCTTATTGAAAAATCTGTTTTAATCTTGAACTTTATTCTTGAACAGATGCAGGGACTTTCGCTTTTAGTTTCATATCGTAGTGTGCGATGTTCTCGTCGTAATACAAGTCAGAGATGATCTCGAATCCGAATGACTCGTAAAACTGTTTTAAATAGGCTTCTGCTTGAATTTGAATATCTCTTTTAGGATATCTTACACCAATATAATTCAGAGCAACCTGCAGTAATTCACGCCCGTATCCTAAGTTACGGCAGCTTTCAGGCACCATAACGCGTCCAATTCTTGCATAGCCGTCTTTTACATAAACACGGCAGTAAGCTTCTACACGATCTTTGCAGCGTTTCACTAAGTGTGTAGCATAAAGATCGATATCATCGACTTCCTGATATGCGGCAGCCTGTTCCACCACAAATACCTTTGTTCTTTCTCGTAAGATCAAATGCAGATCTTTTGCGCTTAATTCTTCCAACTGTTTGTACTGCCACATATGCGTCCGGGAATCCTCCTAAGTCAACTGATCATAGTCATATGAATATTCTATGAAAATAATAAGATTTATTTTTCGTACGTTCAGTATACATAAAATGAATTTTTTCGCAAATGGGGATGATTCAATATGATTCAACGAGTGAATCAGCTTGATAAACTGCGTCATATCGGTTTTTCAGAGTGCTCTTTTGTGTACTTGTAAAGATCCTGTCTATTAAACTTGGTTGATTTTCTTAATTAAATGAAGAAAATCTTTAAAAGGAGTTCAAAACTACCAGTAGAGGATGAAGAAATAAAAGCTAAACGTAGTAAAAAAACGATTTATTCTAACAGCATTTCAGTAAGCCTATTCTTTTTAAGGTGTTCTACTAGAAGTAAAAAGAATTTCTGGTAAATGAATTCTGGATAAGAAGAAAAGACACTGTGCCACTTATCATCGGATGCTATGTTTATTATATGGTTAAAAAGAAGGCTGTAATTAAAAAAAGGGTATGTTTAAAATGAAAACAGAAACTGCGGCATAATTAGACAAAAAGTTCGCCAAATCAAGAGTGCTCCCTAAAAATTAACCGTGTTTTGAGTTATCTGAACTTAATGATGAGTATGTACAGATTTTAGTCTGCAAGCAACGAAGTTTAAGTCCACAAAAATAAGCCTACACAACAATGCATAGGCTTATCATCGGGGTTGTTCATATACTGTTGAGAGGCAATATACGAACTACGGTAGAGGTATTTTATTCTGCTACGATAAGATGTATTGGCTAGAGCAAGGAGAAAATAGATAGGAGTTCAGCCTCAATCTCGTAACTTGCCTATAGTATACTACAGATTTTTAAAAACTAACTGAAATAGTCATATAATGTTATCGTTTTTATCTTAAGGGGAACAAAGTATACCAATCGACAGGTGGTTTGTTCCCTTTATTTTTATTTAAGTAAAAATTCTTTACAAAAAAGTTACTTCAAGAAGGACTGCATCTCTTGTTCTATCAATCTTTTTAACTCCAGTTCTTCAATCACTTCTAACATAAACAGACCTTTATCAATTAGTTCTTGTCCATTCTCTTCGCCTGACTGCAGTAGAGCGATTCCTTTACGGACGTAACAGACTGCCAGCATATCATGTTTTTTCAGCTCTTTAGTATCCGGAATCAGATCATCCAGTGTACTTAAAGCTCTGTCGTACTGCTGGTTATCCATAAAGAGGTATACCAGATTGAATTTAAAGTTGAATTTTAAGGTTGTACTGACTTGAAACCCTGTATATTTCTGTAATTGCTGGATTGCACGATTCGCTATGTGAATGGCTGACTCAGCGCTAAATAAATATAGAATATTGTTTACTAAATAGAGTTCTGTTAAACGCCACTCATCAAATGCCTCGATCCGTTTCCAGACAGGCTCTACAAATTGCCTAGTCAGCTTAATATCAGACGTATTACTGAAGATAATCAGGCCCTTATAAATCGACTGGATATCTTTAATAATAGTATCATTATTTTCTTTTAAGTATTCATCTACTTCTGCTTTTAACTCTTCAAGTACATGCGGAAGGTTATACTTCTGATTAATAAACTTGTACATGATGTTGCCTTTTTTTGTATGAGTATAGTTACCTTGTATAAATAAAAACTCTTCCGGAGTCATTTCAAGACGATCTAAGATTAAAAAAAGTTTTGAAGCAGAGGGTTCTGTCTCTTCTCTTTCAATTTTTGAATAAGTAGACTGCCGCATAGTCCCTTGAGCGACATATTTTTGAGTATATCCTTTTGCTTCTCTGATTTCTCTGATCAGTTTCCCGGATATACGATCAAGGGATAAATAATTCGGTTTTGAATGGTTCATACTATCGTCCTCTTTTATAAAAGTTCCTCACTATAAGCATACTATACTATTGTTAATATTGCCACAAAATACAGATGATAAAGCACAATCTGCTCTGGGAAAACAATCATTCTATGCCGTTTTAAATGAATAAGTCATTAAGTAAACGAGAAAAAACCGAAAAATATCAACAATGGGTTTATTAAGAATAAAGACCATTTATTATAACCCATTATTTAATCTTCAAATCCTCAAAAATGAACAGAGTGTTTTTTATAAATTTTATGAAACAATTGTCCCAGAACCATTGTATTTAAAGGTCATTTAGTATAAAGTGAAGAGAGTGACTCTGTGAAACATATGCTGTTTCACGTGTCAAAATTAAAGGAGTTTTTGGTTATGAATCCAGAGGAATTTAAAGCCGAGTTAGAGCGCCGCGGTCTGCCGATCACGGATGACAAAATGACTCAATTCAGACTATATCTAGAATTACTTCAAGAATGGAATCAGAAAATCAATTTAACTGCAATAACGGAAAAAGAAGAAGTGTATTTAAAGCATTTCTATGATTCCCTGACTGCAGGGCTGTATGTAGATTTTAGCAAAGGGGTCCACAGCTTATGCGATGTAGGCTCAGGTGCTGGTTTCCCCAGTATCCCCCTGAAAATTCTTTATCCGGAACTGAAAATCACGATTGTCGATTCACTGAAAAAAAGAATCGGTTTCTTGGAAGTTGTCGTCGAGAAGCTGGGCTTGTCAGACGTAACGCTGCTGCATGATCGGGCAGAAACGTTTGGTCAAAACAAAGTCTACCGTGCAACGTATGATTTTGTGACAGCGAGAGCGGTCGCTCGAATGAGTGTACTGGCAGAACTTTGCTTGCCTCTGCTGAAAAAAGAAGGCGTATTTATTGCCATGAAAGCTGCGCATGCACCGGAAGAAATGAAAGAAGCGGAAAAAGCGATCGCCACACTAGGGGGCAAATTCAGAGAAGACTTTTCTTTTGAACTTCCTAATGAAGCCGGCGAAAGACATATTATACTCATTGATAAAAAGAAAGAAACCCCAAATAAATACCCGAGAAAACCAGGGACACCAAACAAAAGTCCCTTATAAACGAGACAGAATTAGGAAATAGAAGGTTGGAGGATGCAAATGGCACAGATTATTGCCGTCGCGAACCAAAAAGGTGGTGTTGGTAAAACGACGACCACTGTCAATTTGGGCGCATCTCTTGCTTATGCAGGAAAAAAAATACTATTGATCGATATGGATGCGCAAGGGAATGCTACCAGCGGATTAGGTATTCGAAAAGGAGAAGTAGATAAAGATATCTACGATGTACTGATCAATGAAGTCCCGCTCGAAGAAGTAGTTTTATCGACTAGTCGAGAGAATCTGTTTATCGTACCTGCCACTATTCAGTTAGCTGGTGCGGAAGTAGAATTGACCAGCCTGATGGCAAGAGAAACAAGATTAAAGTCAGCGATTGAAACTATCGGCAACCAATACGATTATGTACTGATCGATTGCCCGCCGTCTCTAGGACACTTAACAATCAATGCTTTTACAGCCAGTGACTCTGTACTGATTCCTGTACAGTGCGAGTATTATGCACTTGAAGGACTGAGTCAGCTGTTAAACACAGTTCGTTTAGTACAGAAACATTTCAATAAAGAATTGAAAGTGGAAGGTGTACTGCTGACCATGCTGGATGCTAGAACGAATTTAGGCTTCGAAGTGGTAAATGAAGTGAAAAAATACTTCCGCGAAAAAGTCTATACAACAATCATTCCAAGAAACATTCGCTTGTCAGAAGCACCAAGTTACGGACTATCGATTATTGACTATGATCTTCGTTCAAAAGGCGCAGAAGTTTACCAGGAGTTAGCGAAGGAAGTGATGATGAATGGTCAATAAGAAAAAAGGATTAGGACGCGGAATTGATGCATTGTTTGATGTGCCTGATTTCGAAAAAGAAGTGAATCGCGATGATGAACGCGTCGAACTGATTGCTTTGGACGAAATCCGTCCCAACCCTTATCAGCCAAGAAGACATTTTGACGAAGCTGCTTTAAACGAACTAGCTAATTCAATCCGTGTTTCCGGTGTTCTTCAGCCGATCATTTTACGTAAGTCTTCTGTCAAAGGCTATGAGATTATTGCAGGAGAGCGCCGATTCAGAGCCTCTAAACTGGCTGAAAAATCAGCCGTTCCAGCAATTGTCCGCGAATTGGATGAAGAAGTAATGATGCAAGTCGCGATACTTGAGAACCTTCAAAGGGAAGATTTAACCTCTCTTGAAGAAGCTGAAGCGTACAATATGATGATGGAAAAATTGTCGATGACACAAGAAAAAGTGGCAGAAAAGTTAGGTAAAAGCCGTTCGTATATCGCCAATCATCTGAGATTATTGACGCTGCCGAATGAAGTGAAGGATTTACTGCAGGAAAATCAGCTGTCGAATGGTCAAGCTCGTACGCTGCTCGGGTTGAAAGATAAGAAAAAATTAACAAAACTGGCTCGACGTACCGTTAAAGAAGGGTTGACAGTCAGACAGCTTGAACAGCTAGTTGCAGAAGCGAATCATAAGCCGAAATCGGAACCAAAAGCAAAACCTGAAGCTGAGAAATCGATTTATATCCGCCGCTCGGAAGAACTGCTGACAGATAAATTCGGTACTAGTGTGATGATTAGAGAAAAAGGAAATAAAGGGAAAATCGAGATTGAATATGTATCTCAAGATGACTTGAATCGTATTTTAGAAGATCTTGATATTGATTTTGATTGATGTAGGAGGCAAGAGTTATGGAAAAATCTTACGAACTGCATGATATCGTGGAAATGAAAAAGCAGCATCCTTGCGGAACGAACAGCTGGGAAATTATTCGCATGGGTGCGGATATTCGAATCAAATGCCAGGGATGCGGTCAGCTCATACTCATGCCCCGCAGAGAATTTGAACGGAAAATGAAAAAAGTACTGCATAAAGCAGCAGACAAAGATTAAACTAGGAAGACCATTATAAGGAAGTAAAGAAAGGTGAATACCAAGCATGCCTTTAACAGCAGGGATCGTCGGATTACCAAACGTAGGGAAATCGACGCTATTTAATGCCATTACTAAAGCAGGCGCAGAAGCAGCCAATTATCCATTTGCAACCATTGATCCTAATGTAGGAATCGTTGAAGTACCAGACCGTCGTCTAGACAGACTGGCTGAATTAGTCAGCCCGGACAAGGTCGTTCCAACAACTTTTGAGTTTACAGATATCGCCGGAATCGTTAAAGGAGCCAGCAAAGGCGAAGGGCTAGGAAACAAATTCTTAGCAAACATTCGTGAAGTAGATGCTATTTGTCACGTCGTACGCTGTTTCGAAGATGAAAACATCACTCACGTTGCCGGTGCAGTCAGCCCATCAGACGATATCGAAACAATCAATATGGAATTAGCGCTTGCGGACTTAGACTCAGTAGACAAGCGTTATGAAAAAGTTAGAAAACAGGCAAAATCAAAAGATAAAGAAGCCGTAGAAATGCTGGCTGTTTTAGACAAAGTCAAACCAGTTTTAGAAGAAGGGAAACCAGTTAGAACAATCGAGTTTACACCTGAAGAACTGCCGATCGTCAAGTCGCTGTTCTTATTGACCAGCAAACCTGTCTTGTACGTTGCGAATGTAGCGGAAGAAGACGTTGCTGATCCAGAAGGCAATCCGCATTTAGAAACGGTTAGAAGCATTGCGGCAGAAGAAGGTGCAGAAGTCGTTACTATCTCAGCGGCTATTGAAGAAGAAATCGCTGAACTAGACGATGAAGAAAAAGCTATGTTCTTAGAAGATCTTGGTGTAGAAGAGCCGGGACTGGATAAGTTGATTCGTACATCATATGACTTGCTTGGACTAGCGACATTCTTTACAGCCGGACCGAAAGAAGTACGTGCCTGGACATTCCGTAAAGGCATGAAAGCACCGCAGACAGCTGGGGTTATCCACAGTGATTTCGAACGCGGGTTTATTCGAGCTGAAACGATCGCTTATGCTGACTACGATCAGCTGGGCAGTGAAAAAGCCGCACGCGAAGCCGGAAAACTGCGTGCTGAAGGAAAAGAATATGTTGTCCAAGATGGAGATGTCATTTTATTCCGATTTAACGTATAAAGCTTTAATAAAGAAAGGAGGCTATACGGATGTTTAATAAGAAAAACAAAGAAGCTATCGATCAGCCGGACAAAGCGGCTGAATTAGAAACGAAAAAAGAAGAGAACGCTCAGCTGTTTGATCAGCTGACAAACAAAAACAGTGAATACATGATGAAGTTGAATAGAAGTTTGGATGACCGCCGAGTTTCTGAAGAACGGAAAACCGTTATCTTCAATGACATGCTGAAGACGATTGTCGAACAGCAGGGGCAGCATATGACAGCACGTCGAATTTATGGAACTGTCACAGAGCAGGCGGACTATCTGACTGAAAACAAAACATCCAGCGAGCAGACAGCGGTTGTACAGTCTGAACCGTGGAAACTCTATCTGGATGGAGCTTTGATTTTAGGCGGAATGATGACTGGGATTACAGGTATCGGTCAATTATTTGGCACTGAATCTACTATGAGACTATTCATGGTCATTTTAGGATTCTTACTGGGTGGATTTGCATTCATGATCATATCCAAATACGCTCCAGTTCCAGGGCAAAAAGGCGGGTTCCTCAAGTATATTTTGGCCACGACTGGTGCTTTAATTGGATTCATTTTCTTCATGACACTAGGTGGAATTATTCCAGATGCTATAAATCCCGTTATTCCAAATCCAATATTGTTAGTGATTGCTGTTGCAGCATTTGCGGCCAGATGGTACTTGAAACGTCGCTTAAATATTCAAGGTACTATCTTTTAATTAAACAGTTAAAACACCTTTAGAGAAGAGAATTCTCTAAAGGCGTTTTTTTAGGAAACAAATAAAAGAGCGACAAACTTAAACGTACGTTGTTTATCGAATAATAAATAAAAGTTCGTTTTTAAAACGTTATCAATAACCGTTTATTAGAAAGTCCTTACAAGTCTTTCTCCAGTGTTGACCTGTTTGTTTATGGGTGGTAACTTAATGAATAAAAATTACGACGGAAACATAATAAATCATTAAATGGAGGAGAAATAATGGGAAACTGGGAAACGAAATTCAGTAAAAAAGGGTTCACATTCGATGATGTCTTGTTACTGCCGGCTGAAAGTCATGTCTTGCCGAATAATGTGGATCTTAAAGTAGAACTTTCTGAGTCAGTGAAGTTGAATCTGCCGATCTTAAGTGCCAGCATGGATACTGTTACAGCAGCTGATATGGCGATTGCTATGGCGCGTCAGGGCGGCTTAGGTGTAATTCATAAAAATATGACGATAGACCAGCAAGCAGGAGAAGTACGTAAAGTGAAACGTTCGGAATCTGGTGTCATTATTGATCCTTTCTTCTTAACGCCCGAACATATCGTAGCTGAAGCGGAGCAACTAATGTCAACATACCGAATCAGTGGTGTTCCCATTGTGGAAACGATGGAGAATAGAAAATTCGTGGGTATTCTGACGAACCGAGATATGCGGTTTATCACGGATATGGATGAAAAAATACAAAACGTCATGACCAAAGAAAACTTAGTGACTGCTCCAGAAGGAACGTCTTTAGAAGAAGCAGAACATCTACTAAAAGAACATAAAATCGAAAAACTGCCTTTAGTTAACGATGCAGGACGATTAAGCGGGTTAATTACCATTAAGGATATTGAAAAGATCACACAGTTTCCGAATGCAGCGAAAGACAAACATGGCCGTTTGCTGGCAGGTGCAGCTGTCGGAATTACCAAAGATACATTTGAACGTGCACAGGCACTGATTGATGCCGGTGTCGATTTAATTGTTGTAGATACGGCTCACGGGCACAGTGCAGGTGTGCTGAGAGAAATGAAGAAAATCCGTGATGAATTCCCTGATGTTACTTTAGTAGCAGGAAACGTAGCGACGGCGGAAGGAACACGTGCGCTGTTTGAAGCTGGAGCTGATGTCGTTAAAGTGGGGATTGGCCCGGGTTCGATCTGTACGACTCGCGTAGTGGCTGGTGTAGGAGTACCGCAAATCACAGCAATCTATGATGCAGCATCTGTTGCCAGAGAATACGGTAAACCGATTATTGCCGATGGCGGGATCAAGTACTCTGGAGATATTGCTAAAGCACTAGCAGCTGGCGGACATGCCGTAATGCTGGGCAGTATGCTGGCAGGGACAGATGAGTCTCCAGGTGAATTCGAGATTTATCAAGGCCGCCGCTTTAAAACGTATCGTGGAATGGGCAGCCTGGGTGCAATGCAAAAAGGATCCAGCGATCGCTACTTCCAGGACAATAAAACAGAAGCTAACAAGCTGGTACCAGAAGGTATTGAAGGACGGGTAGCTTATAAAGGAAGCGTTCAAGATATTATCTTCCAGTTGACTGGCGGATTACGGTCAGGAATGGGCTATGTTGGAGCAGCTGACTTGAAAGCTTTAAGAGAAGAAGCTCAGTTCATTCAAATGTCTGGTGCAGGTTTACGCGAATCGCATCCGCATGATGTTCATATTACAAAAGAAGCCCCTAACTACTCTGTTTAACAGAAACTCAATCAAAAAGGTGCCGAGAGTGTTTCTCGGTGCTTTTTTTGTTTAAAAAGTATCTTTCAAGGTAACGATTTGGTATGCTTAAATTCATACATAGAAAAGATTGGGGATATAAAATGAGCTTATTAAATGGGTATCCGCTACGAAAAATATTGAAAAGAGAAATCTTTCTGCTGATCCTTTGTTCGCCGCTGGTTCTGGAAGTGGCTATGGGAGTTGTCTTTGCCATAATGATCATCATCATGAATGCAGATGAGCTGGTAGGGTTGACGGATCAGCAAGTGGAAATGGCGGTGCTAAATCCGGCTCTTCAAAATGGATTGATTGCAGGTGCAGTCTTGGGCACTCTTCTGATGTTTCTCGTTATTAAGTGGCGGAAGATTCCGCTGATCAACCGCAAGCAGCTGACGAGAGAAGAGTGGAAAGTTATTCCGGGTCTAAACAAACAAGACTGGATGTTTTTAGCCTGGTATATTCCTTTATCATTTGCCTTACTGACCGGAGGGGAAATACTGCTAGCTGAACTGTTTGAAAATTCTGAAGCAGCGAACCAAATTGCTATAGAAGAAATGGTTGGAATCATTCCTGTTTGGGGAATGTTTCTTACAGTTGTGATCGCGGCCCCGATTACGGAAGAGTGGCTTTTCCGCGGGCTAGTCATGTTTCGTCGTGACACATTGGAGGCATCATGGTTGTCGGTTATAATAAGTGCCTTACTATTTGGTCTATTGCATGGACCGAATAATATTCCGTCTGCTTTTTCTTATATGGGAATGGGATTCATTTTTGCCTATGCGGCAAAACGTACCCAAACCGTTGAAGCAGCGATTGTTTATCATATGTTGAACAATTTACTCGGGTTTATCTTGCTCTATCAATAAAAAAACTGTTTCATCTCCTGATTGTTTACAGGAAGATGAAACAGTTTTTTTATTGGATTCCTTCCAATTCGTGTAAGGCTTTTTTCATCGGAAGGCCTCCTCTGAACCCTCTCGGGGCACCGGTTTTAGGCACGACGCGGTGGCAGGGATAGACAATCTGCAATGGGTTTTTCCCTATAGCAGTGCCGACAGCTCGAGCGTGCCCAGGCGTTTTGTTCAGAGCGGCGGAAACTTCACCATACGTAATGGTCTCACCATAAGGAATCGTCAGAAGCGTTTTCCAAACATCCATTTGAAATGGTGTACCGATCAATTCAACCGGGAAGGTAAAAGATTGGCGTTTTTGAGATAAATATTCTTCGAACTGCCGGACGTAAAGGGACATTAGTGCATCATCTCTGACCAGTTCTGTCTCCATCTTCAAATGATCCAACCAGTCTGTGAGTTCTTCAAACCGTTTTGGGGAAGACCCTACATAAAGAAGCCCTTTGTCAGAAGCAGCTATATAAAAAGACCATTCTCCATAGCAGACCTCAGAATAATAAATCGTCTTCATCCTTTTACCCTCCTCTAAATTACCTGTTTAAATGGAGTGCGCAATCAACGCATCTTTGATTTCCTGCATCACTTTAATACGATCTTCTTCCCGTTCTAAGTCAACCGAATCAATGTCGATCACCAAAGTCGGGCTCTTATCATATTCATTGAACCAGTCATCATAACGGCTGTGCAATTTAGTATAGTAATCTAGTAAACCAGGGTTTCCTTCGACTTGTTCGAAAGGCCGCCCTCTTTTTTTGATTCTATCCAGATGAGTTTCCAGAGATCCTCTTAAATAAATCAATAAATCCGGTGCTTTCTTAGGAATCTCCGTCAACTCTTCCATCATATTATCCAGCAAGTCAGTGTAAAGCGTCATCTCAGCCTCACTCATATTGCCTTCTTCATAATTGATACGTGTAAACAAAGCATCCTCATAAATAGAACGATCCAACACATTGTGGCGATGAATCAAAGCATCCTTAATACTTCTGAAGCGTGTATTCAAAAAGAATATCTGTAACGAAAAAGCCCATCTTTTAGGGTCTGCATAAAATTTTTCCAGGATCGGATTTTCTACGACCTGTTCATAAAAAGCCTCACTTTGAAACTCTTCTGAAATAAACGTCGTATACGTACTTTTACCTGCTCCGATCATACCAGCTAATACAATCACTGACATTATATCTCCTTCCATTCAACTAAAGCATTCTCTCTTCTATCATACCACAATCAGCAAAACAAAAATTTAGTATGAGAAAAATTCTGTCAATGTTTAATGAATCAGCTGAGGAAGTTAGGGAGAAAATATAAATGTATTTGATTATAAAATTAATTTTCAACAAATAAAACAAGTATAATGCCAAGGAAAACACGAGATTGAAAAACAGATATCGAACAATAGAAGACAAATCAGATAAAAAACTATTATAAGTAATACTAATAAACAAAAACTAGTGAACCAGCTTCCATTACTGTAGGCTCAGGTATAACAGATCCAGTATCAGAATAGCCATCTAGATCCAGAATTAGGTAAGTATATTCCTATAGTACCTTAATTAAATGCGATTGCAGAAGATTTTATCGTATTCTCCGGAAGCACAGCGGACTTACCTTCTAGCCTTCCAGAAGGTGCAGTATTAAATACAAAATGCGGAAATCACACTTTTAAGCGGAGCAGTTGAAGAAGATGGATCACTTAATATTACGGTCGAAGGGTTAACAGCTGGATAACAGTTCGCAGTGAAAATCATTGCAACGTTCGGAGAACGGAGTGTCGCTAGTCAAACAGCTGTTGCAACAGTGTGTTTTGGTAACCTTCAGCTTACCGGTCGAGAAACGATCTTTACTATCAAATAAGTTTGAATCATAGATTGAAGTGTGCTGCGATTTCATCTGATTCATCTACAGGAACCGTTTCAACTAATATTCCTTGAGTGAGCAATCGTTTAATCCCGTCTACATTGCAGGTAATCAGCGTAACCAGCGATTGATCCGTATCTTCAATCACAGAAACTTCTGTGGGTTCAATGATTTTGTGTTGCTTGATTTCATAAACGTAAAACTGTTTTCCATCTGTCAGGTAAACGTTCATGCCGATTTCTGCTCGATGCAGAGGTGCGAATAAAAGAGAGGGGTCTGTCATATTATGACTGGCTAAAGCATAATTTCCTTCTCCCATTTTCTGACCAGGCTTCATTGTACCGGCACCAGTCAGCAAATGCTCGTTGGATAACCCTTTAAGCACAGGCAAGTTGAGCCCGACTTCGGGAACGGCGATTCTGCCAATAACCGGTAATTCTTGACTTGAAAACTGTATTTTAAGGACATCTTCGACAGAAACTTCTTCAACAGAAGAAAAATCATAGTTTCCATCGTGCGACTGATTCTCTTGAAAATCTGCAGCATCTACAGTCAGCGTCTCCTTGCTTTGTTGTTCAATCATATAGTTTTGTAAAGGTTCAATGGCTAAAAAACCAACTCCTAGTAAAAATAAAATGGCCGCCAAGTAAGTCGTTATTCTGCGTTTTTTCTTTTCAGGCATTTACCCCATCCTTTTTAGCATGACATTGTTCATTTATAGGTCTAGTATACAGGACATTGAAGAAATAAGGGAAGCAACTAACAGGGATTCTGCAACAAAATTATAACGATTTTGCTTTTCTGCTGATTGCAGTGCAATATAGTTGTTTCGGCGTTTCTAGTAGCAGTATAGTAAAAGTAACGACTAAGGATAAAGGAGAAGTCATCATGACAAAACAGCAAGACTTTTCTTCAAAAGACTATTTAAATAAAATAGACGCTTGGTGGAGAGCGGCGAATTATTTATCTGTTGGACAACTGTACCTAAAAGACAATCCATTATTAAAAAGACCATTAGCAGCAAAAGATGTAAAAGTGAATCCGATTGGTCACTGGGGAACCATTCCGGGACAGAACTTTGCCTACGCACATTTAATCAGAGTGTTAAATAAATACGATTTGAATTTGTTCTTTATTGAAGGTCCGGGACATGGCGGACAAGTCATGGTTTCTAATGCTTATCTGGATGGAACGTATTCAGAAATCTATCCAGAAGTTTCTCAAGATGAAAAAGGGATGCAGAAGCTGTTCAAACAGTTTTCTTTCCCAGGGGGAATCGGATCTCATGCGGCACCTGAGACACCAGGCTCCATCCATGAAGGAGGAGAACTCGGATATGCACTTTCTCATGCGACCGGTGCTGTTTTAGACAATCCGGAAGTGATTGCAGCGGTTACGATTGGAGACGGAGAAGCCGAAACAGGAGCCTTAGCTACATCATGGTTTTCGAATGTGTTTATCAATCCGAAGAATGATGGAGCGGTCTTGCCGATTTTATGTCTGAATGGCTATAAGATTGCTAATCCGACCATTCTTTCCAGAAAATCAGATGAAGAATTAACGCAGTACTTTGAGGGCTTAGGTTGGGATCCCATCTTTGTAAAAGGCGACGATCCTGAAAAGATGCATCCATTGATGGCGGAAAAATTAGACGAAGCGGTCGAAAAAATCCAAGCCATCCAGCAGTCAGCAAGAATGGATAACGGAAAAGTTATAGCTATGCCGAAGTGGCCGGTTGTCATTCAGAGAACACCAAAAGGTTGGACTGGACCTGAGTATTGGGATGAAAAGCCGATTGAAGATTCTTTCCGTTCGCATCAGATTCCAATTCCTGTCAGTCAAAATCATATGGAACATATCGATGCACTGGTTGAATGGATGCAGTCCTACAAACCTGAAGAATTGTTCGATGGCAATGGAGCTTTAAAAGAAGAAATCAAGTCGATTGCACCCAAAGGCCAGAAAAGAATGTCTGCGAATCCAATCACTAACGGAGGAATTGATCCTAAACCGCTAAATGTGCTGAACTGGAAGGAATATGCAGTAGAAATTCAAACACCGGGTGGAGAGAAAAAGCAGGATATGACTGAATTCGGTAAATACAGCCGAGATATCGTGAAAGAAAATCCGGAACATTTCCGTATTTTCAGTGTAGATGAACTAAACTCAAATCGTTTGAATGCTGTTTTAGATGCAACCGATCGCCAGTGGCTGGAACCGACACGTGAGTCCTATGATGCTGAAATGGCTGCAGCCGGCAGAGTCATTGATTCACAGCTATCTGAAAATCAGGCAGAAGGCTGGCTGGAAGGCTATACACTGACAGGAAGACATGGATTCTTCGTCAGTTACGAAGGCTTTTTACGCATAGTCGACTCTATGCTGACCCAGCATTTTAAATGGATTCGAAAGGCCGATGAACTGGAATGGAGACATTCTTATCCTTCGCTGAATGTAATAGCTTCTTCGTCAGTATATCAGCAGGATCATAATGGCTACACTCATCAGGACCCTGGAATCGTGACACATCTGGCAGAGAAGAAACCGGAGTATATCCGTGCGTATTATCCAGCCGATGCTAATACGCTGATGGCGGTGATGTCAAAAGTACTCAGCTCCAGACAGCGCATCAATTTGGTGGTTTCAAGCAAACATCCGCGTCCGCAATTCTACTCTGCCGAAGAAGCCGAAGAATTGGCTGAAAATGGATTGAAAAAAGTTGAATGGGCCAGTACGGATCATGGACAAGAACCGGATATTGTTATCGCTGCCGCAGGTACTGAGCCGAATTTAGAAGCACTGGCGGCTGTTAGTATCCTAAAAGAGCAGTTCCCGGAAATGAAAATCCGCTTTATCAATATCGTAGACTTATTTAGACTGAGACATCCAATGATTGATGAACATGGACTGACAGACAGTGAGTTCGACAGCTTCTTTACTAAGGACAAACCGATTCTCTTTGCATATCACAGTTACGAAGGTCTGATCAGAGATATCTTCTTTGACCGCCCGATCCATCCGATTTCTATTCATGGATATCGAGAAAATGGAGATGTAACCACACCATTTGATATGCGGGTATTAAATGAATTAGACCGTTTCAGTCTGGCAAAAGATGCAGCACGAATGGTCTATGGCTTTGAAGCGGATCACTTTGAAGCAAAAATGGATGAGTTGATTGCCAAGCACCATGCTTATATCCGAGAGCATGGTGAAGATATGCCTGAGGTAACAGAATGGAAATGGCAAGATCTAACTTAACCAGCAAACCAAGCGGTATATTTGAATGTTTTTAACCATTTTCATTAAAATGTAACTAATAGCCAAGAAAGCACTTTTATAAGGAGGAAAGTAAGAATGAAACAACGAGAAGTAGCAACAGGAATGCCGTTAAATAGTATGAAGCTGAAACTGAAACCATTAAAAGATCAAGTTATGGTCATCACAGGCGCGACAAGCGGAATTGGTCTGACGACCGCGCGCATGGCAGCAGATAAAGGAGCTAAGCTAGTCTTAGCAGCTAGAAATGAAGAAGCGCTTAGTATTTTAGAAAAAGAAATGGCCGTTCGCGGGACAGAAGCAGTCTATGTTGTCGCAGATGTCTCAAAAGAAGAAGATATCGATAAAATTGCTCAAAAAGCAATCGACACATTCGGAAGATTCGATACGTGGCTGAATAATGCCGCTGTGACCATTTACGGATATTCAGCAGAAATTCCAGTTAAAGACATGCGCCGTTTATTTGATGTCAACTTTTGGGGGATTGTATACGGAACTCGTCGTGCAATCGCTCATTACAAAGAGCGCAATGAGCCGGGGTCCGTCATCAATATGGGCAGTGTTGTAGGAAACAGAGCGTTCCCGGTTCAGTCCATCTATACTGCCAGCAAGCATGCAATCAGAGGGTTTACGGATGCAATTCGAATGGAATTAGAAAAAGAGAAAGCGCCAGTAGTCATTTCTCAAATTCATCCTGCTAGAGTAGATACGCCGTATACCGATCACGCAACAAGTTATATCAATAAAAAGCCTACCCATAAAGGGGTAATCTATCCGCCGGAAAGTGTTGCAGAAGCCATTTTGAATGTAGCAGAACATCCAAAACGCGATATGTACGTTGGGTCTCAATCCAAGTTCTTTTCTATCGTAGGAATGATTTACCCTCGTATAACGGACTATATGATGGAAATCAACACCTATCAGACGAATTACGATGAAAATCGTGACGCGCCGGCACCGGAAGCTGGAAACCTTTATGAGCCTAAAGAAGACTTGTATGAACGAGGCACAAACATCGGCTGGCATAGACCAAAAAGTCTCTGGGTCAAAGTCAGAACAAACCCCGGCGTGACAGCAGCTGCCGTAACTGCGGGTGTGGCTTTAGTTGCATTGGCAGGATTAGAGATGAGTATGGGCTCTAAGACTAAAAAAGCTATCATGGCGAAAAAGAAATTAGAGATGAAGAAACTGATGAAAATGGCAAAACATCTAGAAAAGAAAAAACTTTCAGGAATGAAAAAACTTTTATAAGAAGCGGAAAAGCAGGTTGAGAAGCCTGCTTTTTTGTATAAAATAGAATTGGTTGAGTACTAAAGAGGTTAACATTTACACAATTGATAAATTCTGCCTACATTAAATTTACAAAGTATTGGTATACTTAGTTTGAAATCTGCTTCAGACAGTACACACAACCTTATAGGCATCATACATATTCATCTGACAGCAATGCTCAGCCGTTGAATTTCATAGAGCTGAGATTGTTGTGTTCATAATTAACTTTTTTCTTATACATGATAAACACCACTTTGAAAGGATCGATTTTATCATGAAAACTTTAAACTTAGCGCATAGAGGATTTAGCGGTCAATATCCTGAAAATACGATGATCGCATTTGAAAAAGCATACGAAACAGGTGCAGACGGAATTGAATTAGATGCACAACTAACCAAAGATGGTGAAGTTGTTTTGTTTCACGATGAGACATTGGAACGATTGACCAATGGAAAAGGGCATCTGACAGATCATACACTAAATGAACTGAAGGCTTATTCAATCAACTGCCAGATTCAAGCAGGATTGCCAGAACAAAAAATTCCTACATTAAGGGAATACTTCGACTGGGTGCAAGATAAAAACTTTGTGACCAACATTGAGTTAAAAACAGCTACAAGTGAAAATATTGGACTAGAAGAAAAGGTCTTAGACCTGATCGAAGACTATCATCTAGAAGATCAAATCATCATTTCGTCCTTCCATAGAGGAAATATGGTCCGCGTAAAAAGGTTGAATCCGAACATTCAAACTGGCCTTTTAGTCGCCGGCTGCAATGAACGAATCATTCAGACGACTAAAGAGCTGGGCATGGACTACATTCATCCGCATGCATTATGCCTGGATGAAGAATTAGTAGAAGTAGCGAATTCATATAACCTCAAGATCAACACATGGACAGTGAATGAAAAAGCTGATCTAGAAAAAGCTGAAAAAGCGGGCATCAATGCAATTATCACCGACTTCCCGAATCGATTAAGAAAAATCCAAGAGAAGCAGTCAGCTTCTGTTTAATCCGTTCCCTCTTTACAATTAAACACCCTTTAAGTCAGGTATCTCTGTAAAAATCAGAGGTATCTGTCTTTTTTTGTTGTTAAATAAAGGTCGGATTCAGCGAGATAAAACGAGAAGTGGTAGATAACGCACTGAATAAGGGCTGAATTCGTCGAGATAAAACGAGAAGTGGTGAATAACGCACTGAATAAGGGCGGGATTCAGCGAGATAAAACGAGAAGCGGTAAATAACGTACTGAATAAGGGCTGAATTCGTCGAGATAAAACGAGAAGTGGTAGATAACGTACTGAATAAGGGGTGAATTCGTCGAGATAAAACGAGAAGTGGTGAATAACGCACTGAATAAGGGCGGGATTCAGCGAGATAAAACGAGAAGCGGTAAATAACGTACTGAATAAGGGTCGCATTCAGCGAGATAAAAAGAGAAGTGATAAATAAAGGATCGAATAGATGCTGAGATTCATTACATTAAATAAATAGCTGCCTTGTCTGATACTTAAGATTTAGTTATTGATAATGCAAAAGGCGCTAGAACAAGTAAAGAGATAATTTTTACAAAATTGATAAATTCCCAAAATTTTATTAACACGATAGCTAGCAAAAAATTTACAGTCTTTTTTTATAATTGGATAATAGACTAGTAGAAGGAGGCAACCTTAATGATTCTCACTGCTCATTCCGGAAGTGATGGAACACCTGATAACAGCTTGACATTTGTAGAAAAAATGATGGAATATCCTGTTCCAGCGATAGAAATTGATGTGCGCAAAGCGTCAAATGGAAAGCTGTACTTGAAGCACGACGCTATTCATTCAGATGAAGAAGCTGAGCTGTTACTCAGTTTAGATACGTTATTCCGTACGACTTTCCGAAAAAAATCTGCTGTTATGGTGAACTGTGACTTAAAAGAAGAAAAGCTTGAAGCCGAAGTAAAATGGTTAGCGGATAAGTGGGAATTATATGACCGGGTTGTCTTTTCAGGTAAAGTTGATCCTGAACATGTTTCTGTATGGGATCGGGATAAAATCTTCTACAATATCGAAAACTGTCTGCCGAATATCCGTGGAGTGAAGCAATTAAAAAAAGCCCATTTTGATGTGGTCCATTATTTCTGTCGAAAGTATAATATTCATACATTGAATATCAACGAAAGCCTATGTTCAAAAGAATGGATCGAATACTGCCATGAAAATCAATTGCGCTTATCTGTCTGGACGGTTGATCAATTTGACAGAATCGAGGAGTTAAAAGCGCAGAATGTGTATAATGTGACTACTTGCCGAGCGCTAGCTTATCTTCATCAAAGAGAGAAAACCATTGAAGGACAGAGCGGCATCTCAACTAAAATGGCAGAATAAATCAAAAGAAGTTAGTCAAGAAATTGTCGGCAGCTCAAAAAAATTTGATAAAAAATTTCATACACTTTCTAATGAAAAAACTGTCTTTTTCGGAAGACAGTTTTTTTATTAAAAGATAAAAGCAGCTAAAAATATACACTATATAGAATTTTTATACACATTAATATTTGATTTGAATAAATGAAAACCATATCATACAAAAAAGCAAATGCCTTGATCACTTAATTATATATAGGTATATACCAGATATTCCATATTAGTATAGAATAATCATTAATAAAATTCAGTCTCAACGATTAAATAAAGAACATAACAAATTGTAAGCATATTGTTTAAATTGAATAATTGATTTATAATACAATTTAATGTAAATAGATTAAATACAGATGGGACGAGTGAAATAAACATGATCAGGAAGAGTAAAGGTTCAATTGGATTATTTGCAGTGGTTGCTTTTGTCGCGGCGCTGTTATTCCCCATGCCAGTAAGTGCTGAAGGCGAAAGCTATATCATTGCAACGGATGTGACCTACGCTCCGTTTGAATTTCAAAATGAAGAAGATGAATACGTAGGAATTGATATTGATATATTAGAAGCGATCGCTGAAGATCAAGGATTCGAATATGAACTTAGACCGATGAACTTCAGTGCAGGACTGCAGGCGCTGGAAACTAACCAGGTCGATGGAATGATTGCCGGGATGAGTATTACGCCCGAACGTGAGGAAGCTTTTGATTTCTCCGAACCGTATTTTGATGCCGGTCCAGTAGTCGCTGTGCAAGAGGATAATGAAGAAATTCAATCCTACGCTGATCTAGAAGGAAAGACAGTAGCTGTTAAAGTGGGAACGGTAGGAGCAGAATTAGCTGAGGAAATCAATCAGGATTATCCTATTGAAATCAATCAGTTTGAAGACTCTGCTACAATGTATGAGGATGTTTTAGCCGGGCACTCGGATGCTGCTATTGAGGATTATCCTGTTATGGCGTATGCTATCCAACAAGGACTGGCCTTGCGTTTATCTACTGAACCTGAATCAGGTAGTTCTTATGGATTTGCCGTAAACAAAGAACAGAATCCTGAGCTGCTTGAAATGTTCAATGCCGGTTTAGTCAATATCATGGAAGACGGCACATATGATGAAATAGTAGAAAGATATTTAGGTGAAAGTCCGGAAGCAGCAGCCAACAATGGATTTTTCGGGTTGCTTGAACGGAACTTCGGCAGATTGATGACTGGATTAGTGCGCACGTTGATTTTAACCCTTGTTTCATTTGCTATTGCATTGCTTGCAGGAACAATTATCGGTTTATTCAGTGCAACGCCAAGCAAAGCATTAAATATCATTGCAGATATTTATGTAACGATTTTACGCGGTATACCATTGATCGTTTTAGCTTTCTTTATGTATTTTACTGTTCCTCAATTATTAGGAATACAGATTACAGCATTCATGGCTGGAGTAATCACCCTTAGTTTAAATACAACAGCTTACGTTGCTGAACAAGTCCGAGGGGGAATTGCTGCTGTAGAAAAAGGCCAACTAGAAGCTGCCCGCAGTTTAGGGTTGCCGTACGGCGTTTCAATGCGAAAAGTCGTAATACCGCAGGCTATCAAGATTATGATTCCTTCATTGATCAATCAATTTGTCATTACTTTGAAAGATACTTCTATTCTTTCTGTTATCGGTATAGTGGAATTGACTCAGACAGGGCGTATCATTATTGCGCGTTCTTATCAGTCAAGTTCGATGTGGATCATTGTAGGGTTGATTTACTTGATCATCATCACTTTATTAACTAAACTATCGAATCTGATTGAAAGGAGACTAGTAAAGAATGGCTAAACTTAAAACAGAACAACTGAAGAAAAGCTTTGGGGACTTAGAAGTATTAAAAGGTTTGGATCTAGAAGTCAAAGAAGGCGAGATCGTTGTGATCATCGGCCCGTCTGGTTCAGGAAAAAGTACATTCCTGCGTTGTATGAACTTGCTGGAAGAAGTCAATGGCGGCAAAGTCATCGTGGATGGTCATGACTTGACAGATCCTTCTCAAAATATCAACAATGTCCGTGAAAATATCGGAATGGTTTTTCAGCAGTTCAATCTTTTTCCGCATCTGTCTGTAACGGATAATATTACGCTTGCGCCGAAACAGCTGAAAAAACTGTCTAACAGTGAAGGAAAAGAGCTGTCTCTGAAACTTTTGAAAAGTGTTGGGATGGAAGATAAAGCGGAGGTCTATCCGAGCTCATTATCTGGAGGTCAGAAACAGCGTGTGGCGATAGCTAGAGCGCTAGCGATGGATCCGGATATCATGCTGTTCGATGAACCGACCAGTGCACTGGACCCGGAGATGGTCGGCGAAGTACTGGCTGTTATGAAGCGTCTGGCACAGGAAGGTATGACGATGGTAGTCGTTACGCACGAAATGGGCTTCGCCAGAGAAATGGCGGATCGCGTCATTTTTATGGACGGCGGGTATATTGTTGAGACAGGCACACCTGAAGAAATTTTCAGCACCCCGAAACATGAGCGTACCCGTGACTTTTTAGATAAAGTATTATAAGGGAAAGCACTTCAGAAAAGGATATCTCCTCTTTCTGAAGTGCTTTTTTTCTTAAAGAATCAATATGAAACGTCTGGTTCCCTGGATAATTGAAGTGCCTGGTTGAGAAAAAGTGTCAGGATTATTTTTAAGCGGAAATTAAGGATTATTCTAATTGATTATCGGATTTTAATAGGAATAATTAGGGCAAAAATACCTATGAAAGCAAAAAAAAGAAATCCATAAGAGTACGAAAATGTTTCGATGACCAAACCTGCTAATGAAGAACCAAAGGTCTGACCTAGACCTAATAAGAGAAAAGATAAATTGACACCTAAATCTGGAGATTCAGGGAAGCATTTTGTTCCCCATACTAGAAGGATACCTGTCATTGCAATATAAGCTGTACCAAATAGAGTAGCGGGAAGGTAGAGAATCAGGGTCTGTGAAATGACCATCAGTCCTATAGCTAAAATAAGTAAATTCAAAAAAATTCTATAAACAAAAGATATACCCTTCGATTGGATCAAAACGCCCGCCAAGCTACCTCCGATACCCGCGATACACATTACGATCCAGAATAAAACACTGTTATTCCAGCCGTAAACAGCTGTAAGAAAACTTTTTGAAAATGTCCAGTAAATAGATGAACTGAAACCTATGATAAAAGATGCCGGCAGAAGATAGGCGGAAGTTTTAATTACTTGTTTAATGCGAATAGTGAATCGTATCTAGTTCCATCGCTTCTTTTAGTGGTCGAAAGTCTCTGAGCTCTTGGTGCATATGGCGTAAGCTGTCTTTTTCTCCATTGATGGCATAGAGAAAGAGTTTCATGACTTGTTCGAATGTCAGTTTTTTTCTGTACTCATTAAATGACCGTATCGATTTTTGAGCAGTTGGGCTCATTGTTTTTAAATTTATTGGTGAAAACCATTTATTTATGGTTCGTTTTGTTTTATACTTATCCGTGTTGTGGTCCTTTGTGTGTGTCTTGGATAAGTCATCCATTCCCAGTATAAAGGACTTTTTTACGTTATGGAAGAAGGTATAATTTTACTGCAACACTAGTGATACAGAACATAAAAAATAAATCCAAACAAAAATAACAAATAGATACACTTTAAGCCGGTTAAAAGAAAAATGTAGTGTAGGGCAGTTTATATTGTGTGATCGCTTGATTGTCTATTATAATGGAGTGAGAAATCAACTGAACATTTTCAAAGATGGAGATAACTGTCTACTACGTAAAGGAAAGGATTGAGTTTATGTCAAATCAAGAAATGAAACAATATGATGCACCAAAAGAAGTTAAAGAGATTGATGTGATCAATACGTACGAACTGGAAGAAAAAGCAAGTAAGATTATTCCGAAAGGCGGCTTTGGTTACATTTCCGGAGCATCTGGAGATGAGTATACAAAACAGCGCAACATCAGCTCTTTCAATGACAAAGGGATTTTGCCGAGAGTACTGGCGGATGTTGAATATCCGGATTTGAGTACATCCATCTTAA
This sequence comes from Marinilactibacillus piezotolerans, assembly GCF_900169305.1. Lineage (GTDB taxonomy): Bacteria > Bacillota > Bacilli > Lactobacillales > Carnobacteriaceae_A > Marinilactibacillus > Marinilactibacillus piezotolerans_A. Next base: position 163,826 of record NZ_FWDP01000003.1, on the reverse strand, counting down.
ATCATAAGTTGAAAGTTCCGTTTATCATGGCACCGATTGCTGCCCATGGATTAGCTCATGAAACAAAAGAAGCAGGAACAGCTAGAGGAGTTGCTGAATTTGGAACGATCATGTCGATCAGTGCCTATTCCGGTGCGACTTTTGAAGAAATTGAAAAAGGATTAAATGGATCTCCGCGCTGGTTCCAGCTGTATATGAGTAAAGACGATGAACTGAACAAAGCGATTGTCGACGAAGCTAAAAAAGATGGTGCTACTGCCATTATTCTGACAGCTGATGCAACATTAAGCGGTAATAGAGAAACAGATATCCGCAACCAGTTTGTCTATCCTTTTGGAATGCCGATCGTTTCGCGTTATTTGACTGGATCAGGTGAACGTATGTCGCTGAATAACATCTATGCACAATCCAAACAGAAAATCAGCCCGAAAGATGTTGAGTTTCTGTCCAGCTATTCTGAGCTGCCGATCATTGTCAAAGGGATCCAAACACCGGAAGATGCGCTGCTGGCCATCGGTGCCGGAGCTGCTGGAATCTGGGTTTCCAACCATGGCGGTCGTCAGTTAGATGGAGCGCCTGGCTCATTTGAAGTACTCGAAGATATTGCGATCGCTGTTGCAGGCCGCGTGCCGATTGTATTTGACAGCGGAATCCGCCGCGGAGAGCATGTCTTCAAAGCAATTGCGTGCGGGGCGGATATTGTTGCACTCGGTCGTCCGATGCTTTACGGCCTAGCTTTAGGCGGCTGGAAAGGGGTCAAATCTGTACTTGAATACTTTGAGACAGATTTAACGCGAGTCATGCAATTGGCAGGCACACAGACAATTGAAGACATTAAACATACAAAACTGTTTAAAAACAGCAGATAGTAGGCAATAAAAATAACCAGACAGCGGATGCTTTTTTAAAGCGTCAGTGTCTGGTTATTTTATTTACTTAACCATAGTAAACTTCATCCAGGAAAAGGCCCTGCGAAGGAACCGTCATTCCGGCATTGCTTCTGACTTTGCTCTCAAAAATCGTATCGATTACTTCCAGTTCGGCTGATCCAGCGCCGATCTCCAGAATCGTTCCCATCATAATTCGAACCATTTTATAAAGGAAACCATTTCCTGTGAAAGTGAAACGCAGCAGATTTCCTTCTTGATGGATCGCAATATCCTCGATCGTACGGACGGTCGATTTTTTTGACTTTTTAAGTGCTGAAAAACCAAGAAAATCATGTTTGCCGATCAGCTTGCGGCAGGCTTCATTCATCTTGTCGAGATCCAGTGGTTCAGGATACTGGTAGCTGTAGTTGCGCTCGAAAGCTGATGGTATGGCATGGTTCCATACATAATAATGATAGGTCTTTCCCACTGCATGATACCGAGAATGAAACCGCTCAGGCACTTCTTCCAGCTTTTTGACAATGATATCATTTGGAAGATACCGAATCAGTCGATCGTGCATCTCTTTAAGCTCCATGGCGGAAGCAGTTTTAAAATTTGCGACCTGTCCATTGGCATGGGTTCCCGCATCCGTTCGACCAGAACCGATAATCTCGGTGGGCATTCCTGTCATTTCTGTCAGAAGCTGTTCTATTTTACCCTGTATTGTCTTATCCGTGTCACCGAGTCTCTGCCAGCCCAAGTACCTATAGCCGTCATACTCGATCGTCATTTTAATATTTCTCATTTTACCCCTCTTATTCATCTGATCCTAAATGGACTCTTCTGATATGCTTATGGAATCATTATGAGTATACCTGATATAGACAATAACTCAAACAAGTGATGAAAGATACTTGCCTGAGTTGCGGCTCCTTATCTGAACTAATGGATGTCTTCAATGTTGATCAAAGCTTCAATTGCTTCTGGATCTCCGACATCCACGCTGACATCGTGCGCCGAATCAATCAGGTCCTGTGTGTAGACGCTGACGCCGTCTTTCACTTCGAGCTCTGGGACGTTCTCTTCCCAGCGCAGGGGTACATCATATACGGTGATGGTTCCATTGCCGTTGCTTTTATACGTAATACTTCCATCTACTAAGCGAGTACCGGACAGCTGAACAACATCATGAGGATAAGTTGCACTGTGCTCATCATTGGGGTTTAAAGCCGTTCCGCTCGGTATCTTCTCTACGTTTAATGTATCGATGTCCTGATTCGGTCCGAGCTGCAGCCAGATGCGGGCATATTCAATCTGCTCGCTGGAGTATGCTGAAAGCGGATCAGAAGCTGTTGTATCTTCACTATCCTTTTCTGTAGATTCTTCTTCGTTTACGCTGGTTTCAGAAGAGGTGCTACCCGAAGAGTCTGTTTCACTATGTACAGAAGTGTTTTCTGGCTGCTCCGATTCATCCGTTTCTTCTTCATCCGTTATGGTGGATGCAGCGGGCGAAGCGTTTTCTGTATTTGCTTGGTCAGCTTCTTCCGGGCTGCTCTGATCACTGGAACAACCGCTAACAGCAAGCAGAATAACGCTTAGTGAGATATAAAATAACTTGTATTTTGACATAAACTTGCACTCCTTTACTTATATATTCACTATAATACAGATCGAAAGATTTTTACAGAGGCAGTTGCAAAAACGGTTTCAGCACATTACTGAATAGGGGATAAGCAGCTGGTTTATTTTCGATTAAATGTTATAGTTAAAGCACGCTATTCAACTAAAGACCATCAAGTTTTGCGCGAGCTGGTTACCTAAGTGCAGATATTTGTATTTTTCAAGTTTATTTAACCTTAAAAAGGAGAGGATAAAATTGTTTTTACAACTAGTGAGTTTGCTTTCAGGAATAATAATGGTAGGACTTGGACTCTTTTTAATGCTGCATAAGAATGTTGAAGAAAAATGGAAGAGAACCTATAAAGCAGTTGGGGGATTCATCATTATTATTGGCATAGCTGGAACGATCGTGTTATGGATCAACTGATATTTTTTGCGTAACCAGTATACATAAAGTAAAAGCGATGACCATTTTATAGGGTGATCGCTTTTTATGGTTTTAGAATTACATTTATTCTAGTGACTTTCTGGATGATACGTCCATTCACTTTCTGCGTCTCCGGTATTCACGGTTCCTTTAGGTTCAATCAGTAAAACATGAACTTCTGAATCGGCGACTGGCTTGTGTTCCACACCTTTAGGAATGGTCAGACTTTCTCCTGGTTCTAAAATGATGTCTCTGTCTCGAAACTTTATGGTCAGTGTTCCTTTTATCACGAGAAACATCTCATCTTCTTCATGTTTGTGCCAGATAAATTCATCTTTCAATTTAACGGCTTTCACATGGGTATCATTTACTTCTGCTATGATTTGAGGCTGCCAGTATTCTGAAAGAGAAGCAAACTGTTCATCAAAATTGATTTTCTCCATAAGATCGACTCCTTTAGTAAAGTTCAACTTTAAAAATCTATATTTACAGTATACAGGAAAAGGAGATAGGGGAATGGGAAGAGTTTCACCGTGAATCACTAAACCAAATATATGTTTCTATACCTGAAAGATTTTGTTAGAATAAAAGCAACAATAGAGTAGGGACGGGTGAGAGAAAAAATGAGGATTTTACATACAGCAGACTGGCATATTGGGAAAATCGTCAATGAATTTTCCATGCTGGAGGATCAGGAATATTATCTGAATCAGTTAGTAGATAGAGTAAAAGAGCAAGAAGTTGATGTGCTGATCATGGCAGGGGACTTATACGACCGGGCGATTCCGCCTAAAGAAGCGGTGACACTAGCAAACAGCATTCTGACGCGTTTGATCAAGGAAGTCGGAATTCCCGTGCTGGCGATTGCCGGAAACCATGACAGTAATGAGCGTTTGGAATATGCGGCGGAATTACTGGAAACGAGCAACTTGTTCATTGAAGGAACCGTCAAAACGGAGACCAGAAAAGTCACCATTGAAGGTATGAACTTTTATCTGCTGCCGTTTTCGGATCATATCACAACCAGACAATTGCTTGGACAAGAAGAAATCAAAGATTTAGAAGATGCGACCAGAGCACAGGTTGAATTAATGAAAGAGAACCTGAATCCGGAAGAAGTGAATATTCTGATTGCACACGGGTATATCGTGAATCAGACCAAAGAATCCGTAGAAGATAGTGATTCAGAAAGACCACTGAGTATCGGAACCGCTGAATTTGTAGATGCCAGTCTATTTGAACCGTTTGACTATGTTGCCTTAGGCCATTTGCACAAGGCACAGAAAGTCAAATGGGATAAAATCAGATACAGCGGCTCTCCTTTAAAATACTCTAAATCTGAAGTGCCGCACAAAAAGAAAAGCTGGATTGTAGAGATCGAAAAAGACAAACTTGAGCTGGAACCTGTCGAAATCGAACCGCTGAGAGACATGCAAGTGCTGCGTGGAACGTTTGAGGAACTGATGCAACACGAGTCTATGCATTATACCTTCTTTGAGCTGGAAGATAAAAACTATGTCATGGATGCCATGAATCAGCTTAGAAGGCGCTATCCTTATGCGATGGGACTGGAGTACATCAGCCGCGAAACGGTTGCAGCAGAAAAAGCACAGCAGACGCAGGAATCCATGCAGAAGAAAACGATGGTCGAATTATTTGCCGACTTTTATGAAACCTATAAAGGTGAAACGATGGACGAAAACCAGAAAACAGAAATCGAACAAGTGATGAATGACATTCAGAGAGGAGAATGGTAATGCGCCCGTTAAGGCTGACAATGAATGCATTTGGACCCTATAAAGGGAAAGTAGAGATTGATTTTACCCAGCTTGCCCAGTCTTCACTCTTTTTAGTAAGCGGACCAACAGGAGCAGGAAAGACGACCATTTTTGATGCGATCGCCTATGCACTGTTTGATCAGGCAAGCGGTGATGCGCGCCAGAGAGATACGTTCAAATCGCAATTCTCAAAGGATACAGATCTTTGTTATGTGGAACTGGAATTCGAATTAGGAGAGAACCGTTATTTGATCCACCGGGAACCAACGCAGATTGGCCCGGGTACACGTTCAAAAACTAAACAGATCCAATCTAACATTGCTTTTCATCATGATCATGAAGTCACTACAAAAGTCTCTGAAGCGAATAAAGAGATACAGCAGCTGATTGGGCTGACGTACGATCAGTTCAGACAGATTGTTATGCTGCCGCAAGGGGCATTCAAGAAAATGCTGGAGTCAGACAGCGGAGAAAAAGAAAAAATCTTCCGGAATATTTTCCAGACAGATCAGATCGAAAGGTTTCAGGAGAAACTGAAAGAGCAGGAAAGAACGCTGGCCAATCAGCGTAAAAGCTACGAACAGGCTCTGCAGCAAGCTTTTGCCAATATCGCTGTAAAAGAGAATGAAGTGCTCGAAAAAGCCATTGAACAATTTGATGTCGAACGTATCCTGACGATACTAAACGAAACGATCAATCTTGAAGAACATTCATTAGCAGAGACGAAAGAGACGATTCTGCTGCTGCAAAAAGATGTTAAACTCCAGGAACAATTGATTGGATGGATAGAGCAAAAAGAGCAGTATAGCGGCGAAAAAGAAATACTGGATGAACAAAAAGAAGAGATCGTCCGAAAAGAAGCAGCTTTACAGGATCACATAAAGGCAGAAAAGGTAGCGACTGCTGAACAATCGGTTAAAGAAGCCGCCGCACAACTGCAAAAGCAGCAAAATGAACTGACTAGATTAAAGACGAAAGAATCCGACTTATCTGAAAAGTCGAAAGAGGCGGCAGAGAATCTAGCGGCTGCGAAAAAAGCGATGGAGCAGCTGCAGACGCTCCGAGATGAAATCGTTGAACTAAAAGAACAGTTGAAATTAATGGGTCTGATCAAAGAAAAGGAAGAGCTGATCCAAACGCAGCATCAGAAAACCAAAGAAACAGATCAGCAACTGGCTGAGCTCGAAAAAGAACTGGAAACCTCTACTGAAGAAATGCAAAAAATAGAAGCAACACTAGAATTGATTGCAGAACTGCGCCAGACAATGCAAGAATTGCAGAATTCTATGACCCAACTTACAGAGGATCTGCATAAAGGTGAACGAAGAAAAGAACAGCTGGAAAGTATCTGTGCCCTTCAAAAAGAAGAGAGCACCATGAGAGAAGACTGCGAGGAAGCGAAAGCGGCTCAAAAATCTGCTTACTTGGAATTGGTTCAAGCCAAGCAAGCTTACTATACTGATTTGGCCAGCCAGCTAGCAGCCGAATTAGAAGCAGATGAACCGTGTCCTGTATGCGGATCGACGCATCACCCTGCTGTTGCAGTGGCGCAGAAACCAACTGTGACGAAAGAAACATTGGAAGAGCTGGAACATAAAGAAAAAACAAGACAGACGCACTATACCCAAATCGAAGCAGCTTTGAAACACTGCTCTGAAGATATAGAGTCGCACTGCAAATCATTAAATATCGAGCCGCAAGAGGCAGAGTCTGCCTATGCAAACAGTCTGGAAGAAGAAAAAGCAATTCAAGCCGAGCTGAAGAAGCAGAAAAAAGAAGCTGATAAAGCAAAGAAACAAATTGCTGAAGAGGCAGAACTGAAAGCTCAACTGGAAACCGTTCGTCAGAATGAATACCAGACAAAAGCGGCTATCCAAAAAGCTCAATCTGAGCATGGTTTTGCAGTTTCTCGGATAAAAGAATTATTTGAAGAAAAAGAAGAAATGACTGAAAAAGTGCAATATGATGCTGAACCGGTAATCCAGTCAGCGTTAAAAACAAAAGAACAAAGGATCCAAACGATCGAAAAAGACTATGAAACAGCTCAACAGAGTGTCAATCAGTTAAGTAATGAACAGTCTGCTGCTGCGGCAGCGATCGAAACAACGAAAAAACAAATCACTGAAACTGAGGCACAACTGTCACAAAAACAAGAGATGTTTGAGCAAGTGCGAGAAGACAGTCAGTTAGGCGAAGCATTTTCAGCGTATGTACTTGAGCAGTCGGTCCAGTCGGCTTATAAAGCAGCGGTAGAAAGCTATCAGCAGGCAGCAGTCATCAATCAGGACCGCTTGAAACAAGTAGAAGAACAATTGGCAACTGTTGATGATCTGCAAGCTTTGGAAGTCTATCAAGAATCTCTTCACTCAGCTGAAGAACAAATGAAGGAACTGGAAGCTAAGCGAGACGAATGGCTGACGGCTTATGTTCAGAACAAGAAAGCAAAAGAAACGATTCAACTTTATCAAGGTCAAAGTGCAGAAGTAGAAGAAAGATACCAGCTGATAGGTGAGCTTTCCAGACTGGCAAATGGAACAAAAGAGACCGACTACATATCTTTTGAACGCTATGTGTTGGGCATTTATTTTGAAGAAATTTTACTGGCGGCAAATCAGCGCTTCAGCCAGATGACAAATCATCGCTATGAACTGCAGCGGCAGATAGAACGCGGAAAAGGTGCTGGGAAACAAGGACTGGATATGGAAGTTTTTGATCACTATACCGGGAAAAAAAGAAGTGTGCACACCTTATCTGGCGGCGAGACATTCAAAGCATCGTTAGCATTAGCATTAGGGCTGAGCGATGTCATTCAAAACCAGAACGGCGGAGTCAGTGTGGATACACTATTTGTAGATGAAGGGTTTGGGACGCTGGATTCCGACTCCCTGGATATGGCGGTTCAGACATTACTGGATCTGCATCAGAAAGGAAGATTAGTCGGAATTATTTCACATGTGGATGAACTGAAAACTCGGATTCCTGCACATATCGTTGTGGATAAAACAGCGACGGGCAGTACAGCTTATATTCAAAAGTAAGGTAAGTATACGCCAAGCGTCTTTCCTTTAATTCTCAGGTGAATGAGCGTTATAATATCTATAGAAGATAAAGATGCTTTTCACAAAGAAAACAATGAGAGGAAGGATTTAATTGAATCAAGAACAATTCGAACGTATGAAGTCAGGAAAAGGATTTATCGCGGCGCTGGATCAGAGCGGCGGAAGTACACCGAAAGCCTTAAAAGCATATGGTATTGAAGAAGATGCTTATTCTTCAGATGCAGAAATGTTTACGATCGTTCACGAGATGAGAACCCGCATCATCAAAAGTCCGGCGTTTACGTCAGATCATATTTTAGGGGCTATTTTATTTGAAAATACGATGGACCGCTTAATAGATGATAAATATACGTCAGATTATCTATGGGAAGAAAAAGGCGTCGTGCCGTTCTTGAAAGTCGACAAAGGACTGGCTGAAGAGGTGGATGGTGTACAGATCATGAAGCCGATGCCAGACTTGGATGCTTTGCTGAAAAGAGCTGTAGACCGTAATGTATTTGGTACTAAAATGCGTTCTGTCATCAAATCTGCCAATAAAGATGGTATCAAAAAAGTCGTCGATCAGCAGTTTGAAGTAGCACAGCAGATTGCAGATGCCGGATTGATTCCGATCATTGAACCAGAAGTGGATGTTTACAGCGAAGACAAAGAACAATCAGAAGAATTGCTGAAAAATGAAATCCAGTCTCACTTGGATCAATTAAACGAAGGAACAAAAGTAATGCTGAAATTAACGATTCCGACCAAAGCCAATCAGTACGAAGAACTTACTGAGCATCCGAATGTTGTCCGAGTCGTTGCCTTGTCCGGCGGTTATAGCCGAGATGAAGCAAACGAGAAACTGTCTCAAAATAAAGGAGTTATTGCTAGCTTCTCTCGCGCCTTGTCAGAAGACTTGAGCGCAGATCAGACGGATGAAGAATTTAATCAACACTTATCGGATGCCATTGAATCTATTTATAAAGCTTCCGTTTCACCTGAATAGAACAGTGTGAGGAAAGGAGCAGCTAAATGGCTGCTCCTTTTATATTAAGGCAGCACAAATGATATGTATGTTTTTCTGCAGTTTATGCTTTTCCGTGCAAACTTTTCAGACGAAAAACAGGAAATAATTGATTTTTAAAGGGGGGCAACGAATCGTTGCTCCCTTTTTTGAGTCTATTTATGATAGGCTTTGACTATTATTAGGTACAAATTTAGAAAGGAGTTGACTTGATGCAAGAAAAGGAATTAAAGTACTGGCATATTATGGTCTTTTGTACCATCTATCTAACAGCAGATTTAATCCATAACGTATACGATGCACAGTTTGATTTGTTCCTTTTTTATGCTCAAATCTTTATCGTTTATATACTCGCTACTTCAGTGTATTATTTATTCAATCACAGCAGTTTCGCTCCTGTTTCCACAGAAAAAGCGGCAGGAATGATCATACTGATCGGCATTTTACTGATGAGTATAAGCTTCGGGTCAAGGGTTGTTCATTCAGACCTGTTAGTGTGAAAAATAAAATATGTCTTTTTATGAATATTTATTCATTAAAATGATTGACTGACTCTTCTCTGACCGGTACAATAATCTAAATTATACGTAATGAAAGAAGGTCGAGAGACAATGAATAAAGTATATACAAAAAATATCCAAATGGTTATTCAAAAATTGCGTCCGGAATTACAGGCGTTAAGTGAATACATATATGATCACCCCGAACTGGGGCATAAGGAATTTCTTTCTTCTAAAGCACATGTTGATTTGCTTGAAAAACATGGGTTTGAAGTGGAATATCCTTATTTAGGTATAGAAACTGCCTTTAGAGCGGTGTATAAAGGGGAAAAAGAAGGACCAGCCATTGCGTATCTCTCTGAATTTGATGCGCTGCCTGGTATTGGTCATGGATGTGGTCACAATTTATTAGGAACAACAGATACAGGCGCCGGAATAGCCCTTTCTAAACTGGTAGATGAAATCGGCGGGACGGTCGTTGTTTTAGGAACTCCAGCGGAAGAAACCAATGGAGATAAAGTGACGATGGCAGCTGCCGATACTTTCGATGACATTGATGTAGCGTTCTGCACACATCCATCAGACGGCTACTATGCGAGCGGAACCTCTATGGCGATGGAAGCTGTTGAATTCCGTTTTTACGGAAAAACTTCTCATGCAGCAGCAGCGCCTTTTGAAGGCATTAATGCTTTGGATGCCTGCTTGAATACCTTCAATAATATTAATGCCCTCAGACAACAACTTCGACCTTCTGCTCGTGTGCACGGCGTCATAAAAGAGGGTGGGGAAGCGGCAAACATTATCCCTGATTACACTAGAGCAGAGTTTTATGTACGGGCAATGGACATGCCTTATTTAAATGAGCTTAGAGAAAAAGTCATTCAATGTGCAGAAGCCGGTGCGATGGCAGCAGGATGCAAGATGGAGTGGGGTCACTACGAAGCCAGCTACCAAAATCTGATTACAAATGAGACACTGTCCAACCAATTTAATCAGAATATGAAAGAGCTGGGGATCGAAATGCAAGTTGAAGAACGTGATTCAATGGGGTCAATGGACATGGGAAACGTCAGTCAGGTTGTCCCTGCCATTAATCCATATTTCGAGATTACAAGCGGAAAATTTGTTTCGGCCCATACCGTTGAATTCAGAGACTGCACGAAAACAGAAGCGGCTTATGACGGAATGGAAAAGACCATTGCGGCGTTCACGCAAACGGCAATTGATCTCATTACAAATGAACCATTGCTGCAAGCGGTGAAAGAAGAATTTAAACAAACTATGTTGAAGCAGGGTTAATTAAATAAAAAAGGCGCTTGGGACGAGAGAATGTAAAGCTCTTTTATATAGATTAACCGAGTAGAACTGTACATCAGTACAAATTTGCTCGGCTTTTTCTGGTCTATCCTTTAGAAGTTGTTCTAATAAGGGTATTGGAACAACTTCATGAAGCGAATCCGTCAGAACTAGTTCTAATAAGGATATTGGAACCACTTCATGAAACGAATTCATCAGAACTAGTTCTAATAAGGATATTGGAACCACTTCATGAAGCGGATCCGTCAGAACTAGTTCTAATAAGGAAATTGGAACCACTTCATGAAGCGAATCCATCAGAACTAGTTGCAATAAGGATATTGGAACCACTTCATGAAGCGAATTCATCAGAACTAGTTGCAATATTGCTATTGGAGCCCTTTAATAGTAGCGGAACTCTTAGAACTAGTCGCTAACAAATTATACAATCGAAATGGATTAGAGAACCTAAAATAATTAACAAAAAAGTATTTTTTGAATAATAATTGAAAAAATAAAACAATTAAAAACTCCATCAAACTCAAGAATTTAATCGCTTGAGTCTGATGGAGTTCAACTTTTCAGTTCATTTTGTACCAGGTGTGTTTATAAGTTATTCACTCAATAAACCTTCTGAAACCAGAAATTCTCTAGCAACTTCTTCTGCAGAAAGTCCGTCTACATTGACTTGATAGTTCATGGAGCGCATCTGGTCATCTGTGATTTTTCCGCCTAGAACATTCAGAATGTCATCCAGTTCCGGATGCGTCTCCAGCAGCTCGCTTCTCATAAGCGGCGCTCCTTGATAAGGAGGGAATAAATTCTCATCATCTTCCAGTACAGTCAGATCATACTGTTGGATTTCACTATCCGTACTATAAGCATCTATCACATCAATATCTCCACGTTCGATGGCTTCGTATCTGAGTTGCGGTTCCATTGTCTGGACATTTCCAAAGGTAACCCCGTACAGCTCTTGAATGCCTGGATATCCATCTTCTCGGTCATTGAATTCCAGTGTAAAACCGGCATTCAAGTCACTCGCGATTGGGATCAGATCAGATATCGTCTGAAGGTCGCTTTCCTCAGATAAAGCAGAAGGAATCGCTAGAGCGTAGGTATTGTTATACGCCATAGGTTCAAGCAGCTGCATATCATACTGTTCTTCCAATCCAGCAGCAGCCCGTTCATACACGTCTTCTTCTGAAGAGCCGGGTTCTGGTGTTTCACTAAGGAAAGTAGAGAGAACAGTCCCGGTAAATTCTGGATAGATATCAATCTCGCCAGACTCCAAAGCATTGAATACGAAAGTTGTTTTTCCGAAGTTCGGCTCGACTCTCACGGATAGGTCAGACTGGTCTTCAATGAGATATTTATACATATTCATCAAAATTTCTGGCTCAGTTCCCAGTTTGCCCGCTACAATAATATCTTCTTCCTCATTGAACAGAGGTGGAAGAAAGACTACACCGGCAAATCCTACTAGTGTCGCAGTCAGCAGGATAATGGTTTTCTTAAAAGTGGTTTTCTGCAGGTATCTCAATAGTCCATCAAAGAAAATCGCCAGCAAGGCAGCGGGGACAGCTCCTAAAATAATCAGCGCATTATTTCCGCGGTCTATTCCTAAAAGAATCAAACTCCCTAATCCGCCGGCTCCGATCAAAGCCGCAACGGTTGCTGTACCAATGATCAAGACCATTGCAGTACGAATACCGGCCATGATCACCGGCAGTGCAATCGGCAGCTGTACTTTGCGCAGCTTTTTAAACCGGCTCATCCCCATTGCATCCGCAGCTTCATTCAATGCCGGATCAATTTCAGCCAATCCAGTATATGTGTTTCTTAAAATCGGCAGCAGCGCATAAACGACTAGAGCAATAATAGCGGGTAAAGATCCGATTCCGATAAGGGGAATCAGCAGACCCAGCAATGCCAGTGAAGGAATCGTTTGGAAAATAGCGGTCAACTGAATAATCGGTTCTGCGATTCGCTTATGCCCGATCAACCAGATACCTAGTGGAACGGCGATCAATACAGCAATCAAGATCGATATAAAGGATAATTGCATATGTTCGAGTAAAGCGATCCAAAAATCACCGCTTCGCTGCTGAAAAGTTTCAATAAGGTTCATCGTTGATCACCTGCCTTTGAAGCAACCGCTTCTTGAGCCAGAAAATGAATCAAATCGGCTCTAGTGATCGTATACGTTTTTGTGTCAGGCTGGTTTGATATCGATACAGCCTCATATTCAGAAAGTGATATTGTCAGCTCTTTTATAGGAGACTGGCTCGTTAAATGAGCGGATGATGCCTGCGGTTCGTTTTGATAGTAACCGGCATCAATCATATCCTGCACAACGGATTCTTTTTGATAATGCGGCAACCCTGTTTGAAGGAACTGTTGAACAAAATCATTAGCAGGATGTTCCAGAATGTCCTCGGCTGTTCCGACTTGTTCGATTCTGCCTTTATTCATCAAGCAGATACGGTCTCCTAAATCGACCGCTTCCTGCATATCATGTGTAACAAAGACGACGGTTTTCTCGAATTTTCTCTGCAGTTTCAGCACATCTTGCTGCAGACTGCTTCGTGTAATCGGATCTAAAGCACTGAAAGGCTCATCCATTAAGATAATATCAGGGTCTGCTGCCAATGCCCGAACAACACCAATTCTCTGCTGTTCTCCTCCGGACAATTCAGAAATTCTTCTGTTGCGGTACTTTTCAGGATCTAAGTTTACACTTTCCAGTAGTTCTACTACGCGCTCATTCATTTTTTCTTTGGACCATTTTTTCATTTCCGGGACGATCAGTATATTCTCTTCTACCGTCATATTTGGAAACAACGCGATTTGTTGAAGAACATAGCCGATGTTCCAGCGCAATTCTTGTAAGTTAAAGTCGCTGATCGGTTTACCTTCAATGCGTATGTATCCCTGGGTAAGGTCAATCAGCTGATTGATCATCTTCAAAGTTGTTGTTTTTCCACTTCCGCTGGGACCAATCAAGACGAAAAACTCTCCTTTTTTGATTTCCAGTGTAAAGTTTGAAACAACATCCGTGTCATTGTACCGTTTATAAACTTTTTCGAACCGAATCATAGGCAGCTCCTTTTAATACTTATTGTTATGAATCAGTATAACAAAAGGTGGAGTGTTTCTTTTAAAGAAAAGTCTTGAGAGAAGAGAAAGAGATGCTTATACTTTTGAATAAAAGGAGTGGCCGAATATGACAGTCATTATTAGACCGATCACAAAAGAAGATGATCAGAGAGTAGGCGAAATCGTTCAAGAAAGCCTGAAAGAAGCAGGTTTGGATATGAAAGGAACGGCCTATTACGATCCTTATTTGTTCCAATTGTCCGAGATTTATCAACCTGCAAATGCCAAATATTGGGTGCTGGAAAAAGCAGGCAGAGTCATCGGCGGAGGAGGGATTGGTCCGTTTAACCACTCGGCGAAAACGGGAGAACTTCAGAAGTTGTATATTGAAGCGAGTGAGCAAGGAAATGGATATGCGCATCTGCTGATGGAAAAAGGGATCCAGTTCGCTGAGCAGCACTATGAAGAACTATATATTGAGACCTTTGCTTCTCTGGATAAAGCCAATTATCTCTATAAGAGGTATGGATTTGAGTCACTGCAACAGCCGCTTGAAGGTACAGAACATAGCGCTTGTGATACATGGTTATTAAAAAAAACTCCATAAATAATCTTACAATTATAGTGGCCGATTAAAAGGTATACTGATTTTTATAACCGGAAAAAGGGGTGTGGTTATAAAATTAGCTAACCCATAAACGATATATTTGAAATAAAATAAACTGATATTAGGCTTTATTCCTCTTTATTTATTTAATTCATCCTTTTATTGCAGGTGAAGTATGTTAGAATGAAAGAACATAAGGAAAAAATAAGAATAATGAAGTTATTTTCATCTTAATGGTTGGAGGAACCGCTTGAATGATTAGAGAACTAATAACAGAGACGATAAAGTATATGTGGCGAAATAAGAAAAATCGATTGTTCATGGTGGTTTCCTTAGGCATTGTATTCTGCCATGCTGTATTTATTTTACCGAATATACCAGGACAAAATGAAGTAGATATTGAGCAGCTGGAACGCGAAATGCTGGGAAATGAGCAGACAATGGAAGATAACCTGGCACAAGGCAGAACGGTTCCATCAATTATGACAGGGACTTCCGCCTATGAAGCAGCCGCAAATGACTATGTCAATCAGAGACAGTTGCTGACCGCTTTGAAACAGGGAGATGCCAGAAGATACTTATCTATTGATTATCGGCCTGACGTTACAGAGCGTACAGAAGTCAATCGTGAACTGGAAATTAGTCTTCCGGTACTAGGGACATCCTTGGAATCACAGTTTCTTCCGTTGAAAAGTCAATTTTACATAAATAACATCGATCCATTAGGTTTTCACACGATTCATGAACGGACCAGCTTCCAGCAGCTGCATCTATTTCTGATCGGACTAGGTCCCATCATTCTTTTCTTAGGCGCGATTTTTATGATCAGCGATGTAACGGTAAAAGATAGAAAATTAAAGACACAAAAGGCAGGAGTACCTATGAAGTGGTATACCTATCTGCTGGTGCAGTCGTGTACTGCTTTATTCGTTGTCTTGTGTTTTTATGGTGTGTTGACAGCTGTTTTCTTCTTAGTGAATGGTCTGCTTCATGGCTTTGGTACCGTAACACTGCCTATTGGGGCATTTGATTGGTCAGCGCAGGAGGGTTCAGGTTACAGTAATCCAATTTCACTGGATTCAATAGGTGCGTTCCTTGTAAAGGCTCTTCCATATTTTTTACTGTTTTTCTATTTGATAACACGACTGAATACACTGTTTAGTCTGTTGTTCAAGCAAGAAGTAGTGGTATTGATCATCGGTGCTTTTATGATCCTGTTCCAGCAATTGTATTACGGACCGGAAACAACAGAACTGCTGGGAATTGATATCAGCTGGTTCCCGCAAACGTATCTGGAAATTGGAAAAATCGTCACCGGTCGTGTCAGTGAAGCGCTGCTATTGACTGATTATTATAGTCGCGGACTGATAGTCATTGCTGCAGCGATACTGATCACAGAGGGGCTGAATGTTATAGCGGCCAAGAAAATAACACGACAGGCTTTTGTACGATGAGGAGGAGATCACGATGAAAAAGATGGCTTATTTTGAATGGCTGAAAATCGCCAGAGACTGGAAAACACGTATTTTGGCTATCGGCTTTTTAGTGTTTTTCGGAACATTTTCCTTACTCTATCGTCAACAGGAGGTAACATTGCCCGAAATTCAGCTGCGGGGAGAATATGCAGATGCACAACAGATTTTCCGATTGATTCCTGAATCTCATTTTGATGGGGAATTAGGGGAAGAAGTGCAAAGGACATTGGGAAGAAATGCTACACTCATCGGCTTGAACCAATATATATTAGGGCAGCAGGAAGGAAATACAGTAGCGGGTATTGAAGATGTGGTGTCGGATTATTTAAGCAATGGACGAGAACTGGCGGAAAATAATCTATTTTTACATGAAACAACGGAATTTGAATCGTACGAACTGCTAAAAGAAGTGTACTTGCCGACACGAGCAGAAGTAGAGAAGGATTTGAAGTTTTATTCAGCGCTTGAAGCAAATGGACTGGATATTGAGTGGAATCCGCTTGCCTCTTCTCAGATACTGATCCAGCAAGTCGAACTAGTAACAGGCGTCATTCTATTCATATTTATCGCTTTACTGGCAGGAGATGCGTTTACGAAAGACCAAGTCAAAAACTGGAGCGTTTCTCAAGGGCTGCCGATTCCATGGAAAAAGCAGTGGCGGCTGCGCAGTTTTATGTTCTGGGGTATCATCTGGACAGTTACCCTAATTGGTTTGGCGATTAGTTACGTTGTGAGTCTGCTTTTTGAAACAACCGGCACGCTGCAATATCCGATCGAAATCTTTATAGATGGGGCTTCAGAATACATACCCAGCTGGCAGTATATGCTGCTGGTGATCGGTTCAGGAATGCTGTTGAGTTTAGTTATACTACTGCTGACAACAGGGCTGAGCTGGATCATACGGAATATTTACTTAACTATTCTGATTGTTATTGCACTTTATTTCGCACCAGCCATCTGGAACAGTTTACCGCCTTTAACTGCCTGGCAACCCTCTTTTTACGTCAATATTCAGGGGATTCTGCAAGGAGAAAGCGCATTTCAGTATGGATTGGACGGACTGGTTTTCTGGAAGCTGCCTTTCATCTTACTCGGCATATGGCTCTTGCTGGAAATCAGCTTTAAACAAATTTTCAATCTCATCCCAACACAATCACTCGGCCTGCAGAGGAGGAAGATAAAATGACACTTACAGTAAAAGACATGACGGTCGCTTACGGTGAACGAACGGTTCTGGAAAAAATTAGTTTTACAATTGAAAATGGTACGATCATAGGGTTGGTCGCTCCCAATGGGACTGGAAAGACCACCTTATTTAATGCGATCATGCGCTTTATCCCAATTAAATCAGGAGAAATCAAGATTGATGAAACAGTGTACTCTGCGAGCGAATCAGATGTACTGGCCCTTCATGAAAAAATCACCTTCTTTCCGAATCAAGCTGATTTGTATGACAACTTTTCAGGCACAGAACATATCAAAATGTACGCTAAAGTCTGGTCTGGAAGAGAACAAGAAGTAGAGCAGATTATTGATCGTCTGCAGATGAGAGATTATGTCGACCGCGTGGTTGGGACGTACTCATTAGGAATGCGCCAGCGTCTATGTTTTGCTATGATGGTGGCCGCTAATACGCCCATCATGTTTATGGATGAGGTAATGAATGGACTGGATCCCGAAAATGTTTCGCTGGTATCAGATATTCTGATCGACTTGAGAAAATCTGGAAAAATCATTATCGTAGCTTCTCATTTGTTGGATAATTTGGATGAATACGCGGATAAAGTCTTTTTTCTGAAAGACAGAATCCTATATAGAGTTAATGATCATCATCAGCCGAAACCAGACTACTTTAGAATTGTCTGTACCCAAGCACAGGCTGGCACGTTGGAAGCTGCAGATCTACTGCCGAAAGAAACGATTCATCTTGGAAATAGTGTACTGTGTATTCCGATTGAAGGCTTGAATGAAGCACAGCAAATGGCACTGTATCAACACATTCGAAAACTGGAGGATGTTGAAATTAAGATTGGACCGCTTGGAACATCAGAGTACTATTCTCACATCTATGGTCTGGAGATCCATTCGTTTGACAGGGGGCAAGCTGCTCATGCAGAACAACCAGATAAGTAGGTTAGTGAGAATTGGCTTTCTCATCTTTTTAGGTAGTCTGCTTTCTGGATGTGCGGGATTTACAGGTTTGCGTACACCGCTGTATGACGGCGAGCCAGTTCAGTATAATGAAGAAGCTGCTGAAATATATGAAGAAAGACAGGAAGTTACCGGGGACGAAAAAGCCTATTATTTTAGATATGAGCTTAGTCCAGACTTATGGGAACCTGCTTTATCCTTTACAGAAGCAGAGCCGATTATACTAGAAGAGGGAACTTATGAAGTAGGAACAGATCTGCCTGCCGGGCGAGCGGTCTTGCAAGGTGCTGATAGTGAATTTGCTCCTCATTTACGCATTATTCATGTAGGAAACATTACAATTTATGATGATCAAGAAAAAGTCTACTTCGAGAGTCTATTCAATGATGCTTCAGGGATAAAATACGCAACAGTGGATTTAAAACTGGGACATACCGTTGAAGTCATCGGAGACAGTCCGGAAATAACCGTTTCTTATACTGAGTCTGCTTTACCCGCTTCTGGAAATCAGTTGATCGCCGGGCAATATGAAGTAGGTAAGCAAATTGAACCGGGGACATATCAGCTGGCGAATATCCAAGCTCCAAGGAAAACAATATTGTACTGGCTGCAGCAGGGACTAGAAAATCCAAGAGTCATTGAGCTTATCCCTTCTGGAGGCTTGCTGACTGAAGAAGTCTTGCTGGAGCAATGGGAAAATGGACTGATCAGTAGTACAGAGTATGAACTTCAAATGGAAAAAATGACAAGTGGACAGGAAAACGATCCGACAATCGAATTCGAGACAGGAGATAAAATCTACTTGCCGATGCTGCACAGCCTGGAACTGAACAAAATCGAATCAGAATAACTGGGATCTGAAAGGAGAGGCAGCAATGTTTGGATTTTGGCTTGAAGCAGAACAGTTTTATACAACAACCTTACCTATTCTGTCTATTGTACTGCTGATTGTTATCGGGAGTATGCTGTTTGTCCTATTCTATACTCATAAAGGCAGCAAATTCAGAAAGCGGTTCGGTGGATTGCTTCTTTTCGTATTAGCTGGAGGACTAGGATACTCAGTCTGGCAACATGCAAACTACCATCACTGGCTGCAGCAAGCAGACCTGATCACGCCCGGGATCAGAGCAGAACGGAAGATCTTCGGCTCAGCCAGACCTGTCTCTCCCGAAATTGTAGAGCTGAATCGGAAAGTTAATTTATCTAACCAGTTTCGTGCTTTGGATATGTATCAAGAGCAAAATGCAGAAAGAGAAATCAGCAATCTTTACTTAGGTTCCAGCGGTATGAACCACTATTTTGCCATCGGTGACGAAGGAGAATATGCATTTCGATATACCGGTGAAGTAGAGTACACGGATAGAAACAGTTACGTATCCGGATCTGTCTTTGTTTTAAAAGATAACCGATTTGAATCTTTGAGCTTTATTGCAGAATCAGCGCATTATCTGGAGACCTTTTATATCAATCGTGAAGACGCAGGAAAAGTAACTGGCGAATTACCAAGACAGATCTTGCCGATTTCAGAAGTAATACTAAACTGGGTCTTTTCTAATCCTATTTAGTTTATACTAGTAGATGAAAAAGACCGGCAGGAGGAATAATAATGTATGATTTTTGGATAAATGGGGAACGATTATATACAATGATTTTACCCATCCTTGCGGTTATTGTGCTGATTACATTGACAGCAATGATCTTTCTATTTTATTACACAACAAAAGGCAGTAAAGTACGTAAGAACGGATTATTTACGGTCGTGTTTTTAATGGTTGGGATGACAGGATATGCTTATTGGCAGCATACTGAATATGAGCCCTGGATCGAGCAGTCCAGCATTCTGAATCCAGGTATTCGGGATCGCTATATGATTATGGGAACTGCCGTAATGGAAGACCCTGAATTAGTCAAAACTTATCGATCAATGAATCAGCTGGATCATTATAAAAAGTTGGAAATGTACGAAGAAACAGAAGTAACGAAAGCCTTTAACAATCAATACTTAGGCTCTACAGGAAACAGTCATTACTTTGCGATCGGCGATGAGGGGGAGTATGCTTTTCGATACACTGGAGAGGTGGTTTACACAGACGACCCAACGCAACTCGCAGGAGCCGCTTTTCAATTGACAGACGCTCGGCTTGAAGAGAGCGGATTTAATGCTGAATCTCCTAACTATCTGGAAACCTTTTACATCAATCAAGAAGAAGCGGAGCAGGCAACAGGTGAGATTCCTGCAACCATTATTCATCCTTCGCAAGTATTCCCGGAATGGAATCTAGGGTATCAGAGTGTAAATGGAACGAGTTTGGAACACTAAAGTTTATGTAAGAAAAATCGGAAATGAACTGGATATTGTGTTTGTTGCTGTTCCTCTGTAAAATGGAATTTACAGAATTGTAGAATAAAGGAGACAACAAATGGATAATCAAGTAGAAGTATTTACACAGTTTCGCCCAGTATTTTACGTAGTATTGGGAGTTTTAGTCGTTTTTTTGATTCTTTCGCTGCTTCCAAAGGGAAGAGATTCTAAGATCAATCTTTACTCAATATTGATGATTTCAATATCGCATTTAGCCATTTCAAGTACGTTGCTCGTCGTAGAAAGCAGAATAGTAGATGCCTACTCATTCAGAGGAGATTCTATTACGTTTTATTGTTTTATAGCAACCGTTGTATTAAGTGTACTGAACCCAATTGTTTTCTATTTCAGAAATAAAGGTAAACGCAGAAGCAGGAGCTCATACAGTTACAGATAGTGAAAAAGAGATCTCCGCAAGCAAGTCATAAAGCTCATTAGAAAGATTGAGCTTTGTGGTGAGTGCTTGCAGGAGATCTCTTTTCTGTTTATCCGCTATTTAGATTTCCCAAAGAAGTAGAATCCTCCGCCAAATGACAGCAGAGCTACGACACCGGTAATCAATAAAGGAGAAGGGATATCTGTTGTTTCAGATACTCCGGCTTGAGCGGTTTCTGTTTCATTAGATGCGGATTCTGATGAAGCTTGTTCTGCAGCTTCAACGATATCTGATGGGTCAGCTTCCTCCGCTTCAACTTTTTCTTCCGTTTCTTTATCGGACTCTTCGGCTTTATCTTCTTCAGCTTCAGATGGATCTTTTTCCGTTTTTTCTTTTAGTTCCTCTTCAGTTGTTTCGTTTCCCTCAGCGGTTGCCGCCGCAAATGCTGCTGGAGAAAAGATGCCTAAGATTCCTGTTTGATTCAGTGTACCTACAAAAGCACCTTTACTATACGTACTGGAAAGTTCTGACCATTGTTGATCAGTTGAATTCCAGCGATATAAACGATGCTGATCAGAAGTTGCTGAATCTGCAAAGAAGCGGTATGTCATTTCTGCGTTCATTTCATTGACCGGTTGTCCATTTACAAACAGTTCAAACTGATAAAGTGCACTGCTGGCTGTTTGAGCTTGAGCGGTTTCCATACTCGGATTATCTGTCACTCGGATAGTGGCAGTACCTTGTTTGAAGTTGCTAGCAGGAATCACCCATTCAACTTCTGGCTTAGCGACCATAATAGTCAGATTACGAGCTTTTACTTCTTGAACCTGCTTCTCGGACAACTGCAGGTCAGTCAAACTGCTCATGGAATAATCAAACGAGACCGCTAGAGATCCATTATCGGCTACAGCTGCGAGATCCTCATCATTGAGAGCAGCCATACCTTCGCGTTCGGTAGGACGAACCCATACGGTATCTACTGAAACGCCGGCTTCTTGTTCAGGTTCTGTCTGTGGCTGTTCTGTTTCAGGTGATTCTTCTGGTTTTTCCTCTACAGGATTATTTTCAGAAGGGTCTGGTTTTGTTTCTGGCTGATTTTCACTGGTTTCTTCTTCGGTGTCTGTTTCGTCTTGGTCATTGGAAGGTTCATTATCGGTATTTTCTTCAGGTGTCTCCTGTGAATTTCCTGGTGTTTCAGAACCTGTTTCGTCTTCGCCTGAATCAGCAGAGTCTTCTTTTTCAGATGGATACTGGACAAGTCCATATCCATAAGTACTGTCTTTACCGTCTGCTCCCAGATCCATGGCGCTTTCTTGAAGTTTTGTTCTGATCTGGCCAGCGGTCAATGTCTTATATTTCTGTTTCAAAATGGCAACCAGCCCAGAGACATGAGGCGTAGCTTGTGATGAACCGGATAAAGTCTGGTAGCCCCCAGAAGTATTTAGACCATAGATAGACTGCCCCGGTGCGACCAGTTCATTTTTAGGAGAAATCATAGCATCATGAGCGATCTGAGTGTCTTCACCTACACTGGATACGGCAATAACTTCAGGATAAGCAGCCGGATAATCGATTGTTGGATTAGCATCTGACTTATTTCCGCTAGCTGCGACAACGGTTATTCCAGCATCCACCACGGCTTTAAATAGATCATGATATTCTTGGTTATCAGTATTATATCCAGAACTGATATTGATAACATCCATTCCGTTTTCATATGCCCACTGAACACCTTCCATCAGATTGCTGGCAGATGTTGAGTTTCCTTTTGTTTTATGAAAAACTTTAATTCCATATAGTTCTACACCGGGTGCAATACCGCGGACCGGAGAATTGACAGCAGCGGCGATAATACCCGCTACATGTGTTCCGTGACCATCATGATCGTTGGTATAAGGATCTGCAGAGAGTGCATCTTCTCCTTTTCCGTCAAAGATACTGTGGCCGCCGGCATAAGTTATATCTGGATGGGGAGCAAATCCTGTGTCAATAACCGCAACTTTTACTCCATCACCTGTAAATCCGTCATCCCAAGCATCGAATGATCCGATCATCTGATTATTCCAGTCATTTGCTGTCAGAGTTCTGCTTGTTTCAGAAGTTGTTACTTCTGGATCGTAACTGACTCGTTTGACTGACTCTTGGCGGCTGATCTCCTTGACGGCAGATTCTGGAACGGTCATCGTCTGGATCGGCAGAATACTCAATGTATTTACATTTTCATAAGCTGGATCAAGATCTTCTTCATTAGGTACGGTATCATGGTATCTGACAACAATATCGACCATTTTTTCTTCATCTGTCTGTTGTGCATGTGCTAAAATAGTAGAATCAGGAAGAGCAAATACAATGATCAGTAAAGCTGTAAAGAAAATAAATCCAATATTTTTAAGACGTTTTTTCACTGATGAATCTCCTTTTAAGTAAATTAAGTACAAAAACTTAGTCATATTTGTAGATAAATCATGAATCATTAAAAGTATCTTATCACATACATGGTACAATAATAGAAAGAAATCACTCTAATTCGTTGACTTTTTTCACCAACTGTCAAATTTTGTTAATAAAACAATGCAGGTGATTTTTATATTGTATAGTTATTGCTTTTTATCAAACCGGAAATAGCCAGTATTGAGGCTGACCATATTGTTCTTATCACAACAAACTATAGTAAAAAAGGAAGTAAACCCTAATGGCAAAACCAGATTCTATTGAAAAAGCACTAAATTATTTTAAAGCAAATGAAATCTTTTTTCACTTGTTTTTATTATTTAAAAATGAGTATGAGAGCACCAGTAAACTTGTAGAGAAGGTGGATGTTTCTGAATATACATTAGAAGAGCTCGCGCCTGTCGCTGCTTTTCTAAGCCAGCCAAAAGCTGTTTTTCAAAATAGAAAAGAAATTGATTTAGCTCAGTTTGAACGTCAGCTTCAAGAAATGTTTGGTCTGAAAATTTCCTTACCAGAATTTCTAAATGTTTACTTTCAGAGTGTATTGAGTCTTGTGAGCAGCACACAGCAGCTCCCGCCTCAAGAGATGAAAAACTATTTTGATTATTTAGAAAAAGAATTTGCACTGCTGACAGGATGGTTTCAATATTTAAAAAGAGGCACATCGGATAGCCAGTGGATTTATCAGCTGATTTCGGACTCTCCGGCGGTTTTTGAAGATCGAGTGCTTTATTTATCTGAAGCGGTACGCCTGTTGCCGGAACGACCGCTGCGATTATCGATGTTCAGCAAAATCGTCACTGGAGATGCGCATGCACTGGACCGGCATACGGTTTTAGGAAAACTATTTTTACATGTATTGGCTGAAGATGCTCGCTATCATGCGATTGAGCCTGTCAAAATTCCTGGAGAAAACAGTGAAGTCAATCGATTGTTACTGAAATTCAACATCTTGCGAGATGATATTACGAATTATACGACAGTGGCCAATATATATGCTGAAACAATCGACGGCTACCATCCGATGTGGGAATCTGCGGCTCATCTTCACAGCGTCATGAATGTACCGATGAGAGAACTGATTGATATTGTAACGGCTTATCCGGCTAACGAAGCACAGACAGTTTGGGTCGTCGAAAATCCAGTTGTATTTTCCAGTGTTTTAGATGAGGTTCCTAACGCCCCTATGATCTGTACTCAAGGGACATTCAGTTTGGCCACGATTGAACTGATGGATCGGCTGGTAGAGGAAGAATGCGATATTCGCTACAGTGGAGATATGACCCCTGAGGGAATTAGACGTGCCGAGCGTGTTCTGATGCGCTACCCGCAAAACGCTCAACCGTGGAAAATGGATATCCCTGCCTATCATGCTGCCCGCTCAAAAGAAGAAGTGATCACGGAAGAAGAAATGAAAAAACTGGATCGATTCACACTGGACATTTTTTCATGTTTAAAAGATGAAATCAAAGATTTTAGAAATCCTGCCTACCAAGAAGCCTTGATCAGCGAAATGATCAGTGAATTGAAGTATTATTATCAGTAAAAGGATAATAACATTTATAAGTTTTGTGTTTCAGTTATTAATAAATTTATATTTTGAAGGTGATGACATGACTACATTAAAAGATGTAGCAGAGGATGCTCAAGTATCAATAGCTACAGTTTCAAGAATTTTAAACAATGACTCTAGTTTATCTGTAATGGAGGAAACTAGAAAACGCGTACTTGAATCAGCAAAAAAATTAGGGTATAGAAAGAAAACGTTTGAATTTCCTTTGCTTAATATCGCCTTTTTATATTGGTTGACAAAAGAAACAGAAATTGATGACGTTTATTTTAGAGAAATGCGAGAGGAAATTGAAAAAGAAGCAAGAAAGTATAATATTGAAATAACTTGTTATACGATTGAAAATGGTATAGAAATCATACCAAAAAATATTCAGGGCTTTATTGCAGTGGGAAGTTTTAAAGAGAAAGAATTAGATTTTTTGAGAGGTATTACTCAAAATGGTGTTTTTCTGGATACATCACCAGAAACAACGAAATATGATTCCGTCAGGCCAGATTTATACGAGATTACAGATCAAGCTGTTGATTATTTAGTAAGTAGGAAACATAAGGAAATTGGATTTATTGGTGGAACGTTTGTTGATAGAGACAGTGATACAGATTTTCCAGACCTACGAGAAAACCAGTTTAGGGAAAAAATGACCAAATTGAACTTGTTAAATGAACGGTATATTTATACTAATCGAGGTTTTACTTTTAAAAACGGAGTAAATTTAATGGAACAGGCAATTGCAGACTTAAAAGAAGAAATGCCAACAGCATTCTTTGTTGCATCTGATGCAATTGCGTTAGGTTGTTTACAAGTACTAAATAAGCGGGGATATGCAGTGCCTAAAAGAGTGAGTTTAATCAGTATAAATGATATCAGCTTAGCGAAGTACGTTACTCCACCTCTAACAACATTCAAAATTAATATGGAGGCGTTAGTGTCAAATGCGATGAAACTACTATCAGAACAAATTCTTGAAGAGCGTAAGTACAGGAAAAAACTTTTTATAGAATCAGATCTTATTATTAGAAAAACCACGCGATAAGTATATCAGGCAAAGATGTATGCGAACTAGTAAAAAAATTTACTAAAAAAGTAAAACAAAACCGTTTACATAAAGTAAAAAAATTATATACTTAAAATTGTAAACGATAACATAACTTTCGACAGGAGAAAGGAATAAATTATAATGAAAAATAAGTTATATTTCTTGAGTAGTGGACTGTTAATAAGTTCAATTTTAGTGGGATGTGGACCAGGGGAATCAAGCGATGGTGAATCAGCTGCACAGGAAGATAGCGAAGGTGCTACGTTAGTTGTGTGGGAAGATATTGATAAATCTGCAGGAACAGAAGCAGCCATTGCAGCATTTGAAGAAGAACATGATGTAACGGTTGAAGTCATTGAAAGACCATATGGGGATAATGTGGAAGATTTGCGTTTAGATGGACCGGGAGGAACCGGACCAGATGTATTCGCTATGCCCCATGACAGTATTGGTACTGCAGTAACGGAAGGATTAATAAAGCCATTAGATGTCAGTCAAGAAGTTCAAGACATGTACACAGAATCTGCTATGCTATCTCAGATGGTAGATGGAGAAGTTTATGGACTTCCATATGCTGTTGAAACAACTCTACTGTATTATAACCGTGATTTAGTTGATGAAGAAAACCTTCCAACTACATTAGATGAGTGGTATGAGTTTTCTGAAAATATTACAGGAGACGGAACGTATGGATTCTTAGCCTTGTGGGATCAAATCTATTATGCACAAAGTATTATAGGCGGATATGGCGGATATATTTTCGCTCAAGATGATGAAGGAAACTATGATGTTGAAGATATTGGTTTGAATAATGAAGGCGCTATCGAAGCAGCGGAATATATTCAAAAGTTCTATTCAGAAGGGCTATTCCCGAGTGGAATCATTGGAGAGCAAGGTATAAATGTTTTGGATTCCCTTTTCAGTGAAGGAAAAGCGGCAGCAGTAATATCTGGTCCATGGAACTTAGGTCCTTACGAACAAGCTGGAATCGACTATGGTGTTGTACCATTACCACAACTATCAAATGGAGATCCAATGAGTTCATTTGTAGGAGTGAAGAGTTATAATGTCAGTTCTTACTCAGAATATCCAGAGCTAGCTCAAGAATTAGTGCTTTGGTTAACAAATGAAGAAAATCAGCTTACTCGTTATGAAAATACTCAGGAAGTACCTGCGATCAAAGCGCTGGAAGACAATCCAGTCATTACTGAAAGTGATTCTACTCAAGCTATTTTTGAACAATCAGGTAATTCAGTGTTAATGCCTGGAATTCCAGAAATGAGTGAAGTTTGGACTCCAGCAGATTCAGCTTTACAAACAATTGCGACAGGTTCAGCAGAACCGGAAGAAGCATTAAATGGAGCGGCCGAAGCTATTCGTAATCAAATTGAAGCTAATCACAGTGGGAATTAAAAAATAATCATACCTAACTGAAACGGAGGTATCTCAAGTAAGAGATGCCTTCGTTAATTGTTAAGAAAGGAAAATATTAGTCATGCAGCATAAAAAAAAGGCGATATTACTTTCAATCGTACCAGGAATGGGACAGCTTTATAATAAGCAATGGCTTAAAGGGATTTGTCTTATTATTTTAGCTATAGCATATGGATTTGTTTTTGCAGATTTATTGAATATTGGCTTATGGGGAATTGTTACTTTAGGAACAGAAGTACCAAGAGATAATTCTGTATTTTTATTAGCTCAGGGAATTCTTGCCGTCATAGTAGTAGCTTTAGGAATTGGCTTTTACTATTTTAATCTAAGAGATGCATACAAAACAGGACAGAGACGAGATGAGAATTTACCTCTGTACTCATTAAAAGAACAATATTTTAATTTGATTGATCAAGGATATCCTTACTTAGTTAGTGGACCAGCCTTATTACTATTGATATTTTCTGTTATTTTCCCAATTCTATTTAGTTTTTCTTTAGCATTCACAAATTACAATTTGTATAATTCACCTCCAGCAAATTTATTTAATTGGGTAGGGTTTGATACGTTTGTTCAAATATTTACAGTAGATATTTGGAGAACGACTTTTATTGACGTATTGAGCTGGACGATAATCTGGACGTTAGTCGCTACAACCCTTCAAGTGAGTATTGGGATATTTTTAGCGGTTGTAGTGAATCAAAAAGATCTCAGATTTAAAAAACTGATTCGTACAATACTGGTTTTGCCATGGGCAGTTCCGGGGTTTGTTACTATTCTAATATTTGCGGGACTGTTTAATGAAACGTTTGGGGCAATTAACCTCGAAATCTTATCTGCGCTTGGTATCGATTCAATTCCGTGGTTAACAAATCCGTTTTGGACTAGGGTAGCATTGATTTTAATTCAAGGATGGTTAGGTTTCCCTTATGTATTTATTGTGACTACTGGAGTATTACAATCGATTCCAGATGATTTATATGAAGCCGCAATTATTGACGGTGCATCTGCTATTCAAAAGTTTAAGAACATCACGTTACCATTGATTTTTATCTCCATATCTCCAATCATTATCACACAGTATACATTTAACTTTAATAACTTTAACATTATCTATCTATTTAATGGTGGTGGACCAGCGGTTGCAGGTTCAAATGCTGGTGGAACGGACATCTTAGTTTCATGGATCTATTCGTTAACGATGACTTCAAGTCAGTATGCGTTAGCTGCGGCACTAACGATCCTGCTATCTATATTTGTCATCACTATTGCACTATGGCAGTTTAGAAGAACAAAATCATTTAAAGGGGTGAATTAGTAAATGATAGCTTCAAAAAAAAGTAATCGGACCCGACTCCTATTCTCTTATCTTTTATTAATAGCGGTAATGGTTATAATTATTTACCCATTATTATGGACGATTGGTGCAAGCTTTAATCCGGGGAATAGTCTAGTCAGTACAAAAATGATTCCAGATAATCCTACTTTATTCCACTATAAAAGGCTCTTTGCTGGAGAAACAAGCTTACAGTATATTTCATGGTATTTAAATTCAATGAAGGTAAGTTTGTTCACGATGTTAGGTACCTTGATTTGTGTATCTTTTACAGCTTATGCTTTTTCTAGATTCAGGTTCAAAGGAAGAAAGAATGGGTTGATTCTATTTCTGTTACTACAGATGATTCCGCAGTTCTCTGCTTTGATCGCCCTTTATGTGCTGGCTCAAATGCTAGGAATGATGAATAATCATTGGTTACTAATTATGCTATACATTGGAGGTCAGATTCCGATGAATACGTATTTAATGAAAGGGTATTTTGATTCGATTCCATTTGAATTAGACGAGAGTGCTCGTATTGATGGAGCAGGAAATACTAGAATATTTTGGCAAATATTACTTCCGTTAGCTAGACCAATGCTGGCAGTTGTAGCGATGAATAGTTTTACTGGTCCGCTTGGAGACTTTATTCTATCTTCAACAATCTTAAGATCTCCA
Organism: Marinilactibacillus piezotolerans; assembly: GCF_900169305.1. GTDB lineage: Bacteria > Bacillota > Bacilli > Lactobacillales > Carnobacteriaceae_A > Marinilactibacillus > Marinilactibacillus piezotolerans_A. Next base: position 134,711 of record NZ_FWDP01000003.1, on the reverse strand, counting down.
GAAACTTACACACTACCTTTAGGTCTTTACGATTTAGTAAATCAAAAACAAGGTGCGAGTTATACAACATTTGCAGCTGGTGCAATTTTAATTAGTATCCCTGTGGCTATTGCTTTTTTACTTTTACAAAAGCATTTTGTTTCAGGATTAACATCTGGTGGAACCAAAGGGTAACAGAAAAAATATTGATGGGTTAAGTCGGAAAGGATAATAGTGAATGACTAAAGAATATGTAACAAGCGAACGTAGATTACTACACGGAGGAGACTATAACCCCGAGCAGTGGAAAGATTATCCAGAAGTACTGGAACAAGATATCGAGCTGATGAAAAAGTCAGGGGTCAATACTGTATCTGTCGGAATGTTTTCATGGACAAGTATGGAACCGGAAGAGGAGGTCTATGATTTTGAATGGTTAGATCAGGTTTTTGATCGAATGAACTCTATTGGGGGGAAAGTAATCTTAGCTACTCCTAGTGGAGCAAGACCCGCCTGGATGGCAAAAAAATATCCAGAGGTTTTAAGAGTTGATAGTCTACGAAGAAAACAGCTTTATGGAGCTCGGCACAATCACTGTTATACTTCGCCATATTACAGAAGCAAAACACAAGAAATTAATCGTAAGTTAGCTGAAAGATATCAAAATCATCCTGCACTATTGTTGTGGCATATTTCTAATGAATATGGTGGAGAATGCCACTGTAATCTTTGTCAGGAAGCTTTTAGAGGCTGGTTGAAAGCACGTTATGATAATAGTTTAGAAAAAATAAATCAAGCATGGTGGGGTCCGTTCTGGAGTCATACCATTACTGATTGGAATCAGATAGAATCCCCTTCTCCAATTGGAGAAAATTTAGTACATGGGATGAATTTGGACTGGAGAAGGTTTGTAACGGATCAGACGATTGATTTTTATAAAAATGAGATTGTGCCCTTACGTGAAATTACACCAGATATTCCGATTACAACAAACTTCATGTCTGATAATCCTGAATTTATACCGTTTAGAGGATTAGATTACAGCAAGTTTGCTAAAGAAGTGGATATTATTAGCTGGGATGCGTATCCAGCTTGGCACAATGATTACGAAGAAACGTATGAATTAGCTTCAAAAGTAGCATTTATAAATGACTCTTTCAAGAGCATGAAACAAAAACCATGGTTATTGATGGAATCAACTCCAAGTCTTGTAAACTGGCATCAATATAACAAACCTAAACGACCTAATATGCATTACTTGTCTTCAATGCAAATGTTAGCTCATGGATCAGACAGCAATTTGTATTTCCAGTGGAGAAAATCACGCGGAGCATCTGAAAAATTTCATGGGGCTGTTGTTGACCACGATGGTTCAGCTGAAAATAGAGTTTTTAAAGAAGTTAGCCAAGTAGGTGCAACGATGGAGAAATTATCTGACAAAGTTGTAGGAACAAAAAGAAAAGCTGAAGTAGGATTATTGTATGACTGGGAAAGCGATTGGGCTTTGGAAGACGCTCAAGGATTTGGCTTGCAGACGAAAGATTATCCACAAACTCTGCAAAAGCATTATCAAGCTTTCTGGGAAAAAGATATACCAGTAGATGTAATTAGTAAAGAAAATCATTTTAATGAATATAAACTGCTAGTCGTTCCTATGCTATATTTGATGAGTGAAAAAACAATTACTCGTTTAAAAGACTTTGTAGCAGCTGGAGGTACTTTAGTTTCTGGGTACATGACAGGATTAGTAAATGAAAGCGATCTGGCTTATCTAGGAGGGTGGAAAAAAGACTTGCAGGATATTTTTGGTATTGAACCAATTGAAACAGATACGTTTTATCCTTCAGACTCAAATAAAATTTCGTATAAAGAAAAGATGTATACAGTTAAAGATTATGCAACGATCATAACAAACAAAAATGCGGACGTAATAGGGAATTATCTAGAAGATTTCTATTCAGAAACACCAGCTGTTACGTATAACAAATACCATAAAGGACAGGCCTATTACATTGGTGCTCGTTTAGAAGAAGCTTTTAATCAAGTGTTCTATCAAGACTTGATCGACGAATTAAACCTGTCTCCTATCCTTAAAGTAGATCATGAGGTTGGTGTGTCGGTACAAGGTCGAAAAGTGGATGAAGACACTGATATTGTATTTATCATGAATTTTACGGAGAAAAAACAAACAGTCAAAATTGAACATGAGGTACTAGATGTCCTTACGAACGAAATGATCAATGGTAAGTTTGCTTTAGAACCCTACGAAGTCAAAGTGATCGAAAAATAGAAAAAGCTCAACGAAAAGAATAAGGTAATGTATTTTAGTATGCATTGCCTTATTTTTATTACTGACTAATGTACATAAAGGAGGAGCAGTGATGGGTAGAAAACAGTTTAAAACAATTTTATTACTTGGAATAGCAGCAGTAACATTTATAAAACCACTAAACGTTTTTGCAGAGGAAGAGAGTCCGGTAGAATCAGAAATATTTGTAGAGCAAGTAGAAGGAATTTCAGCTGATTTTATTCGAGGAGTAGATGTATCCAGTGTTACGGCTCTAGAAGATAGTGGTGTAAAATATTATAATGCACAAGGAGAAACACAAGATATTTTTACTACGCTCAATGAATCGGGTGTCAATTACGTAAGAGTACGGGTATGGAACGATCCTTACGATTCGAATGGAAGAAGTTACGGTGGGGGAGGCAATGATTTAAAAACTGCCATTGAGATAGGTAAACGTGCTACAGAAAATGATATGCAGGTTTTAGTAGATTTTCATTACTCAGATTTCTGGGCAGATCCTGCAAAGCAACAAGCTCCTAAAAAATGGGCAAACTTGTCTATAGAAGAGAAAGAGACAGCTGTCTACGAATATACGTATGAAAGCCTGCAAAGGATGCTAGCTGAAGGTATTGATGTAGGAATGGTACAAGTAGGAAATGAAACAAATAATGGATTTGTTGGGGAAACTGATTGGGAAAATATGTCCAGGCTGTTTAATGCTGGAAGCAAAGCCATTAGAGACTTGAGTGTTGATATTAAGGTAGCTCTTCACTTTACAAATCCTGAAACGGCCGGACGCTACAAGCAATACGCTGAAAATCTTCAAACATTTAATGTGGATTATGATGTTTTTGCAAGTTCATATTATCCTTTCTGGCATGGAACATTAGATAATCTGACTAGCGTGCTTAAATCAGTATCAGATGAGTATGGTAAAGAAGTGATGGTTGCAGAAACGTCGTATGCTTACACTGAAGAGGAAGGAGACGGACATGGTAATACAGTTCCTGGTGATGGTCAGGTAACGAATTACCCATTATCAGTACAAGGACAAGCACATTCGATTAGAGATGTCATTCAGTCAGTCGTCAATGTAGGCGAAAAAGGTATCGGTGTATTTTACTGGGAACCAGCCTGGCTGCCTGTCGGAACACCAGAGAATTTAACTAGTAATAAAAAATTATGGGAAGAATATGGATCAGGCTGGGCATCTAGTTATGCAGCTGAATATGACCCTGAAGATGCCGGAAAGTGGTACGGCGGTTCGGCGGTTGATAATCAGGCGCTATTTGATTTTAAAGGTCTTCCGCTGCCGTCTATAAACGTTTTTAATTATGTTTATACAGGTGCAGTATCAGATAAGATAATCGAGGAAATTCGCGCGGTAAACTTAGAATTTTATAGTGGTGAAAAGATTATTCTTCCAGAAACTGTAAATGTTCTATACAACAACAATGAACAAGGAACGGAGCCAATTGAGTGGAATCAAGAAGATCTTGAAAAAATTCAAAAAAGTATTATTGGGGAATATAAAGTTAGAGGTCTATTGCTTGATGGGACGGAAGTTGCTGCTGTTGTTAAAATCGTTCCGATTAATTATGTTTTAAATAATAGCTTCGAAAGCAATGATCGCTCCATGTGGGAAGTGGAAAATTTCCTAGGTACAGAAAATCCAGTCAATTTTCAAAACAATCCATCAGATGCTTTTTCCGGTCAATATTCAGCACATTTTTATTCTGATAAAATGTTTGGATTTAAAATTGAGCAATCAATTAATCAACTTGAACCAGGTGTGTATTCCGTGCAAGCGCATCTACAAGGTGGAGATGCTAATGACGCTGAAATCTATTTGTACGCTGAAACAAAGGAAAAGATCTATCGAGCGGATACCGAAGTAAATGGATGGGCTAATTGGAGCGGCCCAGAAGTTGAAGAGGTTTATGTAGAAAATGGAAGGTTGACAATTGGCATGTCTGTAAAAGCCAATGCTGGAGCTTGGGGTTCTATAGACGATTTTAAGGTATACAAAATAAGAGACTTGGATAATAATATACCAGAACCAGAACCAGAACCAGAACCAGAACCAGAACCAGAACCAGAACCAGAAAATAACAATAACAATCAAGCCCCTACTCAATCAACTGAAGAGAAATTAAAACCAGCTGATTTCACAATTGATCCCATATACGAAGGAGACAAAATGATTCGGGGACAAGGAGAAAAAAATACAACTATTTATGCTTCTATTGACGGTGAAGTCATCGGAAATGCGAAGGTGAACAGCCCATTTGAAATTAGTGTTGACTATGATTTGCAAGAAGGTCAAAAGGTTGGGTTGTACAGTGTAAATGAAGATGGCTTACGGAGTGAAACTGTTTTTTACGAAGTGATGAACTCTAGAAAGATGATTGGACAACTAGACCCGCTTGCTTCTAAAAGAGTTTCAACCGAAGAAAAAATGAGAACAAAAGATATGAATCACAGTCTTCCAAAGACAAGGTCATCAGGTCATTTATTTAAATGGATTGGAATTATCAGTATCAGTGCAGGCTGCGTTGTTCTGATAGTAAACAAAACACTATTAGGAATAAGTATTAAGACTAATGATTAATCTTTTTAAATATATTAATATCAAACAAGGACAACTCTAACTCGAGGGTCCTTGTTTTTTATTCTGTCCATTATTCTGTAAAATAACAGTATATAAATAACGGGAAAAAGGGGAGAAAAACAAGTGGGCAAAGCAAAATGGTGGAAAGAAGCCGTAGCGTATGAAATCTATCCCAAAAGCTTCAAAGATGCCAATGGAGATGGTATCGGGGATATTCAGGGTATCATAGAAAAATTAGATTATCTGGAAGACCTGGGCATTGAGCTGATCTGGATCTGCCCGATCTATCAGTCGCCTAATGATGATAACGGTTACGATATCAGCGATTATAAAGAAATCGCTGCAGAATACGGTACAATGGCAGATTTTGAGGCGCTGTTAGAAGAAGTGCATAAGCGCGGAATGCGATTGATCATGGATCTGGTCATTAATCATACTTCTGATGAACATGAGTGGTTTATCGAATCAAAATCATCAAAGGATTCAGAGTATCGAGATTTTTATATCTGGAGATCGGGACAAGAAAAAGGGAAACGTCCAAATAACTGGGCATCTATTTTCGGCGGTTCGATTTGGGAGTATGATGACGAAACAGAAGAGTACTATATGCATATCTTTTCTAAAAAACAACCGGATTTAAATTGGGAAAACCAGGAAGTTCGAAACCGGCTGTATGAAATGGTCAACTGGTGGCTGGATAAAGGCATTGATGGATTCCGTATTGATGCTATTTCGCATATCAAGAAAAAGGAAGGTTTGCCGGATCTTCCGAATCCCCAGAAAGAGCCGTTTGTCGAATCCTATGATGGACATCTCAATCAGCCGGGGATCGATGTTTTCTTGACTGAATTTACTGAAAAAACGACTAAGCAGTATGATGCTGTAACCGTTGGTGAAGCTAACGGCGTAACGGTCCACGATGCTGAGCACTGGGCTGATGAAGAGAGCGGCTACTTCAATATGATTTTTCAGTTTGAACACGTCGAGTTATGGGGAACAAAAAGCAGCGGCTTAGATTTAAATCAGTTAAAGACTTCGTTATCAAGGTGGCAAGCAGCACTGGATAAAAAAGGCTGGAACGCGTTATTTATTGAGAATCACGATTTGCCGAGAGTGGTTTCTACATGGGGGAATGATCAGACTTACCATAAAGAGTCCGCAACAGCATTGGCTGTCATGTACTTTTTCATGCAAGGGACACCGTTTATTTATCAGGGACAAGAGCTGGGGATGACGAATGTAAAATACCATACCATTGATGATTATAGAGATGTTGCAATAAAAAATTACTATCAGTCTGAAATCGAAAAAGGAAAAGCTCAGGAAGAGGTTATGACTTATATCTGGTCGAACGGTCGTGATAATTCACGAACGCCGATGCAGTGGAAAAATACAAAACAAGCGGGCTTCACCGAAGGGACAGCTTGGCTGAAAGTAAACCCTAATTATACTACGCTCAATGCTGAGACTCAGCAAAGTGATCCAGATTCTATTTATCATTTTTATAAGCGTATGATTCAGTTAAGGAAGACAGAAAAAACGTTGATTTATGGCACTTATACGCTGATTGCTGAACAGCATCCGCAAGTATTCGCTTATATCAGAAGCAGCGAAGAGCGTCATTTTCTAGTCTATGCGAATTTGTCTTCGAAAAATACGTCAGTTGATGTGCCGGAAGAGTGGAGAATTAAAAAAACTATACTGACAAACTACACTGACAGGACTGAATCAGGACAGATACTCAATCTAAAACCTTACGAAGCAGGTATATGTAAAATAACACCAGTATAATAAATAAAAGATGTTTTATCGGAGAAGTCGCCGTTAAAACTAATATAAAAACCTCCGCTGTTCTTATCTCGAGCAAGCGGAGGTTTAGTCTTCTTCAGGTAAACAAAGGCGTTGACTATACAGTTTGGTCAGCAGATACAGAAAGCCAGTGTCCAGGGGTCACTTCCTGTAATGTTGCAGCAGAAGCATCTGGTATAGGGATTTCTGAATCATCGACTGTCTGTTTTCGAGTTGCTTCGTAAGCCGGATCTGGAACCGGAATAGCCGCAAGCAGTTTTTTAGTATAAGGATGGAGCGGATTGGAAAACAACTCTTCAGAATCCGCTATTTCTACTAACTGACCATTGTACATAACAGCGACCCGATCACTGATTCGTTTAACCATTGCCAAGTCATGCGCAATAAACAGATAAGTCAGTCCCAGTTTTTTCTGCAAGTCCTCCAGCAGGTCGACGATTTGTGCCTGTATGGATGCGTCAAGGGCAGAAAGAGGTTCGTCGCAGACGATAAACTTAGGATTCACGGCAAGTGCACGGGCAATTCCGATTCGCTGGCGCTGTCCACCGGAAAACTCGTGCGGATAACGATTCGCAAAAGCGGGATCTAAACCGACCAGTTTCAGTAATTCAACAACCTTATTGTAACGATCCTGTTTATTCTGAGCGAGTTTGTGAACATCCAAGGCTTCACCGATCAAATCAACCACTTTCATTCTCGGATCAAGGGAAGCGTATGGATCCTGGAATATCAATTGCATATGCTTACGCATATCTTTCATTTCATTTGCATCCAGCGTATTCAAATTAAACCCTTCATACAAAACGTCTCCGCCGGTCGCTTCATGCAGACGCAGCAAGGTTCTGCCCATAGTCGATTTACCAGAACCTGATTCGCCGACGAGCCCTAATGTTTCTCCTTCATAAATATCCAGAGTGACGCCGTCAACGGCTTTTAGCACGGCGCCTTTCCCCAAGTCAAAGTGTTTCTGCAACTCTTTGATAGACAGGAGCGTTTTCTCTGATGCAGCTCTTTCAGAAGGAGCTTTCTGATCTTTTTTAAGGTTGGGAACTGCATCCAGCAACCTTTTGGTATATGGATGCTGAGGATGTTCGAATACGTCCGTAGTTGCGCCTCTTTCCACAATTTCTCCATCTTTCATAACGAGTACATTATCGCACATATTGGCTACAACCCCGAAATCATGGGTGATGAGAATAATCGCAGTACCGAACTGTTTTTGAATATCTTTCAGTAAGTCCAAGACTTGAGCTTGAATCGTTACATCCAGTGCAGTCGTTGGTTCATCTGCAATCAGCAGTGCCGGCTTGCAGGCCAGTGCAATAGCGATCATCATCCGCTGACGCATACCGCCTGAAAATTCATGAGGGTACTGGTCATAACGAAATGCTACATCTTTGATTCCGACAAGATTCATAATATTCATAGCTTCTGCTTTTGCAGCTTTTTTCTTCAGTTTCTGGTGATATCGGATACTTTCAGTGATCTGATCTCCAATCGACATTGTTGGATTCAAAGAAGTCATTGGATCCTGGAAAATCATTCCAATATCTTTTCCGCGAATTTTGCGCATTTCTTTTTCCGATAATTGGGTTAAGTCCTTGCCCATAAAGACAATTTTGCTTTCTTCGTTGTTACGGGCATTCGGCGGAAGCAGGCGCATGATCGAACGGGCGGTAACACTTTTTCCGCTGCCGGACTCACCGACGATGCCCAGTGTTTCACCCTTGCTGATATCGAAGTGGACCTGATCAGCTACTCTATTAAAGGTCTCTCCTTGTTCAAATTCAATCGATAACTGTTTTACTTCTAGTAGTTTTTCCATTGTTTCGCTCCTTGGCTGTAGCCGGAATAGTTAAAATATAGTATGAGTGTCAATCCTTTAGAAATCAAGTCGAGTTTATTATAATCATAAAAGGAAAAATATTTCAAAAAAATATTTATGAAAATAATATTTAAAGCTTGACGATACATTTTGGATTTGGTATATTAATGCCAATTACAAAACTATTAAAAAATAAGTAAAAGACATTGAAAAGAAAAGTACAGATCATTGCAATTTTATAGAGAGTCCCTGTTTGCTGAAAGGGGATAATGCGGAATGTCTGGAAGTGCATCTTGGAGTTATATCATTGAGGTCATTAGTACTGTAGATGATATCGGGTTTGCCCGTTACAGCAAAACGATATTCAAACAGCTATGCGTTGAGTATCGAATAAGAAAATGTGGAGTCCGTCCTAGCCAAGCAGCAGGAATGAGACTGTGCATTCTTTAAGGTGGAACCGTGAAATGAAATCTTTCGCCCTTAAATTCAGGATATTCTGTATTTAAGGGTTTTTTTTATGTCTAATACTATAGAATTGCCGCATTTAATATCAAAAGAGCAGGAGGTAGACAGGTGAAAAATGAAGTCATTACTCAGCAAGATCAGACGTTTCTTCAAAGTATCAAAAGGCAATATGGGAATGCGTATTTAAGTCCTTTTTATCGCATTGGTCTGATTCTTTTGGGACTTCCTTTCCAGCTGATTGTGTTTATTGCATTCATTTATAAGAAATATATCAAAAAGCAAAATGGACAGGTTTGGGAAGAAGCTAGACAGTTGCTGATAGATAAAGGGTATGATCAGCAATTGAAGTCGGAACTACTGAAGCAAGAACGAAACAAACAAGCCTTTTTCGACAAATCACTATCTGAAAAAGAAACGAGTAAACGCGTCGATGACTTATTCAACCAGCAATTCAAAAAGGCTGTTGATAAGAAAGCAGATGAGATTTTCAAAAATTCTAATCGTGAGAAAGTCACTTATCTTGGACTGACTGAGCAATTTATCGGACAGCTGCCGCTGTTCATTTTATCAGTGGTGATAGGATTTCCGATGTATCTGCTTATGCTGATTCACTCCAATCCGTTTGTTAAGTACTTGTTTGAACGGTTATTGATGATGATGCTGGTCATTTTAGGAGTGACCGTGATTGTCTTTACGCTGCTGTACTTTTCACCATCGGATGCAGCGCGGAACATTATTGGTGAAACGGCGACACAAGAGCAGATTGATAACTTCAATGCAGTGTATGGATTAGACGACCCTTATATTGTCCAGTTATGGCGTACAATCAAAGGGGTCTTCACCTTCGATCTTGGAAATGCCTATTCAGGAAACCAGGATGTCGTCAATACCATTATGAGACGTTTCCCAGTAACGATGGAGCTGGCTATATTCGCTTTGCTGATTGCATTAGTGATTGCTTTGCCGGCGGGGATTTATTCAGCGGTCAAATCGAATACACTGTTTGACCATGTATTTATGTTTATTGCTTTGATCGGTCTTTCTATTCCGAGTTTCTGGCAAGGTTTGATCTTTATCTTAACCTTTTCCATTGAGCTGGGCTGGTTGCCGGCAACTTACAACGCCGAAAACTTTTCATCTCTGATCATGCCGGCAGTTGTTCTGGGAACCTTGCTGATGGCATCTGTTGCTCGTATGACCCGCTCGTCTACGTTGGAAGTCATGAATGAAGACTACATTCTGACTGCTCGTTCAAAAGGATTGTCCAACGGTCGTGTGATGCTGCGACATGCTGTGCCGAATGCTCTGATTCCGATCGTAACGATCATTGGACTGCAATTCGGAGGCGTGCTTGGCGGAGCAGCTGTTACGGAGCAGGTATTCAATATCAATGGGATCGGCAGTTATATCGTTGAAAGACAGTTTATCCCTGATATTCCAGCAGTTCTTGGAGGCGTCATCTATGTTGCAATCGTCTTATCCGTTATCAATGTTGTGATCGATATGCTGTATGCATTGATTGATCCGCGTATCCGAACCAATCTCAAAAGACATTAAAAGGAAGTGATCGATACTTTGAAATCATACAAAGATTCTCTTATTTACAAACAAGCATCGTTTTCACTGGGTCTGTCTCTTCTGTATACCTTGATCATTGGTCTGGCAGCCTTTGAATGGGAGACATTTGAGATTCGTCCGCAGGTCATGATTCTGATGCTGGCAAACGGTATTTTCTCCATTATTCAAGCAGGATTAGTCTGGAAACTGAAAAGGGAAAGCCGCAAAACGCTGGTCATCAGCAAATCCAGTCAACTGATTGCTGGCGGGTTGATCGTATCACTGTTAGGAGGTAACATTTTCCTTTTGATCTCTTCTCTCTATATAATGAAGAAACAGGTCAGACCAGGTTACATTTATGCTGTTTATATGGTAGTAACCGACCTCTTGGTGATCGGTGTTTCAGCACTTAATTTGTTCAAGCCTTTTGTTACAAATACATTCATACCAGCGATGGCCTTGCTGCTAGTCGTGGTTGTACTCCATCTGATCGTTCTGGTTGGCTATGAAAAAGTACAGAAGCTGACAGGTGTACCGAGAATGATCATACTGGGTATCCTGACTTTGACCGTATTGACAGGGAACTTATTTGTTCTGCTTGTAGCCTATTCCATGGTTCGTCAGTCCCAAGAAGAACCAGGTGTGAATAGAAGGAAAACGCTGTTTGAAAAAATCATTCGCAACCAGGCTTCTATGACAGGTTTGCTCTTCATTATTTTCCTAGTGGCCATTTCAATCTGTAGTTATTGGACATTCAGCTACGGCCTTGCAGTGAACAACGATTACGGAAATATTTTACAGCCGCCAAGTCTGGTATATCCGTTTGGAACAGACAACTTCGGCCGCGATGTTTTCTCAAGAATCGTTTTCGGGGCACGGATTTCTTTGACCGTCGGTGTACTGGCAACAATGATTCCGCTGATATTTGGCGGTCTGCTGGGCGCCATCTCAGGGTACTACGGTCGCCATACAGATAATCTGATCATGCGTTTTCTGGATATTTTATACGCAATTCCAGGAATTCTGCTGGCAATCACTATTGTGGCAGCCTTTGGTGCTTCGACCTCAAACTTGATCATTGCTTTAAGTATTGGATATATACCAAGCTATGCACGTACAATGCGTGCCAATGTTATTCAAGTAACAAATCTGGAATATGTAGAAGCTTCCAGAGCAGTCGGAAACGACAACCGCAATATTATCTGGAAACATGTTATTCCGAATTCAATGGCACCGATGATAGTCCGTGCGACATTGACGATCGGGTCAGCGATTATCGCTACCAGCAGTTTGAGTTATCTGGGACTAGGGGTAGAAAACTATATTCCAGAATGGGGCAATATTCTGCGTTCCGGCAGTGCCTATCTTGAAACAGAGCCGTATTTGGCGATCTATCCAGGACTAGCGATTATTGCTTTAGTCCTTTCATTCAACTTTCTCGGAGACGGCATCAGAGATGCGACAGACCCGAGACTTTCATAAAGGGAACTCATTATAAAAATGCAGTTATAATTTTAGAATAAGAAAAGAGGAAGGAATTTTATGAAAAAGACACTATTTAGTACAGTTACATTATTGAGCGCGCTGGTTCTTTCAGCTTGTAACGTTACAACAGAAGATGAAGCAACTAACGGCAATTCTTCTGAAAATCAGGAAACCGTAGCGATTGATTTGCTAGGGGCAACAGCCGACGAACAAGACTTAAACATTCTTAGAGACCAGTTGACTAGAAACGGATTCGAAGTCAATGTCAATCAGCAACCGGACTACGCAAGCTACAGAACGCAACGGGATGCTGGCAACTTCGATATTTCAGTCGCAAGCTGGACAACCGTTACAGGAAATCCGGATTATTCTGTCCGTTCATTATTTACAAGTGAGGGAGACAGTCGCGTTATTACGCCAGACCCTGAAGTAGACGAGCTGATTAATCAGGCAGCTGCTGAAACTCCGGAAGAATATGTTGAAACGTACAGCGAAATGGAAAATACGATCGTAACAGAAAATGCTTATGCGGTGGCACTTTATAATCCATTAAAAGCACAGGCATTCAACCAGGATTTATTGGTTCCAGAATCTGTTCGACTATCAAAATCCAGAGCTTTTGCATGGGATTCTGTTGAATACCAAGATGAAGCTATGAATGAAACAGAACCTTTAACACTGACACAAACAGAATCTGATTTGACATCTCTTGATCCAATCAAGGGAAATGATGGATCCATTAACCAATTAAACACTAATATGTATGTAAGACTGGTTAACCTGCAAGATGATGACACGGTAACATCAGAAGCTTCATTAAGTTACAACCACGCTATTGGAGAAAGCCGTTCAGACTACTATTTCATCTTAAGAGATGATATCAACTTTGCAAGTGTAGAAGACGGACAAGCCGTTGATTCTGGTGAACGTGTTGGTGCTGAAGATGTTATCTACTCACTAGAAAGAGCCAGCAACCCAGACTCAGTTCCAGATCACAGAACATATAGTTTACACAGCTTTATTGATGAAGTATCTGTAGTGAGCGATATGAGTGAACTTGAAAATACAACGGTTGCAGGAGAAGATACAACAGTACTAGAATCGCTTGAAGCTGACTTGGATGCACCGATCAACAGCTTAGTAACTGACGAAACAGAAGCAGACAGCAGTGCCGGAGACTACCAAGTTGTTAAATTGACAACGACTGAACCATTCCCGCAAGTACTGAACTATCTAGCACACCAATCTGCAGGAATCGTTTCTATAGACCAAGTTGAAGCGGTCAACGACTACGACATTGATAACTTTGATATTAACACAACGATTCCTTACGGAGACCAACGTGCTGTAACTGAAGGTGAAACGTACGATAATCACCTTTATGCAAGTGGACCTTATATTATGATCCAAAAAAATGATTACGAAGCAACATTCCAAAGAAATCCAGCGTACATGCCAGAATCTGAAAATGCAGCGAATATCGAAAACGTTACTGTTCGTTTCATCGGTGACATGGACAGTGCACTATCCGCATTAAGAAGCAACGAGGTCGACATGTTATATGGATTAGAAGAGACGCAATACGAAGTTGTTGAAGGCGCAGAGAACCTGACACTTCAAACAGGACCAAGTAATGCAGTCACTTATCTCATTATCAATACAACAAACGAAGAAAGCAAAACAGCACAAAGTGAAGATTTGAGAAAAGCGATCCTTTACTCTATCAATCAAGATGACTTTGTACAATCTTACGATGGTCAAGTCAACAAAGCCTTCACACCCGTTACACCACTAGTTGAAACAGGGAATGAATTAACGGCAGATCCAGATCTTGTTCAGGAACATTTGACAAACTACCTGGAGCAAGCTGAATAATTGAATCAATCAAAATAAAAAAGGGAAGTCAGCCATGAGGAATGGCTGGCTTTCCTCTTTTTTATACAGAAAACCGGAAGAGAACTTTTCTGACTGAAATCAAAGAGAAAAATATAAGAAACTGCGAAGATTATTATGAGAATATTCGCCATTATTCTCTCATAAGGGAAACAGTTACCATTGTTCGTTCATATTTTCTCAAAATTAAGGTTTTAACGATAGATTTGTTTTAAATCGTCGGTTTATCAAGATGATCAGAAGGAATTTGTATCCGCTATTATATAAAACACGAACATTATTAATTAGAATTTATTTATATATTCGTAAAAACGTTGAAATGCCATCAGTAATTCCTTATAATTCTCCTTGTGTTTACAAAAACTGAACATTAAACCGTTAATCGATTGAAAACATATGGAAATTCTATATATACCCTATTCATGAAGGATGATTTAACAGAATGTCTAAGAAAACTTCGTATTTGATTTTAGCGCCGGGACTTGTCCTACTGCTTTTCTTCCTTATTCTTCCCTTGGTCAGTGTAATTTGGCCCACTTTCTACGATGGAGGAGTGACCTTTAATGCCTATCTAGAGTTTTTCCAAGATATGTACAACGTTGGAATTTTATATCGAACGATAAAAATTTCTCTGATTGTGACGTTGATCAGTATCTTGTTTGGTGTACCAACAGCTTATTTTATTGCCAACAGTCCTAAAAAGTGGCGCGGGCTGCTCATGTCGCTGACATTATTTCCGTTACTGACAAATTCGGTCGTTCGGAGTTTTGCATGGATCAACATCCTAGGCAGAACGGGGATCATCAATAATCTGATGCTCGCGTCAGGACTCATTTCCGAACCAATCACTTTGCTTTATACAGAATTTGCCATTATTATTGGGTCCTTTTACTTATTTCTGCCGGTGATGATTATTTCTCTAGTTGGAACGTTTGAAAATATCGATACAGAAATCATGGAAGCAGCCGAAACACTGGGTGCGAATCGGTTAACGGCTTTTATCAAAGTCATTTTACCGTTAAGTATTCCAGGTGTGATCATAGGAAGTATTCTTGTGTTCACTGGAACACTGACGGCGTATACTACACCGCAATTATTAGGTGGAAATCGAAATATGATGATGTCGACTTTCCTTTACCAGAATGCAATGGCACTCGGTGATTGGCAAAGCGCCAGCGTCATTGCGCTAATCATGATCGTCACAACGCTGCTCGTTATGAAAGTCTTTAACATGATTGCAGCTAAATTAGATAAGCGAGGTGAGAAATATGCGTAAACAAAGAGGATTATCGATTTTTGTACTGCTTGTTTTCGCATTTCTCTGTCTGCCTCTGCTGATCATCACTGTAACCGCGTTTGGAGAACAGCCGAGTATTCAATTTCCGATAGAAGGCTTTACCTTTCAATGGTTTAAAAAAGTATTTGAAATCAGTTCGTTTGTAGACAGCTTTTTTTTGAGTCTGCAAATTTCGTCATTGGCTACACTGCTGGCGTTAGCGGTAGGGATTCCTGCAGCTTATGCATTAGCCCGCTATAAACTGCCAAAGACTGCTTGGCTGAAGAGCTTCTTTCTATCTCCGACAGTGATTCCAGGCGTAGTAGTAGGATACGCACTATTCCAGTTTGTGGTCGTTCAACTGCAGCTGCCGATTTTTCAAGGATTGCTGCTGGGGCACTTTCTAATCAGCTTGCCTTATGTTATTCGAGTAGTCGGTTCAAGTCTGGAACAGCTGGATTTTTCCATTGAGGAAGTGGCCTGGACACTTGGCTGTACAAAACCATTAGCCTTTATCAAAGTAGTACTGCCGAATATCACCTCTGGAATATTTGCTTCCTTTATGTTGGCATTTATCAATTCCTTTAATAATATCCCTGTTTCTCAGTTTTTATCTGGACCGGGTGTAGCCACTTTGCCGACCACCTTGATGAGTTACATCGAATACAATTATGATCCCACCGTTTCAGCACTGTCTGTATTGCTGATGTTAGGAACCATCATCTTAATGTACCTGATCGAAAAAACATTAGGACTAGCAAGCGTGGCTTAAATACAGCCCTTGAAACAATGAGCACTGGTTTAGAAGTTGAAGGAGGAAGTAAAAAACATGTCATTCGTTGACTTAGAAGATATTCGAGTTTCATATGATGGAAAGAATAATATTTTAAAAGACTTGAACTTATCTATTGAAAAAGGAGAGTTAGTGTCTCTGTTAGGACCATCAGGATGCGGGAAGACAACAACATTGCGTGTAATCGCAGGTCTGATTGAGCCAAACGATGGAGCATTCTCAGTAGACGGCGCTAATCTTACAAAAGTTCCTGTGCATAAAAGAAACTTTGGGATGGTTTTTCAAAGTTATGCACTGTTTCCTCACTTGACGATAAAAGAAAATGTTGGATTCGGCTTGAAGCTGCGAAAAGAATCCAAAGAAACGATTCATAAAAAGGTGATGGAAATGCTGGAAGTGACCGGGCTGGCTGATTATGCAGATCGCTATCCCAAACAACTTTCAGGAGGACAAAGACAACGTGTAGCGTTAGCCAGAGCTTTGGTCATTGAACCAAAACTGCTGTTGCTGGATGAACCGCTGAGCAACTTGGATGCAAAGCTGCGGATCAATATGCGGCTTGAAATTAAAAAAATCCAGCAGCGTCTGGGAATCACTTCTGTATTCGTAACGCATGATCAGGAAGAGTGTTTCTCTATTTCTGATAAAGTAGCGGTCATGAATCAGGGAGTGATTGAACAATTTGATACACCGGAAGTCATTTATAACCATCCGAAAACAGAGTTTGTGGCACGGTTTATCGGATTCGAAAACTTTTTTGATTTGACACTTGTGGATGACCATACTTATGCAGCAGGAGATGGCAGTCTATTTAAAACCGCTCATACTTGGGAAACTACACAAAAAGTCGGAACAATTCGACCTGAAGATATCACCATTTTAAGTAAGCAATCTGGTCCAGCAGTCAATACGATACCTGGAACCGTTAAAGTACGAACATTCTTAGGAAAAAGTTATCAGTATGAGGTAGAGACACCGATTGGCAAATTATTAGTGCAAGACAGTGACGAAACGACTTATACATCTGGAGATGAAGTGTCTCTGTATATTTCAGAAGAAAAACTGATTTTGGTTTAACAAATACAATAAAAATAAAAAAGGGGATATTCAAAATGAACAAAAAGGTTCAGTTAGCTGGGTTATCATTAATGAGTGCTGCAGTATTAGCTGCTTGCGGCAGCAATGCAACAGGAGAAGAAAAACAGGAATTAGTCATTTCAACATTCGGGTTAAGTGAAGATGTTATGCAGGAAGATATTTTCGCACCATTTGAAGAAGAGCACAACGTCGATATCGTTGTAGAGACTGGAACCAGTTCTGAACGCTATACTAAATTCTCTAATAACGGCAATACGACAATCGATATTCTGGATATTTCTCAGTCTAATGCCGCTAAAGGGGTAGAAGAAGGCCTGTTTGAAGAACTGGATGCCGCTAAAGTACCGAACATGGATCAGTTGATCAACAGTGCGAAAGAACTTTCTGCAGATGGTTCTGGTCCTGCTTATACAGTCAATAGTATCGGAATCATTTACAATGAGGAAGCTGCTGGTATGACGATCGATGAATGGTCAGATTTATGGGATCCATCATTAGAAGGAAAAATCTCTGTTCCAGATATTGCAACGACTTTTGGTCCGGCAATGCTGCATGTAGCCAGCGACTATAAAGGAGTCGATATTGCAGAGGATGAAGGTACAGCGGCAATGGAAGGTATCAAAGAATTATCGCCTAATATCGTCAAAACATACAGCAAGTCATCTGACCTAGTAAACATGTTCCAATCTGGAGAAGTTGTGGCAGCTGTAATCGGTGATTTTGCTGTTCCAATCATCTCAGAAGCTAACCCAGACGTACAATACGTTGTTCCAGAGTCTGGTACTTACGGAAACTTCAATACAGTCAATGTCAACGTCAATTCTGAAAACAAAGAATTAGCTTACGAATTCATCAACTGGAGAATCAGCGAAGAGTTGCAAACAGTCACAGCTGAATCTTTAAATGAAGCACCGACAAATGCAGATGTTGAACTGAGTGATGAAGTGGCAGAGAACAAAACTTATGGAGCGATTGCAGAACGTACTCAGCCAATCGATTACACTTTTGTAAATGCTCATTTAGAAGACTGGATCAACGAGTGGAACAGAACACTCAATCAATAAACATTTATTCAAAAGAGGCTGGGACAACTGTTCCAACCTCTTTTTTTAGA
Source organism: Marinilactibacillus piezotolerans (assembly GCF_900169305.1). Taxonomy (GTDB): domain Bacteria; phylum Bacillota; class Bacilli; order Lactobacillales; family Carnobacteriaceae_A; genus Marinilactibacillus; species Marinilactibacillus piezotolerans_A. The sequence goes on along the minus strand of NZ_FWDP01000003.1, from coordinate 116,516 downwards.
AAACGCTCTAAACACTGGCTCAATGATGAACGGATAGGAGCTGGGGCTGTTTTAGAAAGCAGTTATTGAAAGGTAATTAAGATTCAGGCAGGAGTGACAGGATTAATGAAGATAGATCTACTCATCAAAAATGCAGAAGTTTATAATAGCTTCTTGAAAAAATTTGAAAGAAAACATGCAGCTGTATCAGAGGGAAAATTCTTCTATGTCGGCTTAATGGATTTGGAAGATTCAGCACCTGTTCAAGTGCTGGATGCCAGTGGGAAGTACATGGTTCCAGGGTTGATTGATATTCATATGCATATTGAAAGTTCGATGACGTCGCCTTCTATTTTTTCTGGAGCTGGGTTAGCGAACGGTGTAACGACGATCGTAGCAGATTCACATGAAATTGCAAATGTCTTCGGAATGGAAGGCATAGAGTCCTTCTTAGCTGAAGAGACCGAAATGGATATCTTTTATGCTATCCCGTCTTCTGTACCTTCCACAACTGCTGAAATGGAAACAACCGGCGGTAAAATTGAATTGGAGGAAGTTCGAGAATTATTGTCATCTCCACAAATCATTGCGCTAGGAGAAGCGATGAATTTCAAAGGTATTGTCAGTGAACCTGACTCGCTGATTCGTCAAATTCTGAATGAAACCCAGCAGACACACCCTTTTCTTCCGATCGAAGGTCATGTTCCTCGCGTGTCTGGAATCGATTTAGCCAGATATCAGTTTGCTGGGATTACAGCGGATCATACGCAACAGACACCAGAATCCATTTACGAAAAAGTCAGCAGCGGCATGTTTATTGAATTGCAGAAAAAGTCTATCAATCCAGAAAATATAAGAATGATTGATCAACATCAATTGTATGAATATACCGCCTTAGTGACAGATGACGTCATTGCAGATGACTTATTAGACGGGCATTTGAATGCGAATCTCAAATTGGCGGTAGATTGCGGGATGCCGCTTGAACAAGCCATTTATATCAGTACATATACACCAGCTCGACGGATGGGATTTCAGGATCGGGGGGCTATTGCGGCAGGGTTGAAGGCTGATTTTATCTTGTTGGATGATTTAACAGAATGGACCATCTCAGAAGTGTATAAAAATGGACAACTGAAACATCAAAAAGGAGATCCGTTTAAGTACCCCAAAGAAAAACCGGGTTTCCCAGCTCATTTTTATCATTCAGTCGATTGCAAAAAACTCGAAGCAGAAGACCTGGAGATTCATGCTGAGGGGAATGAAGCGCTTTGTAATGTGATTCGTATTCAGGAGAAAGGGACTTTTACGGAACACGTTCAGCGAACAGTACCGATTCGGGATGGCCGATTGGATTGGGCGGCGAGTGGGCTGGCATTAATTCTGGTTATGGAGCGCTATGGACAGAACGGACAGATTAGTTTTGGACTGGTAGAAAATGCACTGACTGAAAAAGGTGCGATTGCCACAACATGGGCTCATGATCATCATAATCTTATGGTTGTGGGAACGTCGGCAGAAGATATCTTGCTGGCGCAGCATAAGGTACTTGAACTGCAGGGCGGCTACGTTGTGACGAAAGAAGGTTCCTTGACTGGATGCTGCCCGCTTCCGATCGGCGGTATTATCACAGATGCACCGATCGAAGTGACGGGCCAACAGATCAAGGAAGTACGACAAGCAATGAAGGACCTGGGATATGTGAACACAAATGAAGTGATGTCATTTTCCACACTGTCTTTACCCGTTTCCCCAGCACTTAAAATCACTGATCAGGGTATGTTCGATGTCCGTACCCAAGAAAAAATACCGTTAATTGAGGAGATCCGATGAAGAAGTTAATAAAAAATGTTCATGTTCTGACAATGGATGCTGAAAAGACAGAATATCCAAATGGGTATATCATGATAGCAGACAATATGATTGATGCAGTGGGAGGTATGGAACATGCACCTGATGAAAAAGCCGTTGAAGAAATCGTTGATGGTAAACAAGCAATTGCCATGCCGGGAATGGTCAACACGCATACTCACATTGGCATGATCCCGTTTCGTTCTCTCGGAGATGACTATCCTGATCGTCTGCGCCGCTTTCTGTTTCCATTGGAGCAGGAATGTATGACGGAAGAACTGGCGTATCATAGTGGGAAGTACGCTATCGCAGAAATGCAGCTCGCCGGCGTAACGACATTTATGGATATGTACTACTTTGAAGATGCCTTAGCACAAGCAACGGATGAAATGGGCTCCAGGGCTATTCTTGGAGAGACTGTAATTGATTTTCCAACCTGCGATGCAGATACTGCACATGGAGGCTTGGACTATGCTCAATCTTTTATTCCGAAATGGCTGAATCACGAACTGATCACACCAGCCATCGCACCGCATGCACCCAACACGAATAGTCCGGAAGCGCTCAAAGAAGCTGTACGATTATCTGAACAATATCAGATTCCACTAACAATGCATGTAGCTGAAATGGATTATGAATTAGATCATTTTCGCGATACACTCGATATGACTTCGGTCGAATTTCTTGACAGTATTGGTGCATTGAGCGAAAGACTGGTGGCCGCCCACTGTATCCATTTAACAGATCAGGATATTGATTTGCTGAAAAAGCATCACGTAAAAGTGGCACATTGCATTGGAGCGAACACCAAGTCGGCGAAAGGGGTAGCGCGAATCTCAGACCTGCTGGATAAACAGATACCGGTCGGCTTAGGGACGGATGGTCCAAGCAGCGGCAACACGCTGGACTTATTCACTCAGATGAAACTGTTTGCGAATTTTCATAAAACAGAACTCAAAGACCGCGGTGCTTTTCCAGCTAGTGAAATTGTGGAACTGGCTACCATGGGCGGAGCCAGAGTACTGGGGATGGAAAACCAGATTGGTTCACTGGAGTCTGGGAAAAAGGCTGACATCGTACTGGTAGAGACCTGTTCGGTCAATATGTTTCCGCTGTTCGATCCCTATGCAGCGCTGGTTTACTCAGCGAATGCCGGTAATGTACAGGATGTGTTTATAAACGGAAAAAGAACAGTCAAAGATAAAGTGCTGATGGATCGAAGTATAGCTGAACTCCGTCAGAATTTGGCTGAACAGATGAAAGAATTTACGGTTAAAGCAAAAGAACGTCTTTGATAAAGAAAAAAGCCATTCCGGCACCCAGTTCATAACTGGATGAGTGGAATGGCATTTGTATTGGCTGAAATTTCAGAGTTTATTTCAATTCAGGCCAGAAGTCTTTGTTGGCTTCGATTAAATCATCTAGTAAATCTTTCGCAACTCCGGCACTTGGTACCGTTTTGGAAAGAGTCAGGGCTTGCCATAATTTCTGGTAGCTGCCCTCGATATAGGCTTCGACAACCATTTTCTCGACCATAACTTGCTGATACATCAAAGTTTTTTCGAAATCAGGAATTTTCCCTTGTGCCAATGGTTCTGGCCCGTCGGTTCCTACAATACAAGGGACTTCGACCATGGCGTCATCCGGGAAGTTTGCGATTGCGCCGTTATTTTCAACGATCATCAGCATTCTTTCATGTGTATTAAATGCAATGGCGCGTGCAAGGTCTACAATGAAGGAAGCATGACTATCAATATGGAATTCGTCTCCTGCAGCCGTTCCTTTTTCAATAATGGTTCGAGCGGCAGTAAAGACATCTTTTTCACGACCGTTCATGACTTCATTTGCGCGGGTATAAGAGCAGTCAGAATGACTGACTTCATCATCAGGATACAAGTAATACTTTAAATACGTATTCGGCAAGTATCTAGGGTTGACTGCGAGCAGGTCTTTGGCTTTCTTGTGTGTCTGCTGCCAGCTTGGATCTGTATGCTGCGTTTCCACTTCCACACTTGTTAAATAACCATTTTCTGCTACGTAGTCACGAATCTGATCAACGTATTCATTACCTTCTTTGTCTTTAATACTTGTCCACCAGCCGAAATGGTTCAATCCAAAGTAGCGGACTTCCAGTTGATCTGGTGTTTTGTTGATGATCTGAGACATTCTTCTCAATGTTCCAACCGGCATATCACAGATGTTCAGCACTTTGGAATCAGGGCGCAGTACTCGGCAAGCTTCCGCTACGATTGCAGCAGGATTTGAGTAGTTCAGCATCCAGCAGTCAGGAGAGTATTTTTCCATGTAATCGATCAATTCCATCATGCCGCCGATACTTCTCAGGCCGTAAGCAATCCCGCCTGGTCCGCAAGTTTCTTGTCCGATCACACCATGATTCAAAGGGATTTTCTCATCTTGTTCGCGCATAGCATATTTTCCGACACGGATATGCGCCATACAGAAATCGACATCTGTGAATGCCTCTTCAGGGTCCGTTGTAAAGGAAAAGTCAATATCAGGAGCTTGTTCTTTCATTAAAATTGCAAGTGCTTTTCCTAGCGTAGCTTGCCTTTCTTCATCATTGTCATAAAGCTTTAGAGTGCGAAGCGGGAAGCGGTCTAAATTTTCTAGCAACATACGAACGATTCCTGGAGTAAAGGTACTTCCTCCACCTGCAATAACGACTGAGAACTTCTTATTCATTTAAATCTTTCCTTCCTTATTTTGAAATTTATTCTTCCGGGTCTCGACCTAGATAATTTTCGACTGATCTGCGGACGCTGTTTACTTGCAGACCGTAGACGACTTGCACATTATGATCTTTTACAATGACACCACTGGCACCTGTGTCAGTCCGCAAGGTTTGTTCATCGACTAATGCCGGGTCTTTTAAAATCAATCTTAAACGGGTGTAGCAATTGGTGATGGTATCAATGTTATCCGGTCCGCCTAATGCCTGAACAATAACCGGAGCTGAACCAGTTTCGGCATCTCGGTCTCCGGTAACGGTTTCGACCAGTTGTCCTGATTTAGCAGCTTGATAGTCTTTTTTAGAATAAAGTTTTGTATCCTGGACTGAATCTTCTCGACCAATTGTTTTATACTTGAATTTTGTAATCATAAACCTGAAGGTCAAGTAGTAGATGACGAAAAAGGCAATCCCAACGACTATGAACAGCGGCCACCTTGTCCTTTCGATTCCAAGAGGGAGATTGTAAAGCAAGAAGTCAATAAATCCATTTGGTCCAATGGCTCTTGCACCTAAGATATTCAACGCGACCATACTCAGTCCGCTCAACACAGAGTGAATAACGAATAAGACTGGAGCAATAAACATAAATGAAAATTCAATTGGTTCAGTAACACCAGCAATAAATGAGGTAAAGACAGCTGGAATCAGAATCGCTTTCGCTTTTGCTTTATTCTCAGGCTTGGCTGTGTGATACATCGCTAAACAGGCACCAAGAAGTCCAAACATTTTAGAAATACCGCGAGCATCCCAGATGACACTTGGATTCAATAACCCGCCAGCTGGATCAGCGATTTCTGCAAAGTAAATGTTACGAGCACCTTCAAACACTTCACCGCCGACTTCTGCAACACCACCAAGAGAAGTGTATAAGAAAGGAGTGTAGACCAAGTGATGTAATCCAGTTGGGATGAGTAAACGTTCGAGTGTACCGTATAGGAACAAGCCGAAGTTTCCAGCCTGATTGATAAATGTTCCGGTTGCATCAATCCCTGATTGTACAACTGGCCAGATATAACTCATTAATATCGCAGCGAGCACAACGATTGGAATCAGTACAATAAAGACAAAACGAGAGCCGCCGTAAATTTGAAAAGCATTGTCAAATTCAATCTCAGCAAATTTGTTGTGTACCAAAGCGACGACAACACCCAGAATAATTCCGAGGAACACGCCCATATCTAAAACTTGAACACCTAGAACCATTGCTTGTCCTGTACCTTGAAGCGCTTGGGGATCTACCAGCATTTCATTAAAAGATAAGAAGTTGTTCATGGCATAGATAAAGACTAAGAATCCTAAAAGAGCGGTAAATCCTGCTTCAGCTTTTTTCTTATTTGCTAAACCGACAGCGATCCCCACACAGAATATGAGTCCTAAGTTCGTTAAGATAGAAACGAGTGAACCAGACAAGACGGATCCGAAGCCCATGGTGATTGGATTATCTAAAAAGGGCAGAAACTCAATCAGTTGAGCATTTGTAAATAAATTCCCTATTGCAATCAATAAACCTGCAATCGGCAGAATCAATACGGGAATAAACATCGCTTTAGCAAAACGCTGCATCCCATTCATCAATTGATCTTTCATTTTTTCTCCTCCAATACAATGATTATCATCCAGTAACGACTTGCGAATGAATTAATGTAACCACAGTATAACGTGTAAGCGGTTATAATGTAATCGTTTTACAACGATAAGAAACTTGTTTCCTGATTCAGAAACAAGTTTCAAAGGTGGATTATTGATTTAATGGATTCAAGTATTGTTCTATAATCAATTCAAAAGAGAAGAGAACACCAGGAAAAAAGAAGTTCGGGAGCATATTGCGGTCATCCAGCTGATGAGCATCATGAACTTTAATATTTAATTCTGCCAAACTGCCGATTCGATTCTCTGCTTCCTTTGTAAAGGCGACCGTATATATTTCGGCTTCGACGGCTTTTTTCAGCTTTTGATAGACTTGCTCTGTTTCTCCAGATTTAGAAACCACGATCATAGCACCGATATCATCCAGATTATTTTCAAAAACACCAACTGAATCTGATCCGCTGGCAAAGATGGCTTTTCGGCCCAAAACAAGCAATTTCTTGTAAATATACTCAGCCGCAATTTGAGAGAATCCGGTAGCGTAGATGAAAATGTACTTCTGTTTCAACAGCAACACATGGTCGATAAACTGCTGACAGAGCTCCGGAGAAGTCTGATTGAATAATGATGGATAATCTGCAGACAGTAAAGAGCTGCCTTCTGTTTCCGGATCATATTCAGCTTTCTTAACTAGCGGCAGCAGTGAGTAGTACATGTCCGTAAAACCGGAGTAACCCAGCTTTTTGGATAATCGGATGACAGAAGCGGGAGAAGTAAAGGTTTCTTTAGCGACTGTCCGGACACCCATTTCTTGTACAGTGTCCATATGCTGTATGAAATACTGCAGAATTTCTTTTTCCAAGGAAGTCAGTTTTTTCCCCGCTGTCAATTTACTCAAGTCAATCATTCAGGGTCTCCTTTCTAATGTGAAGAGTTTCAGGTTGGTCAGTATATCGCTAATCAGTCCATTAGATGCGGCGGTTCTGAATAGCTTCACGCACTTTTTTAAGCGAGTGTGTTCCTTTTTCTTCCAGCTGCATCATTAAGTTGACATAGAGGGCATCCAGCAGGCTGAGTTGAGCGATTCTCGAAGCTAAAGCCTCAGATCGATAATCGGTTTCTTCTGATAGGGTGTATAACGGTATATCGACTTTACGGCTTAAAGGTGATTGAGTGAAACTGGTAACTCCGATGGTGGTCACTTGATTGTGCTGCAAGGTTTCTAGCAGCTCCAGGATATCTTTTGATTGACCAGTATGAGAAATTAGAATGGCTGTTGCACCGGCAGTCAGTTGTGAAGCAGACATCATCTGCATATGGGCATCGATCTGGGTGGAGACAGGCAGACCGGTCCGCACAAATTTATGATATCCATCCAAAGCGATAACATTCGAGCCACCGAAGCCGAACAATTCGATTCTGTCTGAGTCCAGTAAAGCAGAAACAGCTTTTTTAAAGGCTGTCTCGTCTAGTACGGTCAATGTATCTTCCAGCGTTTTGATATTTGACTGAAAGACCTTTTTCAAAACCGCTTTTTCATCATCTTCAGCAGAGATATGTTCATGAATATCAGGAAATTCTTCGGTCTGTTCAGAAGCGAGTGCAATCTTCATAGCCTGGAATCCTTTATATCCAATCCTTTTGCAGAAACGAAAAACGGTCGATTCAGCCAGTTCTGTTTCTGCAGCAATTTGGCTGATGGTCCCGTGGATCATTTTTTCAGGGTAATTCAAGATGTAATCGGCTAATCGTTTTTCTTTTGTACTAAAAGTTCCGTAGATTGAGCGGATCCTCATTTTGCAGGTTTGATTTTCAATCGGCATACCTCGTCAGCTCCTTTACTATCGTTAGGGTTATTATAAATAAAAAGACAGCTGGAAGAAATATTTTTCTGTTATTTACTTGTTTGGAATAAAATTCTTTTGTATACTGTTGTTGCGAAATAAAATTTTTTAGGAGGAATCAATTATGAAACTGGCATTATTAGGGTTAGGGAAAATGGGTTGGAACTTGATGCAGAATTTATTAGACCATGGACACGAAGTAGTGGCTTACGACATTCATGCAGAAACGGTTAGACAGGCAGCGGCAAAAGGTGCGGAACCTGCCGGGTCTGCAGAAGAAGCTATACAGTTGTTGGGAGAACAGAAAATAGTCTGGATGATGGTGCCGGCAGGTGAGATTACAGAGAATCTGATCAATGAATTGAAACCGCTTCTGTCAGAAAGAGATGTCCTGATTGATGGAGGAAACAGCAACTACAAAGATACAGTCAGAAGATATGAAGCATTGAAAAATCAAGGTGTTTCTTATGTAGATGTAGGGACAAGCGGCGGTATGGAGGGCGCTCGGGGAGGTGCTTGCACAATGATCGGCGGCGACCAGAAAGTCTTTGAGCAGATCGAGCCGATTTTCAAAGACATTTCAGTAGAGAATGGGTATTTATATACTGGAAAGTCAGGCAGCGGACACTTTTTAAAAATGGTGCATAACGGTGTGGAATACGGCATGATGCAAGCGATTAGTGAAGGGTTTGATATTTTAGAAAAAAGCGACTATGACTTTGACCATGAAAAAGTAGCGCGTGTCTGGAATAATGGTTCAGTAATCCGCTCCTGGCTGATGGAATTGATGGAAAATGCATTTTCAGAAGATCCGAAGTTAGATGAAATCAAAGGTGTCGTCCAAGCGTCCGGTGAAGGGAAATGGACGGTTGAGACGGCCATGGAACTGCAGACAGCTGCTCCTGTTATTGCTTTGTCACTGATGATGAGAAATCGTTCACTGGAAGAGGATTCTTTCAGCGGAAAAGTGGTGGCTTCATTAAGAAATCAATTTGGCGGACATGCCGTAGAAAAGCGTTAAAAAGGATTTTTCAAATTTGAAATAGACAGAATCTACTTTTATCGTTATGCTTAAGAAGCAAAGTATGTAAACGAACCCAAAGTAATTATATCTTGCTAGAGAGGATTATCTATATGAAATCATATATGCTGGGAGTAGATATTGGAACGACCAGTACAAAAGCCGTCTTGTTCGACCGACAAGGCAACGCTGTGAAACAGTCATCCATAGAATATCCGCTGAACGTTCCAGAGCCAGGTGCTGCAGAGCAGGATCCCGACGAAATTCTGGAGGCGGTCAAGCAATCGATCAGAACGGTCATGAAAGAGAGCAGCATTGATCCAAAAGCGTTAAAGGTGGTCTCATTCAGTGCAGCGATGCATAGCCTGATAGCGATCAATCAAGAGGGAAAGCCGCTCACGCCATCCATTACCTGGGCAGATCAGCGAAGCGCCCCTTATGCAGAACAAATCAAATCTCAAACAGGGTTAGACTTATATAAAAGAACCGGCACGCCGATTCATCCGATGTCGCCATTAACCAATATCCTCTGGATTAAAACAGATAGACCGGAAGTGTTTGAACAGACGGACCGGTTCATTGGCATTAAGGAATATGTGTTCCATGCATTCTTTAAAGAATACGTTATCGATCATTCGATTGCTTCGGCTACAGGAATGTTCAATCTGCATACATTGGACTGGGATGAGGAAGCACTCAGCATTCTGGGAATAGGACCAGAAAAGTTATCCCGGATTGTGCCGACAACTACTCAATTTAAAGGCATTGAACCGGCACTGGCAGAAGAGCTGGGACTGGATGAACAGGTTGCTTTTGTGATCGGCGCCAATGACGGCTGCTTGGCAAATCTCGGTGTAGATGCCGTCATGCCGGGAGAAGTAGCCATTACAATCGGAACAAGCGGAGCAATTCGAACCGTTACTGACAAACCAGTTATTGATGAAAAAGGCCGGACCTTCTGTTATGCTTTGACCGAAAATCACTGGGTCATCGGGGGCCCTGTCAACAATGGCGGTATGGTTTTCAGATGGCTGAGAGATGAGCTGTGTAAGGAAGAAGTGCAGGAAGCTAAACAGCAGAATCGCGATCCATATGACCTGATTACCGAGAAAATCGATCAGGTTCCAGCAGGCTCTGAAGGGTTGTTATTCCACCCTTACTTATCTGGAGAAAGAGCGCCTTCCTGGAATGCCAATGCCAGAGGGTCTTTTTTCGGACTGGCCATTCATCACCATAGAGAACATATGATGCGGGCAGTTTTAGAAGGCATCAGTATGAATATTCATATGGTACTGCTCGCTTTGGAAGAATTGATCGGTACACCAAAAGAAGTCCGGGCAACCGGCGGATTTGCTCACTCGGAAGTCTGGCGGCAGATGATCGCAGATATTTTTGGGCAGGAAGTCCATGTTCCAAAAACGGTCGAAAGTGCCTGTTTAGGAGCAGCGATTCTAGGGATGTATGCTCTAGGAGAAGTCGAAGACCTTTCCGAAGTCAAAAATATGGTCCAGACCGAAACCATTAATTATCCAGATAAAGAGAAAAACACTATCTACAATGAAATAATGCCTTTATATATTCGCTTGAGCCGTATGTATGAACAAGAATATGATGCGATAGTGGAATTTCAGAATAAGTATACAAAATAGTAATGAAGAAAAGCTTCAAAAAAATCTACTTCCAAAGCTACTGAACTGTTTGTTCAATAGTGGTAGTAGATTTTTATATATTTATTAGTAATAATAAAAGGGGAAATAATTTCAGCATTGATATACTATTGTTCAATCCTCTATTATCTGTGATATAAGAATTTGGTACGAAATTACTAACAGAATAATTGATGTAAAGTGTAATAATGCATTGTAGATAAGTTGCTATAGGTTTGGTAACAGTAACACTCGGGAATCCACATACGTAGTCGTACGAATGACGGTATAAGAGAAGATAAATGAATAAGCTTTATCTTCTTTACTTTATTTTCCCTTCTATTGGAAGGCTGAGTTAACCTAACGGAGCTTACGTACCTTACGTACCTTACGTACCTTACTTTGTTATAGAATCCCACTTAGAATTCTACTGGAAATGTGTATGTAAAGATATTTATTTATAATGATACAAGGATTTGAATTGTTTAATTAACTTCTTACTCTTACCTCGTAATGTTATAATGTGAAAGAGGTGAAATAAGATATGGAATTAGAAGCAATTATTAATAGAAACTATAACCGACTAAATGAAAATGAATTAGCTATTGTTTCGTATATTATGCAGAATAAAGAAGAAACACAAGACATAAGCATCACTAAGCTAGCTGAAGTTTGCCATACCTCAAAATCAACAATTCTTAGGCTGACACAAAAATTAGGGTTTAGTGGTTTCGTTGAATTGAAATATAGTATTAAACAAAGCATTAAAGTAAATAGTAATCCCAATGAAAATTTAATAGATAAGTTATTGAATGATATCGAAACAACGTACAAATTGTTTAAACAAACTGATGTAAAAAAAATAGTAGAAAAAATTTACCAGTCTAAAAGAATATTTAGTTATGGAACAGGATGGGTTCAATTAAATGCTTTGAACGACTTCAACAGAAATTTTATATTAAGTGGTAAAAACAGTATGTTACTCCAATCAAAAACGGAACTGAAATTGTTAATGCCGGACTTTACTTCAGAAGATTTGATCATTATTTTATCAAAAAGCGGAGACAACAAGGAGCTATCTGAGATTACTAAATTATTAACTCTGAGCAGTATCCCTATCTTATCCATTACAGAATTCAAAAATAATGATTTAGCCTCTAAGACTGATTATAATTTATATTTTCAAAGTTCAGAAATATATGATAAGCATCGGGAAAATCCTTCCAAAAAAACCTTTATAACGGTAAATATATTAATGGATATATTATACCGAGAATATATCCAGTATGAAAACAACTTAGTAGACTAATTCATGAATATCTTACCTATTTAAAAAATTCAGGGAAAGTTCCCACATAATGGTAACAATTCCATAAATGATGCCTGTTTCCCGACATTAACAGATCTCGTTGAGAAAGTGCTTACATCGTGGTATAAATAATCTATACCATATTATGAATAAAGGAGACGGAGCACATGATGGAAAAGTTACAACGCTTTGGTGGCGCAATGTATACTCCGGTAATATTGTTTGCGTTTACCGGAATTATGATAGCGTTATCTACCTTAGCCACAAATGAATTGATACTAGGAAGTATTGCAGCTGAAGGAACTATCTGGACACGCGTTTGGGAAATAATAGAAGGAGGGGCCTGGGTAGTATTTGATCACATGGAACTTCTTTTCGTAATTGGACTTCCAATTGGACTTGCTAAGAAAGCGAATGGAAGGGCAGCTTTAGAATCGTTGGTTATCTATTTAACATTTACAACTTATGTTAGCGGAATTATTGAATTTTTTGGTCCCGCATTTAATGTTGATTTTTTACAAGAAGTTGGAGGAGAAAGTGGCTTAGCGATGATTGCAGGTATCAAAACTTTGGATACTAATATCATCGGAGCTATTGCCATTGCAGGAATATCCGTTTGGTTGCACGACCGCTTTTTTGATACAAAGTTACCGGATTGGTTAGGGATATTTCAAGGATCAGCTTTAGTTGTTATTATTGGCTTTTTTGCAATGATCCCCATTGCGGTGTTGGTTAGTTGGATTTGGCCAATGATTCAAAATGGAATTAGTTCATTGCAGTCATTATTAGCTTCTTCAGGTATAGCGGGAGTATGGTCGTATGTCTTTTTAGAAAGACTTTTAATCCCAACAGGATTACACCACTTTATTTATCAGCCTTTTGCATACGGTCCGGCGATAGTTGAAGGTGGAACAACTGCTTATTGGTTGGAAAATCTAAATACATTCGCAAATTCAACTGCACCAATGAGAGATTTATTCCCGGAAGCAGGGTTTACTTTCCACAACTATTCTAAAATTTTTGCTCCGTTGGGAATTGCTGCAGCTTTTTATGCTACGGCTAATTCTGATAAAAAGAAAAAAACCCTTGCACTTATTGTTCCAATTACGCTGACAGCAGTACTTGCAGGCATTACTGAACCTATTGAATTTACATTTTTATTTATCGCCCCGCCGCTGTTCTTGCTTCATGCTATTCTAGCAGCGACTCTTTCTGCAACTGCCTATATGGCAGGGCTGTCAAGTGATGTGGGTGGTGGATTAATTCGTTCTATGGCACAATTTGTTATCCCAATGTCAAATAACCATATGATCCAAGTTCTGATTTGGTTAGGCGTTGGTCTTGCATTCAGTGCTATCTACTTCTTCTCGTTTAGATACATGATCATGAAGTTTGACTATAAGACGCCCGGTAGAGAATTAGAAACTGAAGTTAAAATGCACTCGAAGAAAGAATACAGAGACAAAAAGAAAAAAGAGAAAGAGGGAGCTGCTGTAAGCGAACCGGCAATCGAAGGAGCCAATCAATATACTCCTCAAGCTGCACATTATTTAGAGGCTCTTGGAGGACCAAATAATATTCTCAACGTCAACAACTGTGCTACCAGATTGAGAGTAAGTGTAAAGAATTCAGATTTACTAGCACCAGATTCACATTTTAAAGAAGCAGGAGCACATGGTCTAGTGAAAAAAGGCAATGCAATACAAGTAATTATTGGTTTGGATGTGCCACAAGTAAGAGATCAATTTGAGAACTTGCTGGGAAATGAAAAATAGTAACTAATTATAAATCAAAAAAATTCTAGAAATAAGTGATATTCACTCATTCTAGAATTTTTTGTTATTCTTTACATTGAATTAAGCAAACAGACCAATAGGGAATATTCCCGAAAAATGGGACTGTTTTCTAAAGTAGCGGTTCTTTCCCGTTATCACTGTTTTCTATTGATAGCGCTTTAAGCGAGTGTTATAAATAAGATATCAATAAGAAGAAGGGAAGATTTATAAATGGCTAAAAATTTAAAACCACAATCAATTGTGATTGCAGGAGGAGGAAGTACGTATACTCCCGAAATCATTTTAATGTTATTAGAAAATACCGATACATTACCTATCCGAAAATTAAAAATTTATGACAATAATGCTGAAAGGCAAAAAATAGTTGCAGATGCAGTAGAAATTATTTTAAAAGAAAAAGCACCTAACATTGAATATACAGCAACCACAGATCCTGAAGAAGCTTTCACAGATGTAGATTTTGTAATGGCACACATACGGGTAGGGTTGTTTGAAATGCGTGAAAAAGATGAAAAAATCCCATTGAAATATGGTGTGATCGGACAAGAGACCTGCGGACCAGGGGGGATTGCTTATGGCATGCGTTCTATTAGCGGAGTACTTGAACTAATAGATTATATGGAACAATATTCTCCACATGCCTGGATGTTAAATTATTCCAATCCAGCTGCTATTGTGGCAGAAGCAACAAGACGATTAAGACCAAATGCTAAAATATTGAATATCTGTGATATGCCGATCGGGTTGGAAAGCAGAATGGCTAAAGTTTTAGAATTGAACTCTAGAAAAGATATGGATGTACGCTATTATGGATTGAATCACTTTGGTTGGTGGACTGATATTCGTGATAAAGAAGGGAACGACTTGATGCCAAAACTGAGAGAATATATCTCTCAAAATGGCTATAGTTTAGAAGCATTAGGAACAGATCCAAAATCAAATGATCCAAGCTGGATGGACACGTACCGAAAAGCAAAAGATGTTTATTCATTAGATCCTGCCACTTTGCCAAATACGTATTTAAAATATTACTTCTTCCCTGATGAAGCTGCTGAACATTCAGATCCAAATTACACAAGAGCGAATGAAGTTATTGATGGACGTGAGAAACGAGTGTTTGGAGAGTGTATGCGTATCACAGATATGAAGACATCTAAAGATACGAATTTCCATGTTGGTGCTCATGCATCATACATTGTTGATTTAGCAAGAGCAATCGCCTATAACACTCACGAAAGAATGCTACTGATTGTACCTAACGAAGGAGCAATTGTGAATTTTGATTCATCAGCTATGGTAGAAGTCCCATGTATCGTTGGTTCAAATGGGCCTGAACCATTAACACAAGGAGAGATTCCTCGTTTCCAAAAAGGGTTAATGGAACAACAAGTAGCCGTTGAAAAATTAGTCGTTGAAGCCTGGATTGAAAAATCTTACCAGAAATTATTACAGGCATTTGCTACTTCTAAAATTGTGCCGAATGCAACAGTCGCAAGAAACTTATTGGACGATATGATAGAAGCAAACAAAGACTACTGGCCAGAATTGAAATAATTTATTAAATAAAATTAAGTTGATAAAAAGAAGACTCATACTTTGAGTTTTGTATTGAACAACGTTGGTGAGGAAACTCATCAACGTTGTCTCTATATCATTCTTTGTATGTTTCAGTGGAATTCATTATATTAACTGTATTTTTATGAAATTATATTAGAATTATAAATTTCACTATAAATTAAGATGTTCATTTGAAGGATGAGTTTATTACAATTGATATTATATGCAAAGCAAAAAAGATACTTATAGGCTGTCATTAAACCTATATGGCTCAAAACTTGAAACTATCCCTATGATTCTAGTAATATTTAATCAGTAAATGATTGAAAGGAAGAAAGTAATTGAGAGCTGGTATTTTATTATTATTAGTTGTTTTAGTATCAGGAGTTTTAGCTAAAAAGTATGCTGATAAGCCAAAAAAGGACAAAGGGGTTCAAGTTGTCTACTATGGCTTATCGCATCGTAGGAAAATGATCCGGATTCTGATTTCGATTCCATTTGTGCTGGGGATTTTTGCTCTAATGTACTTTTTCACGGAGGTGGAATGGATCTTGCCGGCCACCTTCAGTGTAGTCGCAGCAGCCTACCTCGGCTATATTGCGTACCAAGAGTATAACTTGTGGAAGGAAGAACAAAAAAAGGGTAAAAAAGAAGCGAAATAGTAAAATGAAAAACAAGAAAATAACGCGTGCTGTTGATGAATTCAATAGCACGCGTTATTTATTTCGCTGCAAACACTTTGTTTAAGGATATTCGGATTAACATTTTATAGTTGTTTCGATTAAATCAGAAAGCCGTTTATTCCTTATAAATTTTCAGTAGTGTAAACCGAAATCTATGTAAAAGAATATTTAATAAATTCATTTAAAATGCATATTATTGCTTTATAATAAATAAAATAGAATATTTTAAAGATTTTATTGCATAAATATCTACTGAATGGTATGATACATTTCAATATCAGCAATCATTAAGAATATTAATATATGCATTAACCATTCAATAAATTGAATGGTACAGAGTAAAGGAGATAAAAACATGAAGAAATGGATACAAGCTTTTACAGCGCTTTGTTTAATGTTGACCGTTCTGTTTACGGCTACATTAACGGTGCATGCCGAGGATGACTCACTGCAGCGTGTACAAGATAGTGGGCAATTAGTGATTGGAACAAGCGCGGACTTCCCGCCTTTTGAGTTTTATGCTGGCGAAGGGGATGACCAGGAAATTGTAGGGATGGATATACTGATCGCCGAAAAGATCGCGGATGATCTAGGTGTTGAACTGGTCATTCAGGATATGGAATTCGATAGTCTGCTGCCGGCACTGGAGACTAATAAGATCGATATGATCGTAGCAGGAATGACCCCAACTGCTGAACGTCGCGAAAGTGTCAATTTTTCTGATATCTATTTCCAGACTTTTCAAAATATTATGGTCCGAGATGGGGATAAAGAAATTTACGATTCGATCGAATCTCTGGCGGGACAAACAGTAGGTGTACAAACTGGAACACTTCAGGAAGAACTGGCTCAACAGATTCCAGACGTAGAGTTAATGCAGTTGAGCAATATAAATGATTTAATTTTAGCGTTAGAAACCAATCGTATTGAAGCAATTGTAATGCAGGGACCAAATGCTGTTGCACACGCTGAAAATAGTGATACATTGTACACGTTTGAAGGCGAATTTGAATTGGATGAACAAGACCAGGGATCAGCGATTGCAATTAGATATGGTGAAGACGCGCTGGTTGCAGCCGTTAACGAAAGTCTTGCTGAAATTGCAGAACAGAACTTAACGGAAGAGTATTTGGCAACTGCCGGAGAATATATGGCTCAAGATTCAGATGAAGGATTTGCCAGCAAATACTGGAGCTACTTTTTAGACGGGACACTTATGACTTTGTTTATCTCTTTGATTGGTGTACTGGTAGGATTAGTTTTAGGGTTTATTTTATCTTTAATGAGATTAACAAAAAATGTCATTGTCCGCTTTATAGGTTCTGCCTATGTTGAATTTGTAAGAGGGACTCCTTTACTAATTCAAGTTATGTTCATTTACTTTGGTGTAGGGATATTCTTTAATCTGCCAGCATTAACTGCCGGGATTATTGCAGTTTCTCTGAATAGTGGAGCATATATCTGTGAGATTATCCGTGGCGGGCTGAATTCAGTAGATAGCGGGCAAACGGAAGCCGCTCGAAGTCTAGGAATGAGCAAACGTCAGTCTATGCGCTACGTTATTTTCCCGCAAGCCTTGAAAAATATCTGGCCGGCATTGGGGAATGAGTTTATTACAATTATCAAAGAGTCTTCTATCGTTTCGGTTATTGGTGTTGGAGAATTGATTTTTCAGACAAGAATTGTTCGTTCAGCCTCATTTGAAGGGATCTTGCCGCTCATTATTACCATGCTGATCTATTTCATTATAACCTTTACGTTAACGAAACTGCTGAATTACTATGAGGGGAGAATGAATCATGATTAGTGTAAAACATCTGAAAAAATCATTTGGCAAAAACGAAGTATTAAAGGATATCAATGAGGAAATCAATCAAGGAGAAGTCGTCGTTGTTATTGGGCCTTCTGGTTCTGGGAAATCAACCTTTTTACGCTGTTTGAATCTGTTAGAAGAACCGTCTGATGGGGAAATTGTTTTTGAAGGAACTTCTTTAACAGGATTGAAAGAACAGGACTTGAATCAGTTGCGACAGAAAATGGGTATGGTTTTCCAGCAGTTTAATTTGTTTCCGCATATGACTGCACAGAAAAACTTAACCATTTCTCCAGTACAGACAAAGGGTGTTAGTCAGCAGCAAGCTGATCAAAAAGCGACACAACTGCTCCAGCAAGTTGGGCTGGGGGATAAACTGGATGCTTATCCTGCCAGTTTATCTGGAGGTCAGAAACAGCGTGTAGCGATTGCACGAGCTTTGGCAATGGATCCAGATGTTATGCTGTTTGATGAACCGACTTCTGCATTGGATCCTGAAATGGTCGGTGAAGTACTGAATGTAATGAATGAGTTGGCAAAATCAGGCATGACGATGGTGGTTGTTACCCATGAAATGGGCTTCGCAAAAGAAGTTGCAGACCGGATATTATTTATGGATGACGGCTATATTGTTGAGCAGGGAACTCCTGAAGAAATCTTTGAGAATCCTAGAAATGCAAGAACACAAAACTTTCTCGCAAAGATATTATAAGAAAATAGGAGTTCCAATGAAAGGGAGAGAGTATGAATCTTAAGGTTTTAAAATCCGCTTTTTCAGTTGTTCAATATCCGAGTCACGCGGATATTCCTGATTGGGCGATTCGTGCAGACTGGATTTCTATCACTCGAACAGATGAAGAGTTATCAATTGTCTGCCCTACGGAAGAACTTGAACAAGAGGGGCTGATTCTGCAAGTGGAACATGATTGGTGTGCGCTCAAGATAGAAGGCCCATTAGCTTTTGAATTGGTCGGTATCTTACATTCCATTACCAAATCATTAGCCGAACACCAGATTAGTATTTATGCCCTCTCTACTTATAATACAGATTATGTACTGATCAAGAAAGCTCAGCTAGAGAAAGCGATAGAAGTATTGCAGGAAAAAGGGCATCAATTCGTATAGAAAAAACAGACCAGAACAAAAGCTTCCAATAAGCATAAGCAAGAATTTTAAGTGTAGAATAATCAAAATCCCGCCAAATTAAGGAATGAGTTTCCTGCGTTTGACGGGATTTTACTTTCTATCTAGTTTTGTCTCAATCTATTCCATTTACAAGACTAAATAAGCCCATGTTTTTCTAGTCCTAACGCAATTCCATCTTCAGCGTTAGAAGCAGTGACTTCATCGGCAACAGCCATCAGTTGATCTCCGGCATTCCCCATAGCAATTCCGATATGGACTGCGGCAAACATTTCTACATCATTATGACCATCTCCAAAGGCGAGTGTATCGGCTTTATTGTAATTCAAATAATGGAGAATATACTCAATGGCTGTCTGTTTATGAATGTTTTTGACACCGACTTCTCCACTGTCTTCGCCGAAATCCGGAACAGTGCTTGGGATGACTTGGAAGTCATTTTTGAAGCGTTGATAAATATCAGTATAAGGTATAGTATCGTTAATAAAACTTAGTTTATTAATGTGGTCATAATCAATTCTGCTCGTATCTTCTATCATCAAATTTAAAAATTCTTCTACATGCTCTAACGATTTGGAATTTTTTTCAGGCGTATATACCATGGAACGGATCTTTGATTTTAAATGTTCGCTTGCGAAAAGCCCTTCATTTGTTTCTAAATAATATTCTACACGGTGGACTTTAAAAAAGTCTAATAACTGACGTAAAGGTTCTTTATCTAGTACTTTATGAAAGACTACTTTATCTTCTGCTTGTATGTAGCCGCCGCCAGCACCAATAATACCTGAAATCGGAAGAGAAAGAATGTCATCTGAGATCTCCGCTAAAGACCTGCCGGTACAAAGATAAAAGCGATGCCCGTTTTCACTAGCTGTTCTTAACGCATTTTTTGTACTTTCCAATATTCTGCCTGACGGATCTAGCAAAGTACCATCAATATCTAAAAAAACAATTTTACTTTTCATTCTACACCTCTGATTAAGTTATTCACCCAGTTCGTCAGGGAATAACTCTATCGTAAGATGTAAAGGCAGATTATTCAACTTTTTTTTGAAAGAAATGTAACTCTTCAGACACATGATGCTTATATTATTTGTCTGAAGAGTTATCTGTAATCGTTGATTTTTAAAGGTTTTAGAGGGGGGCAACGATTCGTTGCCCCCCTCTAAAACTGATAATGACTTTAAAATCTATAAAGAAAGGGTATACTAAAGCTAACAAAACGAGGAGGCGTAAAACATGAAAAAAAGATGGTTTGGGTTAACATTGATGATAGGAATGTTTTGGATATTAGGAGGTTTTACAGCTGAAGCGGAAGAGACTTTTACATACGATATTTTAGAGGGTGGAGAACAGACTGCTTATGTAGAGACAGGGATTGATGAGAAAATGAAAATAACGATTGAAGAAATTGAAACAGTGGATTCTTCAAAAGGCATGTTCCGATCATTAGCAGCGATTCAGGATAAAAGTTATTTGATCAAAGGGTCATTGCCTTTTATCTATGATGCGAGTTATAAAATAAAAATCAAAAGCAAACGGATCACTCGTGCTTATGATTATTCTGTTTCGGCTGTCGCAGGAACGGTGCCATATAGAAGGCTGACTAGATACAATAATGGACTGAAAGCTTATCTGCAGTTTGACATTGATCATTATATTTTGACCACTAGAAGATATCAACTGACTTCTACCATTGAAGGAAATAACTTAGTTGTAACACCACGTTAAACGAAAACTATCCTCTGACAGTTCGGCAGTCAGAGGAAGTTTTCGTTTAATAAGTATAAGTTCATTAGTTCGTTTCGTCGATATCTTCAATGAGTAGATTGTCTGATGTACTTTGTGTATCGTCAGACTGTGTTTCAAGCGGAACCACTTCTACATCGACAAACCATCCATTTTCATTACTGATATAGGTAAGCGTTTCTATAGAAAAAAGCAGTACTGCACCTAACACAGTCAAAGCATAAAAAACGGTTCTTTTTTTGTATTTAATGGCCATTAACATGATGGGATAAGAAAAAAAAAGTAATCCGGGATGAAGAATGGCTGGGGTAAGTGCAATGATGTTCATCAATACTAAATGCAAGTCTATCGTTTTAAAAAATCCGAAAAGAACCTGCAGTTTTTCTATGTAAGTGTGTTGATTATTTAATGTCTTCGAAGCTGCTGGAAGCGGCGCTGCCGGTTCAACAGATACTTCTGGTATAAGCGTTTGAGAAAAAGGGTCTTTTTTCAGCAATTCATCAATGGTAGTACCAAAAAAAGTGCTGATTAATTCCATTGTTTCGTGGTCGGGCTTGCCCAATCCTCTCTCCCATTTCGAAACAGCTTGTCGAGTAACATAAATCTCTTTTGCTAAGCCAGACTGTGAATAGCCATTATCTAATCGCAATTGTTTTAATTTTTCTCCAAATTCCATTTGATTTTCCTCCTCTCTTCAATGATCAGTTTACTATAATCAGTAAAAGAAATGAATAGTATAATAAAATTGAATTTGTACAAGACAGTTCCTAAGAAAATCTCCCCTTAATTTCGATAAGAGACATTCTGTTGTATAAAGGGTTAAACAAAAGTGGAAGGAGTGAAAGTGTTAAATCCCTCCCTGAGAAAAATATATCATATTTAATTTGGAAAAAATAATGCTTTAACAGCAAGGTTTCTGAAGGGGGCAACGGAACGTTGCTCCCTCTTTTTCTGTAAATGAGGCATAATATAGGTAACGAAAGAATCCGTTACTACAAATAGATGCACTTTATTCCTAGTGGTTTAACCTCATAGAGAAAGGGTACAAAAATGTATTTAATATTAGCAGGTTTTTTATTTCTTTTTTTTAAAATCAACTTTACATTATATGATGACAGCCTAGTATATATTTTTTCAAATGTACTCGGGTATCTTCTTATTCGTATTGGCATCGAAAAAAGCGATGAAACAGAGGAAATGGACATGAAAGATTCTTTATGGTTCTACGTAACGATGAATCTTGTTCTGCTGCTGTGTGTTGTATTCGGCGTTTCTGTTGAAACCATCTCTTTGAGCTATCTGGATGCTTATATCTTAGCATTGACTTTACTTTTTGGGCATATTTATCTTTTTGTTTATCCTATTTATTTGTTTTCCCGATATATCTCTTATCTAGAGAGCCGTTCTATATGTAATCAGACTCATACGATTCAATGGCTGCTGGCAGGTTGTATTCTGCTCGCTGTTTTCATCACCATAGGAGTCGTTGCTTCATCTGCAATTCAGTACTTATGGATCGTAGTGGTGGGCATACAAGCATACACATTATTTTTGCTTAAAAAAAAGTCACAAAGGGCTGAATTTATCATGCCCTTTGAAGAATAGAGATGCCTATATTTTACAAAGAAAAAACCACTTAAATTCTGAATGTTAAAGCCGTTTGATTTAGCGGGCATTCAGAATTTGAGGTGGTTTTTTAACTATTGAAAAACCGATTTTAATAGATCGATAGTATTATAGGTATCAAATTTTTGACAATCTGAATAAAAGGTTTTATGATTACATATGTAATCATAAAAAGTACGAGGAGTGAATCATTATGAACAAACAGCCTCACGACCATGATTTAGACAAAGAGAATAGTGAGATGGACCAGCATCAGGGACATAATCACGCTGACCATATGGATCATGAACATGAGCATAGCGGAATGAGTCACCACGGACATGCTGCTCATGGCGGGCATGGAGGCCATCATGACCATCATGCACATATGGTAGAAGACTTTAAAAAGCGGTTTTGGATTTCGCTGGCAGTAGCAGTTCCTATAGCTGTACTAGCACCTATGCTGCAGAATTTATTCAATTTTGATGTCTCATTTCCCGGTTCTGATATTGTCTTGTTTCTACTGGCTACATTCATTTTCTTTTACGGGGGAAAACCATTTTTGACGGGAATCAAGAGTGAAGTCATTGATGCTAAAACGCCCGGCATGATGACGTTGATTTCGTTAGCCATTATCACTTCATATGTCTATAGTACGTTAACGACCTTTTTTATTGAAGGCAGCGACTTTTATTTTGAGTTGGCAACGTTGATCGTTGTCATGCTGTTAGGTCACTGGATCGAAATGCGCTCACAAATGGGTGCGTCCAAGGCGCTTGAAGATTTAATTGATTTGATGCCCAATGAAGCAAATAAATTAGATGGTTCAGGGAATACACAAGTAGTTGCGGTAGAGGAATTGCATCCTGGAGATATGATATTAGTTAAGACAGGCGAAAAGGTTCCATTAGATGGCGTTATCGTTGAAGGATCGTCTTCTATAGACGAATCGATGCTGACAGGAGAATCTGTTCCTGTAGAAAAAGGCGTTGACCAAGAAGTCATCGGCGGTTCGATCAATGGCGAAGGAGCCTTGAAAGTTAAAGTGGATAAAGTTGGAGAAGACACCTATCTTTCGCAAGTTGTTGAATTAGTCCGCAACGCTCAGATGTCTAAATCTAAAGCACAAGGATTTGCGGATATTGCTGCAAAATGGTTGTTTTATGTAGCGGTTACTGCAGGTGCTTTGACCTTTGCGTATTGGATTACGGCAGCTGACTTTGAATATGCTCTGGAAAGGTTAGTCACTGTACTGGTTATAGCCTGTCCCCATGCTTTAGGGTTAGCAATGCCGCTGGTCAGTTCAGTGTCTACATCAATTGCAGCCAAAGAAGGATTGCTGATTCGAAATCGTACGCAATTTGAAGAGGCTCGAAAAGTGGACAAAGTTGTATTTGATAAAACTGGTACATTGACGGAAGGAAACTTTGGTGTAGAAGCAATCATACCGGAAAGTGATGTTTCAGAAGAAGAACTGCTTCAACTGGCCTATTCAATTGAGCAGCAGTCAGATCATCCAATCGGTAAAGGGATCGTTCGAGAAGCAGAAGAGCGCAATATTGAAGCTTTAAAAGTAGAAAATGTCCAGACACTGACTGGTAAGGGATTAACAGGAACAGTTGATTCGCAAAAAGTCAGTATTATTAGTCCAGGTGGCATGGAATCAGAAGGCATATCGTTTGATCAAGAGCAGTACCAGGCACTTTCAGGAAAGGGAAATACCGTCGTTTTTATTTTAAGGGACAAATCATTAATGGGAATGATTGCCGTTGGAGATAAAATCCGGCCATCTTCATACAAAATCATTCGTGAGTTAAAAGAAATGGATATTGAATCTATTATGATCACAGGAGATAATCGAAAAGCTGCAGAGGCTGTTGGAAAAGAGCTGGGGCTGACGGACGTTATAGCTGAAGTCTTGCCAGATGGAAAATCCAGTGAAATCGAAAAACTGAAAGAACAAGGCAGCAAAAAAGTTGCAATGGTCGGAGATGGCATCAATGATGCACCTGCACTGGCAGCAGCAGATATCGGTATTGCCATCGGTGCAGGAACGGATGTCGCCATTGAAACAGCCGACATTGTACTGGTAGATAGTGATCCAAAAGATATTTTGAGCATTCTTAAATTATCGAAAGCGACTCAGCGTAAAAATATTCAGAACCTGATTTGGGCAGCTGGCTATAATATTATAGCGATCCCGTTGGCAGCCGGCGTATTAGTCAACTGGGGGATTGTTGTTACACCAGCTATCGGTGCAGTTGTCATGTCACTGAGTACAGTAGTGGTCGCTATCAATGCTAGATTGTTGAAAATGCCGGAGAATGAATAATAATTAAATAAAGGTTTTCTTTTGCGAGAGTACAGTATCATTCTGTTATGACCTTATAAAGTTAGTTTCTCTAAAAACTAACTTTATAAGGCTTTTTTTGTGAATATATTTTTTTGATTATCAAATGGCTTCATATAAAGGAGGATTAAAGGGCTGAATTAGTGAAAATAATCACTTGGACAACTAAGGGAAATAAACTGAAAGACAAAAGAATAAAAAGTTTCATAAATGAACTGCACGTTTACAGGTTCTGCATGTTGTGCTAATTTAAATTAAACATAACAACATATGGTAGTTGATGAAAGGAGCAAAAAAATGAGAAGTAAAATCAATATAATCTACATCAGTTTGAGCGGGAACACGAAGAATTTTGTTGAACGACTGAGCGACTATTTAAAGACAACTAAAGGTGTAACCGTTGAATCGATGAACGTCAAGGATTTAAAGGGAGAGACATTTCCAGTAAAGGAACCCTTTGTGAGTTTCTTACCGACTTACCTGAGTGGCGGAAACGGCGTTCAGACAGGAAACAAAGAAGTGCTGACCACCAATTTAGGGGATTTTATAGCAGCCTATGATAACTATCAAAATTGTTACGGCATTATCGGAAGCGGAAATCGTAATTTCAATAAGCAATTCTGTTTAAGTGCAAGACAATATACAGAAAGATTTGGATTTCCAATGGTTGGTGAATTTGAGCTGCGCGGAACATCCCGAGATATCGAACGGATCGCCGAGTCGATTCTGCAGCATCAAGAGAACTTCTTAGTGAGTGCAGAAATAGGAAGCCAAAACAGCGTTGGCGGGAAATAACTAATTTGAAAGCTTCGATCATTTGATAAAGATACTTGTAAATGGAAAGTAAAAAACGATGTAGTTCACGATGCTGAGATGAGTGAATTTAAACGGTATCTGATAGAGTTTCTAACTGATGATTAGTATTAAGGGTATCTCAATCGAGTACATAGAAATTTAATTGGTTGAGGTCTATATACCACTGCAGAACTTTTTCCGATGAGAAATGCCGAAACAATGCCGGATGAAAATTATAGCTTTTAGAAAATATCCAAAAATTGATCATGATCAATTTTATGAACAGCGAAACGGTTTATACTTTCAGTAACAACAGAAAGGAGGAACCAAAATGGAAAAAGCTGTTTACCAGTTAGAGTCTTTAACGTGCCCATCTTGTATCAAAAAAATTGAAACAACATTGAAGAAAACAGCCGGAATTGATTCTGTAAAGGTATTGTTCAATACGAGTAAAGTGAAAACACAATTTGATGAATCAACTATTGAAAGTAGTGAAATCAAAAAAGTGATTCAAAAATTAGGATATTCTGTATTATCGGAGAAAAAATCCTAGTCTGTCCAATAGTTTCATTGATAATAAGAGGGATCCAGCTTATAGCAGCGGGGTCCTTTCTTTGTATCAGAATAAACGCCTGTTTTTAGGGGGTTGAGACATAGAATGGATTTTATTTCCGAATCTTGACCATAGTCAATTTATTATGACCAAAAAAGGTGCATACTCCAAGTATAGAAAAAAATGATTATTTCTAGTGAAGACAAAACTGTTGAATTCATCTAGTTGATCTATTTATAAAAAAAACGCGGGAAAGTATGGAGGATGTAAAATGGTTGCCTATATTCATCAACATAAGAATGAGTTGACTGCTCTATCGGGTATTTTAATTGTCAGTGGATTTGTTTTCGGTGGACTGGGAAATGAAAGTCTGCAAGATATTGCTTTAGTGACTGCAACAGTGATTGCCAGTATTCCGATTTTTGTTAAAGCCATTCTAGCACTGCGAATGAAGGCTTTTAGTATTGATTTACTGGTTAGTATTGCAGTGATCGGTGCCTTATCTATCGGAGAATACACAGAATCATCGATAGTTACTTTCCTGTTTTTATTTGGAGACTATTTAGAACTGAGAACATTAGAAAAAACGCGCTCTTCTCTTAAAAGTCTTATAGATATGGCTCCAAAAGAAGCCGTTATCTTACAAGAAAACGGTGTTACAAAGAAAATATCTGTAGAGGATCTTCAAGAAGGTGACTGCCTTATTATACATTCAGGTGGAAAAATTGCTGTGGATGGTACAGTAGCTGCTGGTAGTGCGTCTATAAATGAATCAGCAATTACTGGAGAATCAGTTCCGACCTCAAAATCAATTGGTGATCAAGTTTTCAGCGGAACGATTCTAGATAGTGGTTATGTGGAAGTTATCGCTGAAAAAGTCGGAGAAGATACAACCTTTGCTAAAATTATAGAACTCGTAGAAGAAGCGCAAGACTCTAAAACAAAAACAGAAAAATTTTTAGATCGATTTGCTGGTATCTATACCCCAGCCATTGTCATGTTATCCATTCTTGTATATGGAGTAACCTTAGATCTTCATTTAGCGATTACCTTTCTCGTTATTGCTTGTCCTGGAGCGCTGGTTATAGGCGCACCAGTTTCTAGTGTTGCCGGCATTGGAAACGGAGCGAAGAATGGTGTGTTGATCAAAGGCGGTGAATCTATGGATAAACTTGCTAAGATAGATACGCTGGTCTTTGATAAGACGGGCACACTGACACAAGGTAAACCAAGTGTAACGGATGTTCATACCTTCAAAAACACTGATCAAAGCAACTTACTGCAACTTGCAGCTAGAGCGGAAATGATTTCCGAACATCATTTAGGGCAGACGATTGTAGCATTCGCTCGAAGCCAGAAGATGGATTTTACTTCTTTGAAACAATCAGAGGGAGAGGTGATCAAAGGGAAAGGCATCAAGACTGTGACAGATCATCATCAATTGGTCATAGGTAACCGGAACTTAATGAAGATTGAACAGATTTCGATATCGGCTATTATTGAAGATTACGCAATTAGTCGTGAAAAGAAAGGAAATACAGCCATTTTTGTTGCCGTGGATGGAGATGTTTCGGGCGTTATTTCGATTGCTGATCAAATTCGTAAGGATGCAAAGCAAGCTCTCGAACAAATGAGAAAAGATGGCATTAAGAAAATTGTGATGTTGACGGGGGATAATCAGTATACCGCTGAAGCGGTAGCCAATGAACTTCAATTAGACGAGTTTTATGCGGAGCTGTTACCGGAAAATAAAGTAGAGTATATAAAGAGATTAAAGGCTTCTGGCCATAAGGTTGCAATGGCAGGAGATGGAATTAATGATGCACCGGCCATTGCAACAGCCGATATCGGGTTAGCGATGGGAGAAGGCGGAACAGATATTTCGATGGAAACAGCAGATGTTGTATTAATGGCAGATCAATTGCTGCAGTTTTCTCACGCTTATGCGTTGTCGAAGGCAACCGTCAACAACATCAAGCAAAACATTATGATTGCGGTAGGAACTGTCGCCGTTTTACTCAGTGGTGTTTTAATCGGAAATATTCACTTAGCTTCTGGAATGTTCATCCATGAAGCGAGTGTGCTCGCCGTCATACTGAATGCAATGCGCTTGATCAGATTCAAGTCAAACGGTCGGTATTTAAGTAAGAAAGTAGAGATCAGTGCAATAAAAGCTTGAAAAGCCTATTTAAAGAAAACACAATTATTAGGAGGAAACAATCATGACTGAAAAAAGAACGCCAGAAGAACTTCTAGAAATCGAACGAATCCAAAATGAAAAAGAGCATGACCATCATCACCCTACGGCCGCTGCGATGACCAATCATATTATTTCTAATCAGGCAGTTTTACATGTGAAGTTACACCAGTATCACTGGTATATTAAAGGTCCTCATTTCTTTGCCTTGCATGAAATACTAGAAGAACTCTATAATGACAATAATCGCTATTATGATGATATTGCAGAACAATTAATAGCTTCAGGAGCAAAACCTGCTTCTACTATGGAAGAGTATTTGAAGTATAGTCTAGTTGCAGAATCTGCTGAAGATAAATATTTGCCGGCTGAAAAAATGATAGAAAACCTAGTAGCAGATTTTCGAATAACAAGAGATTTGGCAGGGCGGACAATTCATTTAGCTCAAAATGAAGAAAATAGTGTATTAGAAGACTTGATAATTGAATATAAAGGATATCTGGATAAAACGATTTGGATGCTGCAAGCCTTTTTAAATAAATCTGCTCTTGAAGGAGAAGACGATGAATAAAGCAATCGAATGAGAGGCTTTCATCGGTATAGTTGATACGGAGGGAATAAAATGAAAAAGAGCGAAGTACATCAGTGCCAGACCAGTGATTTAAATAAAGCATGCGTCTCTTTAGTGCCCATTTTCAATCATTTAGAAAAGCAGCAGTTGGCTGAAATCGCGACTACGACTCAATCGATGTCTTATAAAAAAGGAGAACTGATTTACCGTGCAGGAGATCAGGCAGACTCTCTTTATATTATTAGTAAAGGAAAAGTCCGCATATACAGATTAGCGGATTCTGGAAAAGAACAATTAGTGCGATTTTTGTATCCTGGTGATTTTGTTGGTGAAAGTGCTCTATTTTCTGAATCTATACATGAGTCGTATGCAGAAGCTGCCTTAGATACAAAGATTTGTGTGATCAGACGTTCAGATTTCCAGCAGATTTTATTGAGCTACCCTTCTATTTCATTAAAAGTGCTGGCTGAGTTTTCTAATCGTCTGGAAGCTTCTGAAAAGCAAGCTGCTCGTTTTTCGACAGAAAAAGTAGAAACGCGGATTGCAATGTATTTGGTTGAAAGTGTTCAAGATGAAAATCTTGAGAAGTCTGCATTTACTTTACCTATGAGTAAAAAGGATTTAGCCTCTTATCTAGGAACAACACCTGAAACGATCAGCCGTAAATTCAATGACTTAGAGGAAAAAGGCTATATTAAACAAGTGAGTCATAAAACAATCGAAATAATTGATTTAGATGGATTATTACTCATTTGAGACAACTTCTCTTTTTGACAGAATGTCAACTGAACGAATGACATATTCTATTATAGATTTATTGCTGGGTAAGGTTAATAAAATGATTAAAAAAATCCAAGGTATCTTCTTCGTCGGAAGCTGCCTTGGATTTTTGGGTGTTGCTGCTTATACCATAGTAATGGACCTTACGGATAAACATTCATTAATTTGATTTTTCCATAAGCTACTTCTTCTATGACGCGTTCTTTGACTAACCGTGCCAATTCTCGGCTTAGGGACTCAGATGTGGTGCCTAGATAAGATGCCAAGTCCTTTTTAGCCATGTTCAATTCAACGATCGGCTCTTTTTCTTGAGAATGAACTAAACTGATTAGAAAATGCAGTAGTCGCTCTTTGACAGTTTCTGTTGTGGCCCAAGCCGTTTGCTGCTCGGACGATCCTAGTCTTTCTGAAATCGTAGAGAGCATTTTGATTGAAATCTCCGGATACTGAATCAGCAGCTGACGGAAATCCGAATGCTTGATTGCCCAGATGCAGCAATTTGTTTTCGCCTCAGCAAATGCTTCATAGATTCCTTTTTTAAATAAGGCTAACTCTCCAGTAAATTCACCTTCAGGGACCATCCGAATCAACTGTTCTTTTCCTGTATCTGCAAGCCGATAGATGCGAAGCGTACCGCTTTTTAATATATAAAGAGCATCAGCCGTCTGTCCTGGACTGTAAATGGTTTCCCCATGGTCATAATATTTAATGTGAATCAGTGATTTCACCTGTTCTTTTTGTTCAGTTGTCAGGGTGTTAAATAAAGAAATGTGATCAATACAATAAGGATCATTTTTCTCATAGGCATGTGTCCGGTCGTTAAAAACTGCTTTTGTCTGTTTCATATAAAGGACTCCTGTATTTTTTTCACAATATTTGATAAAGAACTATATAATTTTTGTTCTAATAAATACATATTTTTTATATAAAGTTTGTTGTACTTGATATAGATCAAGTATATCAGAAAAAAGATTTAATAGAATAAGATTATAAATCATGTAAACAAATGTTCACAATTGAACAAAGGAGTGTAAAGATGAGTGTGAATTTAACTAAACCACAGATGATGCTGCACCAAATGGTAACGGATTTTGCTGATAAAAAGGTGAAACCTTTTGATATGCAGATAGATAAAGACAGAGATTATCCAAAAGAATTATGGGAAGGGATTGTAAACACAGGATTTTTAGGACTGACTGTACCGGAAGAATTTGGCGGTGCCGAATTTGATGCGATTGCCAGTTCTCAGACCGTATATGATCTTGCTGTACGAAATGCCAGTATCGCTTTTACTTTAGAAGGGCATTACAAGACAGTAGATCAAGTTATTAAGTATGCAACACCTGCTTTAAAAGAAAAGTATCTTCCTCAGGCTAACCACCGTATCTTCGGATTTTCGTCAACTGAACCACAAGGCGGGTCTAATATTATGGGCAACACAGCCAACGCAGTCAAAGAAGGAGAAAAATGGATCCTGAACGGCAATAAAACGATGATTACAAACGGTGGACTAGCTGAAGTATACTGTGTATTGCTCAAAACCTCACCAAATGAACTGTCTTGTTTCCTGGTAGATGAAGATATGCCAGGATTCAAACATGGAAAGCGTGAAGAATTTATCGGTATGAATGGAACACCAGTGGGTGAAATATTCCTAGAAAACGTTGTAGTGACGGAAGATCACTTGCTAGGAAAGCTTGGACAAGGTGTCGAAATTGGAGATCAAGCCCACTATGACGCAAGAATTTTAATGGGCGCTATTGCTGCGGGAATTGCTGAACATGCCTTGACGATTGCGGTGGATTATGCGAAACAGCGTGAAGCAATTGATACACCTATTATCCAGTTACATTCAATTCAAACCAAGATTACAGAAATTGCTATTGCAAAAGAAAATGCACAACTTCTTTATCAGGAAGCTGCCAAGCTGAAAGTAGAAGGCAAGCCTTACGCTAAAGTCGCGACCATGGCTAAATCATACGGGAGCCGAGCTTCGGTTATTGCTGCGGATCATGCGCTTCAGGTTCTGGGCGGATACGGGTACAGCCGTGAATACCCTGTAGAGCATCTCATTCGTGATTCGCGCGCTTTGCAGATTGCCGAAGGATCTTTAGAGAAAATGATGATAGAGATTACTAAAGAAGTTGTGAAAGAAAGAGAGGAATAAGGCTGATGAGCTTAAAAATCGTTGTATGTGTAAAACAAGTACCTGTTTCAAATAATTTAAAAATTGATCCTGTCACCAAAAATCTGATCCGTTCTGGTGAAGTAGGGATTATGAATCCTTATGATAAAAATGCGATAGAAGCAGCACTGCGTTTAAAAGACGAGTGGGGTGGAGAAATCATCTTATTGTCTATGGGACCTTCTGACTTTGAAATGACTTTGCGCGAAGGATTAGCTATGGGCTGTGATGATGCTGTCTTATTAAGCTCCCGGCAGTTTGGCGGAGCAGATACATTAGCAACCGGCTACGTTCTGTCACAAGCAATCAAACAATTAGGCGATGTTGACTTAGTGCTATTCGGGCGTCAGTCTGTGGATGCAGATACCAGTCAAGTTGGCCCTATTGTTTCTGAATTTCTGGACTGGCCTCAAATTACATTTGTCAGTGAACTGCATAGTCCTTCAAAACAAACGATGACAGCTACAAGACTGTTGGAGAATATGCAGCAAAAAATTGAATTCCAGTTGCCGGCAGTCATTACGATCCGTAAAGAATTGAATGAACCGCGTTATCCTGCACCGCGTAATATTCAGCAAAGCTATAAAAAGACCATTCGTGTCTGGGATGAGAACAGCTTGCAGGTGGATGCAGAGAGAATTGGTCTAAAAGGTTCCCCGACAGTCGTCCAAAATGTCTGGGCACCGGAAAAAGAGGCGAAAGAAACAACCTATCTAAAAGGAACCCCAGATGAAGCCGTTCGTGAACTGTTGATTCAATTAAGATCCAGCAACTTACTTTAAAAGAGGTGGAAAAAATGACGAACCAAGAAGTTTGGATATATGCAGAGAAACATGTTGGAATCATCCAACCAGTAACCTATCAACTGATTACAAAAGCTAAAGAAATTTCAAAGGACAAGAAAGTGGTTATTGTCTTATTTGAAGCAACTGATGAGCAACTAGAAATGGACATTAAAGAATACGGGCCTGATGAAATCATTGTCGTAAAAGATGATCGATTAAGAGATGCGACAGATTCTGAGATTGCCAATTTGATGACAGCCTTAGCTGAGCGTCGCCAGCCGAACAGTATCCTCTTTGGAGCAACTGTTGTAGGGCGCTCGATTGCTCCTCGTCTCCAAGCAAAATTAAACACCGGTCTGACTTCTGACTGCCTGAATTTATCTTTTGATGACGATTTACTCATTCAAACCAAACCGTCTTATGGTGATAATATTATGTGCGAAATCATTTGCCCGAATCAACGTCCGCAGATGGCTTCTGTACGGCCGAATACATTTGCTGCACAAAAGGTGCCTGATGCATCGGTTGTTGTGACTGAAGTAAGCGACTTATCTTTTAAAGAAGCACCGCGTGTAAAGATCTTAGAAGAAACACCGTTGCTTTCTAAGAGTGACAGTATTGCAAATGCGGACAGAGTAGTAGCGTTAGGTCGCGGTGCATCTGATGATCAAGTCATTGACTTAGCAGAAGAATTAACGCGCAAACTAGGCGCAAAAATGGGGGTTACCCGTCCATTGACGGACCATGTGAAATTCAGCGGAGAAGATCAAATTGGACAATCTGGAAATACCATTGCACCAAAATTATTGATCAACCTGGGTGTACATGGTGCTGTGCAATATACGACCGGAATAGAACAATCTGACTTGATTATTTCAATAAACAAGGATGCTGATGCACCAATCTTTAAATATTCAGACTTCAGTTATATTGGCGATGCAGGAGATTTCCTCAAGAGCTTCTTGAAAGTGATTCAATAAAAAAGTATAGGGACATCAACCATTAAAAAAAGACAGGGTGCAGCTTAAATACTGCTCCCTGTCTTCGTTTGTATCTGATATAATTCCTGCAAAGGACTTTAATGATATCAGGAAATTCCTTATCTTGAAAGCAATGAACATGAAGAAGAAAGGTTACGCACAAGAATCCAAAAAGCGAGCACCTGCTATTGACGAAAATCAAGCGAAATTGGAAGAATAGGAAATGGTTCATCTATGGGGCCATTTTGGGCGGCGTACTGAATAGTATCTGGAATTGGATCTTTTAAATTTTTTTTAAAAAAGGAGTAAATAGATGAACTTTTTTACAGAAGAAACTAGCGATATAGAAGGTTACAGAAAAAACTTGAAATCTCTGCAAGGTAAATTGGACAAACAGACTAGTGCGTTTATGCTTCAAGACTCTTTTCACGATGGAATGCCGTTGGAAATAAAGATCTGCAACCCATTTGAACAAACAGAATATGAGGAGATCGCCGATAGTATTGTCGATATAAACATGAAAATCAGACATTGGAATGAGACAGCTTACGAATTATATTGGACGAATGTCATGAGATATACGATGGATTTTGATATATCTAGAAATTCTATCGTAGGAACTGATGAGGTTTTACACTATAGAAGATTGGACGAGTGGGGGTATGATGAACTGACCTTATCGACAAATGGGAAACTCCACCATGAGATTCAACTATTCTCTGGAACAACGATCATAATAGAATGCAGTCAGTTTCATATAAAGAAACTTTAATGATGGTAAATAGATAGTCTGGCTTAGTCAAAAGCTGGGCTTTTTTTGGTGTGCCCGGCATGGGCGACAACTTGGTGGTGAAAGTCCCCTACAGACTTGGCAGTAGAAACTGTTAGCGAATGACAAAGGAGTCTACTGCGCGGCTTAATCTAAAGTCAGACGCAAAGGCTCGCACTGACGAACAGATACTTCATATCAAGGCTGAACCAGAACGGACGAGTTTGCCAAGCAAAATGAAGTTCTAGACAGCCTAAGTTTTATAAAGTGTTAAAGTGAAGTGAAATAAATCTCTTATTCTATCAACTGAAGTAGTAAAAGAGATTGAGTAGCAAAAATAAGAGGTTTATTCTATCAACTGGAGAATCAAAAGATAGCGAGTAGTTAGAATAAGAGGCTCATTTTATCAACTGGAGCAGCAAAAGAGATTGAGTAGTTAAAATAAGAGGCTCATTTTATCAACTGGAGCAGTAAAAGAGGACGAGTAGCAAAAATAAAAGGTATCGTTTTTACCAAGGGATGTCTATAAGATACGCCAAAAGGATAACCGTACGTACGGTGGTTTGGGAAGCCGTAAGTTAGTCACCTCACCTCTTACTAGATTTTAGCTTCTTAGAAAATAATAGAGAATATTTAAACACGAACTTTTAACGTGAAATAAATTTAAAAGTTCGATATTTACTTTTAAACCAGTCTGGTTATTGATAATATGTAAATTAATGAACTCTAATAAGGAATAATCGTAATGCACATATTATAGGAGGGGTTAGGATTGGCTGCAGAAGTTGCTGTAATTATGGGAAGTACATCGGATTGGGAGACCATGAAACATACGTGTGACGTGCTGGATGAGTTAGAGGTATTATATGAGAAAAAAGTCGTCTCAGCTCATCGGACACCG
Source organism: Marinilactibacillus piezotolerans (assembly GCF_900169305.1). Lineage (GTDB taxonomy): Bacteria > Bacillota > Bacilli > Lactobacillales > Carnobacteriaceae_A > Marinilactibacillus > Marinilactibacillus piezotolerans_A. The sequence goes on along the minus strand of NZ_FWDP01000003.1, from coordinate 81,315 downwards.
GAATTGATGTTTGAGTTTGCAGAGACGGCCAGAGCAAAAGGCATAAAAGTAATTGTTGCAGGGGCTGGAGGAGCGGCGCATCTTCCGGGAATGGTCGCAGCCAAAACGACTTTGCCTGTCATCGGTGTACCCGTCCAGTCCCGCGCACTGAATGGATTGGACTCTCTGCTTTCGATTGTCCAGATGCCGGGCGGTGTTCCAGTGGCGACTGTTGCCATTGGAAAAGCAGGTGCAACCAATGCTGGGCTGCTGGCAGCGCAGATTTTAGGGATAGAAAATGAAAAAGTTGCGCAGCGGCTTGAGCGAAAAAGAGCTCATTCAAAACAAGGTGTCATAGAAAGTAGTGAAGATATTGTCTAATATAATTAAACCAAAAAGTACGATCGGCATCATCGGCGGCGGACAACTGGGTCGGATGATGGCTTTTTCTGCTAAAGAAAGAGGTTATAACGTCGGGGTCCTGGACCCGACACCGAATTGTCCGACAGCTCAAGTAGCGGATTGGCATATTGAAGCAGCCTATGACGATGCAGAGGCGTTAGCCGAACTGGCTGAACGAAGCGATGTGCTCACATACGAGTTTGAGAACGTAGATGCCGAGACGATCGAAAGAGTCTTGAATCAAGTGTCCGTACCACAAGGGACAGAGCTTTTACTCATTACACAAAATCGATTAAAAGAAAAAGAGTTTTTGAAAAATGCAGGGATTCCTGTTGCTACCTATGCTAAAATTGAAACGGAAGAGGCGTTAGCTGAATCTGTTAAAGAAATCGGCTATCCATCCGTTTTAAAAACGATTCGCGGCGGCTATGACGGCAAAGGACAAGTTGTCTTAAAGTCAGCAGCTGATGTATCAAAAGCGGCCGAACTGCTCGAAAACGGCATTTGTATTTTAGAACAATGGGTAGCGTTCGAAAAAGAAGTTTCTATTATGGTAACTAGAAATGAAAGAGGACAGATTTCAACGTTTCCTGTTTCAGAAAATATCCATGAACAGAATATTTTACTTAAAAGTATTGTGCCGGCAAGAGTGTCTCAGAAAGTAACAGAAGAAGCGAAAAAGATCGCCGAACAGATTGCCGATCAAATGAATTTAGTAGGCGTGCTGGGCATCGAACTGTTTGTGACCGCGCAGGGAGAAATCTATGCCAATGAACTGGCACCGCGTCCGCATAATTCAGGGCATTATTCGATCGAAGCTTGCTCAGACTCTCAATTTGATATGCATATCAGAGCAATCTGCGGGTACAATTTGCCGCAAGTAGACTTATTAAGACCGGCTGTGATGGTCAATATCTTAGGTGAACATTTAGAACAGGCGCTGGAATTAAATGAAACGAAACCTGTCTGGCATGTACATGATTACGGAAAAGCTGTGGCAAAAGTCGGTCGGAAAATGGGACACATCACGATATTGACGGATGACTTGGAACGGACACTGAAAGAAATTGATCAGACAGCAATCTGGCAAAGTTAAAGAAAAAATAAGGAGCAATGACATGATTGAACGCTATACAAGACCTGAAATGAAAAAACTCTGGTCAGACGAAAACCGCTACAATACCTGGCTGGAAGTTGAGATTCTGGCTGACGAAGCTTGGGCAGAACTGGGCGAGATTCCAAAAGAAGATGTAGAAAAAATACGTCAGAACGCTTCTTTTGATATTGAACGGATTTTAGAAATTGAAAAAGAAACCAGACATGATGTGGTCGCTTTTACACGCGCAGTATCTGAAACGCTTGGCGAAGAGAAAAAATGGGTCCATTACGGATTGACCAGTACGGATGTTGTTGATACTGCATATGGATATCAGTTAAAGCAAGTCAATGACATTCTGCGTAAAGATCTGCAGAACTTGCTTGAAGTCATCGGCGAAAAAGCAAAAGAGCACAAATATACTGTAACAATGGGCAGAACACATGGTGTTCATGCAGAGCCGACGACTTTTGGGTTGAAACTGGCCTTATGGTATTCAGAAATGAAACGTCATATCGAGCGCTTTGAACATGCTGCTAAAGGAGTAGAAGCAGGGAAAATCAGCGGAGCAGTAGGCACATTTGCGAATATTCCGACCTTTGTTGAAAAATATGTCTGCGAAAAGCTGGGTACTCGTGCACAGGAAATCTCCACTCAGGTGCTGCCGCGTGATTTGCATGCTGAATATTTAAGCTCCATTGCGCTAATTGCAACGAGTGTAGAAAAATTTGCTACAGAAATTAGAGGACTGCAGAAATCGGAAACCAGAGAAGTGGAAGAAGGGTTCGCGAAAGGTCAAAAAGGCTCTTCGGCAATGCCACATAAACGCAATCCAATTGGTTCTGAGAATATGGCCGGACTGGCTCGAGTGATTCGCGGACATATGGTCACTGCTTATGAAAATGTCAGCTTATGGCATGAACGGGATATTTCTCACTCTTCTGCAGAGCGCATTATCCTGCCGGATAGCACGACTTTATTGAATTACATGCTGAATCGATTTGCGAATATCGTCCGTAATTTGACGGTGTTCCCTGAAAATATGAAACGTAATATGGATGCGACGCTTGGCTTGATCTACAGTCAGCGCGTCTTATTGAAACTGATCGATAAAGGTCTGAGCCGTGAAGCTGCTTATGATCTGGTTCAGCCACAAACAGCGATTGCCTGGGATGAGCAGAAGGCTTTCCGCCCACTGATTGAAGAAAATGAAACGATCATGTCTTATCTCTCGGCAGATGACGTAGCGGATACATTCGATTATCACTATCATTTGAGAAACGTCGATGAAATTTTTGAACGTGTCGGCTTAGCATAATTATAAAAACATCACTTTGTGTACGCTGCAAAGTGATGTTTTCATTTATTTTATCTATTTCAAAGAGGACGAAAATGACTGCATCGCTAGGAATAATATTGGATCAGAAAAAAGCGAAGGTCAATCAATTGCTGGAAAAGTCGAGTTTAATAAACATCAAATAGTTAAAAGGTATTTTTGAAACAGTCTAAATTAGTTTAACCTTTTAGTAATTTTGCTAAGTTTTTATTTCTAATGCCCGCTATGCCCCAGATAATTGAGAATAAAACAATGATTACGACAAGCAAAGATAGAGATAAGACGTTGTTTAAATTCAATAAATTTACAAATAAGTAATTGTACTTGCTATTACTTATAAATAGCGTATCAATTACGATAGCTGATAAATATGCAATGAAGAAATAAACAAAGAAAATCAAACCATTTTCTAACGAAATCATCTTAACAATATCACTTTTTGAAAAACCCTGACAGAATAAAACAGCAAACTCTTTTGTTCGATCATAAATATAGCCTTTATTAAGAAAAACTACGACTATACCAATAATAGCTGCTATTATTGTAGAACCTACGACTAAATTTCGAACTAGTGAATGATATATTCCAGATAAATCGCCATTCTTTAAATCATATTGCGAAGTAAATTGATAATCAGGAAAAATTTCTTTCAGTTCCTTGTATACACTATCAAAATTATTTACATCATCAACAACAACAATCATTTGATCATAACCAGTTCCCATAGCTTGTTTGAAATGTTCATAATCTTTGGCGATGGGTTCAGTATATTCTTCTGTTGCTTTATTTACTTTATAACTTTGTTTATGAAATTGGTAAGAATCTTCGCTCAATTTATTTTGAATATCACTTTGATCAATATATCCCGTGTATATAGGATAGGACGTAGATAAAGCATGCTGATATTTCGTATCATAAATACCAACAATTTTATATTCTTCAGCATTCGAATTGTTTTCATCAGAAATAACATCCAAGTCGATTCTAGTATTAACTAAGTCTAGGATATCTTCTGTTTCGGATAGGGTAAAAGCATATAAATCTGGAATTAATATCTCTTTTGAATGGTCCTTAGGGAATTCTCCTAAAATTATATCTACATCATTAAGGTTATAATTACGAATTACTGAAGACGGAACAGTTTGAGCCTTTAAAGAAAAAGTTATTGACTCGCCGCTGCGTATCTGATTAAGATCTTTTCTTAAAAAAGCAGGTACATTTTCATAGTCTAACCTATATTCAAATCTATTTCCTTCATAATCAAAATGAGATTGTACCCCTTCTACAACGGCTTCAAAGGTTTCAATGTTTTCAATATTAGCAATCTCATTGATATCAGCATTTGAAAAGCCAAGCCTTTCGCCATCATTACTTGCTAGAACATTATTGTTTCTAAGCTCATTTTCTAATTCGGAACTCAAAGTCTGAGTATTGAAGACAATTGTTTTATCATCAACACCTGCAAAAAAATTAGTAAAAGAATCTAATGATGCCGCCTGAAAAGCAGTAAAACTCAATATAAAGGATATTAGTATAATTATAATTGGTACACCTAACAAAAATAATCTTTTCTTTTTTCGGAACATACTTAAGAACGTATATGTAAAAATATGTTTTTTTGTTTTTATATTTTTAAATTTCTCTGGTTCTAGGCTATGCTCAGTATATTCATTTTCGTTTTTTTGATATGTTTTATTAATTTTTCCTTTTTCCAATTGATATAGTACATCTGCATATTCAAGAATCGAACTATCGTGAGTAATAATAAAAAACAATATCCCTTTATTTTTTAATTTAGTGATATAGTCCATTATTTTATCGGTCGTCATACCGTCCAAATTTCCCGTAGGCTCATCCAATAAAATAATTTTTGGAGATCCTAAAACGGCACGTCCGATTGCAACTCTCTGTTTTTGCCCGCCACTTATATTTTTAACATATTCATTTTTTAAACTTAGTAAATCCATACTTTCTAGAATGGAATAGATTTCATTGTCTTCGAAATTGCCTGATAAATAAAGATTTTCATAAACAGTTAATTGATCGAATAATTTAAAATCTTGAAAAACCATTTTTATGTGATCTGTTCTTAAACGATCCCAGTTTTGGTTTTTATATGTCTTACTGTCAACTCCAAATAACTCGTATGTTCCTTCATAATCGTTATCTAACCCAAATATTATATTGAATAGAGTGGTCTTTCCACTACCGCTTTCACCCGTTAAAACATGAAGATGATCCGGGTTATTAAGCTGAAGGCTAACGTTATCTAAAATAGTCTTTTTTCCAAATGTTTTAGTTAAATTTGAAATTTTTAACATACTATCCTCTTTTCTAAAATAAGCAAAATCCATATTCTATGAAATCTGAATACGGATATTATTATAGAGACTCCTAGTGATTAAAGATGGTGTAAAATGGACTTGAGATGATGCTGAGACTTGGCCTTTTTTTGTTGCAAAGGCGCAGAATAATGAACAGTACTATAACTTTGATGAGCGGCGCTATGGATTGATGAAACTTCACTTACTGAACCGTGCATTTGAAATTGGAACTAATCAGAACCATCTTGCATAGCACTCGTATCGCCAATTTTTAAAGCGCCAGGTACATCATATTTCTTCCAACCAGATGTCCAAGTTCTTTGAGCACCTGAAACATATGTAGGTAAAAATAAGTATAGGAACCACTAAATCAGCAATCCTCTTTCTTTTTTCTTCATAAAAATCCTTTTTTTGTTTGATAATTATAGTATATATATACAAACAATCAAGCGCAACCGAAAATAGTATTATCTTAACGAAGTCGCAATATGTTATTATGTTAATTGTCTAATGAGAATGGAGGAAATTGTTATGGGGAAAAAATTGTCCATAAAAAAAAATATAGTTACTTTATCACTGACTTTTGTTTCGTTTTTTGGTGTGTATGTTTTATTGAGTATTTATCAAGCTAACAATATTAGTGTTGTTCCTATTGAAGACACTAACAGTATTAATGTGGCAGATCACCCGCATACATTGTCAAGTAAGACTATAATATCTGGAGAAATTGAAGTAGATAGTTTTGAAGAAATAACCCATATAAATAAAGAGAAATTTGACACAGTTCTGTATATTGTCATCCATAAGCAACCTTCATTTTCTAGTCAAAATACATTTTCATTTAGCTTAGATGATGTACCCGACATAGAATCTATTGATAAAATTTCTATCGTATCAGGAGATGTTTACACAGGTGAAGGATCGGAACAAGGTTATTCCCTTGGAGACCTTCCCGATTTACCTAATCAGAAAGTGATCTGGGAAAAAACTGATAATTAATATACAACGCATTTCCATGAAACGATCTGTTCAATATACAGTCAGGTTCAGTGTGTTGTTTCAAGGAGGCCGAAAATGAAAGAATCGCTAGAAAAAATACTGGATCAGAAAAAAGCAAAGGTCAATCAATTGCTGGAAGAAGCCCAGGCTCAATACTTTGGAATACCGGAAGCAAAGCGGAAAAAAATGTTAAAACAATACATAAATGAAAGCGAACAGGGAGAAGCCATCCTTCAAATCGTGAAAGAAACAGCGAGCCTAATCAATCCATTAGGAAAAGGGATGCTCTTCGTCTGTGAGGATTACGCGAGTTATCTGGAGCAAATAGAAGCAATCAATGAAGCAGCCGCTTTTCCTTTCGAACACGACTGGGAGGAGTCTTGGAATCACCGGTCGCATCCATTGTATATTGCAGCTGTGAAAGATTATGTGGTGACTTTTGATACTTCAGAAGCTTACGACTTACACGAAGTAGATGCTATATTAAAAGGATAGAATATGTAGGTTGCATAAGGCAGAAACGGCTCTGTATTGTGTCAGATTCTCATCAATGCTAGACTGGAAATAATTTTAAACGAGGGTGGCATGGTTAAATGAAGTTGATGATGTTCAGTATAAGAGAAGACGAAAGACCGGCTTTGAAAGCGTGGGAAGAGCGAAATGGAGTGGAAGTGACACCGGTAACTGATCCTTTAACTTCTGAAAATGTTCAATTAGCAGAAGGTTATGATGGCATCTGTATTCAGCAGCGCGTGGATCTTACAGAAGAAACAATCTATGAGCAGTTGGAACAATTCGGGATTAAACAGATTGCTTTGAGGACTGCTGGTTATGACATTATTGATTTAGCGTTGGCAAAAAAACACCATCTTAAAATTACCAATGTTCCGGCCTATTCACCAACATCTGTTGCGGAACTTGTGGTGATGCAGGCGCTGCGCCTGATTCGAAACAATCCTATCTTGGAAGAGAACCAGTCTCGCGGCGATTTCCGCTGGGTCGGCTTGATTGCAAAGGAAATCAATACATTGACTGTCGGGATTATCGGAGCTGGAAAGATCGGCGGCACGGCGGCTAGGCTATTCCATGCTCTAGGAGCAACGGTGATAGCTTACGATCCAGTGCAGAGAACAGAAATGCAGGACATTTTAACATATGAACCGTCACAAAAAGCAGTGCTTGAAAAAGCGGACATTGTCAGTCTCCATGTGCCCTTAGATGAAACAACGACACATTTAATAGATGAAGCAGCATTGAATCAGATGAAATCTGACGCTTATATCATCAATGCAGCGCGCGGTCCTGTTGTGGATGTACCAGCATTGATCCAGGCATTGGAACAGAATAAAATTGCGGGTGCAGCCTTGGATACCTTGCCAAACGAGCAGCATTTCTTCAATCATGATCTATCCGGAAAAGACCTGTCGGATGAAAAACTAAAGAAATTAATGAACATGAATAATGTATTGATCACACCGCATATCGGATTTTATACGACTGTTGCTGTTCAAAATATGGTCGACAGTGCACTGGGAAGTGCGATGGACATTATTCAGTCCGGCCAGAGCGATAACGAAGTAAGTTAATAAATGAGGCTGCTTTGCTTTAGCAGAGCAGCCTGTATGAATAAATAAAAGAATAAATAAATAAGATTTTTAATAAAAAAATCTGTTCATAAAATTATATTATTTTCCTCCGCATATGATTCAGTCCAATCACATAACCTATTTATGATTGGAATCAGGCTCTTACCATAAGAAGTTAATGAGTATTCTACTTTAGGAGGTACAGTTGGATAAACTTTTCTAGAAATAATATGATTAATTTCTAATTCTTTCAACTGCTCCGTAAGTATTTTTTGTGTAATTGTTGGTATTAAACGCCTAAGTTCGGTAAATCTTTTTGTGTTATCTATTAAATACCAAAGAATGATTAATTTCTATTTTCCACCTATCAAGTCTATAGTAAGCCCCAAAGAACATATATAACTATTTTTAATTTTTCCCCTTTCTTCCTCGATAAAGTTATTCGTCTAGGTTTATCTTATTAATGCTCTTTCTCACTAGTGTTACATGCAACACTAGTGAGAAAGAGCATTAAATATACTGCAAGGCAAGACATTTGGTAATTGAAGAATAACAAGCAAAAAAATAGCAGTAAGGTCTCTTGACAAAGTATAGTTGCTATTCTTTTTTTAGGCCCTACTTTAATGAAATTTTTGTTTGGAGGGAACGACTTCATTCCTTTGATTATTTCAGTTGAATTTAATAGAGAAGCCTGGCGTCTATAAAGAAATACTTTTCTTGATGAGCGTCAATTTTTTTAACGGAAATCTATCCTATACTAAATTCAGTAAAGAAAAAGGAGGAATCAAAGAAAGCTATTTTAAACAAACCAAAATTATAGGAGGAATAAATCATGACTGAAAATAAAGCTACTCAAGAAAGAACACCCCAAGAAAGATTGCAAGAAGAACAAGAACACAAGGAACATGTTCATCATACGAAAATTAATGCAGCGGCCATTGCGGATCATCTTTTAGGCAACATGCATACATTACATGTGAAACTGCACCAATATCACTGGTATGTAAAAGGAGCCAATTTCTTTACGTTGCATGAAAAATTTGAAGAGTTGTATAACGAAAATGAAAAATGGTTCGACAAACTTGCGGAGCGTCTAATTACTTCTGGGCATAAACCTGCTTCGACAACGGTTGAATTTGAAAAATATTCGATGCTTTCGGAAGATGCAGTTAATAAATACGCTAAAGCAGAAGACATGGTTGAAAATATTATCGAGGACTTCAGAAGCACTCGTGACCTAACTATTCGCGCGATTCGTTTAGCTCAAGACGAGGGTGACGATGCTTTAGAAGATACATTGATTGCTTTTAAAAATGACTTAGACAAGAACATTTGGATGCTGCAAGCGTTCATTGGTAAAGAAGCATTAGAAGATGATGACGCTCTTGATGAGGATGAAGATTAAGGTAAAAGTAGAAGCTGATTTAGGGATTGGAATTCTTTCCAGTCCTTTTTTCATTTTCTTGATGTGCATCAATTTTTTTTGTAGTAATAGACTTATATAATAAAAGCAGCGAATATAAACAAAATAAATAAAGGGGGAGAATGAATTGACTAAACATACCCATCATGAAATTGGTGACCACGCAGCCTGTATCCGCTTGGTTCCAATATTCAATCACTTAGAGGATAGCGCGATGAATTACATTGCTGAAAAAGCCCACACGAAACAGTATCAAAAAGGAGAGTTTCTGTTTCGTTCACAAGAAAAAGAGGATACTTTATATATTATCAATCGTGGGAAAATCCGTATTTATCGATTGGCAGACTCTGGCAAAGAGCAGCTAGTGCGGATCTTGAACCCTGGTGATTTCACCGGAGAATGGACCTTGTTCAACCCGGATGCAGTACACGAGGAATATGCCGAAGCAACCCGAGATACCGTTGTCTGTATGATTCAGCAAAAAGATGTCCAAGATTTTCTGGAACAATACCCAGCTATTTCTTTAAAACTATTGGCGGAAATGTCTAAACGGTTAGAAAGTTCAGAACGTCAAACGACACAAGTAGCCGTGGAGAGTGTCATTACCCGTTTAGTTTTGTTTTTGGCAGAAAATGTGGAACCTGAAATGGGCCACTCTCCCACCATCACCCTGCCGATGGCAAAAAAGGACATTGCTTCCTATTTAGGAACGACACCTGAGACCATCAGTCGCAAATTTGGAGAATTGGAGGACGAGGGATTGATTCAACAGCTGTCTGGGAAAAGGATCAAGATTCAGGATTTAGATGATTTATTGCTTTACAGCGAATAATCGGACACACTTTTTTCTACACGTTGGTGTTCTGTCCCTCTTCATTAACAACGGGACAGAACTCAGTGTTTTTGCTTCCATCTGTCCGTTTTTGGCTTTTTTAAGACAGAACGACCTTCATTCATTGGAAAAATAAAAGCACAAACATGATAATCCTCAAGTTTCTTTGTTTTATTTTTCTTTAAGATAGGGTTGCCGAACAAAACGTAAAAATAAGTAGGGGTGAATGTGCATTATTTTTGGGTGATAGTTGCCATCACGTTGTCAGCAGCGGGTGCATTCTTTGTCGTCCCTTTCACCAAGAACACGATTGGCGGCGAAGCAAAAACGTCTAACGTTGTTGAGGCAGATAGGTTAGCTATGGAAAAAGAAGAGGAAGTTGTAAAAGGAGCCGGCGTAATCGGACACGGAAAAGTGGCGTATTACGAAGCGAGTGACCAGGGAGCTAAAAGTGAATTCACTGTTTGGTTTCCATGGAGCTTAGCCGGAATCTTGTTCAGCATCACCATGACTAGAATGACGCGAAAAATTGAAGAAATGGATCAAATAGAATGGAATTCGTATTAGGCGTTTTGAATCCCCATGCGGTGGAGATTGGTTCTGTTGTGATTCATTGGTATGGAGTCATTATTGCAGCGGGCATATTAGCGGCTCTCCAGTTGAGCACCAAGGAAGCAAAGAAAAAAGGACTGGAAGAGGATACCATTATCGATATGGCCTTATGGGCAATTCCGATTGGACTCCTCGGCGCTCGGCTTTATTATGTGTTATTTGAACTTGGTTATTATCTGCAAAATCCAGGACAAATCCTTGCGATTTGGAATGGCGGCATTGCGATTTATGGGGGATTGATTGCAGGAGGGGGTACGCTATATTGGTATGCAAAGAAAAAAGGTACTTCTTTGGCACTCGTTCTTGATATTTTAGCGCCCAATGTATTGTTAGCCCAGTCCATTGGTCGTTGGGGCAATTTTATGAATCAGGAAGCTCATGGTGGACCGGTTACTCGTCAATTCTTGGAAAATCTTTATTTACCTGAATTTATCATTGAACAAATGAATATCAATGGTACCTACTATCATCCGACTTTTTTATACGAGTCATTGTGGAGTTTGTTGGGCTTTGTCCTCATCGTCACTATACGGAACCGAAAACAGCTTTTGCGTCAAGGAGAAGTCGCTTTGAGTTACGTTTTGTGGTACTCAGTGGGTCGGTTCTTCATTGAAGGTATGCGAACGGACAGTTTATGGATTGGCGAGTGGATCCGCGTTTCGCAAGCCTTGTCTCTGGCCCTGTTTATTGGCGCGATTGTAGTATGGTTTATACGCAGACAAGACTATCCACCAATTTCTTATTATTCTGATGGCAATAAGGGGCAGAAAAAGACTATTAAGATGGTGAATTGAGCAAAAAGATAAAAAGAAGTGCAAAACTTGATAGTCGTCAATTTTCGTTTGCTAAAAGTGAGCTATACTACAGTTGTAAAGAGGAAAAGGCAGTGTTCATTAATCTGCTGCCGACAAAATAAAAACACATAAAGGAGATAGGAATTATGGAAAAAGCTATATTGCAATTAGAAACGTTGTCTTGTCCAAGTTGTATGCAAAAAATTGAAGGTGCCTTGAAATCAGTTAACGGTATTGATAAAGATAGCATTAAAGTATTATTCAACTCCAGCAAAGTCAAAACCAATTTTGATTCAGCTGTCACTTCGATTGAAGAGATTCAAAAAGCTATCGAAAACGTAGGCTATCCGGTCCTTAAAGCAAAAGTCAAGGCCGCTTAACAGATTAAATGAACTAGGCAATTCTGGAAGAAAAGCTATTTTTCCGGGATTGCTTTTTTTGTTGCAACCCGATTCGAGGTGCTTAGAAACGATAAAAGAGAACTTTCTAAACTTGATAGCCGTCAATTAATTACTTAGGCAATTATCTTATACTGTGTTTATCAATAAAAGAGAAATTAAATTTGGAGGGAAAAAGCATGCAACAATATATATTAAGCAAGAAAAATGTTATCACCGTCATCAGTGGATTGTTAATCGCACTCGGTTTCTTCAGTCACTTTGTTTTAGAAAACGTAGGACTTTCAGAGTGGTCTTTGATCATCGCCTCTGTCTTTGGGATTACGCCAATTGCCATTCAAGCGTTTCAAGCAATGAAAGTCAAAGTCGTCAGTATTGATGTCTTAGTCAGTATTGCAGCGATTGGTGCGCTTTTTATTCAAAATTATGAAGAGTCAGCTATTGTCACGTTCTTATTCTTATTCGGACACTACTTGGAACAACGAACATTGAACCAAACGCGATCTGCTATCAAAGAATTGACTGAAATGGCACCCGAAAGCGCCTTGAAACAAATGGATAATGGCGAATTTGAAGAAGTAGAAGTGGATGATGTAGATGAAGGGGATATCTTGCTCGTTAAAACGGGTGCGAAAGTTCCAGTAGATGGCACAGTCCTTACGGGTGAAGGGCATATCAATGAAGCTAGCATTACAGGTGAAGCTGTTCCGGTCAACAAGCTAGCTGATGCAGAAGTTTTTGCAGGAACCATTTTAGAAAACGGAACGATTCAAATCAGAGCTGATCGAGTTGGTGAGGACACCACATTTGGAAAAATTATTGAACTCGTGGAAGAAGCACAAGATTCTAAGTCCGAAGCGGAACGGTTCATTGATCACTTTTCTAAATACTACACACCAGCTGTCTTGGTTCTGGCAATTGTTGTATGGGCGTTCAGTCAAAATATTGAGTTAGCAATCACCATCTTGGTTCTAGGTTGCCCAGGCGCATTAGTTATCGGAGTGCCTGTCTCAAACGTTGCCGGTATTGGGAATGGTGCTCGTAACGGTGTTCTTTTAAAAGGGAGTGAAGTCATTCAAGACTTCAGCAATGTGGATACAATTGTATTTGATAAGACAGGTACTTTAACTGTCGGAAACCCAACTGTTGCAGCGACTGAACTGTATGAAAAGGATTCTGCTGAAACGCTTGGTTATCTGGCCAGTGTGGAACGGGAATCAGATCATCCGTTAGCAAAAGCGGTCTTAAATCAAATTGGAGAAACAAACTTTTATCCTGTTGAAGGAACTGAAGTCGTGAAAGGCGGCGGAATCGTTTCAAGTATAGCTGGACATAGAGTGGCTGTTGGGAATGTGGCCTTGATGGAAAAAGAAAAGGTCACTCTCAGCAAAAAAGTGCAAAAAGATGTCAAACGGTTTGAACAACAAGGGAACTCTCTCGTTTTGACAGCGGTCGACGGTGAATTAAAAGTACTGATGGGCATTCGCGACCAAGTCCGTCCGGGTGTGAAAGCTAATTTGCAGGAATTAAAAGACTTGGGCGTGAAAAATCTAGTCGTTCTTTCAGGAGATAACCAAGGAACCGTTGATGTGGTCGCAGGCGAACTTGGTTTGACCGAAGCTCACGGCCACATGTTGCCGGAAGACAAATCGGCTTATATCGGAAAACTCCAACAACGTGGTCAAATTGTAGCCTTTGTTGGAGATGGCGTTAACGATAGTCCGTCCTTAGCTTTAGCAGACATTGGCATCGCAATGGGAAGCGGAACGGACGTAGCGATTGAAACATCCGATGTCGTTTTAATGAACTCGAACTTCAGCAACTTGCCTCACGCATTAGGATTAGTAAAAGCCACCGCAAATAATATGAAACAAAATATCGTGATTTCAATTGGAGTAGTGTTGGTCTTGTTGACCAGCGTCTTCTTCAGCGAATGGATGAATATGTCTATCGGAATGTTGGTTCATGAAGGTAGTATCTTGGTGGTAATTTTCAATGGCATGAGATTAATGAAGTATAAGTTGAAAGGTCGAAAAGAACAAAAAGAAGTATCAGCACCTGCAGAGAAAGTAAAAATATCTTAAGAATAAATTAGAAGAGGCTGAGACAATAGTCCATCCTTGAAATGACAAAAGCGGAAACTCAGATTTTTAAATCTGGGATTTTCCGCTTTTTTGAGTTCTTGAAAAAAAATAAGAGTATAGAGTATGTTCTTTATAAAATTAATTTTCGTGTAAATGATTAAAAAATTTAATACCAAAATTTAATAATAAAATTTAAATTCCTATTAAGTTGTAAACATGAAATTGCTTATAATAGTGTATTGGAATTAAGGTAGATTGACAAAAGAGTGATCAAATAGGTATACTTAATTCAAATAATCGTTTGAATGTGAGGTGAGATGAATGGAAAACGTTTGCCAAGTGACTATCGTACATAAAGAAAAAGTAACTGTAATAAAAAATAAATTGGATCAAAAAGATTTTTCAAACTTACTTGTGTTAGGGAAATGTTTCAGCGATTCTTCTAGAATTAAAATTTTTTATGCTTTAGAAACCTATAAGGAAATGTGTGTCTGTGATTTAGCAGAAATACTTAATGCTAGTGTCGCTACAACGTCACACCATTTACGTTTTTTAAAAAAACATGGAATGGCAAAATCACGTCAAGATGGAAAAGTAGTTTATTACTCTTTAGCGAATGAAGACATCCTTTCCGCTATTCATGTTTTTTTAAAGTTATCAGAAAATCTATCTATGAAATCTTAGTTTGGAGGAAGTTATTTTGTTACAAAGTATTTTTTCAGCTATCGCTGTTTATATTTCTACCAGCATTGATTATTTGTTTATCTTGCTGATTATTTTTTCTCAAAGTCATACAAAAAAAGGGCTCCGTCAGATTTTTTGGGGTCAATATCTAGGAACAGGTATCTTAGTAGCCGTAAGTTTATTTGCAGCATATGTGCTGAATTTCATTCCGCAAGATTGGATCATTGGACTTCTTGGATTAATTCCAATTTATTTAGGTATTCGTGTCGCTGTGATAGGTGAAGAGGAGGAAGAAGAAGAGGAAGTCGTTGAAAAGCTTGAATCAAGAGGAACAAACCGCTTCTTTTGGACCGTTGCCTTAATAACCATTGCGTCAGGTGGCGATAACTTAGGGATTTATATTCCTTACTTTGCCTCGTTATCTTTTTCAGAGATTGTCACCGCTCTAATCGTATTTGCTATTTCTGTTGCGGTTCTTTGCTATGTCAGTTATAAATTAGCAAAAATTTCCTTTGTTTCCGAAACATTAGAAAAATATGAACGAATCATTGTTCCTATAGTGTTTATTGGTTTAGGAATTTATATATTGATCGAAAATGGTACGATTCAAACTTTATTAAGTTTATTTAATTAATAAATAGTTTGACTGTTAGCACAAAAAAGACATCGATTAAATCTCGTTGTCTTTTTTTGTGCTAACAGATTGGCGCATTATCCAAATAGTATCAAGCGATACATGAAATTACATAAATTCATGTATCTAATAGCTATTTTTTGTTAAAGTAAATGATTATATGCGAAGCGAGATTGGACAGAATGTATGGAGAGATGCCAATTGGTTACCTTTTAATCCAAATACTTTTGCAATAAAGACTTCTCTGTTAAATGTTCTGCTTACAGTGCCGTTTGGTTTTGGCATTCCTTTTATTGTAAAAGTAAATCTGAAGAAGATTGTCTTATCAGGATTCTTATTCAGTTTGCTTCTAGAAGGTATGCAGCTTTTGACAGCTCTAGCAATTGGATTTACATTCAGATATATTGATGTAAATGATTTGATTTTCAACACGATGGGTGCTGTTTTAGGTTATGGACTGTTTAAACTCTTTATGATAGTTTTCAAAAAGTTG
The DNA here is from genome assembly GCF_900169305.1 of Marinilactibacillus piezotolerans. Taxonomy (GTDB): domain Bacteria; phylum Bacillota; class Bacilli; order Lactobacillales; family Carnobacteriaceae_A; genus Marinilactibacillus; species Marinilactibacillus piezotolerans_A. The sequence continues at coordinate 65,639 of NZ_FWDP01000003.1, read as the reverse complement.
ATAAACAAATTTGAGGTATCAATGAATACGTTTTTGACTTATATTTATGAAACGGAATAAATGTAGTGGATCTGAATAGTTTAGTGTATAAAGTCTGATTCTAGTAATTTTCTGACTGTTAGTTTTTAGAATAGAAGGAATAAATATTTTATATTTGCAAGAGTTATGAAAAAAGGTCGATGTTTATCTGCAGCTGCAGATAAACATCGACCTTTTTTTGTTGCGTTCTATTATGCGTATCGATTAAAACGTACAGCTGCCGTCTTCGCAGACTCCACCGTCGTTGTCGTTCATCATTTGCAGTCCGGGCTTTAAGCCCATTTCGTCTGCAACTTTCTTCAGAGTTTCTTGGAAAAGTTCTTGAGGTTGAGCGCCGGAGATGGCGTATTTTCTTTCCAAGACAAAGAAGGGAACCCCTTGGACACCAATGGATCGTGCTTCTTGAATATCTCGAACGACTTCATCTGCATATTGATCACTGGAAAGGACTGCTTGAGCCTCTTCACGAGATAATCCTACTGATTCCGCAACGTTCAGCAATACTTCGTCATCATTTAAAGCCAGGTTGTCTGTGAAATGAGCAGCCAGCAATGCTTCATCAATTGCTGACCCTTTACCTTGGCTTTCCGCAAATTTAGCCAGACGATGGGCTTTTTTCGTATTTGCATTTTTCATTTTGGAAAAGTCGTAGTTCAAACCGACAGATTTTGCACGTTCCGTTACATTTTCAAACATACCTTCAATCTGAGCCTCAGACATCCCTTTTTTCTTCATCAAGCTTTCCTTAACTGGAGCATTATCGTCGGCAGATGTTGTAGGATCCAATTCATATGCTTTGAACTCAACGTCTACTTTACCCGTCAATCCAGTTTCTCTAATCGCTTGTTCTAATTCTCTTTTACCAATGTAGCAAAATGGACAGACGTAATCCGACCATACTTCGATTTTCATCACAAAAAGTCACTTCTCTTCCTAAAAGTAAGTTAAGTTTACTATAACAAGAGTACCGTATAAACACAATCTTATTTTGACTAGTCTTCTAAAACAAATATTTTTTTGCATTAAGAGGGTTTCTAAAAAGGTTCGTTTTTAAAGGTTTAATCTATTACCTATTTTATTATATGAAAAAATAAAGATATAAAATACGAACGATAATATAAAAAGAATCGGCAATTACTCGATAATAGGTTGACTATACTGACAGGGATATTTAGTATGAAGTTGGATAGATACATTGGATGATAAATGAAGATGATTGTTCGTTTTTTTAGGTTGTTAAGCAGGGAGGAGAAATGGATTTTGAATAAAAAAGAGTTGATTTACGAAGGGAAGGCGAAATGGCTTTTTGAGACGGATGAGCCTAATATTCTCTGGGTTACCTACAAAAACCAGGCAACTGCTGGGAACGGTGTGAAAAAAGAGGAGATTCTGGGTAAAGGCAAGCTGAACAATCAAATTACCAGTCTGATTTTTGACCACCTTGAGCAAAAGGGTATCAAAAGTCATTTCATCAAATCCCTTTCAGATACAGAGCAACTCATTCAAAAAGCAGATATGTTTGCTTTAGAAGTGGTTGTACGGAATGTAGCGGCAGGCAGTTTCTCCAAACGCTTAGGGGTAAAAGAAGGAACAGAGCTGGACTTTCCAGTCCTGGAATTTTATTTAAAAGAAGACGAGCTGAATGATCCAATCATCAATGAGGATCATATAAAGGTGCTGCAGCTCGCTGCCGAAGAAGAAATAGAACAAATTCAGCAGCAGGCGCTGAAAATCAATCAGGCATTGATCGAATTATTTAAACGCATCAATATTCGTTTGGTTGACTTTAAATTGGAATTTGGAAAAACGGCAGATAACAAGATTGTCTTGGCAGATGAAATTTCACCGGATACTTGTCGATTATGGGACTTGGACAATAATGACCGCCTCGACAAAGATGTCTTCCGGAAAGACTTGGGCGATATCATTCCGCTCTACCAGGAAGTGCTTGACCGCTTAATGCAACTTGATAAGGAGACGATGCACAATGTATAACGTAAAAGTTTATGTGACCTATAAAGAATCTATTTTAGATCCACAAGGCGAAGCCGTTCGTGGAGCCGTCCATCGTATGGGCTTTGATGAAATTGAGGACATTCGAATCGGAAAATATTTCGAGATCAAAGTGGCGAAACAATCAGACCGTACAGTAGAGGAAACCATTGAAGCAATCTGCGATAAATTATTAGCCAACGTCGTTATGGAAAGTTACCGATATGAGATTGAAGCAGTAAAGGAGACGGTTTAATAATGCGGTTTGCAGTTATTCAGTTTCCCGGGTCCAATTGTGACGTTGATCTGCTGCATGCGATTAGAGATGGTGTCGGTGAACAAGCAGAGTATGTATCGCACACGGAAAACAGCTTGGAAGGATTTGACGGAGTGCTGCTTCCCGGCGGATTCTCATATGGAGATTATTTGCGCAGCGGTGCTATCGCGCGGTTTTCAAATATTATGAGCGAAGTACAGCGGTTTGCAGAAGAAGGGAAGCCGGTCTTTGGGACGTGTAACGGATTCCAGATATTAGTAGAAGCTGGCTTACTTCCAGGAGCACTGCAGAGAAATAGAGATCTTCATTTCATCTGCAAATCCGTTCAGTTGACTGTTGAAAATAGTCAAACCAAATTCACTTCATTATATGAACAAGGTGAACAGTTGACGATTCCGATTGCTCATGGAGAAGGCAGTTATTATTGTGATCCTGAGACCCTGCAGGAATTAAAAGACAACAATCAAATCGTCTTTACCTATGCCTCAGAAAATCCGAATGGATCTGTAGAAAACATTGCTGGAGTCATTAATAAACAGGGAAATGTGCTGGGGATGATGCCGCACCCGGAACGAGCAACAGAAGACTTGCTCGGTTCCAGTGATGGATTGCGATTCTTCCAGTCTATGATCAAAAACTTCGCGAAGGAGACGGTCAACGTATGAAAACCATCCAAGAACCCTCAGCAGAAATGATTCGAGACCAGCGCATCTATGCAGAATGGGGACTGACGGACGAAGAGTACCGTATGATTTCAGAAGACATTTTAAAAAGACTGCCGAACTACACAGAAACTGGATTGTTCTCAGTGATGTGGAGTGAACACTGTTCTTATAAAAATTCCAAACCTGTTCTGCGCAAGTTTCCGACAAGCGGGCCGCAAGTACTGCAAGGGCCCGGAGAAGGTGCCGGAATTGTCGATATCGGAGACGGCCAAGCAGTCGTATTCAAAGCAGAAAGCCACAACCATCCCTCTGCCGTAGAACCGTATGAAGGAGCAGCTACAGGTGTCGGCGGCATTATTCGCGATATTTTCAGTATGGGTGCTCGTCCGATTGCTTTATTAGACTCGCTGCGCTTTGGCGAACTGGATAATGAGCGGACAAAATATTTACTGGAAGAAGTCGTTGCCGGAATTGGTGGATACGGAAATTGTATCGGAATCCCGACGGTAGGCGGCGAAATCGGCTTTGATCCAGTTTATAAAGGAAACCCGCTTGTGAATGCGATGTGTGTCGGGCTGATCGATCATAAAGACATCCAAAAGGGCCAGGCAAAAGGTGTCGGCAATACGATCATGTATGTAGGCGCGAAAACCGGGCGTGACGGGATTCACGGGGCGACTTTTGCTTCTGAAGAATTCAGTGATGAAGAAGAGTCTGAACGCTCAGCAGTACAAGTCGGCGATCCGTTTATGGAAAAACTGTTAATGGAAGCCTGCCTTGAGCTGATTCAAGGTCATCAAGACATTTTGGTCGGAATCCAGGATATGGGTGCTGCGGGACTTGTTTCGTCCAGTGCGGAAATGGCTTCTAAAGCCGGAAGCGGACTGATTTTGAATCTTGATGACGTGCCGCAGCGTGAAACCAATATGACACCTTATGAAATGATGCTGTCAGAGTCTCAGGAACGCATGCTGATTTGTGTGGAAAAGGGTTCAGAAGACCGCGTTAAAGAACTGTTTTCCAAATATGAATTGGACGCAGTGAATATCGGACAGGTAACAGATGACGGTCAATACCGCTTGTTCCATAAAGGCGAACCGGTTGCTGATCTGCCCGTAGATGCTTTAGCAGAAGAAGCACCGGTTTATCATAAGCCTTATACAGAACCGGAACGCATCAAACGATTCAAAGAAATGAAGACATTTGAACCGGCGATAAAAGATGCTGGAGAAACACTGAAACAGTTATTGCAGCAGCCGACGATTGCCTCTAAAAAATCAATATTTGAAACATATGACTCAATGGTCAGAACCAATACGGTTGTCGGACCGGGAAGCGATGCAGCCGTTCTGCGGATTCGTGGTACGCAAAAAGGGCTGGCAATGACAACAGACTGCAATGCCAGATATCTTTATCTGAACCCTGAACGAGGCGGACAACTGGCAGTTGCCGAAGCGGCGAGAAATATCGTAGCGAGCGGCGGAGAGCCTTTAGCGATCACAGACTGTTTGAATTACGGGAATCCAGATAAACCAGAAGTGTTCTGGGAATTATGGACTTCCGCTGATGGGATTTCGAAAGCTTGTGAAACACTTGGAACACCGGTCATTTCAGGGAATGTCTCTTTATATAATGAGACCAACAAAGAAGCGATTTATCCGACTCCAATGATCGGAATGGTCGGATTAGTCAAAGACCTGTCGCATGTGACAACTTCTGATTTTAAACAAATCGGTGACAGAATCTTTGTTGCAGGCGAAACAAAGCCTGATTTTAATGGTACAGAGATTCAGAAAATGCAGCTTGGCAGAATCGAAGGCGAGCTGTTTGACTTTGATCTTGAAAAAGAGAAACTGATTCAGTCAAAAGTTCTGGAAGCCATTCGTCAAGGCTGGGTGCAAAGCGCTCATGATTTATCTGAAGGCGGACTTGCGGTTGCTTTAGCAGAATCAGCTTTCAAAAATCAGTTAGGTTTCAACGTAACAGCCGATATGCCGAAAGAATGGTTGTTTTCTGAATCGCCTTCGAGGTTCGTTCTTTCCGTTAAACCGGAACATGCAGAAGCAGTACAAAAACTGTTCCAGCAGTCGGCTGAAGAGATCGGCGAAGTCACAGCTGACAGAGTAGCTGTTATTAAAACAAAGAATCAAATCATCAAACAAGATATCAATGAACTGAAAACAATTTGGGAGGAGGCCATTCCTTGGTTGCTGAAATCAAAAGCTTAAATGAAGAATGCGGCGTTTTTGGCGTCTGGGGTCATCCGGATGCAGCGAGATTGACTTACTTCGGTCTGCACAGTCTTCAGCACAGAGGGCAGGAAGGTGCTGGAATTGTTGCCAATCATCAGGGGCGCTTGAAAGGCCACCGCGATTTAGGGCTGCTTTCAGAGGTGTTTAAAGATGAAAGAGAGATTGAACGATTGACTGGAGAAGCAGCGATCGGACACGTACGCTACAGCACAGCCGGCAGCAACAGCATTTTAAATATCCAGCCGTTTTTGTTTAAATTCCATGATGAAGAAATTGCACTGGCGCATAATGGCAATCTCATCAATGCCTCGACTTTAAGAAGGGGATTAGAAAAAGAGGGCGCTATTTTTCACTCTAACTCAGACACTGAAGTCTTGATGCACTTGATTCGCAGAAGCAAAAGAGCCACGCTAATGGAAAGAATCAAAGAAAGTCTGAATGCGATCAAAGGTGCCTTTGCTTATTTGATGATGACGCCGGATGCAATGATTGGTGCACTCGACCCAAACGGATTTCGTCCCTTGTCAATCGGACAGATGGAGAACGGGGCTTACGTATTGGCCAGCGAAACATGTGCGCTTGATGTTGTCGGGGCAACCTTTGTCCGCTCCGTACAGCCAGGAGAAATCGTCATCATAAACGACGAAGGCTACACGATCGACACGTACACAGAAGACACACTGATGCAGATCTGTTCTATGGAATACATCTACTTTGCCAGACCTGATTCTAATATTGCCGGAGTTAACGTGCATACGGCTAGAAAAAATATGGGCAGAACCCTAGCGAAAGAAGCACCGATCGAAGCCGACATGGTGATCGGGGTTCCCAATTCTTCATTATCCGCAGCAAGCGGGTATGCAGAAGAGAGCGGTATCCCTTATGAGATGGGACTGGTCAAAAATCAGTATGTGGCTAGAACATTTATTCAACCGACGCAAGAACTCCGCGAACAAGGGGTGCGGATGAAACTTTCTGCCGTCAGAGGGGTAGTTGCCGGGAAAAAAGTGATCATGGTAGATGATTCGATCGTACGCGGCACGACCAGCAAACGGATCGTACAATTACTGAAAGACGCCGGAGCAGCGGAAGTTCATGTCCGAATCTCTTCGCCGCCACTTAAGTATCCCTGTTTTTACGGAATTGATATTCAAAACCAAAAAGAACTGATTGCAGCGGATCATTCAGTTGAAGAAATCAGAGAAGCCATCGGGGCAGACAGTCTGTCCTTTTTAAGCATTGAGGGAACAGTGGATTCCATCGGATTGAAATTTGATGCTCCTCATAATGGACTTTGTATGGCGTATTTTACAGGGGATTATCCAACCCCGTTATTTGATTATGAAACGGACTATTTAAATACACTGGAAAAAATCAATGAACGAAATCCGATGATGGCGTAATAGTAACTTTTATCAAAAAAGCAATCAGGAGGTCCATTTAAATGGGAAATGCGTATACCAATGCTGGAGTAGATGTAGAAGCTGGTTACGAAACAGTTGAACGAATCAAGAAACATGCGAAACGAACAGAGCGCCTGGGAGTGATGGGGGCGTTGGGCGGATTTGGCGGCGCATTTGATTTATCCAGTATAAAGGTAAAAGAACCTGTACTGGTTTCTGGAACAGATGGAGTAGGGACCAAGTTATTGCTGGCTATTCAACAAGACAAACACGACACGATCGGAATTGATTGTGTCGCAATGTGTGTGAATGACATTTTGGCTCAGGGAGCAGAACCGCTGTATTTTCTGGATTATATTGCAGCAGGCAAGACGGTTCCAGAAAGAATGGAACAAATTGTTTCCGGAGTCTCTGATGGTTGTGTACAAGCTGGTGCAGCGTTGATCGGGGGAGAAACTGCTGAGATGCCGGACATGTATGGAGAACAAGAGTATGATCTTGCAGGATTTTGTGTAGGCGTGGCTGAAAAGACTGAACTGTTAACGGCCGACAAAGTAAAACCCGGAGATGTACTGATTGGTCTGCCTTCTAGCGGAATCCACTCAAACGGGTATTCTTTAGTCAGAAAAGTGTTTTTTGAACAGAACGGGTATACATTAGATACACGATTTGATGAACAGAACGGCAAGACGTTAGGAGAAGTATTGCTGGAACCGACTAAAATTTATGTTTCTTCAGTGCTGCCGTTAATCAGAGAACAGTTGATTCATGGTATCTCACACATTACAGGCGGGGGATTTGTGGAAAATCTGCCTCGAATGCTTCCAGAAGGACTGACAGCAGAAATCAAAAAAGGGACTTGGAAAGTACCGGAGATTTTCAATTTGCTGGAAAAAGAAGGAAATCTGAATTCAAAAGAAATGTATGAGATTTTCAATATGGGGATTGGAATGGTCTTGGCGGTCTCTCCAGAGCTGACTGAACAAGTGTTAAATAAACTGGAACGAACGGGAGAACAAGGAACGGTTATAGGGGAAGTTATCGAAAAAAGCATTGAACAGAATGAGGCGATCGTATTTGGATAATCAGAACCGTTTCAGAATGGCAGTCTTTGCTTCGGGCAGCGGCACAAACTTTGAAGCGATTGTCCAAGCCGGAAAAGCAGGGGAACTGGATGCGGAAATCGGCCTTTTAATATGCGATAAACCAGATGCTTACGTTATAGAACGGGCAAAACAGTTCAGCATTCCATTTGTTATGCTGAAGCCGGAACAGTTTCCAGATAAAGCAGCGTACGAGGAAGAGATACTGATTCAATTAAACCAGGAAAACATCGACCTGATTGTACTAGCCGGATATATGCGCATCATAGGACAAACCTTGCTTCAAGCTTATCCGAACCGCATCTTGAATATTCATCCTTCTTTGCTGCCGCTTTATCCAGGGAGACAAGGGATTGCAGACGCCTATAAGGATGGCGCGGCGGAAACAGGCGTCACCGTGCACTTGGTTGATCAAGGGATTGATACCGGACCTATCCTTGCTCAAGAAAAAATAACCGTTGAATCAACAGACACGCTGGAAACTCTTGAAGAAAAGATACATACTCTAGAGCATATGATGTATCCTAGAGTTATTGAGTTTTATATTGAAAAGCTGAAAAAGGAGCAGGTTAGAACATGAAGCGAGCACTGATCAGTGTATCAGACAAGACAGGTATTGTAGATTTTGCGAAAGCATTATCGGAGCAGGAAATTGAAATTATTTCTACTGGCGGAACAAAAAGCGTATTAGAAAAAGCCGGTATTTCAACCATTTCAATTGAAGCGGTAACGGGTTTTCCTGAAATGATGGATGGCAGGGTAAAAACGCTGCATCCGCTTATTCATGGAGGATTACTTGGACGCAGAGAATTGAACAGTCACATGGATGCGATGGAAGAGCACGGCATTACACCGATCGACTTTGTATGCGTAAATCTTTATCCATTTAAAGAAACGATCTCCAAGACAGGCGTTACACCTGAAGAAGCGATTGAACAGATCGATATCGGCGGACCGAGTATGCTGCGCAGTGCAGCGAAGAATTTTGCTGCGGTCACAGTCGTTGTAGATGCTGATGATTACAGCAAAGTCATTGATGAATTGAAAGCAGATGGTCAAACCAGTCTGGAAACCAGAAAAACATTAGCAGCAAAAGTGTTTCGTCATACAGCCCGATATGATGCGCTCATTGCAGACTACCTGACAGAACGATCTGGCGAAGAAGACAGAGAATCAGTTACTCTGACGTACAATAAAAAACAGACATTGCGCTACGGTGAAAACAGTCATCAATCAGCTGTATTTTACGAAGACCCAATGGCAGGTCCGTTCTCAATTGCAAAAGCTGAACAATTACACGGAAAAGCATTATCTTATAATAATATCAAGGATGCGGATGCTGCGATTCGAATGGCACGTGAATTCGACGAACCGGCTGCTGTGGCAGTGAAACATATGAATCCATGCGGAATCGGAATCGGAGATACGATCGAAGAAGCCTTTGACCGTGCGTATGAAGCGGACAGCATCTCGATCTTTGGCGGAATTGTTGTCTTGAACCGTGAAGTCACACTTGAATTGGCTGAAAAACTGCATAAGATTTTCCTGGAAATCGTTATTGCACCAGCGTTTACAGAAGCCGCTTTTGAAAAATTAAGTTCTAAGAAAAATATTCGCCTGTTGAAGCTGGATTTTTCAGAAGCTGCATCAGCAGGAAAAGAATTTGTTTCTGTTTTAGGCGGTTTATTGATCCAAGACCAGGACTGGATAGCAGAAACAGATAAACCGGAATGGAAAGTCGTGACAGAGACGGAACCAACACCAGAGCAATTAAAAGCCCTAGAGCTGAACTGGAAAGTTGTGAAACACGTTAAAAGTAATGCTATTGTAGTTGGAAATACAAATCGTACTTTAGGCATCGGAGCTGGGCAGATGAACCGTGTCGGTGCAGTGAAGATTGCCATTGAGCAAGCTGGGGAACTGGCAGAAGGTGCCGTTCTGGCCAGCGATGCCTTTTTCCCAATGAACGACAGTGTGGAGTATGCAGCAAAACATGGCATCAAAGCCATTATTCAACCAGGCGGAAGCATCAAAGACCAAGACTCGATCGATAAAGCCAATGAATACGGCATTGCCATGGTGACAACGGCTACGCGTCACTTCAGACATTAAGAAAGTCAGATGAACGAAAGAGAGGGTGCCTTCTCTTTCGTTTTTTAACAGAAAAAACGAAAAGAGGAATAAAAATGAAGCTTCTGGTTATCGGCAGCGGCGGACGCGAGCATGCCATCGCAAAAAAACTGAAAAAAAGTCCCAAAGTCCACTCTGTTTACTGTCTTCCGGGAAATCCTGGTATGAAAAGAGATGGTATTGAAACTGCAGCGATTGAGCAAGATGATCATAAAAGCCTAATTGAATTTGCTAAAAACCATAAAGTGGCTTGGACGATTATAGGACCAGAAGTCCCGCTTTTTAATGGTCTGGCAGATGCATTTGAAGCGGAAGGGTTAAAAGTTTTTGGTCCTTCGCAAGCCGCAACACAAATTGAAGCGTCAAAACGTTTTGCAAAACAACTGATGACCCAGCAAAGGATTCCGACAGCTGACTATCAGACGTTTACCGATTATGAGACCGCCAAAGCCTATCTTGCTGAACAGGGGGCGCCGATTGTAATCAAAGCCGACGGACTAGCTGCCGGAAAAGGGGTAGTGGTGGCAGAAACCGCTGCAGAAGCCCAAACAGCTCTAAAAGAAATGATGCAAGATAATAAGTTTGGAGATTCTTCAGCAAGCGTGGTCATTGAAGAATGCTTGATTGGAGAAGAATTTTCACTAATGGCCTTTGTCAACGGAGACCAGATTTATCCTATGCCGATTTCTCAAGACCACAAGCGACTGCTGGAGCAGGACAAAGGGCCTAATACAGGCGGGATGGGGGCTTATGCTCCGGTGCGGCATATTCCGGAAGCAACAGTTGATGCAGCAATTGAAAAAATCCTTGTGCCTGCAGCAAAAGGGATGAGTGCAAAGGGTGCACCATTTAAAGGTATTTTGTATGCTGGGATCATTGCAACGGATGAAGGACCAAAAACGATAGAGTTCAATGCGCGCTTTGGAGACCCGGAAACACAAGTAGTACTGAATCGTCTTGAGTCTGATTTGGCTGAGGTCATTACGTCAGTGTTGGAAGGGAAGGAGCCGGAATTGAAGTGGAAACAGGAAGGGATAGACCTTGGGGTAGTAGTAGCAGCAAAAGGTTATCCAGAAGCTTATGAAAAAGAAATCCCATTAGACTTAACCGCTTCAGAGTCGGTAGAACTTTTCTTTGCTGGAGTAACTGAAAGGAATCAGCAGCTCGTTTCAAATGGCGGAAGAATCTACTTGGCAGCCGCAGCAGGAGAAACCATCGAAGCAGCACAATCGCTCATTTATGATTGGCTGAATCAAAACGATAAACAGCAGTTAATCTACCGAAAAGATATAGGAGACAAAGCAAAGCAGAAGAATTGTAAATAAAAGCTTTGTGTGAACTTATTCAAGTAACGAAACTGTAATAAAGAAATCGGCTCAATCTGTTTCCCATTCTAATAGCAGTCTATTATACTCAATATAAGTAAACCGATTTAAAAAATAGAATATCTGGTATTGGGGGAATCCATTTGAGAAAAAGATGGTTAGCTGCCTCCATGACAACGCTTCTCTTATCTAGTGTCGGCACAAGCCGGATCCAGCCCGTTCACGCTGAAGACACACTAAATGAATTACAGGAAGAACAGGAAAAGATAGAAGATCGTTCGCATGAGGTAGAAGACGATATTGAACAACAAGAAAGTGAATTAAAAGCGTTAGATAGTGAGCGAGCAGCGCTAGAGTCTCAGATTCAATCGCTTCAGCTGGAATTAGACAAGCTGATTAGCGGGCTCGAAAAGCAAAGTTTGCGCTTAGAAGAAACAAATGCCGAAATTGTTATGCTGCAAAGCGAAATAGATGAACTGAACCTAGCCATTGAAAAACGAAATCATAAATTGGAAACACAAGCGAGAGCTACACAAACAGAGTGGAACGCCTCTAACATTATACATACTATACTTGCTGCTGAAGATTTTGCAGAAGTCATGAGCCGTCTAGGTGTTGTCAGCCAACTTGTGAAAGCCAATCAGCAAATCGTTGAAGATCAAATACGCGATCAGAAGGCAATTATCAAAGCTGAAGCTCAAATGCAATTTGAAAAAGAAGCTGTAACAGAATTATTAATAAAAATGGAAAGTACTAGGGGAGAAATGGCTGCACAACAGGAAGAGTTGGATAGCCAGATTGCTCATGTAGCTGATCTGTACCAAATGACCGCTGCAGAAAAAGAAGCTTTTGTACAGGAACAGTATCTCTTAGCTAAAGAATCTGAGACCGTAGAAAGTCAGATTGAAACAGAAAAAGATCGGATTCTAGCAGAGCAGCAGGCTGAACAAGAACGTATTGCTCAATTGACTGCAGAGAAAGAAGCCGCTGAACAACGCGAACAGGAAGCATTAGCAAGGAATGCGGCAGAAGAAGCTGCAGCTGCAGAAAAAGCAGTAGAGAATGAAGTGAAACCTAGCAGCTCTGACAATCAGATTGACGAAGCAGAAGAGTCAGTATCAGAAAATCAGCCGAATGAACAGCCAGTTGAAGAACCGGCAGTCCCTGATACTGATTCGGAACTTGCACCAGATCCAGTAAAAGAACAGCCGGCAGAAGAAGAGCCTGAGGAAGAAACCGTCAAACCTGAATCACCGTCAGCAACATTCATACGTCCGGCCAGCGGTTATATTTCTTCTGGATTCGGAATGAGAAGTCACCCGGTTACGGGAGAACGTAAAATGCACAACGGTATCGATATTGCCGGTAAAGGAGCGATTCTAGCAGCTGCCAGCGGTACAGTGACGATTTCCAGCTACAGCAGCAGTTATGGGTTTTATATTAAAATCAATCATGGGAATGGATTTGAAACCCTTTATGCGCATCTGCAGCCTGGCGTCAGTGTCACTGCAGGACAGAGCGTTTCTCAAGGACAAAGAATTGCTGTAATGGGTACGACCGGTTTGTCAACGGGTGTCCATCTTCACTTTGAAGTTCGCAAGAATGGAAGATTTGTCGATCCTGCACTTTATATTTAAGTATAAAAAAACCCTCTTTACTCGATCGATATCGGGAAAGAGGGTTTTTTGAATGATAAATCAGGGCAAATAGCGCTTGCCTCTTCGGTTCAGTGTTTTTGAAGACAACACTTGCAGCAAACCACTGTTGACAGATAGGCCTAGAGCAATTGCGCCGGAAACTAGAAAGGTTTCCGTAGCGAACATAAAGGCTAGATTAGAATTTCCTTCGATAAATGCCCGCATCATGTTATAAGCAGAGCCTCCTGGAACAAGCGGGATGATACCGGGGATGGCGAAGACGATCACAGGCATCCGATAGTAGCGGGCGAACCACTGACTGCAGTTGGCTACGGTAAAAGCTGCGACGCCGGCACCGACAAAATAATCCAGCTTCAATTCAAAAGACAAATAATAATAGATGACCCAGCCGGCTGCGCCAGCAATACTGGAAGCAAAGATAGTTCTAGTCGGCACATTATACAAAATGCCAAAACCGATCGTAGCAATAAAAGCAGCCAGGAAATAGGTTATATATTCTAGTAACATAGACAAGACTCCTTGTTTGAATTCAGCAGTTCTTTCAGATGGATAAATAGAACCTTACAAAAAGGTCAATACTAATGCAATACCGATACCGATTGCACCAGCCGTCAGCAGCGCTTTTGCGACAACGGCTACTCCAGCAAGTAAATGACCTGCCATGAGATCCCGGAAACTATTGGTGATGGCCATTCCCGGTACAAGACACATTACACTGCCGATGATAACGGTATTAACATTGTTCCCAATGCCTAACGATATGAAAAAAACCGCACATAATCCAATAAAAAAGGATGCGACCATTTCGGCAAAAAAGCTCACATTCGTCCAGCGGTTGACGATATCAAACAATAGATGTCCTAGGCCGCCGGCAATGAAAGAAGGCAGCATATCATTATAGGTTCCTCCGAATAACAGCGGAAAACAGCCACAGGCGCATGCTATAGCAAGGTTTCGCTGCCTCTGATTGAAGTTCCTGGGCGTTTCTTTAATAGCTTGCAGCAGCTCCTTTACTTCATCAGGCGACAGAATGGTTTCCGTTAATTGTCTGGAAAGATCATTTACCTTTGATACTTTCTCTAAATTCGTTTGTCGGTCTGTCATTCTCAGAAGCTCTGTATGATCTTGTTTGTCTTTTCCCTGAACCGTTATGATTAATGCAGTAGGTACAACAAAAACATTAATATACGTCAGCCCGTAACTCTTGGCAATTCGGTAAAGTGTATCTTCAACTCGGTAAGTCTCAGCCCCGTTTTCAAGCATGACTCTTCCTGCCTCAACACAGACATCTAAAATATCGGCAACTGGATAATTTTCCACTGCGGTCCCTCTCTTCTAAAAACTCATCATGCTTAGTATAACGATTCTATTCTGAAAAATCGATAGAAAACAGATGGAGAACAAATAGAAAACAAACAGGAAAATTTGTATATTTTCCAACGAGTCTATTTTCCGCTGGTACAGCAAAGTTTTGTAAGGTGAAAAGAGGATTTGACAGAATTATATAAAGAATATGAGAATCTTATGATGGAAAATAAATTATCCCTTTTGCAAAATGAATAGTGTGCTACAATAAACGAGATGCAAAAGTGCACCGAGAGTCAGTGACTACTTAAAATAAACAGACAGAAATCTGAAATATGAAAGGATTGACTAAAATGACAGAGGAATTTGCAGGAGAGTTTACAGAACAGAGCCAGATGATTAAAGAAATCGCCTCAGGTAAAGAAGTGTTCTGGATGAACCCTGCTTATACTGAAACAGAGACTGCGAACCGTCAGACAAAATATTCTTTAAAAGATATTGAAGACGCAGAGGCGAGATTACAGCGATTCGCTGCCTACATCCGAGTCGCTTTTCCAGAGACTGAAGAAACCAGCGGCATCATTGAGTCAGAATTAAGAGAGATTTCTTCTATGAAAAGCTGGTTGAATGACGTCAGCGAAATGCAATTAAACGGGAAATTGTGGTTGAAGAGAGATGATACGCTTCCTATATCTGGAACGATAAAAGCCAGAGGTGCAATTTATGAGGTGCTGAAGCATGCAGAAACGATTGCGCTTGAAAAAGGACTGCTGAAAAGCATTGATGAAGACTATGCCATCTTTGCCAGCGATGCTTTCAAAAACTTTTTCTCTCAACACCACCTTGCTGTGGGAACAACCGGCAACTTAGGGATCAGCGTAGGAACAATGGGCAGCAAGTTAGGATTCAACGTGACGGTGCATATGTCTGTTGAAGCCAAACAATGGAAAAAAGATTATCTGCGGTCCAAAGGCGTAAAAGTGATTGAACATAAAACCAACTTCTCAAAAGCTGTCGAACAAGGCAGAGCAGAATCAAATGCAAATCCAGACAGTTATTTTGTGGATGATGAGCACTCTGAAGAATTATTCCTAGGCTATACTGTCGGCGGCTATCGTATGAAGCGTCAGTTGGCAGGACAGAATATTACTGTAGATGAAAACCATCCTTTGTTTGTCTATTTACCTTGCGGAATCGGCGGATCACCAAGCGGGATAACATTTGGGTTGAAGCAAGCATTTGGAGATCATGTCCACTGCTTTTTTGCAGAGCCGACCAAGATGCCGAGCATGCTGCTGGGGCTGGAATCCAAACTGTATGATGAAATTTCTGTAGAAGAAATTGGGTTAGGTGGATTGACAGTTGCGGATGGCTTGGCAGTTCCAAGAACATCTGGACTGGTAGCGAAGCTGATGCACAGCTATTTTAGCGCAGGGTACAGCTTACAGGATGACACATTTAAAAGATTATTATGGAACCTTTACGATAGAGAAGAAATCTTTTTAGAACCGGCAGCAGTAGCGGGGCTGGCAGGTCCTCATAAGTTACTGGAAACAGCGGAAGGGCAAGCTTATTTAAAATCAAAGAACTTGAAAAATAAGTTAGCACAAGCAACACATATTGCATGGGCAACAGGCGGGTCAATGGTTCCTGAGGATAATAAAGAAGCTTTTCTGGCAGAAGGAAAAGCGGTCAGTGCATCACTGATTAATGCGTAAATAAACTTGAGAAAGCCTCGTATGTCAATGTTGACATACGAGGCTTTCTTCAAGAGATAAATGAGTGGTTCAATAAACCGAAGTCCTTTGGATGTTTGCCCAGATACCGTTTTTTTGCATATCGACGCAAGGTTGAAAAATTTATGTGATGCTTCTCTTGAGCACGTGTAAGGATTTGTTTCATTTCATGTTTACTGATCATTAAAATAATTGGTGAATTGATCATTAGGTCAACAATCAGTTTTTCAAATTTCGGGACATAATAGTGACTATCTATATTATTCAGCGGCGCATCAACATGTAAACGATTTACAATAATGTTTTCTTGATCCGGTGAAAGATAGTAGCGATACTTGGTTTCATCTGGAGATAAAAAGACGTTTGAATGATGCTGCTTAATTAATTGGAAGACATTATTCAGTGACTGACCTTCTACATCCACAACTAAATTATGATAAGGATATGTATAATCTGAAAAGCGAGTCAACCACTCAGTTGTAAAAATAGAAAACTTCACTTCAGGGTAGTTTACTTGTATCAGTCTGGCCAGATCTTTCATTTCAGGGGTTTCATACTGAGGGAAAGCTTCTTTTTCCCGCAAAGCATACTGCCCTCTCTTCGGACTGTATATGATTTCGCGCTTTTTCAACTCGTGGATACGCCATCTTAAAGTACTGAAACTAAGAGAAAAATCGAAGGATCGGTAAAATTGCAACAGTTGTTTTGTATCTACTGGCTGATGATTTCTTAAGTATCTTTTAAGTTCTTTAATTTTAAACGTTGTTGTCATGTAGTGTCCTCCAATCAATATGTGAATCTGTTAAAAGTATGGAGTACTCTTAACATTAAAAATATTATAGCAAATTATAAAAGAATAGTAGAATATAAGCTTCTGAAATCGCCTTAAATTTCAAAAATGTTCGGAATTTATCTAAGAAATTATAAACGATTTTATTTTTTAGTAAGCGGTTTAACGTCATAAGTGCTTACTAAATATATCTATAGAGTTATAATTTAGGAGCTGATACTCAGTAAGTTTTTTCGAATGCTAAAGTTAAATGATTACCATTAGGAAGAAGGCGTTACATGAAGGAATTTAAGGGTGCCCACTCTCTTAAAGATGTCCAGTCGTTTATTGATGCACATCCTTTGGCATTTCTGTATATATCTCGTGAAAGCTGCAGTGTTTGCCAAGCAGTAAAACCGCGAGTGGAAGAGATGTTGGAAGACTTTCCGATGATTGCTTCACTTCAAATCAGCGTAGATGAAGTTCCAGAAGCAGCTGGTGAATATACAGTTTTTACTGCGCCGGCACTGTTGATGTATGTAGATGGAAAAGAGTGGTTTCGAGAAGTGCGTTTTGTCGTGATGGATGACTTGCGGGGGCAGTTTAAGCGCATTACAGAACAGTATGATGGCAAAGGGTACTGAAGTCAGGGTGAACAGACATACAAAAAGCAGCCGTTCCTGTAGCAATAAGGAACGGCTGCGATATATAAGGGTGATTAGCCGAATTTTGAGTGTCTATTCATGTGTTTTTTTGCATCATTGTAGGTGCGCAGTTTAACGTAATGAAATACAGCTCGTCCAAGCGCAATGACAATGAAGCTCCATAACACCACCATATAGACTTGCTGGAAGCCGGCTTCAAACGGAGTGTAGTAAACAGTTTGGTATTGAACGTAGAGCATCCATGACCAGATAAACGCAAAAAAGATATTGCTGAAGATATGGAAGATACGCTTGTTGCGTTCGTTTTTAAACATATCAGATCCTCCTCGATCGAAAAAAGTTCGGATGGGTAACTGTTCAAGTGACTGACTTCTATTGTAAAGAGCAGGATATGACTTTCGAGAACCTAGCGATAAGAAAGATAGCGGGAAGCCTTATGATGATTCAACTGCAATAAAGCGGTAATGACCTTTCCTAGCTCACATGTTTGCATCCTGACCTTTCGATAATAAATGATTACTAAATGATAGCGATTTCTTTTGTTTAATTATACCATTTAGTTACAAAAAAATATAGATGTTTAACTCCCCTAACCTATGAAATATGGAAAAGGAATTTTTTTATTCGTGCGAGTTGAATACAGAGACTGAAAAACGGTATTATAGAGTATGAGGTTGTATGTATATAGAAATGATAGGAAATATAGTATAAGGAGACGTACGAGCAGAATGAAAACATTTAAACGCATGCCAAAACACATTGGGGTAATCCCGGACGGGAATCGCCGGTGGGCAGTAGGTAAGGGACTGCAAAAGAAAGATGGGTATAATCACGGGATCGGACCTGGGTTAGATCTTTATGAAGCTTGTTTAAAATTAGGCGTAGAAGAAATGACTTTTTACGGTTTTACAATGGATAATGTCAAACGCCCATCCTTGCAAACAAAAGCTTTTCAAAAAGCATGCGTAGACTCTGTCAATGAACTGAAAAAAAGAGATGCGGATCTAATGGTGCTTGGAAATACGGATTCAAAAGTTTTTCCAAAAGAACTGCTGCCATATGCTATGAAACGGACACGTTTTGGCGAAGGAAAAATGAAAGTGAATTTTCTAGTCAATTATGGTTGGAACTGGGATCTGAATTATGCTCTGAATCATGAAGCAGCTATTGATTCTGGTAATATCATTGATCATATCGCGTCTAAAGATGTATCGCGTATGGATATGGTCTTAAGATGGGGCGGACGCCGCAGATTGAGCGGATTTTTACCTATTCAATCTGTTTATTCAGATATTTATGTGATTGATGAATTTTGGCCTGACTATAAGGATCAGCATTTGTATGATGCCTTGAACTGGTACCAAGAAACGGATGTCACACTGGGTGGCTGATCCATTGATCCTAAGTCCATTCTGAGGAGAGAATTTATGAGAGACAAGTGCATTATTGTTATGGTAGGACCAAGCGGCAGCGGAAAAACGACTATTGGAGAGGCTTTGACTAGAAAAGGCATCCCAAAGCTCGTGACCACGACGACGCGAGCACCTAGATCTGGCGAACAGGATGGAGTAGATTACCATTTCAGAGCAGTTGAAGAATTGAATCCGGAAGATTTTATCGAACAGACTTTGTACAATCATAAAGTATATGGATTGACTAAGTCGGTTGTCAGCGATGCATTGAGAGAACATGATGTGGTTCATGTCTCTCTGGATCGCAATGGAGCGGAAGCTATGAAAAAGTTTTTTCCTGATGAAACGGTGGTAGTGTATATTCATATTTCCACCGAAACCATGATCGAACGAATGCGCAACAGGGGAGACAGCGAAGAAAAGATTGCGGAGAGAATTCAACACAGTAAAGAGCAGGATGAGTTAGTTCCGCCCGCTGGAACAGATCTTATTATCGAAAACATCAACATAGAAGAAACCGTAAATCGAATTTTAATGTACTTAAACTTTACTGCGTAGGGGTAGATGGTTATGCCGCAGCCCGATTTTGATCCTAAAACACTTGTATGGTATCCGTTGTTTTCCCTGATACTGTTTTTGATTCTATATTTAGGATTCGATGTGCCGTTTTATACTCTCTTTATCTTGCTTTTTCTAATCATCGTATATTATTTGATCTTTATTATCTACGAAATGAAAAGGAAATAGCTTGGTATTTATAGCTTGTAAGGGTTCCGAGAAATCATTTTGAATGAGATTATAATAGGAGATTGGAACAAACAGATCCAGTAAATAATAAACCGCGGAGGCAATCAACTTACGATTGTCTCCGCGGTTTTATTCGTCTCCAATGAATGCAGGATAAGCAGCCGGCGAGCTTGGATTTATAAAATAGTCCTGTCGAATTGGCCTATTTGAACATGAAATGAATGAAACAATAGAATAAAAGCGCCGCAAGTCAGTTAAAACACTTAACAACATTTCTTAATTAAAAAAGTAGGTGCTGATCCAGCTTTCTAACAATTTAATGCTATATAGAGGCTATACCGAATCTCTATATGCAAGAAATCTGAAGAAATCTGAAAAATACAGTAAAAAGTCTTTACAAATAATACCCATATGGGTATATTGTATTTATGAACTTATTTATTGTAAGTTAATAAATAATGGAAAGAAGGGTAAATATGACAACTTTTCCTAAAGCACAAACAATTGAGGAAATCAGAACTTTTATTGCTTCAAATCCGCTTGCTTTCTTGTATATATCCAGAGAAAATTGCGGAGTCTGCCATGTAGTCAGACCTCAAGTAGAAGAAATGCTTGAAGATTTTCCGACAATCCGCACTCTTCAAGTGAGTGCAGATGAAGTACCGGAAGTTGCAGGAGAATTTACAGTATTCACTGTACCGGCATTACTATTGTTTATTGAAGGTAAAGAAATGATCCGTGAAGCTCGCTTTATAGTCATGGATGACTTGCGTGAGAAGTTTCAGCTAGCAGCGGATATGTATGAACAAAGCTTGTTTTAAAATGAAATCAAAATAGAGAGGAAAACTAAGATGACAGTTAAAGTAACCGATTCAAGCTTAATGAAAGAAGTGCAAGAAGGGCTTACGTTAGTCGATTTTTGGGCTCCTTGGTGCGGACCCTGCAAAATGCTTGGACCTGTTTTGGAAGAATTAGAGGAAGAGCTCGGCTCAGATATTAAGATCGCTAAACTGAATATAGATGAAAATCAAGTTACGCCGGGGCAGCTGGGCATTATGAGTATACCGACTATGGTGCTTTACAAAGACGGGAAGCCGGTAGAAAAAATCGTCGGGTTCCATCCTAAAGAGGTTTTAAAAGGGTATCTGCAAGAAAAAATGACAGAGTCAGACAAATAGGTGAATGAATATGTTATTTAAAAGAACCCCATCTATATCTGCAGCAAATCTAGAAAAAATCATGGCTGATCAGCCTCAACTAATTGATGTAAGAGAACCGCAAGAGTTTAGAGGAGGGCATATTCCCGGGGCAAATAATATCCCGCTTAGCAGAGTAGAGAACTATACCCCAAGGGGTAAAGTATATGTCATCTGTCAATCAGGGATGCGCAGCAAAAAAGCAGCAAAAATATTGATGAAAAATGGAGTCGATGTTGTTAATGTCCGTGGCGGAATGATGGCGTGGAAAGGCTCAGTACGGGGAGGTAAAATGTAGTGAAAGTTGTAATAATCGGAGGAGTTGCCGGAGGGATGTCTGCAGCGACTCGTTTAAGAAGATTAAATGAAGACGCAGAAATTATTATTTTAGAAAAAGGGCCGTATGTATCTTTTGCAAACTGCGGACTGCCTTATTACGTGGCAGGTGAAATTGAGGAACGCAGCAAGCTCCTTGTTCAAACGCCTGAAAGTCTGAAAGCGAGATTCAATCTGGATGTTAGACCGAACAGTGAAGCTGTTTCGATCAATGCAGAAACAAAAGAAGTGACAGTCAAAGCTGAAGCAGAAGAATACAACTTATCTTATGATAAATTGATTTTGTCTCCAGGGGCCAGCCCGCTTATTCCGCCAATCAATGGACTGGATGAAGCAGAAAATATCTTTGCGCTGAGATCAGTTCCGGATGTAGATGCTATATCAGAATTTATTGAAAAGAAACATCCTAAATCGGCTGTCGTCATCGGGGCGGGATTTATTGGACTGGAAATGGCTGAAAGTCTTGCGCACCGTGGAATGGATGTAACGATCGTCGAGAAAGCGCCACATGTTTTGCCGACGCTTGATGAAGAGATGGCTGCATATATCACCAAAGAATTAAAAGACAATGGGGTAAAAGTATATACAGAACTGGCTGCATTTTCTTTTGAGAACAACGGAAAAACGATCATTCTGGAAAATGGAGAAGAATTGAATAGTGATTTGACATTGTTGTCTGTTGGAGTAAAACCAAACACAAGTGTTGCGGAAACGGCGGGTATCGAGACAGGCATTCGCGGCGGCATTATTGTTGACGAAAGATATGAAACCAGTCAAAAAGATATCTATGCTGTCGGAGATGCAGTTGTTGTCAAGCAGCAGATCAATCAGCAGGATGCAATGATTTCGCTGGCATCGCCAGCAAACAGACAAGGCCGGCAAGTCTCAGATGTAATCAGCGGAATCTCTCGTCAAAACAAAGGAAGTATTGGAACGGCAATCGTGCGTGTGTTCGATCAAGTTGCGGCTTCAACAGGATTGAATGAATTCCAGCTGAGACAGGCAGGAGAGTTGTTTGATGTGGTCCACATACAAGGGAAAAGTCATGCAGGGTACTACCCGAATGCCGGAACGATCTTGCTGAAATTGATATTCAATCCGCAAACCGGAAAACTCTATGGTGCTCAGGCAGTTGGTACAGACGGAATAGATAAGCGTATCGATATTCTTGCAACAGCTATCAAAGCAGAAATGACAGTTAAAGATCTGCCTGAATTGGAATTCACTTATGCACCGCCATTTGGTTCAGCAAAAGACCCTGTAAATATGGCAGGATATGCTGCATTAAACATACTGGAAGGTATCAGTGAATCGATCCAATGGCATGAATTAGAAGAAAAACAGCAGGCTGGGCATGTGCTGCTGGATGTTCGAAGTGAGTCAGAACTAAAAGCTAACGGCCGCATGAAGAACGCTGTGCATATTCCTTTAGACAGTTTAAGAGATCGACTGTCTGAACTTCCTGAAAAACAGCCACTCATCGTCAGTTGCCACAGCGGACTACGCAGTTACGTAGCAGAAAGAATATTGAAGCAACACGGGTATGATGTAAAAAATCTTGATGGGGCATTTGCACTTTACTCCATGGTTAAACCAGAAAGGATTGAAAATTAATGTATAAATCTATCTCTATGAGTGAATTTGAACATAAATGGAACAATGAGAACGTCACATTGATAGATGTCAGAGAATTGGATGAATGGGAAACAGGACATGTAGAGGGAGCACAACATATTCCATTAAGTAAACTGGATGAATACGTAAACCAATTAGATAAAAATACTCCATATTATGTCATGTGTCATTCTGGCGGGCGTTCTGCCATGGCTTGCCAACGTCTTTCAGCTGAAGGAATTGATACAGTAAATATTTTAGGAGGAATCTCTGCTTGGAAGGGAGACAAGGTTTAATGGAATATAATGCCAAGATTGTAAATCGGCTCAAGCGGTCAAAAGGTCAGTTGGAAGGTGTACTGAACATGATCGATGATGAGAAGGACTGCGCTGAGATCGTCACACAGTTAACAGCTGTGAGATCCAGTCTGGACCGTGCTATCGGCTTGATTGTAGCGGAGAATTTATTAGACTGTATTCAAAATAACAAAAACGAAAACGAAGACTTTACAGAAGACGAACGAATCCAACAAGCCATTAAGCTGCTGATGAAAAGCCGCTAAACAAATTAGAAAAAATGATTTCTTCTTAAATTTGAGGAGAGATCATTTTTTTGTAAAAATAAGACCATGAATTTGTTAAAATAAACCGTATAATGGATTATAGGAAAGAATCGGAAAATGACTTTTCTGAGGACCATCGTGTGATTTTTGAAGAATTTAAAGTAGTTTACCAATAAAAATTGAATATAAACTATAAAGAATAGGGAAGAATATCATGATAAAAAAAGTGCAGAAAGGCAGTCAGCTTTCACGCAGAGAACTAGACGAAATTTTATCCATCTGGCTGGAGTCCAATATAGAAGCTCATCCTTTTATAAGTCTATTTTATTGGGAAGAACAGTACAACGCAGTAAATGAAGCCATCGAAGAAGCTGAGTTATACGTTTATTATGAAAAAGACAATGTGACAGCATTTTTGGGACTGGTTGAGGGATATATTGCCGGGCTTTTTGTGAAAAGAGAAAACAGAGCACAAGGGATAGGAAGACAATTGTTAAATACGGTTAAGCAAGAGAATAGTCTCTTAACGCTAGCAGTATACAAGAAAAACCAAGCAGCTATAGGGTTTTATATCAATTTAGGATTTAAAATTGTTAAAGAACAGATAGAAAAAGAAACCAGCGAGACAGAATACGTCATGCAGTGGCGAGTTGATTAAACAACTTACTAAACAAAACAAGCGCTCCCGAATATACGTATATCAGTCAGTGTGCTGATGGAGGCTGTGGTAAGTGTTATACTGCTGATCAATGTTGAAATCAATAAAAAAGGGTAATAAAAAATCACTTACGGTCTAGTGGACTGTAAGTGATTGATTTTAGATTCTATGGTTGGAAATTAGATGAAGTTGCGAAACTGTCTGGAACGTCGATTCCGCTGGCATTATAATTTTCACCATTCATGATAGAGTTTTTAACGATAACATAGTCTACTTTTCTTAAGGCTTCAATATCATCTCCACCTGAATAAGATATAGAAGACTGCAAATCTTGCTTCATTTCAAGTAAAGTGTCAGCAATATCACCTTTATAAGGTGTCAACATTTTTTTACCTTCAACATTTCTTCTTTCACCTTTTTGATGAGCAGAAGCACTACCGAAATACTCTTTATAAGGACGGCCATTGACTTCAACCATTTTACCGGGTGATTGATCGTGACCGGCAAATAGTGATCCGATCATAACCATCGTCGCGCCAAAGCGCATAGATTTTGCGATATCTCCGTGAGTACGGACCCCGCCATCTGCAATAATCGGTTTGCGGGCTGCTTTAGAACAGTGAGAAACAGCTGCGAGCTGCCATCCGCCTGTACCGAATCCGGTTTTCAGTTTAGTAGTACAAACTTTACCGGGTCCAATTCCGACTTTTGTAGCGTCTGCTCCAGCATTTTCTAATTCACGAACCGCTTCAGGTGTTCCAACATTTCCGGCAATCAAAAATGTTTCCGGTAAATATTTCTTAACGTGAGCAATCATATCAATGACCATTTGAGAGTGACCATGTGCAACATCAATAGTTGCGTATTCAGGTACAAGATTGTTTTCAGCAAGTTCTTTAACGAAATCATATTCTTCTTTTTTTACACCTAAACTGATAGAAGCAAATAAGCCCTGGTCATGCATATTCTTGATGAAATCAGCACGAGCTGCTTCGTCAAAACGGTGCATAACATAGAAGTACTCATTTTTTGCCAACCAGATAGAGAGTTCTTCATCAACAACGGTCTGCATGTTCGCCGGTACAACAGGCAGCATGAATCGGCGTCCACCTAATTCTACTGTTGTGTCGCATTCAGAACGGCTTGAAACGACCGCTTTAGCAGGGATCAACTGAATATCTTCATAATCAAAAACTTTCATATAACGTTAAACTCCTCTTTAGTAGTAGTCATACTTTTTATTTTTCCTTTTTGAAAAAGAGACCGTGCATTCCTATTCAAAAAAGTCCAAAAGGGGAGTGTTTCAGATTCCCTTGACTACTTTACCTAATGCAGCTCCATAAGTCAAAGAAGTTTTTAATAAAATGTAAGATACTTGAAAAAAACTCAAAATCATTAGACAATGGGGTTTACAGAAGAAAAGATGAAAGCGGATAGCGCAGCGTGGATGCTTTATGGAGGGTAAATCTATTGGAAAAACTGAATAAATACAGAAGAGGATTCTGGAAACCGAAGACGATGTTTTATCTAGGGCTGATTATGATTATCCCGTTCTTGCTTTTGGCGATCGCCAGTTACTTTGAATGGGGGATTATCGGAACCGTAGATGATTTGATTGGCAGAGAGGTCCGAGATGAAAGAGAAAACCTGTTGACGCAAGTATTTGTGGTCATTACAAGACTGGGCGATGGCTGGTTTGTTGCGATTGTGACGGTCATTGTCTGTACGGCAATTATCATTAAGTTCAAACAGATCTGGTTAGCAGTTTGGTACGCAATGACAGTTATTGTAGGTGCAGGAATTTTGAATCAGATATTGAAAGCTGTTTTCAGAAGGCAGCGGCCAGATGTCATCAATCATTTAATTGAACAAGGCGGCTACTCGTTCCCGAGCGGACATGCCATGGGATCTATAATTGTTTATGGGGCTTTGCTGTTTTTAATCATCCGTTTAGCGAAGCGGAAAAGAACTTACCTGATTTTCATTCTTTTATTTGGATCCTTAATTGCTTTAATTGGTATCAGCCGGGTTTACTTGGGCGTTCACTATCCATCTGATATTATTGGGGGATATTCTGTAGGGATGATGTGGTTGGCATTCAGTATCGGAATGTATGGACTGTCTCTAACTCAGCAACCAAGAATGGAAGAAGAAAATAAATCATAATAGAATAGTCTATATAGACAAAAAAGGGATTGATCACAATGCAGTGGTCGATCCCTTTTTGTGGATGTCATCAACATTCAGCTGTTATATATCGTTCGATTGGATAATCTTCTAGAGGTAATACTGTCGGTTTTTTCATAACCAGTTGGGCTAGTTCATGTCCAACGAGAGGTCCGGCAGTGAGGCCGGTTGAGCCCAGACCGCTGGCAGCATAAACACCCGTCATCCCTGGAACATGTCCGAAGAAAGGCGCAAAATCTGACGTATAGGCACGGGTTCCAGATCGATAGGCGCTGATCGATTCTGTTTTTAACTGATGAGAAAAAAGATCAGCTGTTTCAGCCAACATTTCCTGCAGCATTACTTCATCGATCTCCAGATCAAATCCTTGATCGTTTTCATGCGTTGCTCCAACAATC
Source organism: Marinilactibacillus piezotolerans (assembly GCF_900169305.1). Classification (GTDB taxonomy): domain Bacteria; phylum Bacillota; class Bacilli; order Lactobacillales; family Carnobacteriaceae_A; genus Marinilactibacillus; species Marinilactibacillus piezotolerans_A. Next base: position 39,210 of record NZ_FWDP01000003.1, on the reverse strand, counting down.
AGGCGACCACCTTCAAATGGAATAATATCCGTCTCTCCTTCCGGCATAATGACCGGCCAATTATGCGTATCTGTCTGAGATAATTGAAGCTCCATCAGTTGGCCTTTTTGCGGGCGGATATCTACCTTGTACCCTAGAGGTTCCAGCAAGGAAGGCAGCCAAGCAGCAATAGCGAGAACAACTTCTTCATACGTATCTTCTTCTATCTGTGTCTGAAGTCGATAGTTTTTTTCCGTTATGCCGAGAGCTTCAACGCGTTCTTTTTTCAACTGGGCACCATTCTGTACAGCTTTTTCCAGCAGCAGTTCGACTAAACTTCGACCATCTACTCGCGCGCCGCCCGAAGCCCAGAGCGCAGATGCTGTCCCTGTATAGAGTGGGATTTTACTTCTGATTTCTTCAGCTGACAAGATAGCGAGCGAGCCGATTTCCGGGGCTGCTTCTCTCCGTTTTATCCCGATTTTCAGTAAATCCTCTAAGTGTTTCGGATTTTTTTTAAATAACAACGTACCGACTTTCCGGTAAACTGCAGGCGGAATGTCCTGTCCTGAAACTACTTCTTTTAAAAAGGTCGGATAAAATGCAGCCCCTTCTTTGACCATCCGGTACCATTTTTTGTTTCTGCGTTTAGATAACCAGGGGCTGATGATACCGGCAGCGGCGGAAGTCCCTTGACCGATTCCTTCATCATAAATCGTAATGTCCAGATCAGGTTCTTTACTTAATACGTAAGCAGCAGAAGCACCCACTATGCCTGCTCCGACAATAGCTACTTTCTTTTTCTTCATAACAAACACCTTTCTGTTCTCTCCTGTACTAGTGTACCATGATTTTTTTAACTTCTTCAGTGGTACAAAAAAATCAATATAAATTTTAGAGTTTAAGTTGACAAGCTGAAAAGAACAAGGTAATATGAGAATCACATTAAAGATGACAAAGGAGAAAGCTCATGACCTTCGATGCGAAGCAGACAGTACAATTGAATATGAACTGGCAAAGCTGGCGTAGATCGTTGTAGATATGAGACTCTCTCATGGATGCAACGTTTAGAAATTTTCTAAATTTTGTATCTATGCGGGCTTATTTCTCTAGAAATTTTAGATAATCGACCACATAGATCTTGTGATATCTATGTGGTTTTTGCTTTTTAGACTGAAAAGGCAATTTCCACTACTGAAACTTAAGTGGGAATTGCCTTTTTTTGTTCAGCTGAAAAGCCGTTGATAAAATCGTCATTCAATGAAGGAGTTGGTTCAGATGAAATCTGACTGGGACTGGAACTGTAAAAACAGATGACGTAAAAATAATATTGATTTTAAAAAAGTTAAAATAGAGAGGGATTATTAAAATGAAGAAAAAAGGTTTGATTATAACAGTTGCATTGATATTTCTTGTACTAGCAGGAGGACTTATTCTTCCCATGCTTGGCTCAGGGGAAACAGAAACAGCAAGTAAAGCTTCCGAAAGCGAAGCGGTAACAGAAGAAAAACTGCAAATCGGAATTCTGCAGACAACAAGTCATCCGTCACTTGATCAGATTACTGAAGGAACGATTCAAGGTCTAGCAGAGAATGGATATGCAGAAGGAGAAGACGTTGAAATCGAGTTCCAAAATGCACAAGGAGACCAGAATTTAATGAATACAATGGCTAAATCACTCGTTGAGGGAGGAGCGGATCTGGTGATCGGGATTGGTACACCAGCGAGTCAAGCACTTTCTAATGCAACTAGTGACATTCCAGTCATTATGGGGGCTGTCTCAGATCCGGTTGGCTCAGGTTTAGTAGACTCACTTGAAAATCCTGGTGGAAATATTACTGGAGTAATGAATAAAGCGCCAGTAGAGGATCAACTTACATTTTTGAAAGAGATTTTACCTGAAACACAAGAAGTTGGATTGCTGTACAGTTCCGGAGAAGATAATGCTCGTGCAGAAGGCGAAAGAGCCCAAAAAGCTGTTGAAGCGTTAGGGATGAATGCAACGACATACAAAGTTTCTAATACAAACGAAATTCAACAGATGGTCGCAACCATGGCAGATGAAGTAGATGTTATCTATCTTCCGACAGATAATACGATTGCTAGTGCTTTTAACACAGTTGTCAGTGAAGCAGACCGTTATGATATTCCACTGATCCCTACTGTAGATAATATGATTGCACAAGGTGGTCTGGCAACAATCGGGATCAGCCAAACTAAACTGGGTGTGGAATCCGGAAGAGTGGCTGCAGAAGTCTTAGATGGAAAAGATCCCGCAGAATATCCAGTCTATATCGTTAAAGGCGGAGACCAGCTGATCAATATACAAAAAGTAGATGATTTGGGGATCACAATACCTCAAGACATTTTAGATAATAGTAAAATTGTAGAACCGATAGCAGAAGGAGAGGAATAACCATGTTCATAAGCTTGATCATATCAGCGATCGCTGATGGACTGATTTGGGCTGTGCTGGGTATTGGATTGTACTTGACATACCGAATACTGAAATTTCCGGATCTTACAACAGAAGGCTCATTTCCTTTAGGCTCTGCTGTAGCCGTTACTGCAATTGTATCGGGCGTTTCTCCCATACTGTCAATGGGGCTTGCGGTGCTGGCTGGTATGGGAGCAGGGCTTGTGACTGGACTGTTATACACTAAAGGAAAAGTCCCCGTTATTTTAGCTGGAATACTGGTTATGACAGGACTCCATTCTGTCATCCTGTTTATCATGCAGCGTCCTAACCTCAGTCTGCTGAATCATGACCGTATTTACTACTTTTTCCAAGGACTGCCAGACTACTATGATGTCGTTTTTACAGGGATGATCGTGTTGGCCTTATTGATCATATTGTTGCTGGGATTCTTTTATACCCGACTGGGACAAGCCTTCATTGCGACAGGAGATAATGAAGAAATGGCTCGTTCCCTTGGTATCCATACAGATAAAATGAAAATTTTAGGTCTAATGATTTCAAATGGAATTATTGCGCTGGCCGGTTCGCTGGTAGCTCAAGAATTAGGGTACGCTGACGTCAATGGTGGTACAGGAGTCATTGTCATAGGACTGGCTTCACTGATCATTGGAGAAGTTCTATTTGGTAATTTGAAACTTGGACAACGTTTAGGTGCTGTCGTCATCGGAAGTATCTTATACCAGTTGCTGCTGCTTGGCGTTATTCAGCTTGGGCTGGATACAACCTATATCCGAATCTACAGTTCAGTGATTCTAGCAATCTGCTTGATGATTCCGCAGATTAGACGTTCATTGAACTTAGGAACGCTGATCGGGAAAGGAGAAAAAGCGTGAGTGCATTACTAGAGTTGAAACAATTGACCAAAATCATTTCCAATCAGGCCGATGAAGACAATAAAATCCTGGATAGCGTAGATTTCACTTTAAATGAAGGTGAGTTTGTGACTGTTCTGGGTGGGAACGGGGCCGGGAAATCTACTTTATTCAATAGTATTACCGGTTCAACAGAAACAACAGGCGGAACGGTTCAGTTGAATGGAAAAAACATTACTAACTGGAAAGAAGAAAAAAGAGCGGGATATATCTCCCGGGTTTTTCAAGATCCTAAAATGGGAACAGCTCCTAGAATGACTGTAGCGGAAAACCTCTTCTTAGCTCAACTTAGAGGAAAGAAGAAGACGCTGAAGCCGCGCGGATTGAAGAAACAAAAAGCGGGTTACCAAGAGCTGTGTGCTTCAATTGGTAACGGATTGGAACGACATATCGATACTCCAGCCGGTCAATTATCGGGTGGGCAGAGACAATCGCTGAGTTTACTGATGGCAACGATGTCTCGGCCGGAGCTTTTGCTGCTGGACGAGCACACAGCTGCTCTCGATCCTAAAACGTCGAAACGACTGATGCAGCTGACCGATGAGCTGATTAAAGAACAACGTCTGACTTGCATGATGATTACGCATCAAATGGAAGATGCACTCGTTTACGGAAATCGTCTGATCGTTATGAAAGACGGTGAAATCACACTAGACCTGAACCAACAGGAAAAAGATCAGATGACCCTAAAAGACCTGTTGAAACTATTTGAAGAAGACAAACTGACTCCAACTATTTGAAAAAGTTTAATAAGGAAAGCAAAACAGCCGACTCGCTCGGCTGTTTTTTCATTTTCCGGGTGTTTTGTAAAGGGAATACTCGTCTGCAGACGAGTATTGACGGTTTGAGATGATTGCCGGGCTTGATGGCTGGAGAGAGGGGGGCGTTTTTGGAGGTGAGGGTGAGATTCAGCGAGATAAATGGGAAGCAGAGAAGTAACATTAGGAATAGAGGTGGAATTCAGCGAGATAAATGAAGAAGATGGAAATAACATTAGGAATAGAGGCGGAATTCAGCGAGATAAATGAAAAAGATGGAAATAACGTTAGGAATAGAAGTGGAATTCAGCGAGATAAATAGGAAGCAGAGAAGTAACATTAGGAATAGAGGTGGAATTCAGCGAGATAAATGGGAAGAAGAAAAATAACGTTAGGAATAGCAGCAGCATTCAGTGAGATAAATAGGAAGCGGAGAAGTAACGTTAGGAATAGAGGTGGAATTCAGCGAGATAAATGGGAAGCGGAGAAATAACGTTAGGAATAGAGGCGAAATTCAGCGAGATAAACGGGAAGCAGAGAAATAACGGTAAGAATAGAGATGGAATTCAGCGAGATAAATGTAAAACAGAAAAGTATCGTTAGAAATAGACCGGGATTTGATATAACGACCTTAAAGAAACACCACATTCATGCGGGACACTCAATTAAATACTTCTCTAATTATATAAATTAGTTTAAGGATAAATGAACAATTTATTATTGAGGTGATTAGAATGGAATTCATGAAAATTAGAGAAAAATCTAAGCTGTTAAAAGGCTTAACTTATTTAGATAAAAGAAGTACTCTAAATGAAGCGGATAAAAAGCTTTTGACAAATCTCGAAAAAGGATTTGAGGGAGAATCTTCCTTTGACAAGATGCTTAAAGAACAAAGGGAAGCGGAGATAATTGTATTAAACGATTTGCTGCTTATGAACAGAGGAGTATCTTTTCAAATCGATTCATTAATCATTTCATCAGATACAATCTATATAAATGAAATCAAAAATTATAAAGGAAGTTATATACTCAATTCTGATGATTTTACCACGTTGAAGGGTACAGATATTCCTAATCCTAAAATTCAACTGGTCAAAATCAAAAGGAATGTCGCAGCTTTATTACAAGACTGGAATAGCAATTATAAAATTGAAGCGAATGTTATTTTTGTTCACCCTAATTTTACGCTATATCAAGCACAAGTTGATGATCCATTTATTTTTCCATCGCAAATAGGAAAATTTCTGGCTGAAATGTCAGATGACAGTAATCAATTAACTAAGCAACAGTATTACTTAGCTAATAAGTTTCTGCGATTGCATCAAGAAGATGTGCCCTATCAGAAACAAATGCCGAGTTATCAATATCAATCGCTAAAAAAGGGTCTATCTTGTATTGAGTGTGATACATTTAATTTAGAAATTAAAAGACAGTATTGTACCTGTCGAAACTGTCTTAAAAGGTACACAGTGAAAGATGTTATTTTAAATAGTATTGAAGAATTCAATTTCCTATTTCCGTCTATCCCTCTTACGACCAATATTGTGTACGAATGGTGTGGAGAAGTCGGACACATAGTAAGGATAAGAAGCATCCTAAAACAAAATTTTACATCAGTCGGAACCACCAATGGGACATACTATCATTAAAAAAAGCCCATCCGGCAGTGGATGAGCTTCTTCAAATCGATTAAATCCAGATTATTCGCTGACTTCGAAGGCTGGTTCTAAGTGGCCATTTTCTGCCAGTTCGTTCAAGTAGTCCATGACTTCTTGGCTGGTAAAAGCGTCTACGAGTGCTTGAATTTCATCAGAGTCTTGATTGTCTTCGCGTGCAACAACTTGGATACCAAACGTATACTTGTCATCATCTTCTAAAATCAAAGCGTCGTCTGGTGTTAAACCAATACTTTCAATGTAAGTCGGGTAGTTGAAGACTAATTCAACACCGTCTTCATATGATCCTGTCAGATTCAGCAAGTCAACATGTGTAAAGGTTAAGTTGTGCGGATTTTCTTTAATGTCATCAACTGTTGCTTCAAATCCCACCCCATCAGCTAGTGTGATCAATTCGTAGTGGTCCAGGATCATTAACGCACGAGCTTCGTTGGACGCATCGCTTGGAATCGCTACTTCAGCACCGTCTTCTACCTCTTCGATTGAGTCATAAACAGGAGAATAAAATCCAACGATTGGGTTGTAGATCGGCTGCAATGCAACTAAGTTACCGTCGCGTTCTTCATTGAACATTTCCATAAATGGCTCGTGTTGTGCAAAGTTTGCGTCCACTTCTTCATTTAATAAAGCTTCGTTGTATTGAATATTGTCAGAAACTTCTACCAGTTCAACAGAATATCCGTCTTCAATAACATCTCCGGCAATTTCTACGATATCTGTCATTGGGGGCAAGTGTGAAGCCACTTTGATCACAGTATCTTCTTCCGTTGAAGATGCGCTGTCAGACTCCGTGTTTGCTGCATCTTCATTTCCGCAAGCAGCTAACAATAGAGCGGTCGTTCCAAGTAATAAACTTTTTTTAAACATAATGAATTCTCCTTTTGATCAAACGTTACCGTTTGTCGATTGATTTAGCTAGTTTCAATCCCAGTCGCTGGAAGATTTCTACTAGAATGATAATTAAAATAATGGCCGTGTACATAATGTCTGTTTCGTAACGTTGATAACCGTAGCGAATGGCAAAATCTCCGATCCCGCCGCCGCCGACTACCCCCATAATGGTAGAGTAAGAAACAAAACTGATCACAGCAGTCGTGAACCCGATAACCAGACTGCTTCTGGCTTCAACATACATAAATTTCCAGATTAATTGCCAGGTCGTTGCGCCCATTGATTGTGCCGTTTCGATAATTCCTTTTGGAACACCGAGCAGGGACTGTTCAACAAAGCGAGCATAAAGCGCGATCGCAATGACGATCATTGGAAAAGATGCCGCTACAGAGTCTCCGGTTGCTCTTCCATAGATTTGCCGGATAACTGGCTGCATGGCGACGACGAGCAGCAAGAACGGGAAGGAGCGAATGATATTGACAATAATATTGAGCATGCTGTTAAAGATGCGATTGGACATCGGCCGACCAGGCGTCGTCAAGAACAGTAGAGTTCCTACGGGCAGACCTAATAAAATGGCTGCGATCATTGCAAAAGAAAGCATAATCCCGGTTTCCCCAAGGCTCTCGATCATACGTGGTGCAAATTCACTGACCCGTTCCAAGTAAGTGGATAGAAAATCAGTCATGGCTCAACACCTCCATTGCTCGTTCGCGATAAGGTTTCACATTTCTAGCAGTTGATGAGCGCTTGACCTCAACCATATTGACAACTTTTCCGTTCTCCATAATCGCTGCTCGGTCACAGAGTTCTTTAATGACTCCCAATTCATGGGTAACAATCACAATCGTCATCCCAAACTCTTGATGGGCTTTTTTCAACACATCTACGATTTCCTCTGTTGTATTCTGGTCTAATGCTGAAGTAGGTTCATCGCAAAGTAACAACTTCGGTCGAGAAATCAATGCTCGAGCGATTCCTACCCGCTGTTTTTGACCGCCGCTCAACTGAGCAGGGTACTGATTTTTCTTGTCAGACAGCCCTACAAATTCCAGCACCTGATCAACAGATAAAGGATGTTCGTATCGATGCAGGTTCAAAGGCAGCGCTGTATTTTGCTGGACGGTTTTGTTACTCAATAAATTAAACTGCTGAAAAACCATTCCGATTTCTTTCTGGTGCTGACGCAATGCTTTCTTAGACAGTTGGTTAACTGTCCGGTCATCAACAATGACGGAACCGCTGTCTGGACTTTCTAACGCATTAATGAAACGCAGCAATGTCGACTTTCCTGCGCCGCTTTCACCGATTACACCAAATAATTCATGATCTTCAATCGTCAGACTGACCTGATCAAGCGCACTGACCGGACCGTCTAGACCGCTGAATTTTTTTGAAACATTTTGGAATTGAATCATAGTAGAAATAACTTCTTTCTTTTAAAGTAGTGTTTGACGATCGTCAGGAACAGTGATTCAAACACGACTTATTATAAGGGAGCGAAAGAGGATTCTGCAATGAAATCTATCGATTATGGACATATCGACTTGTGAAAAAGGAATAAGACAAAAAAAGGATAGTAGAACAAAGGTTGGTGGAATAGCGTTTGGTCTAGGGAATTATAGAAGTTGAAGGCAAGTGCTGCACACAAATTAAAAGACAAAATTGTACGTAACGTTAAATGCAACTTTTTTTTTATCGATAAATGCAAAAAAACCACCTGCCGAAGCAGGTGGCTAAAAAGGAGATGGATTGACTACTTGGAGGAGTAGTCAATCAAAAAATAAGTTGGTTGTTGTGGGTATGATTATAGTATAGAACCTAGATTTGAAGAAGTTGTGATGAACACATGAAAAACCAGCAAATTCTAAAAAAGCTGACAATAAGTAAAACCGCCTTTCCTCTAAGGAAAGACGGTTATGGGGGATAAAGACATATCTAGTCTTTTGTGTTTCCATATCAAGCATTATATACAATTCAATCAGGGGAGAAAGAAAGTTCAGCTTTTTATAGAATCATTTTCTTTTCAAAAGAATTTCCATAAAGTGGGGGTACTTTACTTCATTCAATATATGGGGGAGAAAAGAAAAGTGTTTTTTATTTTTACACTATAGATAGTTTAGCAATAAACGGTCTGTTTTTCCTTAGAATAAACTAAGGTTTTCAGTATGCTACATTATAATTTACTCAGTCAATCGTAATTATTGTAATGCATTTACCATAGCTTCGTTAAAAGCAGGTAAATCATCTGGTGTACGGCTTGAAATCAAACCGGAATCATCAATTACCACTTCTTTATCATGGAAATTTGCGCCGGCATTTTTCAGATCAATCGCTACTTGAGAGACTGAAGTAATGTCTTTACCTTTGACGACTTCTGCATTGATCAGTAATTGAGGTCCATGACAAATTGAGAAAATCGGTTTCTGGTCACCGGCAAATGCACGAGTGAAGTTCAAGAAACGCTCATCTTTACGGAGCTGATCTGGAGAAAATCCGCCTGGGATGAGTAAAGCATCAAAATCTTCTGGAGAAACGTCGTCAATACTTTTATCAATCGTAACGGAAGCTTTGCCTTTTTTACCTTCAACGGTTTCGCCAGCTTCAAACCCGATCGTGACAACTTCATGTCCTGCTTTTTCGAGTTCTTCTTTTGGTGAGGTAAATTCTACATCTTCGAATAATTTGGTGATGACTGTTGCAACTTTTTTACCCATTATTGAATTCCTCCTTTAATTTTCTATATACAGTTTACCGCGGTTCAAAACAGGGTTCAAATCTAATGCTTATGATGAGAAAGTCAGTGTCTGCATTAAGTGATTTAGGCTAAATTGTTTACTGGGATATGGTATGATAAAGAAAACAGGGTACGTGAATACTGGATTTTATAAGGAGTGATGAGAGATGAATATTGCATTGATTGCTCATGATAAAAAGAAAGACGATATGATCAAATTGGCAACAGCCTACAAAACGATCCTTGAAAGTCATACGCTGTTTGCGACTGGAACGACCGGCAAAAGAATTATTGAAGAAACAGGGCTAGATGTCCATCGTTTTAAATCGGGACCGCTTGGAGGCGACCAGCAGATCGGCGCGTACATATCAGATAATAAAATGGATCTGGTGATTTTTCTTCGTGATCCGCTGACTTCACAGCCTCATGAACCGGATATTTCTGCGCTGCTGCGCTTGAGTGACGTTTATGAAATTCCACTAGCAACTAATGCCGGAACTGCAGAAGTTCTATTGAGAGGGCTCGATGCCGGGTTTTACGAATGGCGTGATCTTTACCGCGGGAAAGGTCGGGAAGATCTGCCATTATAGCAGTGCCGACTTTGAAATAAGCATACAGATTTAATCGTTGGAAAGGAAGTACCATGGAAGTATTGATCATTATTGGCGCTATTCTGATGGTTTATGGAGGAATCTCGCTGAGATTTCCAAAAAAGAAAGAACAGAATATGCATCGAAAAAAGGACGATAATCAAATTTTTCGTTTGTACCAGAATTTGTATATTATTGGCGGATGGATTGCCCTGATAGCAGGCATTCTCTTAGTTATTTCAGGAGTAATTGTTTATGGATTAAATCGCTAACTGAATGAAGGGCAAAGAAAAAAGCGAGTTATTATATTACATAGTAACTCGGCTTTTTATTTGAAACATTTTCAGTTTTAAGTTCAGTCTAGCGGTCTCTAAGCCTGCTTCCGCCTCTTGGGGTGTACGAAAAGTATTTAAAGCACCATAGAGCACTCAATCCGATCACAATGTAAGTAATTCGTGTACCCCATTCTTCTGGGCTGCCGAATACATATTCCACTACGTTGAAACCAATCAGTCCGATCAACAGTAAATGGATACCGCCAAGGATTAGAATCGCTAGTGCAGCTCTATCTAGTATTTTCAAGATACGTCCTCCTTTTTTACTAACTATTCCTATTTTACGCAATAATTCCAAAAAAGTCGATTGATAAAATTAAAAATCAAAGATCTGTATACGCGGAAACAGGAAAGTATGGAAAAATAGAGAGAAAACACTGCGACTGTTATAAAGTTCGTTTATAGATATGATATACTGGTTTAGAAGAAATTCTTTACGGATTTTTACGCTAATAGATAGGTTTGAATCGAAAATGACTGCTATATCGTTCGTTAATTGGAGGAACCTAATGAAAACAGATATTGAAATCGCACAAGCATCCAGTATGCTGCCAATCGAGGAGATTGCAGACAAACTGGAAATGACACAGAATCACTTAGAACTATACGGTAGATATAAAGCAAAAGTTACACTATCCAATCAAGACATAGAACAGAAAAAAAGCGGGAAATTGATTTTAGTGACCGCTATTAACCCTACGCCGGCTGGTGAGGGAAAAACGACGACCTCTGTAGGACTAGGTGATGCCTTGCAGAAAATCGGCAAGAAAACGGCCATCGCCTTAAGAGAACCCTCACTTGGTCCTGTATTTGGAATGAAAGGCGGCGCAGCAGGCGGAGGATACGCTCAAGTGGTGCCTATGGAAGATCTGAATCTGCACTTCACTGGAGATATGCACGCTATTGGAGCAGCCAATAACTTGATTGCTGCCATGATCGATAATCATATTTATCAAGGCAATGAATTAGGACTTGATCCTCGTCGAATTACATGGAGACGGGCTATGGACATGAATGATCGCCAACTCCGGTCGCTAGTCAGCGGTATAGGCGGGCATACAAACGGCATGCCTAGAGAAGATGGATTTGATATTACAGTTGCCTCAGAGATCATGGCAGTACTATGCTTGTCTCATTCAGTGGAAGAAATGAAAAAGAAATTGAAAAATTGTCTTATAGGCTATACTTTTGCCAACGAACCCGTAACGGTTGGAGATTTGAAAGCAGAAGGCGCTGCGACAGCGCTGCTGAAAGATGCACTGAAACCAAATCTAGTACAGACACTGGAACATACGCCGGCTTTTGTGCACGGCGGACCCTTCGCCAATATCGCCCATGGCTGCAACAGCTTGCTGGCTACTAAAATGGCGTTGGCGCATGCTGATTATGTGGTAACGGAAGCTGGGTTTGGAGCAGATCTGGGTGCTGAAAAATTCATAGATATCAAATGCCGGATAGGCGGATTGAAGCCAGATGCTGTAGTGATTGTAGCGACGATTCGCGCATTGAAAATGCATGGCGGTGTCTCAAAGCTTGCCTTAAACGAGGAGAATACAACTGCACTGGAAGCCGGACTGCCAAACCTGGTGAAACACGTGGAAAATATTCGGCAGGTCTATGGACTGAATGCGGTTGTGGCGATCAACACCTTTCCTCAAGATACGGAAAATGAATTGAACGTTTTAAAAGCAGCTTGTGAAAAACAAGGTGTACAAGTTGTTCAGTCTAATGTATGGGCTGAAGGCGGATCTGGCGGAGTTGAATTAGCCCAAGCAGTGGTTGACCTCTGCGACCAGCCATCTCAATTGACGTTCGCTTATGCATTAAGCGATACAATAGAAGAAAAAATCGAAAAAATTGTTCAGAAAGTCTACGGCGGATCTGGAACAGAATGGACTAGCAAGGCTAAACGAACAGCGAAAAAATTAACTGAATTAGGATATGGTCAGCTGCCGATCTGCATGGCGAAAACGCAGTATTCTTTATCTGACCAAGCGAGTCTTTTGGGACGACCTGAACAGTTTGAAGTGAATATCCGTGAATTATCGATTTCAGCAGGAGCCGGATTCATTGTAGTTCTGACAGGAAACATCATGCGGATGCCAGGGCTGCCTAAACGTCCGGCGGCCGAGCAGGTCGATGTTACAGAAGAAGGGAAAATCACTGGATTATTTTAAATAACAGAGGAGAAAAAAGATGACCGATCAATCTATTTCATCCTACTTGGATCAACTTCAGTCTAAAGAAGGGATCCCAGGAGGCGGAAGCGCCACAGCTTTAATTGGTGCGATGAGCGCTGCTTTGATTCGAATGGTTTCTGATATTCAAAAAGACAAAAAAGCCTATTTTGAACATAAAGAGAATATTTTAGAGATTTTAAAAAAAGCAGAAAACTTGCGGACATCATTTGAAGAGTTGAGCGAAGAAGATGCTCTAGCCTTCGAACCCGTTTCTCAAGCCTATAAGCTTCCGAAAGAAACCGATCAGCAAAAAGCCGAACGTCAAGAAGCAATTGAAAAAGGATTGCACGGTGCTGCACAGCCGCCGCTGAAAATGATGAAAGCGACTGTTCAAGTCTTGGAGTTATATGATAAACTGACGAAGCTGGATATTAAAGGTTCTATTGTAAATGATATTGCTGTCGGTGTTTTATTTGCTAAAACGACCCTTCAATCGGCCTATTTAAATGTACTGGTCAACACAAACGGCATCAAACAAGAACCGATTAGAAACGAGCTGGAAAGACTTGGGAATGTGTATCTGGTCCAAGGCGAAGAAATCGCAGATCAGCTGTATGCAGATTCAAAATATTATCTGATGCATAAGAAGTGGCCGCCTTCTGATGTAAAAGGAGTGCAATGATGACAAAAGTATTAAGTGGAAAAGAAGTTGCAGATAAGATCAATCAACAGACGCAGCAAGTAGTAGAAGAATTGAAGCTGATTCATCATATACCAGCTTTAGCGATCGTACGTGTCGGGGAAGATCCCTCTTCGATTGCTTACGAAACAGCTGCCATCAAGGCAATGAATCAAGTAGGTATAGAAGTCGAATCAATTGTTTTTCCTGAAGATGCTCCTTCAGAACATATTTTATCCGCGATCGATGATTTGAACGAAAATGCAGATACACATGGTATTCTAGTGATGCAGCCGCTGCCTGAATCATTATCCAGAAATGAAGTTGCATTGCGGATCAGCCCAGACAAAGATATTGATGGATTGACACCCAGTAATTTAGGGAAATTAGTTGAAAACGATCAGACTGGTTTGTGGCCGAGTACACCAAAGGCAGTAATGGAGCTGCTTGCCTATTATGAAATCGAATTGGCAGGATCAGATGTCTGTGTCATCGGCAGCAGTCCAGTTGTCGGAAAACCGCTGTCCATTTTATTATTAAATGCAGAAGCAACGGTTGCCAATTGCCACATTAAAACAAAAGACTTAACGCAGTATACAAGACAGGCGGATATCGTTATTTCTGCCACTGGGGCGCCTCATTTAGTGTCTCCTGAGCATGTCAGAGAAGGCGCAGTCGTGATTGACGTAGGCTACGGACAAGTCGACGGGAAGACCTGTGGAGATGTACAATATGATGCAGTAGCTGAGAAAGCTGCAGCGATCACACCAGTTCCTGGAGGAATCGGCACTATCACTACTGCGGTGCTGGCGGAACAAGTGGTCAAAGCGGCGTGGAAAATGACAAAAGCATCATAAAGGAAGGCGTACTGAATGGAAAAAGAAAAACTTCGGAAAAAAATCATTGCTTCATTACGGCAATTGTCCCCGGCAGAAAAGTCAGCCAAAGAGGAACAATTCTACAAAATACTATTTGCTTCTGAATTATGGCAGACGGCTCAAAGTATAGGAGTAACTTTATCCAGAGGGTTTGAATGGAATACGGCGCCCATTATTCAAAGAGCTTGGAAGGAAGGGAAAAGTGTCAGTGTTCCCAAATCCATCCATGCTTCCCGAGCGCTTCATTTCTATCAGATCGACCACTTCGATCAAGTGGGAGAAGGGTACTTTGGACTCAATGAACCCATTCCGGAAAAGACGAAGAAAGTCGACGATAAAAAGATAGACCTTATGATTGTTCCAGGGGTTGTATTTACCAAAAAAGGGTATAGAATAGGGTTTGGCGGAGGTTACTACGATCGATTTCTGAAGGGATTTACCCAACCGACACTATCGATCGTCAGCGAGTGCCAGCTAAGCGAGGATATCCCAGTAGAACCGCATGATATCCCGGTAGAATTTTTACTGACAGAAGCAGGCATTTCTGCAACCCTTTCTGCCGACCAGCACCACCTATCAAAATAAAAGATATAACCACGTATAAAATAGACGAAAAAGAGTAAGAGATGAGCGTTAAGTGCTGAGTGGATGGGATGTTGCCCTCAGACGAAAAAACGACCCGTTTTGCGACTCCTCTCTGCATCCGCTTGAAAGCTTAATCGTTTTTTAGCGAGGACTCTTTGACGAACGTTGGTCTGCTGCGCTCCAACTGCAGCGGACGGAAACTGTATAGATATCACTATGCAGTGCGTGAGTTCAAATTAAAGGAGATCTTCGAAATGAATAACAACTTTTACAGTAACCGACCAAAACGATCAAAATGGGAAATCAGAACTATTGAAATAGTCATCATTGGAATCCTGATCGCCATGAATATCGCATTGAGCAGGGTGGGCATCAGTACACCAATTGTCCGTATTACCTTTGCCTTTTTACCCATTGCATTGCTGGGAATCCTATTCGGTCCGCTGATTGCAGGGACTGCTGCAGCCTTTAGTGATCTATTAGCTTTTGTGCTGCTGGGCGGTGTCGGCGGATTCTTTCCGGGGTTTACGGTATCTGCCTTTATCGGCGGAGTGGCTTATGGATTCTTTCTGCATAGGAAAAACATTCACTGGTGGAGAATTGCAGCTGTTGTGGCATTCAATACGATATTTGTGAACTTGACGCTGAACACCATTTGGATTCTGATCTTGACGGGAAATCCTTTAGGAGTGATTTTACCGATTCGGTTAGCGCAAAATGCGTTGACGGCAGTGATTCACTTTGTAACGATCTGGTTTTTGGCTACAAATCCGCAGCTGAAAAATGTCTATCAGAAATTTTCTACAGCTAAAAAATGATGTCTTTATTGAAAGAATATCAGTAAGTAAGAGACCGACTATTGTCCACGGACAGTGTCGGTCCTTTTTTGTGCAAACTGAAGGATTTTTGACTAAGCAGAAGAGGAATCAGCTGCTTAAAGATACAGTAAACTTATTTCTGAATTCCTGAACGGTGTCCCCCGAGCAGCTTGGCCCGCTGCAGTGCCATCCCGCCTTGAACCAAGCTGCTGGCATGGAGAAGAGAGGTGTAGCCGTATTTTCTGCGGATATGATCGATCGTCTGGTCCAATGCCTCCCGGTCGATCAGCTGCTGCGGTTCTTCAAATAGACTTAACTGCAGCGACTGTTTCGGACGGATATGAGCAAATGTTACATTGACAACGCGTACTGGCTGGTTGAGATAGTGGCGTTCGAATAAAAGCAGCAGCGCGCTGACCAGTGCTTTTGAAGAATCGGTCGCTTCTATCGGCATTTGATGGCTGAACCCTCTTTCTTCAATATGCTTGGAGTAGCCTAGAGTCAGTTTGACAGTACTGGTCGTGACGTAATGTCTGCGCAGACGCATGGCGTTTTCTTCAGCCATTTCCCGGATCACGATTTCGACTTCGTGCTTATTTGTATAGTCCCTGTTCAAAATCTGATTTTTACTATAAGAAGTTGATTGGGGCGTAAAGGTTTCGGACAGCCGTGTTCGATCAATGCCATGTGCATGGTAAAAGAGCTGTTCGCCGATGACCCCCATTTTTTTCTTCAGCTGCCGCACATCGAACTGAGACAAGTCGTAAATAGAAGAAATGCCCATACGCATCAAACGTGCTTCGGTACGACTGCCGATCCCCCAGAAGTCTGCCATCGGATGGATCTGCCAAACGGTCTCTTGAACATTCTCATAGTGCCAGTTAGCAATGAAATTTTTCTTTAGATCATGCTTAGCGGCATGATCTAAAGCCAGCTTGGCTAACAGCGGATTATCTCCTATCCCTACTGTCACAACCAAGTTCAGTTCTTTCCATATTATGTATTGAATCTGCTTTGCAATGTCTTCTGCTGTACCAAACAGCTGCCGTGACTGGGTAACATCCAGAAAAGACTCGTCAATACTGTACACAAGCAGATCTTCGTTAGTAACGAACCGTTTGAAAATACGCAGGATTTCTATATTCTTTTCTAAGTAAAAAGCCATTCGCGGTTCTACAATCTGAATTTTAGACCGCCGCGGAATATCAAAAACACGCGAGCCGGTTTTGATTCCATAAGTTTTTTTGACCATAGGGGAAGAGGCCAGCACTAAACCGCCGTTATTTTCTGGTTTGCTGACAACAGCAATATACGCTTCAAGAGGATGCTGGTGGCGTTCGACAGCTTCAACGGATGCAAAAAAAGATTTTACATCAATACATAAGATATGCCGTCTAGGTTCGTGTGTATAATCGATCTGCTGAACCATTGTCTTTCTCCTTGCCGAATGTTAGTTTGGTTAATTATTATTATACGAACGTATATTCGAATGGTCAACTGAAAATATTTGCTCAAAAGAAGTGAAATAAGGGATTTATAGTAGAGTGCAATGTGTTATTATAACAATATAAATGCTGGTTTTCGTATTTAAAAGGGTATGAGTTTATAGTGTTTTAGTTTTGGGATAAAAAAATATTTGAAAAGCAAGAGTAAATGTTTTGATTTCAAAAATGCTGTGAATGTTTTTTTCATTTTTAATTGTTTGTCAACACAGATGAGAAAGCAATAGAGTTTTTTAGTCAGTACATAAGCAAAATTAGTCAAAAACAGTAGAAAGGATTTTATACTTGAAAAGCAAATGGATTATAGTGGTTTATTTTGTATTAGTATTTGCGATAGATATGATATTTACAATTTTTCGAGAGCCGTTCAGCTTAGAAGGCGTTATCCAATCGCTGATTCATACGGTAATGTTTACGGTCGTTTATATACTAGTTAGATGGTTTGACAAAAAGTATCTAAGATCCGAATCAGATAAATCGTGACTTTTTACTTTGAAGGGAGAACGGCAAAATGAAAGGTGGAAAACGATTTCTGGCGTTAATGATGAGGATGTTTTTACTTGGTACATTTCTTATTGTATATCTTTCGGAAGATGAAAGTGATATGAATGGTGTAGAATATTTTGCGAATCAGTCGACGCCTAAACCGCCGAACCTGACCATTCGACTAAATGAAGAAAAATTAACACCGATTTTAGGGACGTACAGTTGGTCTGAAGAAAAGGAAAGTGGGAGCACAAGTGTGGAAGCAGAGGCAGAAGTGCCGCCGGTATTAACTTCGGATCAAGAACCATTCCAGGTTACTGCTGATACGAGTATTGTACTGGACTTTGAAAAACAACCTGAAACCTACTCGGTGAGAGTCTGGAGTCAAGATAGTACGATAGCCGGCGAATCTAAAGAAGTAAAGCTTCCAGAGCAAGGAGAAATAATTTACGAAATAGTCGGCAAGTGGAATGAGGGGACTGCAACTTATGTCTTTAAGCTGGTTGCAGACTAAAATAACTCAGTTTATTGAGAAAAAAGGAGAAAAATATGCTTTCAATGCAACCATTTTATGCCATGCTGATGGCGCTTGCTTATGTGGGGCTGGTCTATTTATCAGTGAGGAAAGAAAAGAAACCGATCGCTTATAGTATCACTGCTTTTTCTGGCGTTTTACAAGGAGGGTTTCTTTTTCTCTGGTTGAGAAGATCGGTGTACTTAATGACGACTTCGAACGTGGGATTCGATACTTATGCTGACTATTATGGATTTATCGAAGTTTCTTACTTTGTATTAGCGATAGTATTGCTGCTCATCCTAGCCTGGTATGGCGGACGCAAAATTTTGAAACAAAAACACTTCCCAGTATTAAGGGTAGGTTTCTTGGTCACTTATATAGCTGCACTATTTGGCGTCTTGATCATCGGCCATCCAGCTTTTATCTTATTGTATTATGGGTTTGCTCCTTAGAGCTTGAATACAGTTCAATACTTTTTACCATAAAAATACAGCATCGCCAGATGATACATCCGGCGATGCTGTATTTTTGCATGTTATCCATTTAGTCGTGTGATTATTTACCTTCTACATAAGGAACAGCACTAACGTTTACGTCGATGTTGCCCATCGTTGCTTTAGAGTAAGGGCAGTAGTGGTGTGCTTTATCTGCCAGTTCTTTAACTTTTGCATCTTCTAAGCCTTCGATACCGACTTCGATGTCTGCACTCAACTTGAATCCGCCGTCTGTTGGGTCTTTTAATAAATGAACCGTTAAGGTTACTTGGGATTTGTTGGTGATTTTTTCTTCTCGTTTGTAGTGATCTAATGCAGCGTGGTAGCAGGCACTGTATCCTAATGCAAACAACTGCTCAGGATTTGTACCGTTTCCTGATCCGCCCATATCTTTAGGTGTATCGACTTTTACCTCATAAGAACGATCTGGTGTGTGACTTTCTCCATTACGAGCACCTGTATTGACTGATGTTGTAGTGTAAACGGGTTTATCTGCCATCTTTAAATCCACTCCTTATTTTTTTATTCTATTGAAAGTATAACACTCCATATCATATGGGAAAAATAATACGGCTGTAAAAAAACAGCCCTCCAGATAGAAGGCTGTTTTGGTTTACTGAGTTATAATGCGAAATCACGAATCGCTTTTGCTACACCGTTTTCAGCGTTTGAAGTGGTAAAGGCATCTGCAACATCTTTGACGGCATCTTTTGCATTGCCCATTGCAACGCCTGTTCCGGCATATTCGATCATGTGCACATCGTTTCCGCTGTCGCCGATAGACATGACCCGTTCACGCGGAATATCCAAGCTGTTCGCTAAATCTTCCAGTGCAATCCCCTTGTTTGCTTTCTTGTTTAAGAATTCTAAAAAGTAGGGTTCACTGCGTAAGATAGTGTACTTTTCCCATAATTCATTTGGCAGTTGAGCAATAGCTGCTTCTAAAATCGGTTCTTCATCAATCATCATCATTTTATTATAAGGAGTTTTAGGATCCATTTCTTCAACAGGGCTGTAAAACAACGGGACTTCATTAATAAAGGATTCCACAACAGAATATTTTCCAATATCTTTATTTGGGGTATAAATGCCGTCATTACGAATGGCATGGAAATGAACGCCGGCTTCTCTAGCGGCTTTTTCAAGAATCAGATAATCTTCGTGATCCATGGTATGCTGAGAAATCACTTCTTCTGTATCAGATTTTTGTACAAGTGCACCGTTATAGGTGATAACGTAATCACCAGTATTTTTAAGGTCCAACTCATCTAAATAAGAAATAACACCTGGGTAAGGTCGGCCGGTACATAAAACTATTTTGATTCCAGCTTGTTTTGCTTCGTGGATTGCTTTTTTCACTTCATCTGTGACTTTGCGATCCGGGTTTAACAAGGTTCCATCCATATCGATGGCGATTAAATCTTTTTTCATAGGATTATTATTCTCCACTTCTATTGTTTTTTACTCGGATCATTGATCCGGTCATTTTTAATGTAACGTTGAAACTCATCATAATACTCCTGAAACATACTGACTTCCTGATTCTCTTTAGTACCTTCCAGAAATTCTTTCGGGACAAACAGTCGATGGTCACCATGCAGATTTCCGCTGAGCGACCGGACGATTGGGCTGGCTTCGCTGAGTTCGACCAGCGTTCCGTCTCCGTACATCAGATGGATCGGTGTTTTGCTTTTCAACTTATAGTCATACGGCAAGTCAGAACTGCTGTTGATGCGCGTGAAGATTTCTTTGTCATAGTTCAATTCTTCAACGATATCCTGCAGTTTTTCGATAATCGGTTCATCCTGTCCTTTTTGATAGGCGACGGATTTGAATGGTCGTCTATTCAAAAACATGGTCGACAATTCACTCAGATAGGCATCATCACTGGTTGTCCAAAGGTTGATAGCTGTCTGGATGACACCATCGTCTAACCGCAGATAATCATCAAGAGTATAGTCTTCTTTGAAAAAAGGTTCCAGCAGCGGAAATGCAGGATACAGTTCACCGTTCTGATAGAGCTGTTTGGCACGGTAGAGCAAGCGGTCCAAAGTCACTTCCATTCCGCGTGAAGCAGGGTGGAAATAAACTTGCATGTACATTTGAAAACGGCTGACCACATAGTCTTCTACGGCATGCATACCCTGATACTGAAAAGCGATCCCTTTATCATAAGGACGGATGACACGAAGAATACGCGATAAATCGAAAGCGCCATAGGTTGCTCCGGTAAAAAAGGCATCCCGCTGCAGATAATCCATCCGGTCAGCATCAATTTGACTGGAAATCAGCTGGACGACCTGTGGATTCTTGTGTTCTTTTGTAATCACACTGGCTACTTGATTCGGGAAGTCAGGAGAAACCCGGCTCAAGACTTCGTGAATTTCTGTTCCTTCCGTCAGAATAATATCAGTGGTAAAAGCTTCGTGATCGGTATCAAAGATTTTTTCAAAGGTATGAGAAAACGGTCCGTGACCCAGATCATGCAGAAGCGCAGCACATAGTGTGACTAGACGCATGCTCAGATCCCACTCTTTCGGATAATTGCGTTCAAACATATCGACGATCTTGCGTGTAATCTCATACACGCCCAAGGAATGAGAAAAGCGAGAATGTTCTGCGCCGTGGAAGGTGAATTGTGCAGTTCCTAATTGCTTGATTCTGCGCAGTCGCTGGAATTCTTTTGTGTCGATCAGCTCTAGAATGATTTTGTGTCTGACATGTACATAATCGTGCACAGGATCTTTAAAAACTTTTTCAAAAGGCAAGCGATCGATTCGTTCAAATTTGTCTGCACTCATATAGTTCTGCTGTCGCTGCCGAATGACTCGTCAAAATAGGATTGAATCTCCAGCATGCTGCTGCGATCAAGCAGGCGGCCCCTTTCTTTTTTCAGCAATCAGTTTTTAGAAGATGCTCTTCTCAAGTTTTCAGGTCGTAAATAGTGCCAGAAAGCGTGAAGAGTATCCACTTTAAAGTAGTTTTTCATTTCGTTTTTTCATTTTTTTCATACCAGCTTGATAGGCCATATGAATGTCTTCTGAGTAGGTACCTGTTGTAAGTTCAGCTCCCCAGTTTCTAAGTGTTTGTTCAAGCTTGTATTTAACCTGTCTAACAGATAAAGAGGTTTCGAATGCAGCTTCTAAAGTGGTCATGGAAGAGGGGCGAACATCAGGAAAATGCCATCTGTCTTGTTCATGCGCATCGCCTTTTTGATAGAAATCTTGAATCAGTTGTCCGCGTTCCAGCTGGTTGCCGCTTACACTCAAATAAATCATAATGGCAATCCCGCCTTTGATCCGGCGCTGAGAAATACCCGCGATTTTTTTTCCGTCGATACTCAAATCATAATCACCGGGACAATAAGAATCAGGGATCTCAACTGCATCGATCGTTTTACCATACTCTTGAAATGATTCAGCAATCAGTGCATGCATTCGCTGGTATCCTTCGTTGATGGTCATGCGCTGTTCTTCTTCAGGGAAAATCAAGGAGACATTCAAAATTCCCGGGTCACTGACTACAGCTAATCCCCCCGAATTGCGAACCACTAATGCATAATCGGACTGTCTGATGACAGATAGTGCTGAGTCGAAAGCGGGAAGTTTAGTGTCCATCATCCCCAGTATAACCAGCGGATCTGTTTTCCAGAAGTGGAGAATACCTTGGCTGGTTTTACCGGCGTATTCAATAAATGCGTCTGTTAGAGCAAATGGTGCTGAAGGTGTATAAGGATACGGCACGGAGTCCGAATCATACAGTAAATAAGGCAGATGTACCGGAACCGAATGGTTATTTAATACAGTCATGTTGAGTCTTCTTTCATCATATTCAATTTGTTCAGCAAAAGTGCTTATCTTCAGTATAACAAAGATAGGATTTTTTGCCTATCATCCATTATAAAAAGGAAGTATGAGACGTCCCTATCATTTTATGATAAACTAAGACCTGTAGAATCACGTATGTGAAGTGCAGATAACCGGAAATACAGAAAGGAGATTCAACTGTGCCCTCAAAAGAATTAACAAATGGAATGCCGGCAGAAATTGTGATGAATTCTTCGTTTGTACAAAATGGAGAAACCCATCATCATAAATTTGAAGAAAAAGGCCGTATTGTATATATGAATAACAGTTATTACATTCGTTATGAAGAAAAACATCCTGGAGAGCCGGATGTACCGGTCACGGTTAAAATCAATCCGAATGGAACGGTCAACTTGATCAGAAGAGGAGAGTTCCTGACAAGGTTAACATTCAACAGTGAAGAAAAGACGGAAACCCAGTACAAAACACCTGCGGGAATCATGCCGATCCGGATTGAAACAGAAGACTTGAAGATCAGCTACTATGACCGTCCGTTTGCAGGAAGAGTTTCTGTGAATTATGAATTATATTTCGATGAAGAACTGCTAGGTTCTTATCAAATAAGATTGCGTTTTACTACGTGATAAGGTAGTATAAATTGGATGCCGTAACTAGACGGTCAGCAAGTAATTGACAATTAGTCAACTGCATTCGTCATCCAAAATAGATGACGGCCGAATGATCATAAACAATATATAGAGAAGACAAGAAAGGTCGTGTGGGATTTGGAATTGAAACAATTCGAAGATCAATCGAAAAAAGAACTTGCAATGGTAGACGTAGCACACGCTATTTTAGAAAATACAGGCGAAGTTACAAATTATAATGACTTGCTTGTACAAGTAGCGGAATATTTAGAGTTGAGTGACGAAGAACTAGAGGCACAAATGGTTCAATTTTATACAGATTTGAACATTGACGGCCGCTTTATTTCCTTAGGATCTAACCGCTGGGGACTTCGCGGATGGTATCCAGTCGATTCGATCGATGAAGAAATCACGCACGATAACGATGCAGAAGATGAAAGACCGCGCCCTAGAAATCGTCAAGGTTTTGACGAAGTAGACGTTGAAGACTTCGATGATGCAGAAGACGAAGAAGAAGATGAAGACGACGGGATTGAATACGGTGCGCGTGTTGATGTTGATGAGCACGGTGTTATGGTCGATGATGAAGATGAGGAAGATCTAGGCGATTATAAAGAGGATCTGGATGACCTGGGTGACGACGATGAAGATGAAAATATTGCTGGACTTACCGTTGTAGACGATGAAGACGTATTGGAAGATGACGAAGAAGACGAGTAATCTTCTTGAACAGCAAGCTCTGATAGATGACAGCTCAATTGAAAATAAACCTTGACGAAGCTTAGTGAAGTGGTTATTATATTTATTGGGCACCCTAAGAGGCTGAGCTGTACTTTTTATAAAAAACAGCTGAACTCAAAGGGGCAGAGCGGAACACTATATATAAAGCTCCCTATTCTATAATAGAATAGGGAGCTTTCTCTTTTTTAGAAGCCAAGCACCTGGAGAAACACTTGAAAAAGAATAGAGAACAGTAATCAGAGTCTCTATATACTCTAGGTGCAGTACCTGCACTGAACTTTCCCAACATCAATCTATCAGGAGGAATACAAATGACAAAATATATCTTTGTAACAGGCGGCGTAGTATCGTCGATCGGAAAAGGAATCGCAGCAGCTTCCCTAGGTCGTTTACTGAAAAACCGCGGCTTGAAAGTGACAATCCAGAAATTTGATCCATATATCAATGTGGATCCGGGAACAATGAGTCCTTATCAGCACGGAGAAGTATTTGTAACAGATGATGGAGCAGAGACCGATCTGGACTTGGGACACTACGAACGATTCATCGACATCAATTTGAATCAGTATTCAAACGTAACAACGGGAAAAGTTTATTCAGAAGTCTTGAACAAGGAACGCCGAGGAGACTATCTGGGCGCTACCGTTCAAGTCATTCCTCATATTACCAATGAAATCAAGCAGAAAATCATGCGAGCTGCACAAACCACAGACTCTGATATTATTATTACAGAAGTCGGCGGAACGGTTGGAGATATTGAATCTTTGCCATTCCTTGAAGCGCTTCGTCAAATGAAAAGCGAAGTTGGATCTGATAACGTTATGTATATCCATACGACGCTGATTCCTTACCTGAAAGCAGCGGGAGAAATGAAAACAAAACCGACTCAGCACAGTGTAAAAGAATTGCGCAGTCTAGGAATTCAGCCTAACCTGCTGATTGTAAGAACGGAATATCCGTTAGACCAGCATACAAAAGACAAATTGGCGTTATTTACTGATGTAGATTCAAAAGCCGTTATTGAATCAAGGGATGTAGATACACTCTATACCATTCCTTTGAACTTGCAGAAACAGCATATGGATCAGATCGTTGTGGATCATTTGAAACTAGATGTTCCAGAAGCGGATATGACAGAGTGGAAAGAACTGGAAGAAAAAGTTCAGAACTTGAAACACATGACACGCATTGCCATTGTCGGGAAGTATGTTGAATTACCCGATGCGTATCTTTCTGTAGTAGAGGCATTGAAACATGCTGGATATGCAGTCGACTCTGATATCGACATCAAGTGGATCAATGCAGAAAAACTGGAACCTTCAGAACTGGTCAGCCAGCTTAAGGATGTCGATGGGATTCTGGTTCCAGGCGGATTCGGATCTAGAGGGCTTGAAGGAAAACTATTGGCGATCCAGTATGCTCGTGAAAATAAAGTGCCGTATTTCGGTATCTGCTTAGGCATGCAGCTGGCAACTATTGAATATGCGCGTAATGTAGCGAAAATTGCAGGTGCAGGAACAGCGGAAGTTGATCCGGACATCGAACACAACATCATTGACTTAATGCCCGACCAAAAAGATGTGGTTGAAATGGGCGGAACGCTAAGACTGGGTCTATATCCTTGTAAATTGGAAAAAGGGACGGTTACAGCAGCGGCTTATGGTAATCAAGAAGTCGTTCAAGAGCGTCACAGACACCGTTATGAGTTTAACAATGAATACCGTGAGATTCTGGAAAATAGTGGACTAGTCTTCTCAGGTGTATCTCCGGATAATCGTCTCGTTGAGATTGTTGAAGTTTCTGATCACCCATTCTTTGTAGGATGCCAGTTCCATCCTGAGTTTATATCAAGACCTGATCGTCCTCAACCATTATTTGCGGCGTTCGTTGAAAAGTCGTTAAACAGCCAGCTTGAGCAGTAATCGGCAGCTCTATGAGAAAGTGGCAAATTCTCTCATAAAATTAGAAGAAGATAATGGATAATTGAATTCCGTTTAATTATGCAGATTTGACTAGTTTTATTTGTGAATTTTGTTTATAATGATAAAGAAACCGAAAGTCAAGCCTCGGTTTAAAAGTGCGCAAAATTTTAAGGAGGAACTTATTACATGACTCGTTTAGTAAGTATGACAGAGATGTTGAACAAAGCTCTAGAAGGCAAATATGCCGTAGGACAATTCAACATCAACAACTTAGAATGGACTCAAGCTATTCTACAAGCAGCTCAAGAAGAAAAATCTCCAGTAATCCTGGGTGTTTCTGAAGGAGCAGCAAAATACATGGGCGGATTCAAAGTTGTTACAGCTATGGTTAACGCTTTGATGGAAACTATGGATATCACTGTACCAGTAGCGGTACACTTGGACCACGGTTCTTCATTAGAAACATGTACGGCTGCGATCGATGCCGGATTTTCTTCAGTAATGATCGACAACTCTAAATTCCCGATTGATGAAAATATTGAAGCAACTAAAAAAGTTGTAGAATATGCTCATTCAAAAGGTGCTTCTGTTGAAGCGGAAGTTGGATCTGTAGGCGGAAACGAAGACGGCGTTATCGGTAACGTGAACTATGCAGACGCTCAAGAATGTAAACGTATGGTAACTGAAGCTAAAATCGACGCTTTAGCTGCTGCTCTTGGATCTGTTCACGGAGACTACGTTGGCGAACCAAAACTTGGATTCGACGAAATGAAAGAAATTTCTGAACTAACTGGCGCACCTTTAGTATTACACGGTGGTTCTGGTATTCCAACTCACCAAATCAAACAAGCAATCGAGTACGGACACACTAAAATCAACGTAAATACTGAATTACAACAAGTTTGGACTAAACGTACGCGTGACGTTCTTGCTAATGACGAAAAAGTTTACGATCCTCGTAAAGTTATCGGACCTGGTAAAGAAAACATCATTGCTACAACTAAAGCTAAAATGCAAGAATTCGGTTCTTCAAACCAAGCTTAATCAGTCTAAAACCTAAAAAAAGACGTCTGGATTATTCCGGGCGTCTTTTTTACATACAGATGTAGAAGAGATGTCAGCGGGCTATCATTCTCTCTTAAAATATTGTATTCTATCGTTGGATTGTTTATACTTATGTGTGTTTAAAACTATGAATAAAGTAAAGGGGATTCCTTTGAAAAGATTATCAACCAAAGATCTCGTCCAAATCGCGTTATTAACTTCGATGCTCTCCGTTGCGTCCGTATTCGTTATTCCGATCGGCCCCGTTCCTATAACACTGCAAGTTTTCTTTTTCTTACTGATTCCCGCATTGATGGGTCCATTTAAAGGGACGTTATCGATCCTGCTCTATATTTTACTAGGTTTAATCGGCTTCCCAGTGTTTGCTGGCGGTTCAGGCGGTTTCCAGAGTATTTTATCTCCAGCTTTCGGTTATATTATAGGAGCTGTTTTTGTGAGTTTGATCGTCGGTAAACTGTATCAATATAAAACTTCTAGTCTTTATAGAATTTCAACGATGTTTATAGGTATCCTGGTTCTTTATGTAGTAGGGATCAGTTATCAGTATTTCATTATGAACGTATATTTACAGACGCCGATTACCCTGCAGACCATTTTCCTGACGAACCTGACGACATTTTTGCCGATCGATATGATCAAGGCGTTTGCAGCCGGAATCGTCTGTCAGCGACTAGAATCCGTTTTAATGAGAACGGCATAAATCTGCTGAACGTCTGATTAAACCATAAAGGCTTTTAACTGAACGATAAATTTTTGAAAAGAGGCTATGAAGACAGTTATGAAAAAACTACTGATCAACGGCGGAAAAAGACTGACCGGTGAAGTCACGATATCAGGTGCTAAAAATAGTGCCGTTGCTTTGATTCCCGCAGCAATCCTTGCAAATTCTCCTGTTACATTAGAAGGAGTACCGGATATCCAAGATGTCCATTCTTTAATCGAAATTCTAGCTGACATGAACGTAAAAACGACTTTTGACGGCTCTACACTTGTGATCGATCCTACTGAAATGGTCTCCATTCCAATGCCGAGCGGTAAAATCAAAAGCCTGAGAGCTTCTTATTATTTCATGGGTGCATTACTGACAAAATATGGTCAAGGTGTTGTAGGGCTGCCGGGTGGATGTTTCTTAGGACCGCGTCCGATCGATCAGCATTTAAAAGGATTCCGTGCTTTAGGCGCCTCTGTGGAAAATGAACTAGGTGCAATGTATTTAAAAACAGAACCATCCGGACTTCAAGCAGCTCGTATTTATTTTGATGTGGTCTCTATTGGCGCTACGATCAATGTGATGCTGGCAGCAGTAAAGGCGAAAGGCAGAACTGTTATTGAAAATGCAGCTCGTGAACCGGAGATTATCGATATTGCAACCCTGCTGAATAATATGGGGGCTAAAATCCGCGGTGCTGGTACAGATGTCATTCGTATTGATGGCGTCGAAGAACTGCATGGCTGTCGTCATACTGTGATTCCTGACCGCATTGAGGCCGGAACCTATTTAATCATGGCTGCAGCGGCTGGAGATGATGTGCTGGTAAACAATGTCATTGTCGAACATATTGAAGGGCTGATTGCCAAGCTGGAAGAAATGGGTGTTCCGATGGAAATCGGCGAAGACTCAGTCCGTGTCCGGAAACCGAGCGGCCGGCTGAAAGGGATCTCTGTCAAAACGCTGCCGTATCCAGGGTTTGCAACCGACTTGCAGCAGCCATTCACACCGCTGCTGATGCTGGCTGACGGAGATTCAACCATCATTGATACGATCTATCCTAAACGAGTTAAACATATTCCAGAATTAAATCGAATGGGTGCAAAAGCAAAAGTGACCAGTGATATTATTATGATCGAAGGAAATAACCAGCTGGATGGCGCACAAGTTGCGGCAAGTGATTTACGTGCAGGTGCATGTCTAGTGATCGCCGGTCTGATCGCAAATGGCGAGACAGAAATCACTGGCGTAGAGAACATTCTGCGCGGATACGCAGACATTGTTGGGAAAATGACGGCACTTGGAGCCGATATCCGCATGGAAGAAGCGGAAGAGACCGATTAAATCGAACTGAAACCAATGAATAGGGGAAACAAAGTGGCAAACTTTTTAACGTTTGACGATCTGCAGAAAAAAACCTTAAAAGAAATCTATGAACTGGCAAAAAATTTGAAAATACCCTATTACAGCCAAATGAATAAAAAAGAATTATCGCTGGCTGTGATTCGAGTGCAAGAAGAAAAACAAGGGTATTTTCAAGTATCCGGCGTATTGGACAAAATCTATAATCAGGATTTTGGCTTTCTGCGTCCGATCAACTACGCACACAGTAATGAAGATATCTACATTTCTGCCTCGCAAATGACCCGTTTTGGATTGCGTAACGGAGATAAAATCACCGGAACAGCGAGACCGCCGAAATCAGGAGAACGGTATTACGGGCTGATGAACGTCCGCCAAGTCAATGGAAAAGATCCGGAAGAAGCCAGAGAAAGACCGCATTTCCCGGCCCTAACACCACTATATCCAGAAAAACGCATCCAGCTGGAATCTTCTGCAAAAGATCTTTCTGCTAGAATGGTTGACTTGATTGCGCCCATTGGATTTGGTCAGCGCGGGTTGATCGTCGCACCTCCAAAAGTCGGTAAAACGACGATCTTGAAAGAAATTGCCAATGGTATCAAACAGAATCATCCAGAGGTCGAATTGATCGTTCTGTTAATTGATGAGCGTCCTGAGGAAGTGACAGATCTGGAAAGAAGTATTGATGGAGAAGTCGTCCATTCTACATTTGACCAGCAGCCGCAGAATCACGTTAAAGTCAGCGAGCTAGTACTGGAACGTGCGAGAAGACTGGTGGAAGATAAACGAGATGTGGTCATCCTGATGGATAGCATCACTCGTTTAGCACGGGCTTATAACTTGGTAGAACAGCCGAGTGGGCGGACATTGAGCGGCGGAATCGATCCTGCAGCATTGTATCGTCCTAAACGATTCTTCGGGTCAGCGCGTAATGTAGAGGAAGGCGGAAGCTTGACGATCGTTGCTACAGCGCTGGTGGATACGGGAAGCCGTATGGATGACGTGATTTATGAAGAATTCAAAGGGACTGGTAATATGGAGCTGCATCTGTCCAGAGACTTGGCAGAACGCAGGATTTTCCCGGCAATCGATATCAGACGTTCCAGCACAAGAAAAGAAGATATGCTGTTAACAAAAGAACAGTATGAAGCAGTCTACAAACTGCGTCGCGGTATGCGAAATGATTCGCTGGAATATACAGACCAGTTTATCAAAACTCTGCGCAGACATAAGAAAAACGAACAGTTCGTTCAAAAAGTCCTGCAGCAGAAAGGTTGACCAGTCACAAAAAGTCATAAAATATCATGAAAAAACATTGCGTGAATGGTTCAATCATGCTATGATATCTAATGTTGCATACAAACTTAAAAAGTGGGAAAGCATGCCTGCAGATAAGCCGGTACATGGTGATTCAACTTTTTATGATAGAAGACAACTATGGAATCGCAGAGATTTCATGGCACAAGGAGTGAAAAGAATATGAAACAAGAAATCCATCCAACATATAATCAAGTCGTATTTATGGACACAACTACAGGATACAAATTCTTGACTGGGTCTACTAAAACTTCAAATGAAACAGTTGAATGGGAAGACGGAAATGAATATCCACTAATTCGTGTGGAAATTTCTTCTGATTCTCATCCATTCTACACTGGTCGTCAAAAATTTGCGCAAGCAGATGGACGTATCGACCGTTTCAACAAAAAATACGGTTTGGCAGACAGCGAATAATCAGTATTGTAAGAAAGCTCTGGATATCCAGAGCTTTTTTTATACGCCAAAAACAGCTGATCGGCAAGTTGGTTTATAGATCTGTACATACTTTTAGTTGTTTAACCTAGGTTTTGTTGCTAAAATAATCGTTGTAACAACAGACCAGAATGATCGAATATACCCCTTTTATTAAATGGATAAAAACTGCGATAGGGCAAAGGAGCGTTTTGATGAATATCATTTTACTCTATGGAGGAAAAAGTGCTGAACATGACATTTCGATTCTTTCAGCCTACTCTATTTTAAAAGAAATCTACTACAATTATTATCAAGTGACACCAGTGTATATTACGCGAGAAGGCAAGTGGCTGAAAGGCAGCGATATTACGGATGCTGATCAAGTCACAGATGCTCAGCAGTTGAAGTTAGAAGATAATGGAAATGAACTGCATT
This sequence comes from Marinilactibacillus piezotolerans, assembly GCF_900169305.1. GTDB lineage: Bacteria > Bacillota > Bacilli > Lactobacillales > Carnobacteriaceae_A > Marinilactibacillus > Marinilactibacillus piezotolerans_A. The sequence goes on along the minus strand of NZ_FWDP01000003.1, from coordinate 8,333 downwards.
TCTCTGACTTGCCAAAAGAAGATACCATCGTTTTCCCAGTCCTGCATGGTCCAAACGGCGAAGATGGAACGGTTCAAGGGCTGCTGGAAGTGCTGGATATCCCATACGTTGGTGCAGGCGTATTAGCGAGCGCAGCGGGAATGGATAAGATTATCAGTAAAGTATTGTTCAAAGAAGCAGGGCTGCCGATCGTTCCTTATGTAGATGTGAAAAAGTCAGACTGGAAAGTGGATTTAAAAGCAGTTGTTCAAGAAGCGGAACAAGTGCTGCCGTATCCTATGTTCGTCAAGCCTGCTAATATGGGCTCCAGCGTGGGTATCTCTCAGGCAACTACACAAAAAGAGCTGATCGAAGCAGTAAATAAAGCTTTTGAATTCGATCGTCGAGTCTTGATTGAAAAAGGGATCCAAGCACGTGAACTGGAAGTGGCTGTGCTGGGGAATGAAGATATCAATACATCTGTCCCGGGAGAGTTGGTCAAAGAACAGCAATTCTATGATTATGAGTCCAAGTATTTATCAAATGAAGTGGTGCCGCAGATTCCGGCTGATGTGTCTGAAGACATTTCAAAACGGTTAAGAGAATATGCAGCTAAAGCCTTTATGGCGATTGACGGGAATGGATTAACACGGGTAGACTTTTTCGTAACTGAAAATGAAGAGATTTTTATCAATGAGGTCAATACATTCCCTGGATTTACGAATTATAGTATGTATCCGAGATTGTGGGAGAAAACCGGGTTGGCGTATGGCGATCTGATTGAGGAAATGATTCAATTGGGACTGCGTCGTTTTAAGGTTAGACAGCAGCAGGCATTGAAGGATAGAGAATAAAGCGGATTGAAATCAAACAAGGAGTGCGGGATTAGAGGTGTTCCTTGAGGCAATGGAGAGAATAAGAGAATGAAATGGACACTGAAAGAAATTGCGTCAGCTACGGATGGCGTGCTTTATCATGCAGATGATGAAAATAAGGAAGTTGTAAAGGCGGCTTTTGACTCGCGAAGTTTACAGGAGGGCAGTTTGTTTGTGCCGCTGGTAGCTGAGCGAAACGGTCATGAGTATATTGAGAGTGCAATTTCGAATGGTGCAGCAGCTGCACTCTGGAGTGATCCAATAGAGCAGGCGCCAAAAGACCTGCCGATTATTCAAGTAGAGGATACAATGAAAGCCTTTCAGCAGTTTGCGAAATGGTATCTGAAAAAAGTGGATCCGAAAATCATCGGTGTGACCGGCAGTAATGGAAAAACGACAACAAAAGATATGGTTGAAGCGGTACTGTCAGCGAAATACAAAACGCATAAGACAGTTGGTAATTTCAATAATCATATCGGACTGCCTTATACAATCCTGGAAATGCCGGCAGATACAGAAGCCGTCGTGCTGGAAATGGGTATGAGTGAGGCTGGAGAAATCCATGTCTTGTCTATGCTGGCAGAGCCGGATGCGGCTGTTATCACGATGATTGGAGAGTCGCATATAGAATTTTTCGGTTCAAGAGCTGGAATAGCGGATGCGAAAATGGAAATTACGGATGGTTTAAAACCTGAAGGTGTGCTGATTTATCCGGGAGAAGAACCGCTGCTGGCGGAACGAACTCAAAAGCTGCCGAGTGAAAGAAAACGGACTTTTGGGAAAAATGAGGATCAGGATTTGTATGCGCTCAATGTTCAGTCAGAAATGCGCCAGACATCGTTTTCGGTAAACCAAGCCCCCGGGTTGACGATCACATTGCCGATGCCGGGAGAGTATAATGTACAGAACGCACTGGCTGCACTGCTGGTTGGATTGGAGTTTGATATTTCGATTGAACAGAGTGCAGAAAAACTGGCTCATTTTCAGTTGACCAAAAATCGTTTGGAATGGCTGGAAGGATTTAATGGAGCACAACTTTTAAACGATGCTTATAATGCGAGTCCTTCTTCTATGAAAGCTGTTTTGCGTTACTTCTCCAGTATAGAGAGCAGTGGTAAAAAGATTGTTGTATTGGGAGATGTCCTGGAATTAGGCGCATTATCTGAAGAGTTGCATAAAAGTATAGCGGAAGCTATTGATCCAAAAGCGATAGACCAGCTGATCTTGTATGGTACTGAGATGGGTGTGGTTTACAAAACCGTAAAAGAGGACTTTACGCTCGAGACCATCCGCCACTTTTCGGGGGATAAAACGCCGATGATCGATTATTTAAGAAAAACAATCCAACCAGACGATGTGGTTTTGTTGAAATCCAGTTTAGGAACAGGTATTTTGAATGTTGTTAACGAATTGAAAAAATAAATTGGTAGGTAAAACGTATTCATTGTTAAACTAGTCAATATAAGTTGAAAATGAAAACTATGCGTGCTATGATGTCTGTTGAACAATGGTTCGATATTGTTTACGCTTGTTTTTCTTATAGACAAACAATAAAGTGAGAACAAGCCATCTAATAATTAAATATGAGTCAAGAAGATTTAAAACCCTGGTGTGTCGCATCGCGCGTTTCGGATACGAACATTGGGGTCTTTATGTGAAAAGAAACGTCGAACGATCTTAGGGACAAGAAAAACCCGTTTCTTTTAAGTGATGCTGAATCTGCAGGTAGGTTACTGTGCGTTCAAGCATGACTCCTTGGCTCCCCAGACGAAATAGAAGCCAAGGAAAATAATAGGAGGAATACATTTTTGAAATTTAGCGAATTAAATATTGCACCCGAAATACTGAAATCTGTAGAAAGAATGGGATTTGAGGAAACAACACCCATTCAAGGACAAACCATTCCATTAGCATTGGAAGGGAAAGACGTTATCGGTCAAGCCCAGACAGGTACAGGAAAAACAGCTGCTTTCGGTTTGCCGATGCTGCAGAAAATCGATCCGAAAAATCACAATGTTCAAGGGTTGGTCATCGCACCTACTCGTGAATTAGCGATTCAAACACAAGAAGAGTTATTCCGTTTAAGTAGAGATAAACGAGTAAAAGTAACTTGTGTTTATGGTGGAGCAGATATTAGAAGACAGATCAAGCAAATCAAAGGCGGCGCACAAATCGTCGTAGGTACACCAGGTCGTTTGCTGGACCATATCAGACGTAAAACGCTTAAACTGGAACAAGTAGAAACGCTTGTTTTAGATGAAGCAGACGAAATGCTGAACATGGGATTCATTGAAGATATTGAGACAATCATCAGTGAAGTACCTTCTGCTCGTCAAACGCTTCTTTTCTCAGCTACAATGCCTAAACCAATCCAGCGTATTGCTGAACGTTTCATGAAAAATCCAGAAACCGTTAAAATCAAAACGAAAACATTGTCTGCTTCTACTATTGAGCAGTTCTATACAAAAGCACGCGACAATGAAAAATTCGATATTTTAACTCGTTTGATTGATGTGCAAAATCCTGATTCAGCCATCATTTTCGGTCGTACCAAACGCCGTGTAGATGAACTAGCTAAAGGACTTGAAATGCGCGGCTATCAAGCTGAAGGGATCCACGGAGACCTTTCTCAAAGTAAACGTATGAGCGTGTTGAATTCATTTAAAAAAGGAAATATTGATATCCTTGTAGCTACAGACGTTGCTGCACGTGGGTTAGATGTTTCTGGTTTAACACATGTTTATAACTATGATATTCCTCAAGATCCCGAAAGTTATGTTCACCGTATCGGACGTACGGGACGTGCTGGAGAAAAAGGAGTTTCAGTTACTTTTGTAACGCCTCAGGAAATGGGTTACCTGCGTACAGTAGAAAACCTGACTAAACAAGAAATGACAGCTCTTCGTCCACCTACCAACGACGAAGCAATTGAAAGTCAGCTGGAATCTGCAATGGAAGATATTCAAAAAACGATTGCAGAAAATGGTCTGGATCGCTATCACAATGCCGCTGAAAAATTGTTGAGTGCCTACTCAGCGGAAGATTTGGCAGCAGCATTAGTGAAATCTATGGTCAAAGACCCGACAGAAATCCCTGTAAAAATCTCACCGCAGAGACCTCTTCCTTCTAAAGACCGCAAGCGTAAAGGCGGAAAAGGCGGATATCGCGGCAGAAGCAACCGCAACAGCGGAAGCAGCAACAGACGGAATAACAATCGACGCAGTGATAACAAAGGACGTCGTGACAATTACCGTAAAGACCGTAAAAAAGGCAGCAATTAATCAATAAACCGAAGAGGTCCTTTCAAGGGCCTCTTTTTTTTAGGTCTAAAAATGGGTTTAACTGTAATATTAAAACGCAGAATCGTCATAATTTTAAGAATTCATAACAGAGTGCTCTATTATATGACTTTTACCTATGATTCTGGTAATATTAACATCAAGTCATTATGAATTGAGAGAATAGCAAATGTTTGCTGACGAAAATGAGGGAAACCAGTGATTGCAGGAATCGGGTTAGATGTAGTAGAGATCGAAAGGATTAAACTAGCTTGCGAAAGAAGAGAGACGTTCTCATCTAGAGTTTTGACACCTAACGAGCATAAAGTTTATGAAAAGTTGCAAGGGACTCGGAAAGATGAATTTTTAGCCGGAAGGTTCTCAGCGAAAGAAGCTTTTTCAAAAGCAATGGGCACTGGAATCGGCAAATTAGGATTTCATGATATTGAGATACTAAATGGACCGACAGGAAAACCGGAAGTCACCCAAACACCTTTTGATGGAAATGTCTGGATCTCGATTACCCATACTTATCAAATCGCGGCAGCCCAAGTGATTTTAGAGAAGTGATTTTAGAGGGGTGATCATCCATTCTTCATCTGTTCTCTGTTTTTTGGTCATACTTTCGTCACAATCAACTTGAATGACCTGTTTTAATAAAAGATTTTTCATGCTAAACTTATCTATAAGATGAAACTTTGCACGATTCATTTCTAAAATGTTCAAACGCAATTAATGCAAACCTGATAGTGGGATTGAAGACGTTACATTGCATTGATGAGTTTGGAGTTGGACGTTTGTAGATAAGCGATAATCTTTTGGAGGGCACGGTCATGGAAGAACAGCGCAGCAAGAAAATGATTATTGAATTAGATCAGTCAGTCTATGAAGACTTGGTCGAATATTGTGTTGAAACAAACATGGAAAAAACTCAATTGATGGCAGAAATGGTAAAGGTTTGTGTTAGAGAAAGTATGAATAAAATGGATGCCATGCGGAAGGGATATGCAGAAATGGCACACATCAATTTAGAGATCTGTTCTGAGTTTGATGGTTGTGAAAGCGAAGTGCACATGCATATCTAAAGGAACGTAACGTGCGATGAAAAGAAAGATGATTTCGGACGAAACTGACCATACTCCAAAGGGTGCCTTTGAGGAGAAAAATGCCTATGGTTAAGCGGGGAGATATATTTTATGCGGATCTGTCACCTGTCGTTGGTTCAGAACAAGGCGGAATGAGGCCTGTCTTGGTAATTCAGAACAACGTTGGGAATAAATATAGTCCGACAGTAATTGTTGCGGCGATTACGACAAAAATTCAAAAAGGGAAAATGCCGACGCACGTAGAAGTGGGCTCGGACCAAGGTCTTGAGAAAAATTCTGTCGTTTTGTTGGAACAAGTCCGTACTATCGATAAACAACGATTGCGAGACAAAGTAACTCATTTGAATTCCAATACTATGAATTCTATTGATGAAGCTCTATCTATCAGTGTAGGATTATCGAATAAATATAAACACATATAACTCAGTTAGCCCATTTACTTAGTGAAAGAGACAGAATCTGCGAATAGATTCTGTCTCTTTTTATGTAGACAGATATACAGTTATGTGATGCAAAATAAGTTGCGCAAGTTGATCGAATCGTGATACACTACTCTCGTTGTGCATCAACCGTGGTTCGAAAGCGCCAACCCACGTTATCAAAAACTAGGAGGAAAAGAATTGAAAATCAAACAATTAGTAATTAACGCAATTATAGGAGCTCTTTATGTTGTGATTACCTTAGCAGTCACGCCATTTTCGTTTGGAGTGGTACAGCTTAGACTATCTGAAATGCTGAATCATTTCGTTGTCTTCAACAGCAAATATGCTTACGGACTTAGTATTGGGGTTATTGTCGCAAATATCCTGCTGTCTCCATATGGAGTGCTGGACTGGATACTAGGCGGCGGACACACGATCATTTCTCTAATCGTTACGATACTGTTAACTAGAAAAATTGCTTCGATCCCGCTTAAAATGCTGATCAATACAGTTGTGTTCTCACTATTCACCTTCATTATTGCCTACATGCTGATGTTGAGTGGAGCAGTAGAAGAAACGTTCTGGGTTAGTTATGGATTACTGTTTGCCAGCCAATTTGTTACTATGGCAGTGGGGATCCCGATTATGATGTTCTTAAACAGCAAAATCAATTTTAATGCACAAATGGAAAAATAACTTTTGATTTTTGGCGTGAAAAAAGCAGTGCTCTCTACAAAAAAGTAGAAGAAGCACTGCTTTTTAAATGGACTCATCAGATTAGTCGTTATGAAGATCTTCAATCCCGATAATCTTAAACCCTTTACGTTCCAGCTGATTGGAAATATCATCTAATGTTCTTTCGGAAATATTCGGCTCCAGAGTAATAATTGTACGGCGCACCATATTTTCTCTTTGGACGTCTAAAGTAATACAGCTCATAATCGTACAATGGCGATTAATGATCTTAGTGATCGCTGCTAAGTCGCCTTTTTGTCCAGGGGAAGCAACTGTCAATACGTAACTCCCTTGATCAATGCTCCAAGACTGCTGAAGCAGATCGATTAAAGAACTGTGAGTCAAGATGCCGTAAAAATGGTTGTTTTCATCTAGAACAGTAATATAAGGCAAGTCTTTGATCATAAAGAAAACTTTGAAGAACGAAGAGTTCAAGTGAATATACTTCGTTGCGTTTTTTAATAAGTGGGTAACCGGCAAGTTCATGTCTCCGCCGTTAGCTTTATGACGATAAATATGCATCTTATAGATATTACCGCGGAAAATTTTCCCGCTTTCGTCTAATACTGGAACACATCTATACCCTGTTCTTTCTAATAAATCGATTGATTCTTGTAATGTTGCTGTTTCGGGAATAGTTTGCACAGCGCTTTTTGGTACAGACAGTTGTTTGATCAACATTGTTTATTTACTCCTTCTCATGTAATTATCGCTATTTTCACATTTTTATTATACCAGATAAAAGCTTTAGAAAATATAAAAAACCATGTAAAATAAATAAGAAATTCTGAATAAGAAAGCCGAGGGTCTAAAATGCATAAAAGAAATGAAATGATGGATCGACCAGTTGTGTCAGAGGAAGTCAGAGATTTTTTACGTACAGCTCAAAAACAACTAAAAGGAACACTTGGAGAAATTGAAAAAGAAGCGAATGAAAAAAGGGTCCCCGTTATCCCTCATGAAACAGTTACTTTCTTCGTATGGTTATTTGGACAAATCAAGCCTAAAGAAGTTTTGGAAATCGGAACGGCTATTGGATTCTCTGCCGGCTTAATGGCTGAGTATATGGATGAAGAAGGAAAAATCACTACGATTGACCGAAATCCTACCATGATTGAAAAAGCTAAAGCGAATTTCAAAACGTTGGAAATCGAAGATAAAGTAACCTTGCTGGAAGGTCAAGCGAACGAGTGGCTGGAAAAATTAGATGATTCCAAATATGATTTCATATTTATGGACAGTGCAAAAGCGAAATACTATGATTTCTTTCCTGAATGTATGCGCGTATTGAAGCAAAACGGTGTGCTGGCAGTAGATGACGTCTTGCAAGGGGGGACAATACTGGAAGAAGATAGTGAAATTCCTAGACGAAGAAGAAAGATCCATAAAAAACTGAATGCATTTCTGGAAATTGTTATGGATCATCCGGCTCTAGACACAACTCTCTTGCCGCTGGGAGATGGTCTATTGCTGATTACAAAAAAAGAAGACTTCGATTTCTCATTTATGAAGACGCAGGTTACTGAAGACAAAAGTTGATATATCAGCTTTTTCTGAATAAGTGCTTAAATAAATTGAAAAAAGTAGTAGAAAACTGTTGACGAGATGATCACTAACTGGTAAAGTATTACTCGTTGCTGATAACGAAATGCACGCCGAGATGTTTCATCTCACAACTGCTTTTTAAACAGTACACAAAAAAATAATTTTTAAAAAATGTTGACAACCGACCGAACATGATGTAATATTATAGAGGTCGACACAACGAGTTGGCATTTACAGAAACGCTTGATACTAAAGCGTTGGCGATTGATCTTTGAAAACTGAACAAAGTAAAACAACCAAATGTGCAGGGGTCTTCGATTCTTTATGGATCAAGACAACTATCGAATGAACAAGGTTCATTCACAATCAATACAATTGAGCTTTTCAAACTTA